>DBFEIO010000018.1:0-97075 GCA_048330275.1 Collinsella sp.
CTTCATCGAGGAGCTCGGGGGCTGGATCGGCCGATACAATACGGAGAGGCGCAGCGATGCGCTCGGCGGCCGCACGCCGGCCGAGTTCCGCGCCGCGCTGGGAAGGGCCGCGTAGCGGTCCAAGAAATCGTCCGCAGTCCCACCTGCCAAAATAAACCTGTCCCTTTTCGGCAGGCTTTAGGGCTCCCAGGGGCAGGGGGCTTCGATGTGGATGTGCTCGCCGGTTACGGGATGCGTGAAGGACACGCTGTGGGCGTGGAGCATCAGGCCGCAGGGACGCGGCGTGCCGTAGAGCTCGTCGCCCACCAGGGGATGACGCTCGCTCGCCAGGTGCACGCGGATCTGGTGTTTGCGGCCGGTGAGCAGCTCGACATCGATATACGAACGCGTGGGCAGGCCTCGGCGGCTCTTAAGGCGCTTGAGCACCTTCACGCGCGTTTGAGACGGCTTGCCGCTGGCGCCGACGCGCATCTTTCGGCTGTCGTGACGGTCGCGGGCGATGGGCTTGTCGATGAGCTTTTCGTTCCAGTCGATCTTGCCCTCGGCGAGCGCCAGGTAGTGCTTCTCAAAGGCATGGTCGATCACCATCTGGTCAAAGGCGGGCTGCGTCTGCTTGTCGAGCGAGAACAGCACCACGCCGGTGGTGTCGCGGTCCAGGCGGTTGAGCGGCTGCATGTCGGTCGCGGCAAAGCCGTCGCCCATCGCCAGCAGCAGGTCGCTGGCGTAGTCGGTGAGCGTGCGCTCGCCGGTGCCGTCGCCGTGGACGATCATGCCGGCGGGCTTGTCGATGGCCATGAGCCAGGCGTCGCAGTAGAGGACTTGAGGTTCTTCGTTCACGTGTAAGCCTTTCGGTTAGCTGATTCCCACAAACATGCAGCCCGAGGTCGCCCCGCGTAGGCGGGCGGCGGGCTTGCGGCCGGCCTGCGCTGCTTCGACGGCACGACGGACGCGGGCGACGGCACGGCCCACCTCATCCGTCTCGAGCAGCGTTCCGTCCACCATGAAACGACGCACGCCGGCGTCGAGCAGCTGAGGAACCTGCGGCGTGAGGTCGATGGGGTAGGCATCGTACAGGCGAGAGCGGCCGTGGATGTCGGTGCGGACGGGCATGACCTTTCCGTCGATATTCTTGAGCGAGAGCTTGCGGGCACGCAGGCGGCAGTTGGCACAATCGTGTATGCAGCCATTGGCAACCTGCAGAATGCAATGCTCGCTTGTCATGACGCGCGGGCGGCCAAAGACGGTGATGCCCAGAGCAGCGGGCGCGGCGGCGCCGAGCGAGACAATCTCGTCGAGCGTGATCTCGGGCGAGAGCCAAAACGCACCGGCGCCGCGCTCGGCAAGCGCCTCCATGCAGGGCGTGTTGTGCACCGGCAGGCAAGAGCGAATCTCGGCTGTGGCGCCGGCGTGCGCGGCTACGGCGAGCTCGGAGATATTGCCGACGGCGACGGTGGCTCCGGCATTGATCCAGGGATCGACGCGCTCGTGGTCGACGGCGCGGCAGACCTCGTCGAGTACGGGCACGATACCCTGCTCAAATGCATCGGCAGGGGAGAGTCCGGCAGCCTCGAGCGCATCGGTGGTCATATAGATGCGCGCGGCGCCCTCGGCACGAGCAGTCTCGGCGGCTTCGAGCGTGGTGACGGCGGCGCAGATCTGCGGCTCATCGCGGTAATGCTCGGGCGCGGGGCGGGAATCACTGGTTACAATCGCCGGCAACTCGAGCGTTTTCGCACGCTCCTCGTACGGTGCCAGAATGGCCTCCTCGAGCGCTTTACAGGCGGCGGCGCGCACCTTGTGCACGGCGGAGAAGCCCATACCGCAGCCGGCGTCGAGCGAAATGTCAAAGCTCGCTGCCTCAAAGGGCGAAGAGCCCATGCGGCCCACATGCTCAACCAGGTCTGCCGCCTCGACGGCGCGGGTCTTGGCGGCCTCGACGGTAAAGCCCGTGGCCGTTGCCGTAAGCGAAGGGTTGTCACAGCAGGTGAGCGTAACGGTAAACGGCTCGCCCAGACGCGCCACGACGGACACATCTACGGCGCGGCGGCGCAGCACATCGCGCTTGAGCGCGGCGCCGGCAGCGTCAATGGCGCGCTGACTGCGAATCACGCGCACACGGCAACCCTCGGGCATGCTACGGGGCACGCGGCACTCGATGATATCGCCGGCTGCGGCATCATCGGCGGCAATGGTGGTCAGGAATTGGTCGAACTCATCGTCGTGGCGAAGCTCCAACAGGTCGCCCTTGCCCACGGGCTCAAACAGCTCAATACGGGCGATGGCGGCACGGCGACGGCGGTCGTCGGGCTTGAGGCCGCGCACATCGCGGTTGGCCGGGCGGCTGCCCAGCACCGTGCCCACGATCTGGCCGCGGTTGTTGGAGCGCTCGTAGCTCATCATCTCGTCGCCCGAGGTGCCGTCCTGATAGGCGTGCGTAAAGTCGCGGTTGAAGCAGCGCTTGAGCTGGCGCTGGCGGGCGGCTTCCTCGTCCTTGGCAACGGCGACCCCTGCCAGCATGTCGTCAATTTCGTGACGATACACATCGACGATTGAGTACACGTAATCGGGCGCCTTCATGCGGCCCTCGAGCTTGAGCGATGCGGCGCCGGCGTCATACAGACGGCGAACAAGCTGTGAGGTGTTGGTGTCACGCGGGCATAGAGCGCGCTCGCGACCAGCAGGGGAGAGCGTGCGGCCGTTCTCGTCGATCAGCTCGTAAGGCAGGCGACAGGGCTGAGCGCACATGCCGCGGTTGGCCGAGCGGCCCGCCATGGCAAAGCTCGAGAGCAGGCACAGGCCCGAGTAGCAAAAGCAGATGGCACCGTGGCTAAAGACTTCAAGGTCCACATCGGGCGCGGCATCGTGAATGGCGGCAATCTCGTCGATGGAAAGCTCGCGCGAGAGGGTCACGCGGTCGGCGCCCTGCTCGCGGCACCAGATAGTCCCGCGGTCGTCATGGATGTTCGCCTGGGTTGAGATATGTGTCTCGATGCCGGGCATCGTGCGCTTGACCTCAAAGAACAGGCCCCAGTCTTGGATGATGAAGGCGTCGGCGCCCAGCGTGGAGCAACGATGGATGAGTTGCAGCGCATCGCCCATCTCGGACTGCTTGATGACGATGTTGACCGTGACGTAGACGCGCGACCCGGCCAGGTGTGCAGCACGGCAGGCCTGCTCAAAGGCCTCGTCGGTAAAGTTCGTTGCCTTGCGGCGGGCGTTGAAGCTGCCCATGCCGCAGTAGATGGCGTCTGCCCCGGCGGCGAGTGCGGCGGCAAAGGGCTCGGGCCCTCCGGCGGGCGCTAAAAGCTCGGGTCTGCGGTTGGTGGTTCGACTGGCGGTTGCGGTCATATCCTGCCTTTCAAAATGCTCAGATAACCAAAAGTATAGTGGTGCCGTCGCGGCAGGCGATGCCCGCGCTCTAAGCGGGATAAAGTCTTCAGCAGCTTGGACTGGCTGCTCCACACGAGAACCGTTCAGCGGTCCGGGGAAACCGTTGGGCGATAAAATATTCTCGCAACGTGATAATAATCTTGCATCGCGCGGAAACCTTGAGTACTATCCCAATCAAGCGCGGTGTTCAGACCGAATTGTGCCTCCCGGTGTGAACGCCGCGCTCACGCTCTCTCAACTGATCGTAAGGAGAAAAACATGAGCAAGACCGTCGTGTCTTCCGATAACGCACCCGCAGCCATCGGCCCGTATTCCCCCGGTATCCAGACCGGCAACATGGTGTTCCTGTCCGGCCAGCTGGGCATCGATCCCGCGACCGGCAAGATGCCCGAGGGCGTCGAGGCCCAGGCTAAGCAGTCCCTTGCTAACGTCGAGGCCCTGCTGACTGCTGCCGGCGCCACCTTTGCCGATGTCGTCAAGACCACGGTCTACCTGGCCGACATCGCCGACTTCGCTGCCGTGAACGAGATTTATGCCTCCAAGTTCGAGGCTCCGTTCCCCGCGCGCAGCGCTTTCCAGGTTGCCGCCCTTCCGGCCGGCGGTCTGGTCGAGATCGAAGTCGTCGCCGCTCTCTAAGGCGTTGGCGAAAACAAAACATGACATGCAAAAAGACCCTGCAGCGCGTGCGAGCTGCAGGGTCTTTTGTCAAGTGACGAATCGCTTGTGGAGCCGCGCTCCATTTTGCTCGTTAGCCCTCCTTGCGGACTTTTTGCAGGTAGCGGTACACGCTGGGCTCCGAGATGCCCAACGCGGTGGCAGCGCAGGCCACGGCGCCCTTGAGCATGAACACCCCGTTGCCGTTGAGGTGGCGAATGACGTCCACGCGGTCGCTCTGACCAAGCGACGCTACATCCAGCCCGCGCGCGCTCAGCAACTCGGCAATGCTGCGGTCGATGAGCTCCTGGGTGGACTCCGAAAGGCTTTCGACCTCGATAGGGGCGGGCTCCGTGCGCGTCGGCGCTGCGTCGAAGCACGCCATGAGCTGCTGCGCCATGGCGTTGATGGAGCGTACGGTCGAGAGGTCGGTGTTGACGCAGAGCATACCGACGATCTCGTCATCCTCGCGGATAAAGAACGTCGCGGACTCCAGCGTCTTGCCTCCGGCGCCGCGGCCCTCGTAGCCCGTAATAAACGGCAGGTCGCGATACTTGGGGTCGTGCATGATCTTGAGCGCCAGATCGGTGGCGGGACCGCCGACCTTGCGGCCACTCACGATGCCGTTGCGAATATCGACGATGGCGTGGTCGGGATCCGAGAAATCGTGCAGCACGATCTCGCTGTTCTTACCGAGTATCTGCTCCAAGAAATCGACCATCGGCAAAAAGCGGCGTACGGTCTCGTTCACGGGTAACTCCTTTGGGTGAAATCGGAAATGTTCATAACAATTTTTTCTCATGGTAACACGCTGCTCATCATCTCGTATATCCGCAGGTACATTGCGTAATGCAGACGAACGGTATGATTTTGGCGGTAAACGGTCGACCAAAAGAAAAGTAAGATGTTATTTAGACCAGACACATTCCTGACCTGCGGAAACGAGTTATTTCAGCTTAAGTATAGTCTGATAACAAAAAATTATTATTGAGAATAAGAACCATCTTTAATACGATATCCAACGAAGGCACAACCTCAACCCCGCACTGCGTCACAATAGAGCGTTAGATGCGAAAACAACTATTTCGAGGATTGGTGGTCAAATGACCCAGGAGACGGTTACGAACGGCACTGAAGCCCTGTTCACTCGCGAAGGCATGCCTCCCGTTAAGGAAATGATCCCGTGTGCCCTTCAGCACGTACTGGCATCGTTTGCCGGTATCATTACCCCGGCTGTCATCATGGCCGGCGTCTACGGCTTTAATAGCCAGCAGAGCACCGATATCATTCAGGTCGCGCTCATTCTTTCGGCGATCGACACGGCCCTTCAGGCTTTCGCTCCCTTCCGTCGCATCGGCGGCGGCCTGCCCATCGTCATGGGCGTTTCGTTCGCGTTCCTCCCGGCCCTGCAGGCCATGGGCGCCTCGGGCTTTAGCTTTGGCGCGCTGTTGGGAGGCGAGATCGTCGGCGGCGCCGTCGCGGTCCTCTTTGGTCTGGCCTACAGCAAGATCAAGTGGCTGTTCCCGCCCGTCGTGACCGGTACGGTCATCTTCTCCATTGGCGTCTCTCTCTATCCCACGGCCGTCAAGTACATGGCCGGTGGCATGGGCACGCCGCTGTGGGGCACCCCGCAGGCATGGTGCGTCGCTCTTATCACCTTCGCCGTGGTCTTTGCGCTCGCCAACTTTGGCAAGGGCACGCTCAAGCTGGGCTCCGTATTCTTTGGCATGATCGTCGGCATGATTGTCTCCATCCCCTTTGGCATGATCGACTTCTCCAGCGTCGCTACCGCCCAGGTCTTCGCGCTTCCCAAGCTCATGCCCTACGCGCTTGAGTTTGATCCCGAGGTCTGCATTACCCTCGCCGTCGTGTTCCCCATGGTCGCCATTCAGGTTATCGGCGACGTCTCCGCCGCCTGCCTGGGCTCCATCGACCGTATGCCCACCGAGCGCGAGCTCTCCGGCGCTATCGTGTCCCAGGGCCTCACCTCTATGATCGGCGGCCTGCTGGGCGGTCTTCCCACCAGCGCCCTTGGCCAGAACGTGGGCATCATCTGCTCCAACAAGGTCGTCAACAAGTGGGTCTTTGTGATCATCGCGGCCGTCTTTGCCATCGCCGGTCTGTTCCCGCAGCTCTCTGCCGTCCTTTCCGCTATCCCGCAGCCCGTCATCGGCGGCGCGACCGTCGGCGTCTTTGGCACCATCACCATGAACGGCGTGCGCATGTTCACCCGCGAGGGCCTCACGCAGCGCACTACCACCATCGTCGGTACCTCCGTCGTCTTTGGCCTGGGTATCTGGATGGCCAGCGGCTGCCTTGCCGGCGAGGGCATGCCCGCCTGGGTGTCCACCGTCATCGGCTCCAATGCCGTAACCCCCACCGCCATCATGGCCATTGTCCTTAACCTGATCCTTCCGCAGACGCCGGTCGTGGCTCAGCACATCGATGCCGCCAAGGACGCTGCCGTGGATCTGGTCTTGCCCGAGAGCAAGAAGTAACCAATTCGGTGCTATTCGTCGGCGGACGCATCGCCTCGTCCGCCGACGTCATGCGGCGCCAAGCCGCACTTCAAAGGGTTGTCCCTTTGGTGAAGCGTTGACGGGAGAGGGCCCGTTTCCGGTGTAGGCCGGCGCTTCGCACTCCGCCATGTCAGAGGTGTCAAACCCCGCCTCTGATGTTGAAGGGAGCATTCATGCTTCTGGTCGCTAACGGTTCCGTCTTTACTCGCAACGCTCAGGCCCCGTTCATTCCCAACGGTGCGGTCGCCATTGACGGAGATACGATCGTCGAAGTGGGTCCCGAGTGCGAGCTCAAGGCCAAGTACCCGGATGCCGAGTACGTCGACGCCCAGGGCAACCTCATCATGCCCGGACTCATCAACTGCCACACCCACATCTACTCGGGTCTGGCCCGCGGCCTTGCCATTAAGGGCTGCAACCCCACCAACTTCCTGGAGAATCTTGAGCAGCAGTGGTGGAAGATCGACGACAATCTGACGCTCGACGGCACCAAGGCCAGCGCCTATGCCACGATTCTTGACTCCATCCGCGATGGCGTCACCACGATCTTCGATCACCATGCGAGCTTCTGTGAAATCCCGGGAAGCCTCTTTACCATTAAGGATGCAGCTCAGGAGCTGGGCATGCGTTCGTGCCTGTGCTACGAGGTCTCCGATCGCCGCGGCCAGGAAAAATGCGACCAGGCCATTGCCGAGAACGCCGAATTTGCCCAGTGGGCCGCCAAGGAGCGTCGCGATAACCACAACCACATGATCGCCGCCATGTTTGGCGGTCACGCCACCTTTACGCTGTCGGACGAGACCATGGACAAGATGGCCGAGGCCAACAACGGCCTGACCGGCTTCCACATCCATGTGTGTGAGGGCATGAACGACGTGTGGGATTCCCGCCTCAACCGCGGTGGCATCAGCCCCGTCGAGCGCCTGCTGCAGCACAACCTGCTCGGTCCCGACACCATGCTTGGCCACTGCATCCACGTGACGCCCGCCGAGATGGACATCGTCAAAGAGTCCGGCACCTGGCTCGTCAACAACCCCGAATCCAATATGGGCAACGCCGTGGGCTGTGCCCCCGTGCTCGAGTTCTTCCGCCGCGGCATCCCCGTGTGCATGGGCACCGACGCCTACACCCACGATATGCTCGAGAGCCTTAAGGTCTTCCTGATCATTCAGCGCCACAACGCCGCCATGCCCAACGTGGGCTGGTGCGAGGCCATGACCATGCTGTTCGAGAACAACGCCAAGATGGCGAGCAAGTACTTCGATCGCAAGCTCGGCGTGCTCGAGGCCGGCGCTGCCGCCGACGTCATCGTCATGGACTACAAGCCCTTTACGCCGCTGAGCGAGGAGAATATCGACGGCCACATGCTCTTTGGCATGATGGGCAAAAACTGCCGCACCACCATCATCAACGGCCGCGTCCTGTACAAGGATCGCGAGTTCGTTGGCATTGATGAGGACAAGATCAACGCGTGGACCATGGCCGAGTCCAAGAAGCTCTGGAGCACGCTCAACGATCGCACCTACTAATTCACAAGTAGATTCGCGCGCGTCGGATGTTTCGCCGCATCCGACGCGCGCATAGGCGGCCTCCGCGGGGTCGCCGGCGCTGTGCTAGCGCTACACCGTATTTGCGCCCGCCGCGCGGTCTCGCCGGGCGTTACAGAGAGGAGCTCATTATGAGCGACATCATGAGGCCGATCCCGTTTTCGCAGCTGATGAACTGGATCATCGAGGAGCACAAGACCCAGGACGCCATCTTTGGCGTGCGTAAGATGGTCACGACCAACCAGGAGGGTGCGCTTCCCATTTTTGACGAGCGCATCGAGACTCCGTTTGGCCCGGCTGCCGGTCCCAACACGCAGCTGGCCCAGAACATCGTGGCCTCTTATGTGGCCGGTTCTCGCTTCTTTGAGCTCAAGACCGTCCAGGTTATGGACGGCGAGGAGCTCTCCAAGTGCGTCAACAAGCCCTGCATCGTGGCTCAGGACGAGTGCTACAACTGCGAATGGTCGACCGAGCTCGAGGTTCCGCAGGCCTTTGCCGAGTACGTGAAGGCATGGTTTGCCTGCCACCTGATCGCTCGCGAGTACGGTCTGGGCAGCCCGGACGGCTTTGTCTTCAACATGTCGGTGGGCTATGACCTGGAGGGCATTAAGAGCCCCAAGGTCGACGCCTACATCGAGGGCATGAAGGATGCCAGCGGCTCCGACGTCTGGAACGAGTGCCGTGCCTGGGCGCTTGCCAACCTGGACAAGTTTGAGCATGTCGACGCCGCGTTTGTCGAATCCATCCCGGCACGCGTCTCCAACTCCATCACCGAGTCTACCCTGCACGGCTGCCCGCCGGCGGAGATCGAGCGCATCGCGACCTACCTCATCACCGAGAAGGGCCTCAACACCTACATCAAGTGCAACCCCACGCTGCTGGGCTATGAGTTTGCCCGTCAGCGCCTCAACGAGCTGGGCTTTGACTACATCGTCTTTGATGACACGCACTTCCGCGAGGACCTGCAGTGGGTCGACGCCGTGCCCATGTTCGAGCGCCTGATTGCCCTGTGCGCCGAGCGCGGCCTGGAGTTTGGTGTCAAGCTCACCAACACCTTCCCCGTCGATGTGACGAGGGACGAGTTACCCTCCACAGAGATGTACATGTCCGGCCGTTCGCTGTTCTCGCTGACCATCGAGGCTGCCCGCCGCATTACCGAGCAGTTTGACGGCAAGCTGCGCATCAGCTACTCCGGTGGTGCCACGGTCTACAACATCCGCGCTCTGTACGATGCCGGCATTTGGCCCGTTACCCTGGCGACCGATGTGCTCAAGCCCGGTGGCTACGAGCGCTTTAGCCAGATGGCCGGCGAGTTTACCGACCTGGATGGCAAGCCGTTCGCGGGCGTCTCTCTCGAGGCCGTGACTGCGATCCAGACCGACTCGCTCACCAACCCGCTCTACAAGAAGCCGCTGCGCCCGCTGCCCGACCGCAAAGTTGCCGGCAAGAGCCCGCTTTCCGACTGCTTTACCACGCCGTGCCGCACGAGCTGCCCCATCCAGCAGGACATTCCTGCCTACCTGGCGGCTGTTGACGAGGGCCGCTACGAGGACGCGCTCAACATTATCATCGAGCGCAACGCCCTGCCGTTCATTACCGGCACCATCTGCCCGCATCCCTGCGGCCGTGCCTGCGAGCGTGCGTTCTACGAGCCCGAGGGCGCCCAGATTCGCGCCAGCAAGCTCAAGGCCGCCCGCGAGGCCATGACCGCCGTGCTGCCCAAGCTGCGCGCCCAGGCCATCGCCAACAACGGCGAGCGCAACGTTGCCGTTATCGGCGGCGGCCCGGCCGGCCTGGCGACGGCGTTCTTCCTGACGCGTGCCGGCGTGCCCGTCACCATCTTCGAGGCCCGCGATTCGCTCGGTGGCGTGGTCCGTCACGTGATTCCCGAGTTCCGCATCGCGAGCGACGATATCTCCCACGATGCCGAGCTCTGCCTGGCCTTTGGCGCCAAGGTGCAGCTCAACGCTCGCGTTGATTCCATTGACGAGCTCAAGGCCCAGGGCTTTACCGACGTGGTCGTGGCCACCGGTGCCTGGATGCCCGGCTCTGCGGGCCTGGGCGAGGGTGCCGAGCTCGACGTGTTGGAGTTCCTCGAGGCCGCCAAGAAGGGCGAGAAACTCGAGCTGGGCGAGGACGTCGTGGTCATCGGCGCCGGCAACACCGCCATGGACGCGGCGCGCGTGGCCAAGCGCCTGGCCGGCGTGAAGAACGTGCGCCTGGTGTATCGCCGCACCAAGAAGCAGATGCCCGCCGACGAGGAAGAGCTTGATCTTGCTCTTGCCGACGGCGTTGAGTTCTGCGAGCTGCTGGCGCCCAAGGCACTCAACGGCGCCGTGCTGACCTGCGACGTTATGGAGCTTGGCGAGCCGGATGCAAGCGGCCGTCGCAGCCCCGTCGCCACAGGCGAGACCGTCGAGCTGCCTGCCACCACGGTGATCTGCGCCGTGGGCGAGGGCATCGATGCCAGCCTGTACGATGCCGCGGGCGTTGAGCACGACCGTCGCGGCCGCCTTACCGCCACCTCTACCGGCGTCGAGGGCGTTTGGGCTGCAGGTGACTGCCGTCGCGGTCCTGCCACCGTGGTCGAGGCTATCGCCGATGCCGCCGAGGTCGCCCGTGCCATCGCCGGCGTGGACTTTAACAAGTACGCCGACTGCAACGAGCAGGCCGGTCGCGAGGACACCTGCTACGAGCGCAAGGGGTCGCTGTGCCGCGACAAGCGCAACTGCACCAAGACCCGCTGCCTGGGCTGCGGCTCGGTGTGCGAGGTCTGCTGCGACGTGTGCCCCAACCGCGCCAACGTTGCCATTAAGGTGCCGGGCCTGGCCAAGCATCAGGTCGTCCACGTCGATGGCATGTGCAACGAGTGCGGCAACTGCGCCGTGTTCTGCCCCTACCAGGAGGGTCGTCCCTACAAGGACAAGCTCACCCTGTTCTGGAGCGAGGAGGACATGGAGAACTCCGAGAACGAGGGCTTCCTGGCCGTGGACGAGGATCACTTTAAGGTCCGCGTCGCCGGCACGGTCCGCACCGTCTCGGTCGATGCCGTCAACACCGGTCTTCCCGAGGCCGTCCGCCTGACCATCAGGGCCGTGCGCGATAACTATCCGTATCTCCTTAAGAAATAGGCGAGTCTCTTATGGCCAAATCCATTCAACATAACGTGGCCTACGTTGCCTGCGGAAGCGGTTGCGCTTCCGCAGGCGGCGACGCCCGCTGCAGCGAAGGCTGCATTGGCTGTGGCGCCTGCGTCACGGCCTGCCCCCACGGCGCCATTGCGCTGGTCGATGGCATTGCCCGCGTGGATCGCTCCAAGTGCACGGGCTGTGGCCTGTGCGGCATGGCGTGCCCGCAACGCGTGATCGCCTTCGTTCCCGGCTATCAGAACATCCTGGTGCGCTGCAACAACACCGATAAGGGCGCCATTGCCCGCAAGATCTGCGACACGAGCTGCATCGGTTGCGGCATGTGCGCCAAAAAGTGCCCCGCCGGCGCTATCCGCATCGAGGACAACTGCGCCCATATCGATGGCGCGGATTGCCTGTCGTGCGGTATGTGCGCCGTCGTCTGCCCGCATGGCGCCATCCACGACCGCACCGGCATCGCCGCCGGCGTGTAGAAGGGAATCACCATGGCACAGGAATTCACTTTTACCGTTAACGGCGTCAAGTGCATGACGACCCAAAACAAACCGCTGCTGCGCTACCTGCGCGATGACCTGCACATCCATTCCGCCAAGGACGGCTGCTCTGAGGGCGCGTGCGGCACCTGCACCATCCATGTGGACGGTGCGGCCGTCAAGGCGTGCGTGCTGACCACCGCTCTTGCCGCCGGCCGCAACATCGTGACCGTCGAGGGCCTGCCCGAGGACGTGCGCGAGGCCTTTGTGTACGCCTTTGGCGCCGTGGGCGCCGTGCAGTGCGGTTTTTGCATTCCCGGTATGGTCATGGCGGGTGCAGGGCTCATCGCCGAGGACCCCGAGCCCACCGAGGAGCAGATCAAGTACGCCATTCGCGGCAACGTCTGCCGTTGCACCGGCTACAAAAAGATTATCGAGGGCATCTCGCTGGCCGCTGCGGTGCTCCGCGGCGAAAAGCAGATCGACGAGGACTTGGAGCGTGGCGACGACTACGGCGTGGGCAAGCGCGCCTTCCGTATCGACGTGCGCAAGAAGGTGCTCGGCGAGGGCAAGTACCCCGACGACATCGACGAGATCGACCAGCCGGGCCTGACCTACGCCAGCGCCGTGCGCTCCAAGTATCCGCGCGCCCGCGTGCTCTCCATCGATACCTCCAAGGCCGAGGCCCTGCCCGGCGTGGTGGGCATTCTGCGCGCCGAGGACGTGCCGGTCAACCAGGTCGGCCACCTTATCCAGGACTGGGACGTCATGATTGCGGCGGGCGATATCACCCGCTGCGTGGGCGATGCCATCGTGCTGGTGGTCGCCGAGGACGAGGCGACGCTCGAGAAGGCCAAGAAGCTCGTAAAGATCGATTACGAGCCGCTGGAGCCCGTGCGCAACATCGCTGAGGCCAAGGCTGCCGACGCGCCGCGCCTGCACGACAGCTTCTTTGCCTTTGGCAACACGGTGGAGCTCAAGGACAACGTGTGCCAGAGCCGCCATGTGACGCGCGGCGACGCCGCCAAGGCGCTGGCAGAGAGCGCGTTCACCGTGACGCAGCGCTTTACCACGCCTTTTACCGAGCATGCCTTCTTGGAGCCCGAGTGCGCCGTTGCCTTCCCGTACAAGAACGGCGTCAAGGTGCAGTCGACCGACCAGGGCGCCTACGACACGCGCAAAGAGTGTGCCCACATGTTTGGCTGGGACAACGAGCCCGAGCGCGTGGTCGTCGAGACCATGCTCGTGGGCGGCGGCTTTGGCGGCAAGGAGGACGTGTCCATCCAGCACCTGGCCGCGCTCGCCGCATATAAGTTCCAGCGTCCGGTGAAGTGCAAGCTCACGCGCGCCGAGTCGCTCGCTTTCCATCCCAAGCGCCATGCCATGGACGGCACCTTTACGCTGGGTTGCGACGCCGAGGGCAACTTTACCGGCCTGGATTGCGAGATCAACTTTGATACCGGCGCCTACGCGTCGCTGTGCGGCCCGGTGCTCGAGCGCGCCTGCACGCACGCCGTCGGTCCATACAAGTACCAGAATACCGACATTCGCGGCTTTGGCTACTACACCAACAACCCGCCCGCCGGCGCGTACCGCGGCTTTGGCGTTTGCCAGTCCGAGTTTGCGCTCGAGAGCCTGATCGACCTGCTGGCAGAGAAGGTCGGCCTGGATCCGTGGGAGATTCGTTACCGTAATGCTATCGAGCCGGGCGAGGTTTTGCCCAACGGCCAAATTGCCGACTGCTCCACGGCGCTGAAGGAGACGCTGCTCGAGGTCAAGGATGCCTACTATGCGCATCCCGGACACGTCGGTATCGCCTGCGCCATGAAGAACGCCGGCGTGGGCGTGGGCCTGCCCGATGCCGGTCGCTGCAAGATTCGCGTCGAGGATGGCCGCGCCGTGGTCTACGCCGCCACGTCCGACATCGGCCAGGGCTGCAACACCGTCTTTTTGCAGGACGTTGCCGAGGCCTGCGGTCTGCCGCTGAGCTGCATTGCCAATGGCGAGTGCTCCACCGAGAACGCTCCCGACTCCGGCACCACGTCTGGCTCGCGTCAGACGGTCGTGACCGGCGAGGCCGTGCGCGGCGCCGCCTTCCTGCTGCGCGATGCCATGGTTGGCATCGAGGCCGGCAAGCCTGCGCCTACCGCCCCGGTGAGCGCGCATGGCGACGGCGTCAAGATCGAGTACGACGACGGTCGCGCCTATCAGCTGCGCACGCAGGAACTCGTCGCCGGCCAGGGCATGCATCCTCAGGACCCCGCGGCCGCCATCAAGGCACTCGAGGGATGCGAGTTTGGCTACGTGTATCTGGAGCCGACCGACAAACTGGGCGCCGATGTTCCCAACCCCAAGAGCCACATCTGCTACGGCTTTGCCACACATGTGGTCATTCTGGATGATGATGGCCGCGTGAGCGAGGTCTATGCCGCGCACGATTCCGGCAAGGTGGTCAACCCCATCTCCATTCAGGGTCAGATCGAAGGCGGCGTGCTCATGGGTATGGGCTATGCGCTTACCGAGGACTGGCCGCTCAAGGACTGCGTACCCCAGGCAAGGTACGGCACACTCGGGCTGTTCCGTGCGCCCGAGATTCCGGATATCCACGCCATCTACGTGGAGAAGGACGAGCTGCTGCCCGTGGCATACGGCGGCAAGGGCATTGGAGAGATCGCAACGATCCCTACGGCGCCCGCCGTACAGAACGCCTACCGCGCGTTTGACGGCAAGCTGCGTCCGGATCTGCCCATGGTGGATACGCCGTACAGCCGCGCCCGCAACCGCGGGTAGGGTAGGGCGCGGACAGCCATTGCCGATGGGCTGTTCGCGCTCACCATCAACTGCATATGCTGCGCTTTTGGCCCCGGCTCCATCGCGAGCCGGGGCCTTTTGTTTGGAGCGGAGGCAGCATCCCAGAATTGGCGCTCAGAATGGGGTGCAGTTTCCGGAGCGGTCCACGTGCGGTGGTGTACTGCCCCCTTTTGTGTGCGTCGGTCGTCGAATTACGTTATAGCTAGCTATATTATAGGAAGGTATAATATAGCTAGCTATAACGTAAAGGAAGGATGGCCCTATGTTTATCGGAAGAACAGCGGAAATGTCCGAGCTCAATCGACTGTATGGCACGGGCTCATTTGAAATGCCTGTGATTTACGGCCGTCGTCGCGTGGGTAAAACGCGCCTTATCACAGAGTTCATCCAAGGCAAGAAGGCTATTTACTTTCAAGCTCGTCGCACCAATGCAGAGGCAAACCTGCACGGCTTTAGCCAGGCGATACTTGCAGGCTCGGTTGGTGCTGCAGGCGTGTCGTTTCGTAGCTTTGACGAGGCGTTCGATGCATTGGCCACCATGGCTCGCACGGAACGTTTGATTGTCGTGATTGACGAGTATCCCTATCTCGCCCAATCGAATCCCGAGATCAGTTCGTTGCTGCAAGACAAGATTGATCACCTGTACAAAGAGACCAGGCTCATGCTGATTCTATGCGGCTCGTCTCTTTCGTTTATGGAGGAACAGGTGTTGGGCTACGAGAGCCCACTATACGGTAGGCGTACGGCCCAGTTTAAGATCATGCCGCTCGATTTTACGACGACCCTCGGCCTGTGGCAGAGCATGAGTCGCGAAGACGCTGCGGTTTGCTATGGCATGACGGGCGGCATTCCCGCATATATCGAGAAAGTCGATCCTGCCGCACCGCTCAAGGACAACATCAAACGTCTTTTTCTTACTCCTACGGGCTATCTCTTTGAGGAGCCGAGTAACCTGCTAATGCAAGAGTGCCGCAATCCCGAGCAATATGATGCGATCGTGCAAGCAATTGCTCAGGGGCGCTCGAAGATCTCGGAGATTGCGAGCTCTACGGGAATCCCCGCGAGCAACGTAAAGAGCTATGTGGATAAGCTGGCGTCGCTTGGGATTGTCGAGCGCGAGCTGCCCCTAAACGAGACGAGCAATAAGCGGGCCGTGTATCTACTGAGCGACCAGATGTTTAGGTTCTGGTACAAGTTTGTTCCACAGAACATCGGGCTGATTCAAAACGATATGGCCGAGATGGCGTATAAGCGCATTGAGCCGCACATATCGGATTACATGGGTACGGTCTTTGAGCTTATATGCAAACAATACGTGTACGAACTCGCGCGCGCGGGCCAGCTCGATGTGGTTCCGGCGAGCGTCGGGCGCTGGTGGGGGACGGATAATCGCACGCATACGCAGGAAGAAATCGACTTGATTGTTGACGATGGCGAGGGCACTGCACTGTTTGCGGAGTGCAAATGGCGCAATGAACCGGCGGGCGAAGACGTGCTGCAAAAGCTCGTTCATCGAAGCGAGCTCTTTAGACGGCAACGAAAAAGCTATGCGCTTTTCTCAAAAAGCGGCTTTACGCAGGGATGTCGGGATGCCGCGGAGAGTAGGGGAGACGTCAAGCTGATCTCGTTTGCCGAGATGTGAGGGGCCACCCTGTGTTTGTGTCTGCACAGGCGGTTACGCTTACTGCGACGAAGCCGTTCGAGAAACGAGCGGCAGGCAACGGAGAAAGGCCCTAACCGTGTCAGCTGAAAAGATGCCGGGTGTCTCGGCTGCCGATACGACGAACTTTGCGCGCCAGATCGTGCTGGACTTTGAGTTTGCGCCGGTGCCAAAGCAGCGTCAGCGCCGTGGACTGTGCAATGAGATTATCGAGGTCGGCGCCGTCAAGCTCGATTACCACGGCAACGTTATGGGCGAGTTCTCGCAGTTTGTGCAGACGGAATTTACCGAGGGCGTTGCGCTCCCCGTCCGCGAGCTCACAGGGATATCGGCCGTGGACACCGCGATGGTCGATCCGCTCTACGTGGTGATCAAAAGGCTCGGCGATTGGGTCGGTCGCTACTCCGCCCAGATAGTTTGCTGGAGCGGGACGGATCATCGACAGCTTATGACCGAGTGCTAGGCAAAACACATCGACCTTGCCACATTTCCTACGGACTGGGCCGACCTGCAGGCGTTTTACACCTCGATCATGGATGTGGGCAGCCACGGGTGCGTCTCGTTGGGCGACACGGCAACGTGGTTTGGCATCGAGTTTGATGAGTCGACGGGCCACGCCCACAGCGCTTTGGCCGATGCGCGCGTAACCGCCAAGTTGCTCAAGCAGGCGATGGACGGGGAGTACCGCGTGAGTCCGCGCGCCCAGGAGATCCGCCAGCGATGGGGGATGGGCGAGCGACCCCAGACGCGCCTTTCCAAGAAGTGCCCCGAGCTAGGCGACCTGCTGCTGAAGCTGAAGGCGGAGGGGAGGTAGGGGCGTTAGCTGTCTGCATGGCGCGTGCCTGTCGCGTATCGTTACTCTTCCTGCTGCTTGGCAGGCAAGATGTAGACGTTCTCGGCGTCCACGGCGATCTGCGCGGGGCGGTTGTAGAGGGTGTCGATCTCCTTTACGCTCTGCTTGAACGGCGTGACGTCGGGCGTCTTTGCCTGATGGAGCTTCTCGAGGAGTTTCTCGGATTGCTTGTCGTTGAACTTTCCGATGCTCTCCCCTGCACCCTCGAGCGCCTCGTCGATGAGCGAATGTTCGCCAACGGGGGTCTTTGCGATGGCATGACCGAGCAATTTGCCCGCGGATGCGATGCCGCCCAGCAGTGCCGCATCGACGGTGTCGGCAGTTCCCGCCTCGAGGGCGTCGTAACACTCGGTGTAGAGTTTACGGTAGGCGAGCGAATCGGTCTCGATCTTCGCGGTGGCGTCCGCGAGCTTTGCGGGCTCGAAGTTCTGGGCGAGCATAGGTTCGAGGAACAACGAGAACGCGTGGATGTAGGTGGCGAGCTGGCAGTCTTTGAGGTAGTCGAGCACCTTGTCGAGGCGTCTGCCCAAGCCGTCTCGCACCTCGATGAACCCTTTCTTTTTCAGGTCCGACTGCGCCAGTGAGCGGAAGAGTTCCATGTCCTGCGCGGACGACTGCTTGATGTCGAGCACCTTCATATGGGCGTTTGCCATGTAGGTGGCGTTGCCGTAGTTGAGGCCGTAACCGTTGAGGATGTCTGCGAGCGTCTTGAGGTTGCCACGCATGTTGGCCTTGTCGCGCTGACGCATGTACTCGAACATCTCGTCGACGGACTCCTGGATGGAGTCGAGCTTTTGGTTTATCTGCGCGATTGCGGCTGCCATGAACAACGACGTCGGGTCGTAAGGCACTTGAGTGACGCTCGTGGCGATGTCGCCCTCGACTACGTGGAAGCGCGCCTGTCCAAAGCCCTTGACTGCATCGCGGTAGCCCCCTGTGAGACCGCTGCCGTCCTTGAACGAGTTGAGTTTCGACGGATCAAGCGGGTTGCCAAATTTGTCAGTCGCCTGGAGCAGCGTGGGTACGCTCACCGTGTTAGTGACGGTGCGAAACATCGAGGGGAGCGAGGCGAACGCCACGCCGAGCTGGGGAATTCGCTCGAGCGGCAGCTTGATGGCGCCGGAGATGTCCGCCCGCTCCTGGGTGAGCGCGAGGTGGATTTTGGTCGATGCGAGCTGTTTTGCCACGAGTTCCTCTCGGCCGCCGTCCGTCGAGGGTTTGATCTCGTTGTCTGCCATAGCGTGCTCCTTGTTTGCGTTGATCGCCGTGGGCATTATCTCATCGCTAGGTGGCTTGCCAGAGCGGGGTAGAGACCGAGCGTCTGGCGAAACTCGTTAACTAATTGCATTTCTGCGGATTGGGTTGATTATAAGAGAAGGACGGCTATCCGTCTGCCCTTCCCAGTTGAGTTCGCTTTGAGCTACTGTTCGTGCCTATGCTGCTTGGGCTCAAGCCTTCTCGCTGCCGCGAAGCAGGCCGTGGCCGCCATGGCCAATGCGATGCTGGCCATCCAAGCGGAGTCGCCGGTTGCGGCGAGCTTTGGTTCATCGGTTGTCGTGTGTCCCGACCTTTTTGTAGACGCCTCGTCGGCGTCCTTTTCAGGAGTGGCAGGATCACTTTTGTTGTCGCCGGGTGAATCTACATCGGTCTTGCCGCCCGCCTGCTCCCTTTGGGCCTTCCCCTCCACGGTGAAGGATGCATCGGTCGCCGTCCCGTCCTTCCAGACGGCCGTGACGGTGTGTCCGCCGGCGGCAAGCGTGTCCAGGTAGGCCGGCCTGAGCTCGATAATCGTGCTGCCCTTGGTTGCGGTGTAGTTCTCAGCGGAGACCTCATTTCCGTCCACGAGGAGACGCGTGAACTCATCGAGAGGACCGCTGAAGCGGAAGGTCAGACCGTCCTCCTTGCCCTTTGCATATGCCTGCCCGTTGCCCTTGGTGGCGGCATACAGCGGGGCGGTCACGTCGAAGGTGACGTCCTCCGCGTCGTCGACATCAAAGGTCCGGACGCCGGTCTTGCCGTTACGCTCGGCGTAGGCGGAGCTGTAGACAAAGGTCTCATGACCCGCCTTGTCGAGGACCGCGAGGGCATGGATTTCAAACGAGCCCATCGAGAGCGACGTGGGGAACTCGATTTCGATATAGCCTCTTGCCGCATCGTAGCTGCAGCTCAACGTTTTACGGGCCTTTACAGAGTTCGGGTCCTCGACATAGCCGGGGTCGCCGAGAATCGGGGAGACAGACTTCACGCCGTCCGCGTCGCCTACATTGCAATAGATGCGGAGGAGCTCGCCGACAGGGACTTTCTTCGCGGAGATGGAAACGTTCGAGACCGTGGGCGGGTTCCGGTCGATCGCGCTGCCGGTCACCTCGAAGCACAGCTCGCTCGGGTCGGCAACCGAGAAAGTCGCGCCCGAGATGCCGTTGGCCCTGGCGTAGGAACTCTCGTACACATCGGTCTCGAACCCTAGGTCATCGGTGACCGAAAGGCCGATCAGCCTGTGCCTTCCGATCCTATTGCTGTCGAATGTGAGGTCGAACCCGTCGATAGACGAGCCTCCGTGATAATAGGCCGACGAAACGGAGCAGCCGTCGTCCTTATCCTTCCAGCCCCGCTGCAGTATGGGGGAAACGGAGCGAACGCCGTCCGGGTCCGCGACGGACCAAGAGATGTGGAAGTCGGCGCCGGTCGCGACCTCCCTGCTCGAGAGCGACACGGAGGACACGGTCGGCGGGTTCTGGTCCGCGGGCCCCTCGGTCACCTCATAGACGAGGGGGCTGGTGGCGAAGGTCGGACAGTCGAGTCCCTTCTCCTCGGCATACGCCGCGTCGTAGACATCGGTAACCCATCCAAGGCTATCGGTCACGCCGAGGCCGATGATCCGGTACCTGCAGGGCCGGTCGCTCGGGGAGGTGGGGATATCGAAGCCCGCGGTCGTGTCGCCGGTCGACCGGAAGGCGAGGCGGGAGCTGTTGCCCTGGTCCCCGTCATCGCTATCGACGACGACCTCGACTATCGGCGTGACTGACCGCACCCCATCGGGGTCGTCCACATCGTAGCCGACATGCAGCGTGGAGCCGGCCGTGACTGTCGTCGCGGATAACGTCACGTTGGAGATGCTGGGCGGGTTCGGGTCCGACACGGCGAGGGCGGTTGAGGGCAAAGCTAGCGCTACGGCGGCGGACAGCGGGACGAGCAGGCTAAGCGCGAAGCGCCTGGAGAATTTCAAGGAGGTCATTGACAATGCCGATCTTCCATAATTGTTGCAACGATACCAGTATATCTTTGGCCCACGCTAGCCAGATGTTCTTTCCGCGAACGGCTCGTTAGTTTAGAGACGGCGTATGGACGCCCGTCTCGTCCAAGTTTCTCGTAAGGGCGATTATGAGGACATGAAGAGACTTTCTCGGAACAATCAATTGGGGATATCAAAGAAATGCTGGACGCTGCCCGATCGCTCAATGCCTTTGAGGCGAAATGCGGCGCATCGGCTACGTTGTTGAGATCATTTATCGAGCAATACGTCATTCCAGCCGAGGCCACCGTCATGAGGCTTCTGTTTCTACGCCCCCGCAATCCCGCGGGCCGCACTCAACAGCTCATACTCCCTCTGGCTCCACTGGTGCAGCTCGGCCGTGCGTACGGCGTCGCGACACAGGTCCAGAAACACCTCAGCTCCCTCGTAGAAGCGCTCGCGGGCAAAGTCACCCGAGCCGCTTGCGACGCACGCGCCGTCGGCAAAGAGCTTCCAACTAGGCGGCTCGCGCGAGTCATCTCCGAGTAGCTTGATCTGCAGCACATGCGGGCTGCCGGCGGCGCAGAGTTCTTCCTCGAGCACCTGCACCGTAAAGCGCATCTGGTGGGAGAGGCTGCTCTTGATCATGGCCGAGGCGTAGCCATTTGGCTTATCCAGAAGATGCATGTGATTCGGTTTGACGACCAGGTTGTGGAAGTTGCGCTCGCTGCGCACGGAGAAATTGTCCATACGGACTCCTTTCATCGATGTTGGCAGGGCCACCGTGCCTCTTGGTCGGTTGGCGTCGGGATCGTGGAGCCAACTCTCTACCCCGACTCTAGATAAAACGCGCCCGCTCCTTGCAGGCACGATGGAGTCTATCAACGTGTACGGACAGAAATCAAGCGCCATCCGCGAAATGACGTGCGGATGGCGCTGGTTTCCCAAGTGATTATTCGGCTTTCATCCGGAAAAGTGTCGAAATCTCCCGTATAAAAGTACGGAAAAGTGTCGAAGATAGGCACCTTATAACTTCGGAAAAGTGTCAAATTCGATAGGCAAATTATCCGGAAAAGTATAGCTGGATGACAAAACAGCACTTAGAAGCCGGTGCTGGATGCGGGATCCTGCGGCCGCCTTCAGCCCTCGCTACTCATCGTCCTCGTCGTTGGGGTCGCCCTTGAGGGTGTTGATGTCCAGATACTCGTTATCGTCCTCTTTTTGCTGGGTCTCCGACTCCGCTTGGGTGGGGCCGCGGAACAGCTGGAATCCCTCAAACGCAATGACACCGAGCAGGGCAATGATAATGGCGATAAAGGCAACCTTGACTGCCTGCGGAAATTCCGAAAAACGCAGCGCCTTTTCCTCGGCGTAATAATCGGCGAAGCGCTCTTCGCCCGTGCTTTTGGTATACGCCGGCGCGGACGCGGCCTCCGGGTCATATTCCGGTGCAGGCGTGGCAGCGTACGGATCGTTGAGATAATCGCTCGATGCGGTGCCATAATCCTCGGTCTCGATGCGATCGGTGCCAGCATAGCCATCGGAATAATCGGAATATGCCGCACCGCCCTCATAGTCCGCGGCGCTCGTGTTGGCGGCAAAAAGCGGGTTAACCGGAACGTCGAGCGCCGGCATGCCGGTAGAGGTCTCATCCAGATCGGCTGCAGCCCAGGAATCGTAGGCAACCTGATGGGCAACGGGCTCATCGAGCCTTGTGACCGGAGACTTGCGTGCCGCAGGAACGGGCAACTGCTGGGCGCTGTACATAACGGTGCTGTCGGCCGATTTGCTCCGCGTCGCCGCAGCGAGAAATGCCGCCGTCTCGGACGGGTCGCTTGCGGGGCGGGGAGTGGGCGTGGGCGCCGAAATGGGTGCGGGCGTAGACGCGGGCGTCGAAACAGGCGGCTGCGCAGGAGTCGGCGCAGATGCGGGCTTAGGCGCAAGTGCGGGATTGGGGCTTGACGGGCGAGCCCCGCCGCCCATGAGTTCGTCGGCGGTCCACGGGCGATCATCCATCACGTCGTCAAGGCTCAGCGAAAACAGGTCGTCTTCACCCTCATCGAACATGCGGTGCACATGTCCACCAATTGCCGGAATCAATCCGCGACCGGTGCATGATGCCTTGCTCAACGCCATTCTGTTCCACCCTTTCGAAATACTAATGACATCGATTATATGGAACTTTCCAAGCGGCTCGGTCTTGGATTCATGCTTTCCAGAACTCGCGCCCAAAAGGGGAGGGGCAATCCAGGCGAGTGCCTACTTGTCGCCTGCTGCCGCCTTGGCCTCATTGAGGTAGCTATAGAAGCTGTACTTGGAGATGCCAAAGAACTCGCAGGCGCGTTCGCTCGACTTGGAAATGAGGAAGGCGCCGCGACGGTCGAGGTAGCCAATGGCACGAATGCGCTCGTCTTTGGTCATGAGCGCCGCGGGCTTGCCCACAAACTGCTCGCACTCGTGCAGCAGGTCCTCGAGCAGGTCGCCGATGTTCTTGGTAATGGGCTCGGGCTCGGTGTAGCCCGTGCCGCCGGTGCCGGTAAAGGCGTCGAGCGAACGCTCAAAAGCCTTCATAAGCGTAATGTCAAAGTTAATGCCCAAAATGCCGACGGGCTTGCCCTCGTCGTTGCGGATAAAGATGGTCGAGGACTTGAGCAGCTTGCCATCGGCGGTTTTGGTGAGGTACGGCTCGCGGTCGTGCACGTCGGCGGTGCCCTCGTGCATGGATTCAAGCACAATATGGCTGGGGCCGTCACCCAGTTTGCGCCCGCTGACGTGGCCGTTTTCGATCACTACGATGGAGTGGTCCACGTCATCGGTCTCCAGATCGTGGACGACGATTTCGCAGTTGGGGCCAAATTGGAGCGCCAGGCCGTGTGCAAGGCGCTTGTAGAACTCAATCTGTGCGGGGGTCATGGGTGCCTTCCTAAAAATTAGTTTGGGCTCACTGTGCCATAAACCCCACTTGTTCGCAAATAACGAAAGCGTCGCTGTGTTATGTGACCGTTCGGCGGCGAAAAGGTACCGATTACGGCAACAAACAATTTGTTAGGTTTTCCAATCAAAAAGTGTGATAGAACAGTGCTAACAAACTTTTTGTTTGGCATCCACATAAAAGTTCAGTCGCATGAATGGGAATGGGCTGAAACGCGTATGCGGGGGCCGGCAAGAGAGGACTTAAGGAGTTCACCGTATGGCCGATAAGATCCAGTGGGCGAGCAACACGATGCCCAAGAGCGATGACAAGCACTTGGGAATCATGAGTCTCGACCACGTGAAGAAGGCCCGTGCCTTCCACCAGTCGTTCCCCCAGTACACCGTCACTCCGCTTGCCCGCCTGGACGGCCAGGCCGCGCGCCTGGGCCTGTCCAACCTGTGCGTTAAGGACGAGAGCTATCGCTTTGGCCTCAACGCCTTTAAGGTCCTGGGCGGCTCGTTTGCCATGGCCAACTACATTGCCGACGAGACCGGCAAGGACGTTGCCGACTGCACCTTCGATTACCTGACCTCCGATCAGCTGGCCGAGGACTTTGGCCAGGCCACCTTCTTTACCGCCACCGACGGCAACCATGGCCGCGGCGTGGCATGGGCTGCCAACAAGCTGGGCCAGAAGGCCGTCGTGCACATGCCCAAGGGTTCCACCAAGCCCCGCTTCGATAACATCGCCGCCGAGGGCGCAACGGTGACCATCGAAGAGGTCAACTACGACGAGTGCGTGCGCATGGCCGCCGCCGAGGCCGACGCCTGTGAGCGCGGCGTTATCGTTCAGGACACCGCCTGGGAGGGCTACGAGAAGATCCCGTCTTGGATCATGGAGGGCTACGGCACCATGGCCTCCGAGGCTGCCGAGCAGCTGCGCGAGATGGCCATCAACCGCCCGACGCACGTGTTTGTCCAGGCTGGCGTGGGTTCGCTCGCCGGCGCCGTGGTGGGCTACTTCACCAACCTGTATCCCGATAACCCGCCCACCTTCGTCGTGGTCGAGTGCGCGCCTGCCGCCTGCCTGTACAAGGGCGCTGCCGCCGGCGACGGCGATCCGCGCATCGTGGACGGCGACATGCCTTCCATCATGGCCGGTCTGTGCTGCGGCGAGCCCAACATCCTGGGCTGGGATATCCTGCGCAACCATGCCACCGCCTTCGTGTCCTGCCCCGACTGGGTCACCGCTCGCGGCATGCGCACCCTGGGCGCTCCCGAAAAGGGCGACCCGCGCGTCATCTCCGGCGAGTCCGGCGCTGTGACCACCGGCCTGGTCGAGACCCTCATGCTCGATCCCGAGTACGCCGAGCTCAAGGAACTCATCGGCCTGGACAAGACGAGCTCCGTGCTTTGCTTCTCCACGGAAGGTGACACGGACCCCGACCAGTATCGTCGCATCGTCTGGGAAGGCGAATACCCCACTTGCTAATACTGGGCGGAGTAAACAGGTATCGCTCCGCCACCCCACAGGTAGATTCCTTCGTTTGAAAGGTTATGAACAATGGCTAAAGAACTCGATTTCGACGCAATCAAGGCTGCTGCTGAGTCCCATCGTGCTGATATGACTCGCTTCCTGCGCGCCATGATCTCTCACCCCTCTGAGTCCTGCGAGGAGGGTGAGGTTGTTGCCTGCATCAAGGCCGAGATGGAGAACCTTGGCTATGACGAGGTCAAGGTCGACGGCCTGGGCAACGTCATGGGCTTTATGGGCGAGGGCGACAAGATCATCGCCATCGACTCCCATATCGACACCGTCGACATCGGCAACATCGAGAACTGGGATGCCGATCCCTACGAGGGCTACGAGACCGACGAGATCATCTACGGCCGCGGCGGCTCCGACCAGGAGGGCGGCATGGCTTCTGCTACCTACGCTGCCAAGATGATGAAGGACATGGGCCTCATCCCCGAGGGCTACAAGATCATGGTCGTCGGCACCGTCCAGGAAGAGGACTGCGACGGCATGTGCTGGCAGTACATCTACAACAAGGACGGCATTAAGCCCGAGTTCGTCATTTCCACCGAGCCCACCGACGGCGGCATCTACCGCGGTCACCGCGGCCGCATGGAGATCCGCGTCGACGTTCACGGCACCTCCTGCCACGGCTCCGCGCCCGACCGCGGCGACAACGCCATCTACAAGATGGCCGACATCATCGCCGACGTCCGCGCCCTCAACAACAACGGCTGCGACGAGTCGACCGACATCAAGGGTCTCGTCAAGATGCTCGACCCCAAGTACAATCCCGAGCACTTCGAGGATGCCCGCTTCCTGGGTCGCGGCACCTGCACCGTCAGCCAAATCTTCTACACCAGCCCCAGCCGCTGCGCCGTGGCTGATTCCTGCGCCATCTCCATCGACCGTCGTATGACCGCCGGTGAGACCTGGGAGTCCTGCCTGGACGAGATCCGCAACCTGCCGGCCGCCAAGAAGTACGGCGACGACGTGAAGGTCTCCATGTACATGTACGACCGTCCGTCCTGGACCGGCGAGGTCTACGAGACCGAGGCTTACTTCCCCACGTGGATCAACAAGGAGACCGCTCCGCACGTCAAGGCCCTCGTCGACGCCCACAAGGCCATGTTCGGTGACGAGCGCATCGGCTGCGAGCCCAGCATGGACAAGCGCACCGGTCGCCCGCTGTGCGACAAGTGGACCTTCTCCACGAACTGCGTCTCCATCCAGGGCCGCTACGGCATCCCCTGCGTGGGCTTTGGCCCGGGTGCCGAGTCTCAGGCTCACGCTCCCAACGAGGTCACCTACAAGGACGACCTGGTCACTGCTGCCGCCATGTACGTGGCTGCCCTGAACCTCTACGATCCGAGCCAGGCCGATGGCGACGCCACCGTGTTCCGCGCCGGTCTGACCAACAACAAGATCGATTAGTCCCATTCCTCGATTTTGTTGAGCCGGGGGCCGCTCGTGTCCCCGGCACCCCCTGTTGACTCGGGGCCCGCGGTCGTTATCTCCCATGCTTCCTCAACGGTGGCGGGTCCTCGTCATAGTGCTCTGCATGTTCTAGCCACACGCGCATGCCGGAGGACGTCTACTCATTGCGATCGTTTCATCTTTTGAAAGGACATTTCCATGGACGCCAAGTTTACCGAGCTCGTCGAGCAGCTGAACGGCCTCGATTTTAAGGGTATGTACGGCAGCGACTTCCTGCACACCTGGGACAAGACCACCGATGAGCTCAAGGCGCTCTACATCGTCGCCGACGCCCTGCGCGCCCTGCGCGAGAACAACGTTTCGTCCAAGATCTTCGACTCGGGCCTGGCCGTCTCCCTGTTCCGCGACAACTCCACCCGTACGCGCTTCTCCTTCTCTAAGGCCGCCAACCTGCTCGGCCTTGAGCTGCAAGACCTGGACGAGAAGAAGTCCCAGATCGCTCACGGCGAGACCGTCCGTGAGACCGCTACCATGATCTCCTTCATGGCCGACGTCATCGGCATCCGCGACGACATGTACATCGGCAAGGGCGACGCCTACATGGCCGAGGTCTCCGAGTCTGTCCAGCAGGCTTACGAGGACGGCGTTCTGGATCACCGTCCCACGCTCATCTCCCTGCAGTCCGATTCCGACCACCCCACGCAGTCCTCTGCCGACATGCTCTACCTCATCAACGAGTTTGGCGGTCTTGAGAACCTCAAGGGCAAAAAGGTTGCCGTCACCTGGGCCTACTCGCCCTCTTACGGCAAGCCGCTGTCCTGCCCGCAGTCGCTGATCAGCCTGCTGCCCCGCTTTGGCATGGACGTCACCCTGGCTCACCCCGAGGGCTACGACCTCATGCCCGAGGTCGTCGAGCGCGCCAAGGGCTATGCCGCCGAGTCCGGCACCACCTTTAAACAGGTCAACACCATGGCCGAGGCCTTCGAGGGCGCCGACATCGTGATCCCCAAGAGCTGGGCTCCGTTTGCCGCCATGGAGAAGCGTACCAACCTGTACGCCGAGGGCGATGACGCCGGCATCGCAGCGCTCGAGAAGGAGCTGCTCGCCCAGAACGCCACCCATCAGGACTGGTGCTCCACGACCGAGCTCATGGAGAAGACCGCCAACGGCCAGGACACCATCTTTATGCACCCGCTGCCCGCCGACATCTCCGGTGTCTCCTGCGAGCACGGCGAGGTTAACGCCGACGTCTTCGACATGCACCGCGTGGGCATGTACAAGGAGGCCAGCTACAAGCCGTACGCCATCGCTGCCATGATGTTCCTGCAGAAGGTTGCCGATCCCGCCGCTACCCTCAAGGCCCTCGACGAGCGTAACACCGCCCGTTGGCTCCAGGCCTAAAGCCGGGCTGAGGTAAGCCATGTAAAGGGGGCGCTCTGCCAACCGGCGGGGTGCCCCCTTTTTGCATCGTGGGCGTGCGGGATAAGCGCTTTCGATGTGGATGCCCGCGGCGCGAGTTATGGGTACGATGGTTTCAGGGGAGGTATCACCATGAAACTTGGATGCGTGATTATGGCCTCGGGCGAGGGCAAGCGGTTTGGCTCTAACAAGATGCTCGCCGATATCTATGGCAAGCCGCTGATTGCCCGGACCATTGATTCGGTTCCCCGGGGCTTTGACGTTGTGGTTTCGACGCGTTGGCCCGAGGTCGCTCAGATTTGCGAGGACAAGCATTGCCCGTGCGTGCTGCATGATGGCGAGTTGCGCAGCGAAAGCGTCCGTGCGGGCCTTTCGTGGGGAGTCGAACGCAACTGGAAAGGTTGCCTCTTTTTGCCGGGCGACCAGCCGCTCGTGAGTTCGGATTCTTTTGAGGCTATGGTTCGTGCATTTGATGAGCGTGGCCGCAAGCATCCGGTGCGTCTTGCGTGCAACGGTGAGCCTTCGAGCCCGGTGCTCTTTCCGGCGGAACTGTTCGATGCACTTATGTGTCTTGAGGGCAAGGACGGTGGCGGTTCGATCCTTAAGGACCGTACCGACGTTGCGCTGGTCGAAGCGCACGCCTACGAGCTGTGGGACGTCGATACCGCCAAGGGACAGCGACGCATAGCGGAGCATATCGCCGCCTGCTCGTATTTTGATCGCGTGGCCAACTGCATCAATCAATAAGGAGCAATTATGATCATCATCAAAAACGGCGCGCTCGTGACGCCCCAGGGGCTTCGCCGCGCCGATCTTGCCATGGAGGGCGATAAGATCGTGCGGATCGCCGCGGCGATTGAGCCGGCCGAGGGCGACACCGTCGAGGATGCCGTGGGCTGTTGGGTGTTTCCCGGCTTTATCGACGGCCACACGCACATGCAGTGCTGGACCGGCATGGATTGGACGGCCGATAGCTTTGAGACCGGCACGCGCGCGGCTGCCTGCGGCGGCACGACGACCATTGTGGACTACGCGACGGCCGATCGCGGCGTGACCATGCCCGATGCCTTGGCCGAGTGGCATCGCCGCGCCGACGGAACCTGCACGGCCAACTACGCCTTTCATATGGCACTCGCCGAGTGGAACGAGCGCAACCGCGCCGATCTCTCGGCCATGCGCGAGGCGGGCGTATCATCGTTCAAGACCTACTTTGCCTACGATCATCTGCGCCTGGACGATGCCGAGACGCTCGAGGTGCTCGAGGAGCTCAAGTGCCTGGGCGGTATCCTGTGCGTGCATTGCGAGAACGGTACGCTGGTGAACGGGCTGCAGAAGCGCGTGTTTGAGCAGGGTATCCACGGGCCCGAGGGCCATGCGCTCAGCCGTCCGGATGTGTGCGAGGCCGAGGCAGTGAGCCGTCTGCTGTATCTGGCGCACCTGGCCGGGGACGCACCGGTCAACGTGGTGCACCTTTCGACCAAGCTGGGGCTCGAGGCCATCCGTGCCGCCAAGGCGCGCGGGCAGAAGAATATTTATGTCGAGACCTGCCCTCAGTATCTGATGCTCGACGATACGTGCTACTTGGAGCAGGGCGAGGACGGCTTTGCGGGTGCCAAGTATGTGATGAGCCCGCCGCTGCGCCATGCGGGTGACCGTGCGGCATTGCGCGAGGCGCTTGTGGCCGGCGAGATCGATACGATTGCGACCGACCACTGCAGCTTTAACCTGCACGGGCAAAAGGACCGCGGGCGCGACGACTTTCGCGCGATTCCCAACGGCGGGCCCGGTGTGGAGCATCGCCCCGTCGCGATCGCTACGAGCTTTGAGGGACAGCTGGGTCCCGAGGATCTGTGCCGCTTGATGAGCGAGAGCCCGGCGCGCGTGTTTGGCATGTACCCGCGCAAGGGTTGTCTTATCGAGGGCTCCGATGCCGACGTGTGCGTGTGGGATCCCCAGGCGCGCTGGACGATCAGTGCCGCGACGCAGCATCAGGCCGTGGACTACACGCCGCTCGAAGGCTTTGAGGCACATGGCCGCGCAAAGGCTGTGTTTGTGAACGGCGTGCTGGCCGCGCGCGACGGCGAGCCCACCGGAGCCCAACCTGGCCGCTACGTGCCCCGCTAACAGGAAGGATGCCGGGGTAGCTAATTTGGGACGGGGCTCTTTTAGCTACCCTGGGGGCTAGACCAGCGGGTCTACTTGAGACTGGTGGCGATGATGGGGCGGCTGAGGGCTACCTGGAAGCGATCTGCCATCGTTGAGTCGGCAAGCGTGTCGACTTGGTTGAGCATGACGCGTGCGGTGCTGAGTCCCAGCGCCTGCATCTCGGAATTGAGCACCTGGGCGACGCGCTCGGGCGTGGCGATGTCGGTGGGCTCGCAGCCGCAACGCTCGCAGAAGAGCTCGGGGCGGTGGACGGCTTCGTTGATGGGCTTGCCGAGCCCCGAGGCGCCAACGATCCAGACAACGTTTGCCGTGGCGGCGGGAATTACCGGCTCCCAGGCGGCATGCGCCTTGAGCGGGAGTCGCTTGCTGCCATCTGCCTCGGCCAACACATAGTCAAAGCGCTGCGCCAACTCGTTGAGCGGCTCGGCGGGGGCGGAGAGCTTGCCTGTCTCCGGGTCCAAAACACCCGCTTGGCAGATGCTTCCGCGGACAAGGCCCGCGCAGGCCTCGCAGGTGCAACCAGGGACATGTGCGGCGCCCGGCTTCCAAGGCGCGGCGTCCAGGCGACGGCTCGACCCGTCCCATGGCACGCCGGCGACGGGAAACATGTGCGTGGTGGTGCAGAGGAGCGCGCGGCCGCCAGCGCGCATGAGCTCAAGGCCGAGCGTCTTGAGCAAGGTCGACTTGCCACCGCTGCCGATAATCGCGGTAATGCCCGTCTCGATCTTGAGCGCGGAGGCAAGGTTTCCGCCCGTCGTTTCCATCTGTTCACCGCCGTATAATACTGTGATAATAAATAATCATCAGAGTAGCGGTCGAACCGCTTTTGCTCTGCTCAAACCGTAGCACAGGGAGGTGCCCCGGGAATGCTCGTTTATGTTCGCGGCGCCGGCGATATCGCCACGGGTGTCGCTGCCCGTTTGGTGCGCGCCGGCGTGTCGGTTGTCATGGCCGATATCGCGGTTCCCACGTGCATCCGCCGCACAATCAGTTTTTGTGAGGCCATTCGCCTGGGCGAGGTCCAGGTCGAGGGCATTCGCGCTCGCTTGGCGCAGACGCCGGCAGAGGCGCTTGCAATTACCGAGGCCGGAGACGTCGCCGTCGTGGTAGACCCCCAGGCCAAGATGCTTGACGAACTGAAACCCGCGGCCGTGGTCGACGCGATTTTGGCTAAGCGCAATTTGGGCACCACGCGCGACATGGCGCCTGCCGTCATCGCCGTGGGGCCGGGCTTTACCGCGCCGGTAGACTGCGACGCCGTGGTCGAGACCATGCGCGGGCATTTTCTCGGCCGTGTCATTACCCAAGGTTCACCCCAGCCCAACACGGGCGTGCCGGGCATTATCGCCGGCTATGGCAAGGAGCGCGTTATCCACAGCCCCGCCGCCGGCGTGTTTCGGTCCGACCGCACAATCGGCGACATCGTGAGCGCCGGAGACGTGATCGGCTACGCGGGCGATACGCCCATGTGCACGCAGGTCGATGGCTGTCTGCGCGGGCTTTTGGCGAACGGCGTGCAGGTGACCGAGGGCTTTAAATGCGCCGATGTCGATCCGCGCGGCGATGCCAGCTATATCAACTACATTTCGGACAAGGCGACGTCGGTCGGCGGCGGCGTGCTCGAGGCACTCGCTATGCTCACCGATGTCTTTAGAGGATAGAAGGCGGCAATGGAAAAGCTCGATGTTGTGAATGCGGCGCTTGCCGCCCTGCGTGCTGGCGAGACGTGCGAGCTCGTGGTCGTGGCCGGTACGGCGGGGTCGTCACCGCGCGGTGTGGGCGCATGGATGACTGTCTTTGCCGATGGCAGCCAGGCGGGCACTATCGGCGGCGGCAAGATTGAGCTCTTTGCGCTGGATGAGGCGCGCGAGCTCCTGAGCGCGGGACAGTCGCGTCTGGTCCGCTACACCATGGGCGGTGAGAACTCCGATACCGGCATGATCTGCGGCGGAGCCATCTGCCTGTGCTACCTGCATCTGGATGCGACCCAGACACCGTTGTTCCAGGAAATTGCCGATGTGCTGGCGTATCGTCGTATCGGCGACTTCGTCATCGACTTTGAGCCGTTTATCGCGAGCGCGCTCGAGGGCGATGTGGCCGAGTACCATGGCGAGGAATCGCGCCGCACCATTGCGGGCTGCCCCGGGCTTTCGCTGGTGGAGGAGGGGAGTAAGGTCACCTACACCAACGCTGCCTCCGAGATTCCCGCGGCGCACATCGAGACGCTCTGCCCCGAGGGCCTGACCTACATCTTTGGCTGCGGCCACGTGGGCGCTGCGACGGCGCGGGTGCTCACGGCGGCGGGCTTTGCCGTCGTGGCTTGCGATGACCGCCCCGGCACGCTGACCCCCGATTGGGTGCCCGGTGTCTGCGACCGTCGCCTGGTCGACTACAAGAACCTGAGCAAGCAGTGCCCCATCGGCCCGCGCGACCTGGTGGTTGTCGCCACGGCGGGTCACAAGTCCGATATCGACGTGGTGATTCAGGCCATGCGCGCCAAACCCGCCTATCTGGGCTGCCTGGGCTCGCGCCGTAAAACGGCCTTTGTGCACGCCCGCCTGGAGCAAGAGGGCTTTACGCAGGAGCAAATCGGCGAGCTGCACCTGCCGATCGGAGCCGCCATCGAGGCAGAGGACCCCGAGGAGATCGCTATCTCCATCGCCGCCGAGATGATCCACCTGCGCCGCACCAAGCTCGTCCCTCGCAAGCGCTAATCGCATCCTCGATATGAGTTGCGGTGAAATAGTTCCTAGATGGGCCCGACGGGCGGTCAGCCAGGAACTATTTCACCGCAACTGCTCTTTTGATCCCCTAGGGTTCAATATGTGCGGGGGAGTTGTGGAGTTGTGCAGGCAGACGAGGTTTTTCTGGAAATACGCTCCCGATGCGCGTATAGTACCGATTGTTTTGTCGGCTCCTGCTGCGTCGAGTCCAAACCGCGAAATGCCATGAGCGGGGTGGATGCAGCCAGGAGGCACGAGGACAACCCACCGTGGCCACGCCCCGTGCTTAAAACCCCAAGAAGGAGTGAACAATGGCAGAAGAGAAGTATGTGCCGCGTCTGAAGACCAAGTACAACAACGAGGTCAAGCAGCAGCTTCAGGAAAAGTTCCAGTACGAGAACGTCATGATGATCCCCAAGTTTGAGAAGATCGTCGTGAACATGGGTGTCGGCGAGGCCGCTACCGATTCCAAGGCCATCGACGGTGCCGTGCGCGACCTGCGCGCCATCACCGGCCAGCAGCCGATGATCACCCGCGCCCGCAAGTCCATCGCTACCTTCCGCCTGCGCGCTGGTATGCCGATCGGCTGCAAGGTTACCCTGCGTGGCGACCGTATGTGGGAGTTCTTCGATCGTCTGACCTCCGTCGCGATCCCCCGTATCCGCGACTTCCGCGGCATCTCCGCCAAGAGCTTCGACGGCCGTGGTAACTTCTCCATGGGCGTCACCGAGCAGCTCATCTTCCCCGAGATCGACTTCGACTCCGTCGATCACCAGCGTGGTATGGACATCACTTTCGTGACCACCGCCAACACCGATGAGGAGGCCAAGGCCCTTCTGGACGCCTTCGGTTTCCCGTTCAAGAAATAGGTTCACCTGCCCTAAAAGCGCCGTTTCCAAAAGGGGACGGCGTTTGGGGCGATCAATACTCTATGTGAGGAGGATATAAGTGGCTAAGACATCGATGATCGTCAAGTGCAATCGCAAGCAGAAGTTCTCTACTCGTGAGTACACGCGCTGCCAGCGCTGCGGCCGTCCGCACTCTGTGTACCGCAAGTTCGGCCTGTGCCGTGTCTGCTTCCGCGAGCTTGCACTCAAGGGCGAGCTTCCCGGCGTTAAGAAGGCCAGCTGGTAAGTCACTACCAGCGTTTCAAGCATCCGTTTGGAACAGGGAAAACGCGCTAGTTAGGCTTTGCCGTTAAGGGCGGCGAAGAACCAAGAGCACGTGTTCATCAAGAACGAAGGAGAATCTGTATGAACCTTACAGACCCGATCGCAGATATGCTTACGCGCATCCGTAACGCTAACTCTGTGAACAAGGCCACGGTCTCCATGCCGAGCAGCAAGAAGCTCGTCGAGATCGCTCGTGTTCTGCACGAGGAGGGCTACATCGAGGGCTACGATGTCGAGGACACCGTTCCCCAGAAGACTCTGCACATCACGCTTAAGTATGGTCCCAAGAAGGCTAAGATCATCAACGGCATCCGCCGCATTTCCAAGCCGGGCCTGCGTAAGTACACCGGCGTTGCCGACATGCCCCGCGTCCGCGGTGGCCTTGGTACCGCCATTATTTCCACCAGCCATGGCGTCATGACCGACCGCGATGCTCGCAAGCACAACGTCGGCGGCGAGATCATCGCTTACGTCTGGTAATTCGCTCGGTAGGTAGAAGGAAAGGAGATCACCGTGTCTCGTATCGGTAATAAGCCTGTCCAGATTCCCGCCGGAGTCGAAGTGGCAGTCAACGGCAACAATGTTGTCGTCAAGGGCCCCAAGGGCCAGCTCGAGCTCGATGTCTTTGAGAAGCTCGCTATCAACGTCGAGGACAACGTCCTCACCGTTTCCCGTCCCGACGACGAGCGTGAGACCCGTGCCCGCCACGGCCTCACCCGCGCCCTCATCCACAACATGGTTGTTGGCGTTTCCGAGGGCTTCGAGAAGAAGCTCGAGCTTGCCGGCGTCGGTTACCGCGTGCAGCAGAAGGGCAAGAACCTCGAGTTCTCCCTGGGCTTCTCGCACCCCGTGATCGTCGAGGCTCCCGAGGGCATCACCTTCGAGGTTCCCGACAACACCCACGTGAACGTCAAGGGTATCAACAAGCAGCAGGTCGGTCAGATCGCCGCTGAGATCCGCGGCCATCGTCCTCCCGAGCCTTACAAGGGCAAGGGTATCCACTACGTTGGTGAGCACATCCGCCGCAAGCTGGGTAAGGCCGCCAAGTAGTCGTAACCGGCTCACTCGCATAAGACCAGCACCCCGTCAGGTGCTGGCAAGATCAACCTTTTTAGGAGTTTACGTATGAACAAGCATAAGGCGAAGCTGGAAGGCCTCAAGCGTCGTCAGCGTCGTGTTCGCGGCAAGGTCTCGGGTACCGCCGAGCGTCCGCGTCTTCGCGTGACCCGTACTAACGCCAACATCTATGCCCAGATTATCGACGACAGCAAGGGCTCCAGCCTGACGCTCGTCTCTGCCTCGACCCTCGAGGCCGAGTTCAAGGGCACCCACACCTCGAACAAGGAGGCTGCGGAGAAGGTCGGTCAGCTCGTTGGCAAGCGCGCCATCGAGGCCGGCATCACCAAGGTCGCCTTCGATCGCGGTGGCCGTATCTACCATGGCCGCGTCAAGGCCCTCGCCGACGGTGCTCGTGCCGCCGGTCTCGAGTTCTAGGAGGTATGTAGCACATGGCTCGTAATCAGAAGCAGCAGCGCGAGGCCTCCGAGTTCGAGGAGCGCGTCGTTTACATCAACCGCGTGTCAAAGACCGTCAAGGGTGGTCGTCGCATGAGCCTCGTCGCTCTCGTCGTCGTTGGCGACGGCAAGGGCAACGTCGGCGTTGGCATGGGCAAGTCCGCTGAGGTGCCCCTGGCCATCTCCAAGGCGTCTCTCGATGCCAAGAAGAACATGTTCCACGTGCCGGTGACCGAGCAGGGCACCATCCCGCACGAGGTTCTCGGCCACTTTGGTGCCGGCCGCATCATCATCAAGCCCGCTGTCGAGGGTACCGGCGTTATCGCCGGCGGCGCCGTGCGTCCCCTCTTTGAGCTTGCTGGCATCAAGAACGTCCTGTCCAAGTCCCTCGGTACCGACAACGGCCTCAACATCATCAAGGCTGCCGTCGAGGGCCTCAAGGAGCTCTCCAGCCCTGAGGACGTCGCGGCTCGCCGTGGCCTGACGGTCTCCGAGATGTTCGTCGGTAAGGAGAACTAAGCATGGCTGACACCATCAAGATCAAGCAGGTCCGCAGCACCAACGGTTGCAAGCAGGACCAGGTCCGTACTGTCCGTGCCCTCGGTCTCCACAGAATCCGCGAGGTTCGCGAGATTGCTGACAACGAGTCCGTCCGCGGCATGATCTTCAAGGTCAAGCACCTTGTCGAGATTGTAGAGGAGTAGCAAATGCAGCTTCACGATCTTACTCCCGCGCCCGGTTCCACCAAGAACCGCAAGCGCGTCGGCCGTGGCAATTCTTCGGGTCACGGCACCACTTCTGGCCGCGGCCAGAAGGGCCAGGGCTCTCGCTCTGGTGGCACCAAGGGTGCCGGCTTCGAGGGTGGCCAGACTCCGCTGGCTATGCGCCTGCCCAAGCTTCCGGGCTTCCGCAACCCCCGTCGTATCGAGTACACCGCTGTCAACGTCGAGCGTCTCGAGCGTAAGTTCGAGGATGGCGCTGTGATCGACGGTGCCGCTCTTAAGTCTGCTCGCATCACCAAGAGCGAGTTTGAGCCCGTCAAGGTGCTCGGCAATGGTGAGCTCACCAAGAAGTTCACGGTCAAGGTCGACAAGGTCAGCGCTTCTGCGCAGGCCAAGATCGAGTCCGCCGGTGGAAAGGTCGAGCTGCCGTGCTAAATGGTCTTAAGAATGCTTTCCGCATCAAAGAATTGCGCGAAAAGATTCTTTTTACCATAGCTATGCTCGTCGTGTACCGCATTGGTGCGCACGTTCCTGTGCCCGGCATTCCCTTCCAGGGGATGCTGGGCCTTTTCTCGACCGATAACAATTCGGTCGCCGCAGGTGCTATGGCCCTCCTGAATCTTTTCTCTGGCGGCGCGTTGAGCTATGTGTCGGTGTTTTCGCTGGGCATCATGCCTTACATCACCAGCTCGATCATCCTCCAGATGCTCCAGGCCGTTGTGCCTTCCCTGCATGAGCTTGCCCGCGAGGGCGAGGTCGGTCAGACCAAGATTACGCAGTATTCGCGTTACCTCACCCTGGCTCTGGCAATCCTCAACTCCGTGGGTTACCTCTTCCTCTTTAAGAGCTTCGGCATTAGCTTTCATGGCGCCGGCGCTCCCGAGATTATCTTCGACCTCATGATCGTCGGCACGCTCACTGCGGGCGCCATGCTGATCATGTGGATTGGTGAGCTCATCACCCAGCGCGGTATCGGCAATGGCATGTCGCTGATCATCTTTGCGAACATCATGGCCGGTCTTCCGCAGGCTATCTTCTCCAGCACCAAGGGCAATGCCGGTGGCATCATCACCATGGTGATCATCTGCGCCATCATCCTGCTGGTTATCCCGCTGATCGTTTTCCTTGAGCGCGGCCAGCGCCGCATCCCGGTCTCCTACGCTAAGCGCGTCGTGGGCCGTCGCATGATGGGTGGCCAGACCACCTACCTGCCCATCAAGGTCAACACCGCGGGTGTTGTGCCGATCATCTTCGCTTCGGCGCTGCTGTACTTCCCGGCTCAGATTGCCGTGTTCTTCCCCGGCATCGGGTGGATTCAGGCAGTTGCCTCTGCACTTTCGACCGGTTGGCTCAACTGGGTGCTTAATGTTGTCCTCATCGTGTTCTTCGCGTACTTCTACACCTCCATGGTGTTCAACCCCGATGACACGGCCGACAATCTTAAGAAGCAGGGCGGCTTTATTCCGGGCGTCCGTCCGGGTAGGGCTACCGCGGCCTACATCAAGAACGCGCTCAACAAGATTACGCTTCCCAGCGCTGTCTTTTTGGCGCTCATCGCCATCGTGCCTTCGATCATCTTCTCCTTCACGGGTAATCATCTGATCCAGGCATTTGGCGGCACGTCCATCCTCATCATGGTCGGCGTCGTGCTCGACACGCTCGATAAGCTCGAAGGCCAGATCAAGATGTATGATTACGATGGATTCTTTAAATAGGCTAGAGGAGGATTGCTCATGAACCTCGTATTGCTCGGAGCTCCGGGTGCCGGTAAGGGCACCGTCGCACAGGAGCTCGTTGCCGAGTTTGGCGTCGCTCACATTTCCACGGGCGACTTGCTGCGTGCTGCCGTCAAGGGTGGCACCGAGCTCGGTGTTCAGGCTAAGAAGTACATGGACGCCGGCGAGCTCGTTCCCGACCAGCTCGTGATTGATCTTGTCAAGGAGCGCCTTGCCGCCGACGACGCCCAGCAGGGTTTCATTCTCGACGGCTTCCCGCGCAATACCGCTCAGGCTGTGACACTCGATTCCGAGCTCTCCGCCCTGGGTCGCGAGATCGACTGCGCTCTTCTGGTCGACGTGGCCCCCGAGGTCATCATCGACCGCCTGTCTTCGCGTCGCACCTGCCGCGCCTGCGGCTACACCGGCACCGCCGCCGATGCTACCTGCCCCAAGTGCGCAGGCGAGATGTATCAGCGCGACGACGACAAGCCCGAGACCATCAAGAACCGTCTCGACGTCTACGAGAAGTCCACGAGTCCGCTCGTCGACTACTATCGTGGCCAGGGTCTGCTCAAGTCGGTCAACGGTGACCAGGCTCGCGAGACCGTGTACGGGGATGTCAAAGAGGCTCTCGGTCTATGATCAAGATTAAGTCTGCAACGCAAATCGAGCAGATGAAGAAGGCGGGAGCGCTATCGAAGATGGCGCTCCGCCACGTTGGAGCCATGGTTCGCCCTGGTGTTTCAACTTTTGAGCTTGATCAGCTTGCGGAGCAGATTATCCGCATGCATGGTGGCACCCCGGCCTTTAAGGGCTACGGCGGGTTCCCCGGTACCATTTGTGCGTCGATTAACGATGCCGTGGTGCACGGTATTCCCAATCCCGATATGATCCTGCGTGATGGGGATATCATCTCCATCGATACGGGTGCCGTTGTCGACGGCTGGGTCGGCGATAACGCTTGGACGTTTTTCGTCGGTACCCCTACGCCCGAGGCTAAGGCCCTGTGCGAGGTTACGCGCGATTGCCTTAAGGCTGCCATCGAGCAGGCTGTTCCCGGTAACCATATTGGTGACATTGGGTATGCCGTCCAGTCCCTCGCCGAGTCTCACGGCTATGGCGTGCTTCGCGATTATGTGGGGCACGGTATTGGTCATGTGATGCACGAGGATCCCAACGTTCCGAATTACGGAAAGAAGGGGAGGGGCGTTCGTCTCCAGGCCGGTATGGTCATTGCCATCGAGCCGATGGTCACGATGGGATCCAATCATGTGAGCACGGGCTCCGATGGTTGGATCGTCACGACCAACGACCACCTGCCCGCCGCGCACTACGAGAACACCGTCGCCATCACCGATGACGGCCCGGTGATTCTCACTACCGACGCCCAAGGCGCTTGGTGTTCCTTGCAAGGAGGCGAGATGTAGAGGCCGCGTTCAAATTCGTCGGCATTTACATTCCAAATGTAACAAGTCCCACGTAGTTGTGGAGCCATTACGAAGATATTACGATACGTGCGCACGTATTGTAGAATACTCAATCGCTGTCGTTTTCTAGAGAAAGATGATTGCTTGTGAAGAAGGAAGACGCAATTGAGCTCGAGGGTACGGTAAAGGAGCCGCTGCCCAACGCCATGTTTAAGGTCGAGCTCGAGAACGGTCATTCGGTTCTGTGCAACATTTCTGGCAAGATCCGAATGAATTACATCCGTATTCTCCCCGGTGACAGGGTTGTCGTGGAGCTTTCCCCGTACGACCTGACCCGCGGCCGCATCACCTATCGCTATAAATAGCGGCACGCATACACGCACTCCTTCTCCGACTGCAGGCTTAGCTCAACCTACGGTCGGTTTGTGTGTGAAGACCAGCCATAGTTTTAAACGCCTGCGGCTGGGCGAGTAGATAGTAGGGAAGTAGTTCGAGCGCTACCGAAAGGAAGAACGATGAAGGTACGTCCTTCGGTCAAGAAGATGTGCGATAAGTGCAAAATCATTAGGCGCCATGGCAAGGTCCTCGTCATTTGCGAGAACCCCCGTCATAAGCAGCGTCAGGGTTAAGAGAGGAGACTACGTTGGCCCGTATTAATGGTGTCGACCTCCCGCGTGAGAAGCGCGTTGAGATCGGTCTGACCTACATTTACGGCATCGGCCGCACCACTGCGACGAAGATTTGCGTCGAGTGCAACGTTAACGTGGATACGCGCGTTAAGGACCTCACCGAGGATGAGGTTAACGCCATCCGCGATTATATCGATAAGAATCAGATCATGGTTGAGGGTGACCTCCGCCGTGAGCGCAACCAGAACGTCAAGCGCCTTATGGACATCGGCTGCAACCGCGGCCTTCGTCACCGCAAGGGCCTCCCGGTCCGCGGCCAGCGCACCCACACTAACGCTCGTACCCGCAAGGGCCCGAAGCGTCAGATCGGTGCTAAGAAGAAGAAATAAGGAGCGCTAGATAGATGGCTACTGCTAAGAAGAACGTTCGCGCTGCCCGTCTGAAGCGCGCGGACCGTAAGAACATCTCCGTGGGCCAGGCTCACATTCGTTCTACGTTCAACAACACGATCGTTTCGATCACCGATCCCCAGGGCAACGTCATTTCCTGGAAGTCGGCTGGCCAGGTGGGCTTCAAGGGCTCCCGTAAGTCCACGCCGTTCGCTGCCCAGATGGCTGCCGAGGCTGCTGCCAAGCAGGCCATGGAGCACGGTATGAAGAAGGTTTCCGTCTTCGTCAAGGGCCCCGGCTCCGGTCGTGAGACCGCCATCCGCTCCCTCCAGGCTGCTGGCCTCGAGGTCTCGAGCATCCAGGACAAGACCCCCATCCCGCACAACGGCTGCCGCCCCAAGAAGCGTCGCCGCGTGTAACTGAAAGGATCGTATCAATATGGCAATCGACAGGACTCCTGTTCTTAAGCGCTGCCGTCAGCTCGGGATCGATCCCGCTGAGCTCGGTTACAGCAGCAAGAAGGAATCTATCCGTCAGCCCAAGCGCCGTCGCAAGGAATCTGAGTACGGCATGCAGCTGCGCGAGAAGCAGAAGGTCAAGTTCATTTATGGCGTTCTGGAGAAGCAGTTCCACGGCTACTTCAACAAGGCTCGTAAGATGAACGGCGTCACCGGTGAGAACCTCATGATCATCCTTGAGTCTCGCCTCGACAACGTCGTCTTCCGTCTTGGTTTCGCCCGTACTCGCAAAGAGGCTCGTCAGTCCGTCCGTCACGGTCACTTTACCGTGAACGGCAAGCGCGTGGACATCCCGTCCTACCGCGTCAAGGCCGGTGACGTCGTCGCTGTCGGCGAGAAGTTCCGTGACCTCCTCCCCATCAAGGAGGCTCTGATTTCCTCCGAGCGTTTCGAGGTCCCTGGCTGGCTCGAGGTCGATATCGAGAAGCTGTCTGGTAACGTGCTCGCTCTGCCGACGCGTGAGCAGATCAGCGGTGATATCAACGAGCAGCTCATCGTCGAGCTCTACTCTAAGTAGTCCATCCGGGCTGCTGAGGCTGGAGGTAATACATGTCAGAATTCATTAGGCCTCAGGTTCAGGTCGAAGAGATTAACGAGACGTCTGCTCGTGTCTCCGTTGAGCCGCTCGAGCGTGGCTACGGCGATACGCTGGGTAACTCCCTTCGTCGCGTTCTTCTGTCCTCGCTCGAGGGTGCCGCCGTCGAGGCTATTCAGATCGATGGCGCGCAGCACGAGTTCATGACCATCCCTAACATGGTCGAGGATGTCACCGACATCGTCCTGAATGTCAAGGGTCTTGTCTTCAGGGCTCTCGGCACGACCGACGAGGCGACCGCCACCATCTCGGTTGACGGCCCCTGCGAGGTCACCGGTGCGGACTTCTTTATTCCGTCCGAGTTTGAGCTGGTCAACCCCGAGCAGCACATCGCTACGCTCACCGAGGGTGGCCATCTCACCATGAGCATGCGCATCGGCTATGGCCGCGGCTATGTCTCTGGCGAGGCTAACAAGCGCGACAACGATCCCATCGGTGTGATCCACGTCGACTCGCTGTACTCGCCGGTATCCCGCTGCGCCAAGCTCGTTGAGGCTTGCCGTGTCGGTCAGCACACCGACTACGACCGCCTTGTCCTCGAGATCGAGACCAACGGCTCCATCGCTCCGCGCGACGCCGTGGTCCAGGCTGCCAATATCATCAACCAGCATATGGCTGCCTTTATGAACCTTGCCGAGACCCCCGAGGTCGAGGAGGAGGCTTCGATCTTCGCTCCCGAGGTCACCAACGACAACGCCGAGCTGGACAAGCAGATCGAGGATCTGGACCTTTCCGTCCGTTCCTATAACTGCCTTAAGCGCGCCAGCATTCACTCGGTCCGTCAGCTCGTTGAGTTCTCGGAGAACGATCTGCTCAACATCCGTAACTTCGGTGTTAAGTCGATCGAGGAAGTGAAGGACAAGCTTGAGTCCATGGGCCTGAGCCTGAAGGCTTAATGCTTCGCATTTTTGAGGAGAAACTAGACCATGCGTCATAACGTTAAGAAGGGCCTGAAGCTCGGCACCGATGCGAGCCACACCAAGGCCATGAAGAAGAGCCTTGCTAAGGCCCTCTTCGAGAACGACCGCATCAAGACCACCGAGACCCGCGCTAAGGCGCTGCGTTCGGTCGTCGACCCGATCATCACCTGGGCCAAGAAGGGCGACCTGCACTCTCGTCGTCTGGCCATCGCCAAGCTCGGCGATAAGCAGCTCGTTGGCGAGATTTTCGACAAGGCTGCCCAGGGTATGTGGCAGGACCGCAACGGCGGTTACACCCGCATCATGAAGCTCGGTAACCGTAAGGGCGACAACGCTCCTATCGTTATCATGGAGCTCGTCACCGAGCCTTGCACGCCTAAGGCCAAGAAGGCTGCTCCGGCCCCCAAGAAGGCCGCTGCTCCCAAGAAGGTCGAGGCTGCCGAGGAGGCTCCTGCTGAGGAGACCGCTGAGTAGACAATCCGTCTGCATAGGCTATATTCGAGGGGTACGTTCGCGTACCCCTCTTTTTTTGTCGCGATACCATTGATTGTTTGTTGGGAGCGCTCATGACCGCGCCGTCTGATTTCAATTCGATTCCTGAGCTCGATGCCACCCTCGTGTTCCGTGTTGCCTACGATGGCTCATCGTATAGCGGATTTGCCGAACAGCCGGGCCAGACGACCGTTGCGGGCGAGTTGCGCCGCGCTATCGAGACGCTGCTGCGCCGCCCGATCGATCTGACGTGTGCGGGGCGTACCGATGCCGGCGTGCATGCGGTGGCGCAGTACATCAGCGTGCCTGTAACAGACGCTGAGCTTGCGTGTACGCGCCGTAGATGGCTGAGGGCTATGGATACCCTCCTGGGTAAAGATATCGCCATAAATGAGGTCTACAAGGCTCGTAAGGGCTTTTCTGCGCGCTTTGACGCGCGTTCTCGTACTTACACCTATCGCATTGCCGATCGTGATGCGCGCCCTGTACTGTCACGCGGTGCTGTGTGGTGGCATCGCTATCCCCTCGACGTCGATGCGATGGGGGCCGCCTGCCCTGCTCTCTTGGGCGAGCAGGACTTTAAGAGCTTTTGCAAGGTGGCGTCTGCCGTGGGCAAGCCGACGCACCGCTGCGTAATGCGCGCCGAGTTTGGCCATGAGGTCGCCTTTGGCGAGGACATCCTCACGTTCACCATCGAGGGCAATGCGTTTTTGCATTCGATGGTGCGAACCATTGTGGGCACCCTCGTCGAGATCGGCATGCATCGTCGCGATCCCCAGTGGATGCGCGAGGTTATTGACGCCTGCGACCGTACCGCTGCGGGTCCCACGGCGCCTGCCTGCGGCCTTACGTTTATGGGCGTGGATTACGGCCCTGACGAGCTTGTCGTGCTCGACTAGGGGAGTGCTCGACGCTTCCGCACCTGGCGGCACATACTATGTGTGAGCTGCGCGTGTGCAACATCTGTTCTTGGCGTGCAACATGTTAGGCGGCTCGTTGCTTTTATAGCTCGGGTGTACCATGAACGACGATTTGATTTGGCGCTGTCGAGAGGACGGAAAACTTGGTTCGACGTGGTTCGCATCCGCGACTTTCTGTAATCCTCGTTGTCGAGGGTTCACCCAGCTATGCGATGCGCGCGCTCGAGAGCGTCCAGAATCAAGACCTCTATGATCTGCAGATTGTTGTCGTATTCCGCGATGTCGCACCGGGTGTGCGCCATTCGTTCGAGGTTGCTGCCGGCAGAGATATTCACATCGATTTGATCGACGTCGAGGATTCGGCGCACGGGGCATGTCTCAAGGCCGGTTTTGCCGCCTCGCGTGGATTGCAGATAGTTGCCATGAACGCCGATGAGTGGTTTGCCCCGCAGTCCCTTTCAAAGATGGTCGATGTTGCATGCGATGCTGCGGCAGACATGGTGATTCCCACGGCATCGCTCGACCGCTACGATGCTCATCGTGAGCGCCATTCGCGCGTACTGGATGCCACCTCTCTTACGATCGATGACCGTGCTTCTTTGGCTGCCGGTCTATCTCAGATGATTTCCGGCGGCCTGATTGCCCAGACTTCCGGTGTGATGTACAGCCGCTCGCTGTTCGAGACGTGTTTGTCGCGAGATCGTGCGTTTCGCACGATTGGGTTTATGACATGCGCTCTTTCGCAGGCGCAACGCATATCTGGGTGCGGCGGCGCCTGTTTCCACGCGGTGGCGCCACAGCTCACAGATGCTTTTGACCCCACTTTGTTTGCCAAGCTTACCGATGACGCCCGGGCGCTTGACGCGCTTACTGATTCGCTTGCAGAGGCGAGCAGCGACACGCAGCTAAAGGTGGAGAGCCATATGTTTTACTTCGCCGGGCTGGTCGCCTGCATCGAAAACTTGTGCTTGAGCCCGCATGGGGTTTCTTCAATTGAACGTTCCGCTCGTATGCGCGATATGCTCGAGGCATCTCGGACTCGTCAGATGGCCGCGGCACTCAGCGACAACCATCGTGGACTCGGCCTGTTGTTTGGACCGATTGCCCGTGCCAAGCCTGCGCGTTGCGTGATGTATACGCACCTAGCCGCTTTTTTTAACCGCACGGGCGCCAAAACTGCTTAAGACGGCTATGTTCGAAACAATCTTGCATGGAATTGTTTCGAAATGCGTTCTTATTCACAAATACCCTTTAATAGCGCTAAACTATTCAATCATTGACTGATTGTCTCCGCCATCTTTGGAGTGAGGTTTTGTATGGCTAAAAAACGCAATGGGCGCCAGGATGCCATCAGAGATATCGTGCGCAACAAGGACGTACGCACACAGCGCGTTTTGGTAGATGAGCTGCGTGCCATGGGTTTCGATTGCACACAGGCGACCGTTTCGCGCGATATCGCGGATATGGGACTGCGTAAGCTCCCGGAGGGCATCTATGTCCTTGCCGAGGACCTGCATTTGCAGCGCATGGTCTCCGAGTTGGTTACCGGCGTGCTGCGCACCGATAATCTGGTTATGATCAAGGCACAGCCCGGTACGGCTTCTGGTATTGCCGCAGCCGTCGATGCTGCGGAGCTGCCCGATGTGCTCGGCTCGCTTGCCGGCAACGACACGATCCTGGTCATTGCGCAGACGGCCGAGGACGGCGAGCGCCTTGAAGCGCTCATCAACAAGCTGAGTAACTCTCGTAAGTAGGGGATGCGCGGCGTACGCGTCGATACGTATACGCAGTTTCATAAACTTGTAGAGACGCCGGCTAGAGCCGGCGTCTTTTTGTGTCGGTGCCTGGAGGCGAACGGTGGCATTGTTCAGGTAAGACGAAAAAGGGGCCCGTGCAGCGTGCGTGCTGTCCGGGCCCCTTTGCTGGCTATGGCTGGCTACTGACCTGTTGAAGGATCGGGCGTGGGGGTAGGCGTGGGAGTGGGAGTAGGGGAAGGAGTAGGAGTGGGAGTGGGAGTAGGAGAGCCGCCCTCGCCGCCACTGCCGCCGCCGGTCGTGCCGTCTCCGCCCGTCGTACCGTCTCCGCCGGTCGCACCGTTGCCGCCGGTCGTATCGCCACCCGTGGTCTCAGTCGTCGTGGTAGTCGTCGTTGTTGTGGTGGTGGTCCCCCCCTTGTCTTCGTCTTCCTCGTTTTCCGACTTCCTGGCGCTGCTGGTGCCGTAGAACTTCCAGACGTTATTGTTCTTGTACGTGGGAGCCGTTCCGGTCGGGAATTCCTCGCGCCCGGTCCCCGCAAGAACAGTGTTCATAAACTTCTTAAAGACGGGCAGGTTGGTGCTATCGCCCAGCAGGTCCATGCCGTACTTTTGGATGGGAATCTCGCCTGCGGAATAACCGGTCCACAGGGCGCATGCCAGCTGCGCCGTGTAGCCGCAGAACCAAAGGTTGGTGGTGTTGTCGGTGGTACCCGTCTTGCCGGCATAGGGCTGGTTGACGCTCAGCGCGCCGGCGGCACCCGTGCCGCTGCCCTGCATGACGCCGGTCAGGACGTCGGTCACTGCCGCGGCCTCGCCGGTGGAGAGCGCCTGCGAGGGGTTATCGGTGTGCTGATACAGCACCGAGCCAGTTCGCGAATCAATCTCGGTGATGGCGATCGGCTGGCGATAGTAACCGCCGTTGGCAAACGTGGCATAGGCCGCGGCCATCTCGAGCGGCGAGATGGAGCCGGTACCGAGCGTCATGACGGGAACGTCCTCGATATTGTCCTTAGAAGGATCGATGCCGAGCTTTTTGACGAGGGACATGATCTTGTTATTGCCGATAGCCTCTGCAACCTGGATATAGCCGGTGTTGGAGGAGTATGCCGTCGCCTGCTTGAGCGTGATGGTGCCGTAGCTCTGGTTGGCATAGTTTTGCACCTTGGTCGTGGTGCCCTTGGCTGTAAGAGGCGAGTTGCAATTGAGGGTGACGTTGGGGTTCATGCCGTTTTGGATGGCAGTGGCCAGCGTAAAGGCCTTAAACGTGGAGCCTACGGGACGCTTGGCCGTGGCGTGGTTCACGTGGTTCTCGTCGGCGTTATAGTCGTAGCCGCCCACCATGCACTTGATGTAGCCGGTCTTGGGGTCGACGACGACCATGCCCATGTCCAGGCCGTCGAGCGAAAGCGTGTCGAGCTGGGCGCGCACGGCCTCCTCGGCGGTCTGCTGCATGGTCGGGTCGATGGTGGTTTTGACGGTTAGGCCGCCCTTAAACAGCACGTCGGTGGAGAACTCCTGCTCCAGCAGCTGCTTAACATAGGCGACAAAGTAGGGCTGCGAATACACGTCGACGCCACTGCCCGAAATCTCGGTTACGTTGAGGGTGATGGGCTCTGCCTGCGCGGCGTCGTGCTCCTTCTGGGTGATGTGGCCCAGGCGCAGCATGTTATCGAGAACCTTGTTGCGGCGAGACAGTGCCAGATCGGGATTGACCGTGGGGTCGTACTGCGAAGGCGAGTTGGGAAGGCCGATGAGCAGCGCGGCTTCGCTCAGGGTGAGGTCGGCGGCGCTCTTGGACAGATAGGTCTCGGCTGCGGCCTCGATGCCGTAGGCACCGTGGCCGTAATAGATGGTGTTGAGGTACATCATGAGGATCTCGTCCTTGGAGTACATTTCCTCCATCTTGATGGCGATGTAGGCCTCGCGGACCTTACGCTCGATGGTCGAGTCGAACTGCTCCTCTTGCAGGATGGTGTTACGCACCAGCTGTTGGGTGATGGTCGAGGCGCCCTCGTGGCCACCGGAAAGGGTCGCCACCACTGCGCGAGCAATGCCCCACAGGTCGATGCCGCCATGCTCGTAGAAGCGCTCGTCCTCGACGTCGACGGTGCCCTGCAGCACGTACGGGGAAACCTGGTCCTTGGTGATGGACTTGCGGTTTTGCGTGTAGAAGCTCGCTATCTTGTTGCCGTTGCAATCGACGATCTCGGTGGGTTCACTCACCAGATAGGCGTTGGCGTCGGTATAGTCGGGCAGATCGGACAGCCAACGATTGACGTTGCCGATCATGCCAATCCCAAACGCTACGCCCGCGATGAGCAAAAGGCCCAAGAACGAGAGCAGGATCATGGGCAGGGCATGCGTCTTGGAACGACTGCGCCCCTGTCGTTGGCGAGGACCCATATATTGACCTCCAGGTATGTCGTGCCGGGCGGCGGGTGTGCCGCTGGGGCAGGATGGACATAAGTTATTACACGATAAACCAAACGAGGCGCGCGAGGCCTCGTGTATGCTGGATGACGGTATTTTTCAGAGTGAATGCATACCTTGTTGGTAAGGAGTTTGCCGATGGCGATTCGGACGACGGGGCCGAGTGGACAATGCGATAACGAGCCGGGGGCTGCCGAGGCGGCGCTGCCCGAGCTGCTGGCGCCTGCCGGCGGACTCGATCAGATGCTCGCGGCGATTGCGGCGGGTGCCGATGCCATCTATGCGGGCCTGGGCGGGTTCAACGCCCGCGTGAGCGCACACGGCTTTACCGACGACGAGTTCGCCCGCGGCTGTGCCGTGGCGCGTGCGCATGGTGTGCGCGTGTATGCGACGCTCAACGTATTTGTGTTCGATGACGAGCTGGCTGACGCGGTGGCGCTGGGGGCACACGCGCAAGAGTTGGGTGCCGACGCCTTGATCGTGGCGGATTCCGGTCTGGCCTGCGCGTTGCGCGCGGCGATTCCCGGGGTCGAGATTCACCTGTCCACGCAGGCGGGCGTTCATAGCGAAGGCGCCGTGCGCCTGGCTGCCGACGAGCTCGGGGTCGAGCGCGTGACGACCGCCCGCGAGCTGGCGGTCGACGAGATTGCCGCCCTGTGTGCTACCGGCGTGCCTATCGAGGTATTCTGCCATGGCGCGATTTGCATTGGATATTCGGGCGCCTGCGAGTTTTCGGCTCTGCGCCGTGGACGATCGGCGATGCGCGGCGACTGTACGCAGCCGTGTCGCTTGGCGTACGACCTGGTGGACGAGGCGGGGGAGAGCGTCGTTTCCGTGGAGGGCGATCGTCTGCTGTGCCCGCGCGACTATCTGGGCATTGCGCACCTGCCCGAGCTTGTTGGGGCCGGGGTGGCGTCGCTCAAGATCGAGGGGCGCATGAAAAACCCCGACTACGTGTTCAACGTGTTGCGGGTGTGGCGTCGTGCGCTCGATATGCTGCGCGATGGCGCGTGGGATGCCGCTGCCGTGTCGGCGCTCGAGCGCGAGCTGGGCAGGTCGTTCAACCGCGGGTTTACCGATGCGTATCTGCGGGGGCGATCGGGTGCTGAGCTCATGAGCTTTGAGCGTGCGATTAACCAGGGCGTGCGCGTGGGCCACTTGGTGACGGTGGGTCACGAAGAGGTGACCGTCGAACTCGATGCCGCCGTGGCCGCGGGCGACACGCTCGAGATCCGGTTCTATCCGGGTGCCGATGCACGCCCCGATGTGCCCAAGCGCTGGCCCCAGGTGCCCTGCCCGGTGGATGCAGCGGCGGGGGAGCGCGTTGTCGTGCACTGCAAGCGCAAGGTGGATGCGGGATGCGAGGTGTACCTGATTCGCAGTGCCGGCGTGTTGGAGCAGACGGCGACGGCGCTGGGGCACATGCGGGTCGAGGCGGACGCGGTCGTACCCGTTGCACGAGCCGTTGAGATGCTGCCCTTTGAGGCCGCCATGACTGTTGGCGACGTGCCCGAGGCGGCGTTGACGGAGCCGACGGAAAAGGGGGCTTCCGATCGCATGGTCTTTGCCTGGCGGCTGATGGATGCCGACCCGCGCGGAGAACTCGATTTGTCCGACGCCGTTGTGGTGCTTGACGAGGTCTGTCGTGCAGCCGATGCCTCGCGTACCCGCTCGCTTATGCGGCGTGCCGGGCGCGTCGTCTGTCGTAATCTGGGACAGGTGGCGATGGCGCGTGAGCTGGGCGTGGCGTTTGACATTGCGGCACCGGTGTTTTGCGCAAACCGGGTTACGCTTGCCTGGCTACGCGGGCTCGGCGCGGGCTGTGTGTATGTGCCTGCCGAGCTTGTCGCCCACGACGCGGAGCGTGTTGCCGAGCTTTCCGCTTGCCCCGGTGTCTTGGGGCCTGTCGATGCCGGCCGTCCCGAGCTCATGGTATGCGAGCACTGCTTGCTGACTGCCGAGGGCGCCTGCGCCACGGATGCGACGGGGCAGGTCCGTTGCCGTGACTGCTCGCGCCGTCAGCAGGGGCGCTTTTTGGTCGAACGTGACGGCACGCGTTTGCCGGTCGTTATCGACGCGTGCGGCAGGACGAGGATTTTCCTGTCGTAGGTGTTCGGCCGCGCCGTTTTGGTTATTATGAGTGGGTTTATGAACTTCGAGCACCGCCGTATCCGGTGAGGGTGCTATAGCAAAAGGAGGATACCCAATGCTGTCTGTCGACGAGCAAATGCGTATCATCACCTCGGGCGCAGCGCAGATCGTCCCCGAGGCCGACCTTCGCAAGAAGCTTGAGAAGGGCGAGCCCCTCAACATCAAGCTCGGCGTCGATCCTACCAGCCCCGACCTGCACCTGGGCCATGCCGTGCCTCTGCGCAAGATGCGTCAGTTCCAGGACCTGGGCCACAACGTCACCCTCATCATCGGTAACGGTACCGCACTGATCGGCGACCCCTCGGGCAAGAACTCCACCCGCCCGCAGCTTTCGCAGGAGCAGATCGAGGCCAACGCCGAGACCTACGTGAGCCAGGCCATGAAGATCCTGGATCCCGAGAAGACCACCATCGTGCATAACGGCGACTGGATCCTGTCGATGGATCTAGCCGGCCTGCTGCAGGTGTGCTCCAAGTTCACCGTCGCCCGCATCCTCGAGCGCGATGACTTTACCAAGCGCTACCAGTCCCAGACGCCGATCGCCCTGCACGAGTTCCTGTACCCCGTGATGCAGGCCTTCGACTCCGTTCAGATCAAGGCCGACGTGGAGATGGGCGGCACCGACCAGCTCTTCAACCTGCTTGCCGGCCGTGAGCTCATGGAGAAGATGGGCATGGAGCCGCAGATCGCGCTTACCATGCCGCTGCTCGAGGGCACCGACGGCGCGCGCAAGATGTCCAAGTCCTACGGCAACTACATCGGCCTGACCGATGCTCCCAAGGATATGTTCGGCAAGACCATGTCCATCCCCGACGAGATGATCGGCAAGTACTATCGTCTTGCCAGCTCGCTCACCCCGGCCGAGGTCGACAAGATCGACGCCGCCCTGGCCGACGGTTCCGCCGACCCCTACGAGCTCAAGCGCGCTCTGGGCCGCGACCTGTGCGATACCTACCACGGCGCCGGCGCCGGCGACGAGGCCCAGGCCGAGTTCGACCGTGTGTTCAAGGAGGGCCAGCTTGCCGACTTCCCCGAGAAGCACGTTGAGCTGACCGTCAACGACGAGGGCCAGATCTACCTCGCCGGCCTGCTCAAGGACCTGGGCCTTTCGGCGAGCGCCGGCCAGGCCCGTCGCGACATCGACGGCGGCGGCGTCAAGATCAACGGCAAAGCCGTGGCTCCCAAGAGCTATAACATCGACCCCAGCGCCCTCAAGCTGGGCGACACCCTCTCCGTAGGCAAGCGCAAGGGCTTCAAGTTGATTTAGTTCCGCCGTTCTGCCGAACGGCGGACCGGCCGACACTGCGCGGACCGCACCTGTACAATCTGACGTTCAGCTTCAAGGGCGCGACCAGAAGGTCGGCGCCCTTTCGTTTCACGTCACCTTGTCTCAAATGCGGCCCGCTCGCTGGCACTGCCAAAACGTCGGCGTCGCCTTGGTCGCAAGTAGTCATTGGGGACGTTCTTGAATGACTAGTCGTTTAAGAACGTCCCCAACGACTATTGGTGCTCAGCGGCAGTCCCCATTGCGCCAAGCGGCGTGCGCCGCTAAGTGGATGGGTGTTAGCGGGACCTTCTTTTGGGCATACAATGGCTATTAGTTTGCTGCGGTGAAGGTCTGTCCGCTCCGCAGCTTTTTTCTACAGTAGAAGGAGTATGTATGTCCGTTGAGGTCATGAGGTCTGTGATCGAGGCCGCCGAGGGTCGCGTGCCCGTCGACACGCTGTTTACCAATGCGCAGATTGTCGACGTATATGGCCAGCGCGTGGCGCCCGGTAGCGTTGCCGTCAAGGACGGTGTGATCGTCGGCGTGCTCTACGATGGTCGCGACGATGCCGCTGGCACCTACGAGGCAGCTGAGGTCATCGACTGCCAGGGTCGCTATCTCGCTCCCGGCTTTATCGACGGACATCTGCATATCGAGTCCTCGAACATCCGTCCCGCCGAGTATGCGCGCATGGCGGCGACGCGCGGCACCACCACTGCCATTGCCGACAGCCACGAGATCGCCAACGTTGCCGGTCTCGACGGCTTGCGCTTTATGATCGAGGACGGCCGCCGCGCGCCCATTTCCATCAAGTACATGATGCCCTCGTGCGTGCCCGCACTGCCCGATGAGCAGGCCGGTGCCGTCATTTCGGCTGCCGATATGCAGGCGTTTTTTGCCGAGCATCCGGGCGATGTCTTTGGTCTGGGCGAGATGATGAACCTGCCGGGCGTCTTTATGGCCGATCCCGAGACCTGCGCCCGCATCGATGCTGCCAACCAGACGCTGTCCAAGCAGGTCGACGGCCATGCGCCACTCGTTGCCGGCAAGGACCTCAACGCCTATGCCGCAGCGGGCATTATCGCCGACCACGAGTCGACGATTCCCGAGGAGGCACTCGACAAGCTGTCCCGCGGCATGTATGTGATGCTGCGTGAGGGCACGTGCAGCCACGACCTGGCCAATTTGTCCCCGATGCTGCTGGAGAACCCTGCCCGCGCCCGCCGCTGCTGCTTTGCGACTGACGACCGCGCCCCTTCCGATGCACTTGCGACCGGCATGATCGACAATGCCTGCCGCGTGGCCATCGAGGCCGGCATCGACCCCGTGGTCGCTATCTCTATGGCGTCCCTCTCCACGGCCGAGGCGTTTGGCCTGGACCACGGTTGCCGCGACCCGCACGAGCTGCGTGGCGCCATCGCCCCGGGCAAGCGTGCCGACCTGCTGGTGCTCAACGACCTGACGTTTGCCACGGCTCCGCATCGCGTGTATGCCGCTGGTGCTCTGGTGGCGCAGGACGGCACCTTCGTGGGCGAGATCGCGCCCGAGATGGCCGAGGTTGCGGCCCTTGCCGATGAGCTGCGCGCCTCCGTTAAGCTGCCGAAGCTATCGCTCGCCGTGTTCGACTATGCCTTTAAGTCGGGCGAGGCCGTGATCGACGTGGTGCCGGGTAAGGCCATCACAGGTATGGCCCGCCCCGAGAGTGCCGAGGGCCTGCGCCGCATTATGCTGATCGAGCGCCATGGCCGCGGCGTGTCGCTGCAGGCCGAGGGCGCCGACGATGATGGTCCTGCGGGCCTGGGTCTTGTTGGTAGGCACGTCGGTCGCGGCTGGGTGCGCGGCTTTACCATCACGGGCGGCGCCATCGCCTCGACGATCGGCCACGATTCGCACAACGTGTGCGTGGTGGGCGACAACGCCGCCGATATGATGGCTGCCGTCGAGGCTGTTGGCCAGGGCGGTCACGTGCTGGTACGCAATGGCGAGGTCGTGGCGCGCATTCCGCTGGCGCTTGGTGGTCTGATGAGTGAGGGCACGGCCGAGGATGTCGCCGCGCAGCACGACGACTTTATGGTCAAGGCGCGTGCCATGGGCATCGAGCCGCCGCTCGACCCCATCATGGGCATCATCTTCCTGCCCCTGCCGGTGATCCCGACGCTCCGCATCCGTCCCGAGGGCATGTTCGACGTCACCACCTTCACCTACGCCGACTAGTCATCGGGGACGTTCTTAAACGACTAGTCGTCGGGGACGCTCTTTGGCGTGTCGCCTGACGCTGCGACCGTGGGACCTCTGGCGCGCGTGAGCTATTTGCTAGGTCCTTGTAACGTTTATGTCTGCGGGGTCTTATTCGTGCTCCCTTTGGGTACGGTGGGTTCGGATAGATGCCCGATTCCAACAAGCCCGAAGGGAGCTTTTCTATGTTTAAACTGATTGCATCCGATATGGACGGCACGTTGCTTGACGAAAACAGCCAGGTGCCTCCCGAGACCTACGAACTGATTTTGGCCCTACGCGAGCATGGCGTGCATTTTGCCGTATCGTCAGGCCGCCGCTACGATCGCCTGTGCGAGTTCTTTGCACCCGTTCGCGACAAGATGGACTTTGTCGCCGCCAACGGCGCCCAGGTCTACGCCGACGGCAAAATGGTAGACCGCGAGGTGTATTCGCACCTGGCGGTTCGCAAGCTCGCCCAGGCCGTCGCGACGTTTCCCAATCTGCATCTTGCGCTCTTTGACCGAACCAAGTCCTTTCTGCTCGATGACGAGAGCAAGTTCGTGCGCGAGGTCGATAAGGACCTTCCCAATGCCGAGCGCATTTGGGAGCTGCCCGATCCCAGCGTGAATATCATCAAAGCGAGTGTCTTTTGCGACGACGGTGCCGTTATGGACAGTGCGTACGTGCTACAGCGCGAACTCGGTCAGCTCTTTACCTTTGCGCCTTCGGGTAACGCATGGATCGATGCCATGCAGCCCGGTGTGTCGAAGGCTTCGGGCATCGAGCAGCTCGCGGAGCATTATGGCATTGGACGCGATGAGGTCATGGCGTTTGGCGACTCGATGAACGACTACGAGATCATTCGCTTTGTCGGCACGGGTTGCGCGATGGAAAACGCGCGTCCTGCACTCAAGGCAGTCGCCGATCGCGTGGTGGGGTGCAACCGCGACCACGCTGTCCAGCAAGAACTCCGCCACGTTCTGGAGAGCCTCGCCTAATCCGGCAGATGGGGACGTTCCCGTTCTGCCGGCAGCCGGGGACAGTCCTTGCGGTGCCCCGCTAAGAGTGTCCCCAGTGACTAGTCGTTTAAGAACGTCCCCAATGACTAGGCGAGGGCAGCCATGATGGTGCGGGCGACGCCGTCGTGGTCGTTGCCGAACTCGGTGATGGCGTCGGCGGCGTCGCGGTCCTCGGGCTCGGCGTTGATCATGGCCGTGCCGTGGCCCGCTGCCTGCAGCATGGGGATGTCGTTGATGTTGTCGCCGAAGGCCCAAGCGTCGGCGAGACGCTCGCCCAGGTGCTCGCATAGCCACGTGAGGGCCGTTCCCTTGGTGGCGCCCTTGCCCATGACCTCGATATTCATGGCGTACGAACGCGTGACCTCGATCCCGCCGAGCGTGTCGAGCGCCGCTGCGATGGCGTCGCGATCGGCCGGGTCGTGCCAGTACATGGCGATGCGCTCGAGCGTCTCGACCTCGTCGATCTTGCTGTCGATATCCATGTCGATCGGTGTTCGTGTGCGCTTGAGCGAAGCCGCGATGTGGGGGTCGCCGCCGCAGAATTCGTCCAGGCGCGTGTAGAGTGAGCGGGGGAGGAAGCACTGCCCGTCCGCGAAGATATCGAAGGTCACATCGTGGCCGGCGGCAATGCTATGGATGCGATGGGCGATGCCGCGATCGAGCGGGCGGCTCAAAATGCGCGTAGCACGTGAGGCATCGGTGGGCACGTCGTCGTCGAGCTGCCAGACGCTGGCACCGTTGGCGCAGACCGCGTAGTGTACGGCGGGGTGGGCGAGGACGGATTCAAAGACGCCCGACAGCGGGCGCCCCGTGCAGGGCACAAACTCAATACCGCGGCGCGCAAGCTCGTCGAGCATCGCCCAGGTGGCGTCGCTCATCTGCTTATCACTCGTCAGCAGCGTTCCATCCATATCGGAAAACACAATCATTCGATGAAGCCCTTTCTACTGGCATAAAAAGCGTGGCCGAGGGCGGTGATGCCCTGGCCACGCTCGGGTTCTATAACGGTTCACGCCCTAGCGATCGGCGAGCGGCTTGTACTCCAACGGCTCGATAACCGGGCGATACGCGGGACGGATGATGCGGTGCGCGCAGAAGAGCTCTTCCATGCGGTGCGCCGACCAGCCGGCCATGCGGGCGACGGCGAACAGCGGCGTAAAGAGCGTCTCGGGCACGCCGAGCATCTTGTAGATAAAGCCCGTGTACAGGTCGATGTTGGCGCAGATGGGCTTGGTCATGCCGTGATCGCGCATCACTTGCGGGGCCAGGCGCTCGATGCGCTCGATGAGCGCGAACTCCTCGCCCAAGTCCTTCTTGGCGGCAAGCGTGCGCGCGTAACGGCGGCACACCTCGGCGCGCGGGTCGCTGAGCGTGTAGACGGCGTGGCCCATACCGTAGATGAGACCGGTGCCGTCGAAAGCCTGCTTGTCGAGGATCTTGCCCAGGTAGGCCGCGACCTCGTCCTCGTTTTCCCAGTTGGAAACATGCGCGCGGATGTCCTCGTGCATGGACACGACTTTGGCGTTGGCGCCGCCGTGGCGCGGACCCTTGAGTGAGCCGATAGCCGCGGCGTAGGCAGAATACGGGTCGGTGGCCGAAGAGGACAGCACGCGGCAGGCGAATGTGGAGTTGTTGCCGCCGCCGTGCTCTGCATGCAGCATGAGCATCACGTCGAGCAGCATGGCTTCGTCGCGGTTGAATGCCATGCCGCCGCGCAACACCTGCAGGATGGTCTCGGCGGTGGAAAGGCCGGGTGTGGGGTGCGGCACATGAACCTCGGAGCCGCGGCGCTTGGCGACCGAGGCCATATGCGCGAAAGCGGCGATGCGGGGGAGACGGGAGAGCATGGAAATGGCGACGTCGATTTCGTGCTCGGGCGTAATGACGTCGGGTTCGGCGTCGAAGGCGTAGAGCAGCAGCACGGCGCGCTGAAGCACATTCATGATGCTCGACGACACCGTGGTCATGGGGAACTCTTTGACGTACTCGTCGCTCAGATGCCTAAAAGCGCCCAGACGTTCACAAAAGCCGTCGAGCTCCTCTTTGTTGGGCAGCGAGCCCGTGATGAGCAGGTAGGCGACCTCTTCGTAGCCATAGCGATTCTCGGCCTGGGCGTTGTTGACCAGGTCCTCGATGTTGTAGCCGCGCAGCGTGAGCTTGCCCTGGTCGGGCACGACCTTGCCGTCGATCTTGTTGTAGCCGTGCACGTCCGAGATGCGGGTAAGACCCGCGACCACACCCGAGCCGTCGGCGTTGCGCAGGCCGCGCTTGACGTTGTGCTCGACGAACAGACCCTCGTCATACGGATCAGTCGGCAGGCCGTGGTAGAGGTTTTCGCTCTCAGGCGAAATCTGGCGGCTTGCTTCGTAATCCAGAACCAGGCGGCTCAAGTGGTCATCGAAGCGGTAATAGATTTTCTTGGCGTCGTAGGCCATGCGCGCTCCTCTCCGGGCCGCATCGGGGTGACTTGCATGGGCATGCGCGCGTCAGGCTATCCCCAGCGGCTTGCTCGCTACAGGCGGTACATAAAGTTGAAGACGTCCTCGCGCTGGATGGACACGTTGACGCCCGAAAGCTCGCCGGCCTCGGCCAGCGCCTTCTGCAGCTCGGCGAAGTCGAGCTTGGACTCGGCGGTATCGGCCAGCATGGTCATGGTGAAGATGTCCTCGATAATGGACTGCGTAATGTCGCGGATGTCGACGTTGGCCTCGCCCAGAACACGGGTGACGCCGGCGACGATGCCGGGGCGGTTCTTGCCAAGGACGGTGATGACGATACGGGAGGACGAGATCTCGGCCATGGGAAACCCTTTCGCGTGGTTGCGGCGCGCGCGGGGCGCTCCGCTGCGGTACAGTGTTCATCATTGTACCTGTCTGGCGCCAAAAGGGGTGTGCTTGCTGCGGCGTTACACGTCTGCAACATGAGCGTAAGGGGGAAGGCCGTACGGGGAAGAGCCGTCTGGCGCGTGTCCGGCTCGTGTTGGGTTGATTTCCGATCTCAGCCGAACACATTGAGCGGACAGGCCGTTCCCGCAGTCAGCCGAACGCCTCCGACGGCTGATTCCGAACTGGAAGCGGAGGGCATCCCCGCCCTTCGGTAGGGGCGCCGTGACCTCAGTTGGGATGGGCCCGGCACTGCCGCGTACTCGGTGAGCTAGAGCCAACTGTTCGTCTTCACGTCGCGTATGGCGATATTTCGGTCGTCCGGCTCGGTGATGCCGTAGCCGAACGCCTGGAGCGTCTCGATGGACTCCTGGATCCTCTGTTGGAACATGGGACCCGGATCGACCCTCGGCCCGAGGTGCCCGCGCCAAAGGCACGGCGTGGCGCGCAGCATGTTATGGATTTTGGAGATGGGCTCGATGTCGGCGTAGACGTTGAGCGTCGCCATGGCGTCCTTGTGGCCGAGGATCGATTGGAGCGCCTTGTTATCGCCGCCTTGGCGGATCCACTGCGTTGCGAACGTGTGGCGAAGGCCGTGGAACGTGATCAGCTCGTCGTTGGTGCCCATGAGGCCGTTGGTCTCCGAGAACGTCTTGAACGCCCTGCGGATATAGCTTGTCGTCGCGAAGGTCGCACCCGGCTCCGACAGGATGTAGCAGTCCCCGATCTCGACCGCCCCGGTAAGGCCGCGCAAGCGCAGCTTTCCGCAGTCGATCTCGTGGGTCTCCTTCAGGAAGGGGAGTAGGCCGACCGGGTCGATGGGGATACCCCTGGCGTCATGGGTCTTGGTGTCCTTGATGAACGAACCCATTCCCTTCGCGTGCGCCACCGAGTGTCTGATCGAGATCAGGCCCGTCTCGAAATCCACATCGCACCACCGAAGGCCGCAGACCTCGCCGATTCGCATCCCCGTGTGCAGGGCGAGTACGACCGCCCTCTAATCCTCGGCGGACCAATCGAGTCCGAACTCCTTTCGGGCATCCTCTTCGCTCATGACTTCGAGAAGGTCTCCGGGTTGGCAACGAAGGGCGAGGCATAGCTGCTCAAGTGTGTTGAAGCGAATGCCGCGAATATGCCCTTTTTTAATACGGGACAGGTTCACGGGCGTGGTTCCAATCCTTTCGGCAAGTTCGTTCGAGGAAATCTTTCGCTCGGCCATGATCTTGTCGAGGCGAACAATTACGGGCATGGCGTTTCCTTACGCAATCTCGTCGGAGTCGAGGTACAGCTCTCGGGCGTACAAGAAGAGCTGGGAAAGCATGAACAGGACGATGCCGAGAACCAGAGAGGTCCAATCGAATGATGAAGCGATCTCTTGGGCGCCGACGGCCCCCTCGCCGCCAAACATCGAAACGGAGGTTTTGAGTGAGCCGGCGTAGAGGCTGGTGGCAGCTTGAACAACGAAGAGAATGCCGAGCACCTTCAAGCATGTCGCAGACCCTTTCTTGAAGGGGTCTCCGCTCTTGATCGTCCACACGAGAACGGCGCTGAGGATGGTCGTAGCGATACCGATGACGGCAGGGACCAATGTCGAGATCGCAAGGGCTGGATACGCGGGGGAGTCTGCAATTACAGGGTTGTCGAGCACTTCGATTGCTGGCTTTAAGGAGAACGCCACTTGTGCGATGGCGGTGGCGCAAAGGGTCGCAGAGGCTATCGCACATGCGATGCGGAAGGAATGAAGCCGGGGAGTGCGATTGTCGGAACTCATAATAACCTCCGAAGAATTTAAAAAACTCAGGTTACTTTTTAACAGTTTATGTTAAATTGACTTTGCGGGCAAGTAATCACAGCATGCTGCAACCGAAACCCCTCTAGATTGGAGAGGATTATGTTCAGTACTGTTAAGTCGTGTAAGCTCTTGGTTTTCCTCGGCCTCGCTCTTTGTCTGTTGCTGCCGGGAGCCCCCGCTTTTGCGGATACCCCGATGCCTCCTTCCCAGGAGAGCGGCTGCGCGTGCCCGATATCCCCGATTTGTCTTGAGAGAGGTTCCTTCACTGCATCGAGAACGGCAACTCGTTCGAGCGCTTGTGCCTCCGCCGTTGCATACGTAAGAACGATGGGGAAACTGCTCCTGCGTTCTCCTACCCTCGCCGTATGCGCGATTGCAATGTCGACGACGATGCTGGCCCTGGCTCTGGTCGAGATGTTTCCTGACGCTGATAACGTTTCCGCTGTTCGGTATAGGGACGGGGAACTCCGTTCGATAGATCGGTATCTAGAGCAGAACGCTGCGAATATGGACGTCGAGGGCAAAGCGGCCCTGGAAGACATGCGGGATGCTCTTTCGGGTTTCGTGTACGCGCCTATGCCTGCGGAGGGGTTTCGAAGCCTTGCGACGTACGAGCGCGCTCGAGGTGAGCTGGGCGCGGCAGATGCGACTCTCCTGCAATCGATCGGAATCGAGCCGGAGACTCCTTCTCGTGCGGAGACGCGCGCCCTTCTGCTTGAGTCGATCGCGAGCTTGCCGGACCCCAAGGTTTACGAGTTAAGTACGAAGATGCCCCCATTAATCCTCCTTTCGTATCTCCAGGCAGCGCTTCCCTCCTTATTTTTGCTATTGCCCGTGGTTGTCACATCGCTCGCGTGCACCCACCTGCAGTGTCGTTCCCTTCTGGTTCTCCAGATCCCCGCAACAGCGCATGTGCGTTTTCTGACGGCTGTTGCGCTGGCTCTCCTGCTTGGCTTGGTGCTGCTTTTGGTGTCGATGGTTCCCGCTGTCGTTGTGTCCGTGATTAAGAACGGTGCGGGTGGATCGGAGTATCCCGTCGCTCTCATTCGGGCGGGAGCTTCGACAACGTCCATGGTGGGGGAGGCGGTGTTGTGCAGTATTCCGTTGCTGGTCATGGCATACGGCGTGATTTCCGTCGTCGCTGCGTTGACAGCAGCGATTAGCCGCAACCCCGTTGTCACCGGAATGGTTTGCGCGGTTCTCTTGGTGTTGGGTTCGTTGAGCGCTCATGTTGAAAGCGTGGGCATGGGCGTCGCGCTGCTGGCTCCATTCGCCTCGTTTGATCCCGCTTCCCAGGTGGGGACGATTGGGTTCCTTGGGCGAGGGACGAACGCGATGCCTTTTGGAGAGGTCGTCGGCGCATCGGGCGCTCTGCTGGTGGTCTTGGGCGCCGTATCTCCGTTGATGGTGCGCCTGAGTGTTCCAAAGATCGAAAGGGTATGATCTCGATGATTGACCTTCAAACGCTGACGATCTCTTATGGAAAGAAGGTGCTCGTAGATTCGGTGAACGCTGAGTTTGCCCCGGGTACGGTCTACGGTCTCGTCGCTCCGAACGGGCATGGAAAGACGACGTTGCTGCGTGCGATGGCAGGTTTGCCGGGTCCTCGCGTGGACGGGAGCATCGTTCTGGATGAGGTGCAGGGTACGGGTGCGAGAGAGGTCCGTTCTATGATCTTCTATGCACCTGGTGAGGGGACGCTGCTGTATCCCGGATTGCGTGCGGAAGATCACCTCAAGATGGTTTGCGATATGTGGCCGCATGCTCGCGATATCGAAGAGATAGTGGAACAAACGCAGATAGGCGAGTTCGCGAAGATGAGGATCCGCACTCTGAGCCAGGGCATGAAGCAGCAGCTTACCCTGGCGATTGCGTATGCGACGGGCGCGCGGTACCTTCTATTAGATGAGCCCATGAACGCGCTCGACCCCAGCAGGGTGGACTTGCATTCCGAGATTCTCAGGAAGCTGGCCGATTCTGGTACGTGCATCATCATGTCATCCCACATCTTGGATTCGGTCGATAGGCTGTGCGATGAGATTCTGTTTTTGAAGGATGGGAGGCTCATTAGAAGCATTCCGCAAGATGATGCTGCGCCGAAGTCTCCTGGATCCCATTTCGCAAAGCCTGCCGGACGCGCCGAGGGTGCGCTAAGCACGTATCGGCGACTCTTCGAAAAGGGCGGGTAGAAATGCAAGTTAATAATCTATGTGGTCGATATGCCGTTAAACCCGCATATCGATACCGTTCAGCCATTCGCCTCGCCCCCGTCGCACGTATCTTCATCCGGTCTGTTACTTTTAATCTAAAAGTTCTTTGAGGAACGTAGGTGCTTCTGAATGTACTGTCGACTTCTTCTCAAACTAATCCTAAGAGACAAGGCCGTATGGATTTGTACGCTCGTTCTTGCTGCAGCCTTTTCCGTCCCCATTGCGTTCAATTCACCCATCTACGGGCCCTTCTTTATGAAGCAGGGCATGCAGAGCTTTGTCGACGCATTCAATACGCGCGCGCCCCAGGCCAGCGGCACAGACCTATCGCCAGAGCAGCAAGATGACGCTGAGCTTGCAAGATACGCGAACGCCGCCCTCGCCGCTCAAACCGACGCCGCCTTTCTCGACTCTGCCGAGAGCTACTACGCGCTCATGGACGAAGGCTTCCAATCCGGGTCCATCGTGGGAGACCGAGAGACCAATGACGCAGACCTCGCGTATTGCCGCGCTCTGAGCAGCTCCGGCATCACGGATATCCCGGCCTCCGCAAACGACCTGCCATTCCTTTCCTTCCTGCCTTACACCATTGCCACGGCGCCGTCTTTCCTTCCCTTCATCCCCTTCCTTCTCTCGTCGATACTCGTGCTCGGCGCCACAAGGCCCGGGACCCTGGCGGCAAAGGCGCCCGTGCCCAAATTCCGGCGCCTTATCCAAACCGTGTTTTCAATAATTGGCGCGGGGACCGCGATGCTCCTCGCCGGCCTCGCACCCGGGAGTATTTACGCCTCGGTCCTAAACGGCTTCGGGCAAATTGGGTACCCGATCACCTTCTTCCATAACGGCGCGCTTACCACCACGACCGCGGGAAACGTCTTCACGACCCTGCTTCTCGCGCTGCTTGCGGGCGGAACCTTGATATCCGTTTTCTCCGCCGTCCTATCGACCGCAACGAGGCGCGTCCTCGCGGGCCCCCTTACCTCCGCGCTGCTTGTCGCGGCCCCGGCATTCCCGTTATTGTCCGATTCGGCGCTGGAGCATAACGCCGTGCTCGGGCTCCTGCCGCTGGCCGTGTTCTCGCCTATCGAGGCCACGGGTTACGTAGGATGCTTCCCGACAGAATTCATTGGCTCCGGTTCAGGCAGCGCATCGATGCTTGCCGTGGCCCTGGCATACGTCGCGGTCTTTTTTGCGGTCGGCGCCGTTGCGACACGTTCCCCCAAACAGCCTGGACCCGCGAAAAAGCACCATGGGCTCGAGCTTCTAGACGCGAGCGTGGGATACGGAAGCACGACGATACTTTCAATCGGGTCGCTTTTCCTGAGCCCGGGAACGGCGGCGGGCCTCGTTGCTCCCAACGGCTCGGGGAAAACCACCCTTCTTGAAGCGCTGTCGGGCCAATTTCCCACCCGCATCCGCTCGGGAAGCCTGGCGGCAGACGGAATCAGCCAACGTCGATCAGCCGAATTTGCAGAACTCGTCTACCTGAGCTCTTCGGGCGGCGCGGATCTCTACCCCACGCTATCGGCCCTCGAGCACCTTGCTTTCGTTAGGGAGGCGTGGAAATCGGCCGCCGACATCGACTCGCTCTGCGACTCCCTCGGAATCTCCCCATATCTCGACAAGCCGACCCGTAAACTCTCGACAGGGATGAAGCAGCAGGTAAAGCTTGCCATGGCGATAGCGACCGGTTGCCCGTACCTTATCCTCGATGAACCGCTGAACGGCCTCGATCCGGGAAAGCGGAAAACCTCCTGCGACGCGATGCGCGGCGAAGTGGCGCGGGGACGAAGCGTGCTCATTTCAAGCCATCTGCTCGACGACCTGGCAGACCTCACCAACTCGTTCTACTTCATCGAGGCCGGCACGCTCGTGGAAAAGATCAAGTCGTCCTCGCAGACGCTCAAGCAGGAATACCTCGATACATACGAAGGAGGTGAATGACATGAAACTATTTGAACAGCTGAAGTCCAATGCGTCGCGCATGGCTGTCTACGCCATCCTCGTGGCAACGGCTTTATGCGGAATCGCGGCACCCGTCTATGCGCTCAACGGGGAGAAAGGCGATGTCGAACCTCTGTACATGAGCTCGACGGTTAAAGACCGGTACAAAGCCTTCTCTGGAGACGCGTTTTACGTAGCAGAGTACGACACGACCTACCGTGAGCTGCGCTACAACAAGAGATACGAATATCTAGGCGCAAAAGTAATCAGCTATACATCGGGTTGGTACGGCCCCAACTATGGACACATAACCCAGTTCAAGTGTAACTACCGTGTGTACAACTAAAGCAACCCGGCCGGGACGAGGGGTGACGCAAAAGCGTCGCCCCTCGTTTTTAACCATGTCAACTGAACCTAGTTCAGTTTGGTTGATTTCCGATCTCAGCCGAACACATTGAGCGGAAAGGCCGTTCCCGCAGTCAGTCGAACGTCCCCGGGGCCCTTCTCAGGCCCCGGGGACGGCATTTTCCCAGTTGAAGGAACGGTGGAGATGTGTTTCGATGGGTCAGATTCGTGTCGTTCCGAAAAGACCGTGAACCTTTTGTGGGACGCGCGGCGCCGTGGTACCATAGCTGAGTTTGTTGTCTTGGTCGGAAACCAAGACGCCTTATGCGCTGATCGGTAACCAGCGCCTGACCAATAAGGAGTCCTACCATGAAGCAGGGTATCCATCCCCAGTATGTCGAGTGCACGGTGACGTGCTCCTGCGGCAACACCTTCAAGACGCACGCTACCGTGTCCGAGATGAAGGTCGAGCTTTGCAACGAGTGCCACCCGTTCTACACCGGCCAGCAGAAGTTCGTCGACACCGGTGGTCGCGTCCAGCGCTTCGCCGACAAGTTCGGTGGCGCCGCTGCCGCCCAGCTCAAGAAGGCCGAGGAGGCCAAGGCTGCCAAGGCCGCCAAGGCTGCTGAGGCCGAGGCCGCTCGCAAGGCCGCCGCTGAGGCTAAGGCTGCCGAGAAGGCTAAGCGTGCCGCTAAGTTTGCCGAGGAGGCTGCCAAGCAGGCCGCCGAGGCTCCCGCAGAGGCTCCCGTCGAGGAGGCCGCTGCCGAGGCCGAGACCACCGAGGCTGCTGAGTAAATAGCTCGCCGAGGACACACTCGCATTCATGGCATGAGGGCCGCGCATCCGTTTGGGTGCGCGGCCCTTTTCTTTTTGATACAGACCAACCTGTCCCCCCTGGCACCAATTGGCGCGTCAAGGACAGGCTGGTTTGCGCCAAAAGGCAGGATGAGCGGCGTTTGCCCAGATAAAACCTGCCAAAATAAACCTGACCCTTTTTGCCAGGTCGGTCGTAGTTATTACGTGGTTGCGGCTGTCGTCCGTATAGGTTGTGCGCCGTTTGGCTAAAGTAACCTTATCTGTGTTTAACTCGCCCCAAACCGCACGGCGCGGGCGATGGCCAAAAAGGAAAACCATATGGGATTCATGTCAAAGCTGCTGTCCTTTGGATCCGATAAGGACCTCAAGCGCTACTACAAGATCGTTGACCAGATCAACGGTCTTGAGCCCCAGTTTGAGAAGATGACCGAGGAGGAGCTCCGCGGCCAGACCGACAAGTTCCGTGAGCGCTATGCCAACGGCGAGTCGCTCGACGACATGCTCCCCGAGGCCTTTGCCACCGTGCGCGAGGCTTCCAAGCGCACCATGGGCATGCGCCACTTTGATGTGCAGCTCATCGGCGCCATGGCGCTTCACGAGGGCCATATCGCCGAGATGAAGACCGGCGAAGGCAAGACCCTTGTCTCCACCTTGGCCGGGTACCTCAACGCTATCGCCGGCAAGGGCGTGCATGTCGTTACCGTCAACGATTACCTGGCAAAGCGCGACTCCGAGTGGATGGGCCGCATCTACAAGTACCTGGGGATGACCGTCGGTCTGCTCCAGAACAACATGCCGCTCGAGCTCAAGCGTCCGGCCTACCAGGCAGACGTCACCTACGGCACCAACTCCGAGTTCGGTTTCGACTACCTGCGCGACAACATGGTCACCCGCCCCGAGCAGCGCGTACAGCGCGGCCACAACTATGCCATCGTCGACGAGGTCGACTCCATCCTGATCGATGAGGCCAGAACGCCGCTCATTATCTCGGGCGCCGGCACCAAGTCCGCCAGCACCTACAAGGACTTCGCGCGTGCCGTGCGCGGTCTGGAGCGCGGCGAGGACGTGTCGCACGACATGCTCACCGCCACCGAGGACGTCGAGCCCACGGGCGACTACGTCATGGATGAGGCCAAGCACACCATCGCCGCCACCGAGCGCGGTCTGAAGAAGATCGAGCGCCGTCTGGGTATCGAGGACATCTACGCCGACTTTTCGGGCCAACTGGTCAACCACCTGCAGCAGGCGTTGAAGGCCCAGTACATGTTCCATCGCGACAAGCAGTACGTGGTCACGAACGGCGAGGTCAAGATCGTCGACGAGTTCACCGGTCGCATCATGGAAGGCCGCCGCTATTCCGAGGGCTTGCACCAGGCCATCGAGGCCAAAGAGGGCGTGCTCGTGCGCGAGGAGAACCAGACGCTGGCCACCATCACCTTGCAGAACTACTTCCGTCTGTATGACAAGCTCTCCGGCATGACCGGTACGGCACTCACCGAGGATGCCGAGTTCCGCGAGATCTACAAGCTGCCCGTCGAGGTCATCCCCTCCAACAAGCCCGTCCAGCGTGTTGACCACGAGGACCTGGTGTACCGCACCATCCAAGCAAAGTACAACGCCGTTGCCGACGACGTCGAGCGACGTCACGCCAAGGGCCAGCCGGTCCTGGTGGGCACCGTCTCCATCGAAAGCTCCGAGAAGCTGTCGGCCGCCCTTACCAAGCGCGGCATCGCGCACGAGGTCCTCAACGCTAAGCATCACGAGCGCGAGGCTCATATCGTTGCCCAGGCCGGACGCTACGGCGCCGTGACCATCGCTACTAACATGGCCGGTCGTGGTACCGACATCCTGCTGGGCGGCAACCCCGACGAGCTGGTGCGCGAGCGCCTTGAGCACGAGGGCCTGACCATGGAGGACGTGGCGCCCGAGCAGCTCGAGCAGTTTAACGCCGAGGCCAAGGAGACCTGCAGCGCCGAGCGCGAGCGCGTGCTTGCCGCCGGCGGCCTGACCGTCATCGGCACCGAGCGCCATGAGTCCCGTCGTATCGACAACCAGCTGCGCGGCCGCTCCGGTCGTCAGGGCGATCCGGGCGAGACTCAGTTCTACCTGTCGCTCGAGGACGACCTCATGCGCCTGTTCGGCGGCGACAAGATGGACCGCGTCTCCAGGATGATGGTCACCGCCGACATGGGCGACGACATGCCCATCCAGCACAAGATCATCTCCAAGGCCGTCGAGAATGCCCAGCACAAGGTCGAGAGCATCAACTTCTCCATGCGCAAGAGCGTCCTCGAGTACGATGACGTCATGAACAAGCAGCGCCAGGTCATCTACGCCGAGCGCAACAAGATTCTGGACGGCAAGGATCTGACCGACCACATCACCGAGGTCATGCACGACACCGTGTACCGCTGCGTGCAGGAGTTCTGCACCAAGGACAGCCACGATGGCGAGCGCGACCTGGAGGGCCTGCGCAAGTGGGTCGTGGAGCTCACCGGGCATATCGATACGCCCAAGTTCCCCGACGAGGACTTTGAGGCCCTTGCTGCCGATGTCCTGGCCTACGTCGAGAAGTGCTACAACATGAAGGCCGAGCGCCTGGGTGAGGACCTCATGCGCGAGCTCAACACCCAGGTCATGCTGCGCGTCATCGATACCCGCTGGATGAACTACCTGCAGGAGATGGACTACCTCAAGACCGGTATCGGACTGCGCGGCTTTGGTCAGCGCGACCCGCTGGTCGAGTACAAGACCGAGGCTTACGGTGCTTTCCAGATGCTCGTCGACACCATGTACGAGGATTACCTGCGCACCGTCCTGCGTATCGAGATCAAGGCCGCCCCGCACGCCGTGGAGCACAAGGAGGACCCCGCGCTCGAGGGTGCGCACTTCTCCGGCCCCGCCGATGTCGATGGCGACAACGGCAGCTCGGTGCTGAGCAAGCAGGCACAGGTGCAGGCTCGTACGGCCGTCCAGGGAGGCCCGGCTGCTGTCAACAACGGCGGCAAGGTGACCACCTACCGCAAGGACGAGAGCGACGATCCGTACGTCAACGTTGGCCGCAATGACCTTTGCCCCTGTGGCAGCGGCAAGAAGTTCAAGTACTGCCACGGCAGGAATCGTTAATGGCCGAGGCTTTAGAGGTAACGCCCGCCGAGCTGGACGCGTTTGCGGACCGGCTCGGCGAGGTCGAGTCGTATCTTCATTTGGACGAGAAGCGCACGCGCGTGACCGAGCTCGAGGCCAAAAGCGTGGCCCCCGGCTTTTGGGATGACGCCGACGCCGCTCGCGCCACTATGGAGGAGATCGCTCGCGCCAAGGAAGATATCGCTGCCGTGGATACCGCGCGCGGCGAGCTATCTGACGCCCGCGCGGCACTTGAGCTTGCCGAGGAGATGGGAGACGACCCCGATGCCGCTGCATTGCGCGAGGAGGCTGCCGCTACGGCAGAACGCCTGGCCCGCGCTATCGACGAGCTCGAGCTTTCGAGCTGGTTTACCGGTGAGTTCGATCACGGCGACGCGATTGTGACCATCAAGCCCGGACAGGGTGGCCTGGAGGCGCAGGACTGGACCTTCATGCTCTTTAAGATGTACATGAAGTACTGCCAGCGTCGCGGCTGGAAGGTCACCATTAACGACTGTCCCGCGGCTGAGGTCATCGGCATCGACCGTGCGACCTTTACCGTCGAGGGCAAGGATGCGTTTGGCATGCTGCGCGCCGAGGCCGGCGTCCACCGTCTGGTGCGCATTAGCCCCACCGACGACAAGAAGCGCCGCCAGACCACGTTTGCCGGCGTCGAGGTCATCCCCGTGCTGCCTGACGATATCGACATCGAGATCAGTCCCGACGATATCCGCGTGGACGTGTATCACGCGAGCGGCCCGGGCGGCCAGGGCGTCAACACCACCGACTCCGCCGTACGCGTGACGCATTTTCCCAGCGGTATCGTTGTCACGTGCCAAAACGAGCGTAGCCAGATTCAAAACAAGGCCGCGTGCATGCAGATTCTCAAGGCCCGCCTGTACGAGATCGAGCTCGAGAAGCGCGCCGAGGCACTCGACGAGATTCGTGGACCCAAGACCACGATCGGGTTTGGCAACCAGATTCGCAGCTACGTGCTCTACCCGTATCAGATGGTCAAGGACCTGCGCTCGGGTGTGGAGACCAGCAACGTCGAGGCTGTTCTCGACGATGGCGATCTGGATCCATTTGTGATCGGCTACCATCGCTGGGCAACCGGCAACGCCGATGCGGAAGGCTCGGGCGCCTAGGCACATGGCTGGCTCCGGGTCGATGCAGACACTTCGCAGGGGTGGTATTTGCTCGGTGAATCGGTAGAATCGAATACGGCAAGAAGTTCAAGGCGCACTCGTTTGGGTGCGCTTTTTTGAGGGAGGCAGCATGGCATATCGTCTGGACATCAAGCGTATTCTTTCGATGAACTTCTTTCATGACTTGCCCAAGATCATGTTTGGCTGTGCCCTGGCAGCTATCGCGACGGACCTGTTTTTGATTCCCAACGGCCTTGCCGCCGGCGGCGTTACAGGTCTCGCCACCATTATTCAGGCGGTTGGCGCCTCGCATGGCATATCGCTGCCCGTCGGTATCCAGACAATTGTGATGAATGCCTTGCTGCTGCTGGTGGTTATGCGTGCGGGCGGCATGTTCTACGTGGTGCAGACGGCGACGGGCTTTGTGCTGCTGGGCTTTTTCACCGACCTGTTCGCTCCGTTTGTCGCGCCGCTGGCACATGCCGATCTGATGCTGCCTGCTATGTGGGGCGGCATCATCACGGGCGTCGGATATGGCATGGTGTTGCACGCCGGTGCTAACACTGGTGGCTCCGACACCATCGGTCAGATTATCTCGCGCAACACATCGCTGCCGGTTGGCTCGACCGTCATGGCGATCGATGTTGCCGTGTGCGCGCTGTCGGCCCCGGTCTTTTCGGTCGAAAACGCGCTGTATGCGGGCCTTTCGATGGTCATTAGCGGCTACGTGATCGATGCCGTGGTCGACGGCGGCAACAGGCGCCGTATGGTGCTCATCATCTCGGACAAGTTTCCCGATATCGCGGCCGACATCATGTATGGCCTGGGCCGCGGCTGCACCAAGCTGAGGGCGACCGGCATGTACTCGGGTGCCGAGAAGCCGGTGATCATGGTAATCGTGAGCCGTCGCGAGCTCAACACGCTCAAGACGATCGTGCGCGAGCGCGACCCGCGCGCCATCGTAACCGTGGCCGACGTTACGGAAACCTTCGGCGAGGGATTCAAGGACATTAACGCGTAGGGCCGACTGCGCTCCATCCAAAAGACGTTCACATTGATAAACCGTTTCATCAGCGGTTCTGCCTGCTCAATTGTTCAAATAATGATAAAAACTCTGGTAAAGCCATCAGTTTCCAGCATAATGAATGACGTACGTGCATTGCGGCTGTGTTGGGACGACCTTCTGTGCCGTGCGCATCTTGTCTAAAGAGGATGAAAGGAAGGCACAATGAGCGACGAAGAGCTCAAAAAGGTTGCCAACGAGGTAAGGAAGGGCATCGTCACCGGCGTGCACGCTGCCAAGTCCGGCCATCCGGGCGGTTCGCTCGGCGCTGCCGACATCATGACCTATCTGTACTTTGAGGAAATGAACGTCGACCCGGCCGACCCCCGCAAGGCCGACCGCGATCGCTTCGTGCTTTCCAAGGGTCACTGCGCGCCTGGTCTGTACGCCGTGCTCGCCGAGCGCGGATTCTTCCCCAAGGATGATCTCGAGACGCTGCGCCACATCGGCAGTCACCTACAGGGTCACCCCAACATGAACGACACCCCGGGCGTTGACATGTCCACCGGTTCGCTCGGGCAGGGCATCTCCGCCGCCGTGGGCATGGCCGTTGCCGCCAAGCACTGGGGCGATACTTACCGCACCTACGCCCTGCTGGGCGACGGCGAGAGCGAGGAGGGCCAGGTCTGGGAGGCCGCCATGTTTGCCGGCAACCAGCAGCTCGACAACCTCTGCGTGATCGTCGACCACAACGGCCTGCAGATCGACGGCCCCGTCGAGGAGGTCAACGATCCCATGCCGCTCGCCGACAAGTTCCGCGCCTTCAAGTTCCATGTTGTGGAGCTCGCCGACGGCAACGACTTCGACCAGATCCGCGCCGCCTTTGCCGAGGCTCGCGCCACCAAGGGTCAGCCGACCGCCATTATCGCCGAGACCACGAAGGGCAAGGGCGTCTCCTTTATGGAGAACCAGGTGGGCTGGCACGGTAAGGCCCCCAATGATGAACAGTTTGAGCAGGCCATGGCAGAGCTCACGGCCGCCGGAGAGGAGCTCTAGGATGGCAGACGTCAAGAAAATCGCCACGCGCGTAAGCTACGGCGAGGCCCTCGTCGAGCTCGCCAACGAGCACGATGACTTCGTGGTCCTCGACGCCGACCTGGCCGCCGCCACGCAGACCGGCAAGTTTAAGGCCGCCTGCCCCGATCGTTTCTTCGATGTGGGCATCGCCGAGAGCAACCTGATGGGTGTTGCCGCTGGCATCGCGACCACCGGCCGCGTCGCCTTCGCGAGCACCTTTGCCATGTTCGCCGCCGGCCGCGCCTTTGAGCAGGTCCGCAACTCCATCGGCTACCCGCACCTTAACGTTAAGATCGGTGCCACACACGCCGGTATCTCGGTGGGCGAGGACGGCGCCACGCACCAGTGCTGCGAGGATATCGCCCTGATGCGCGTCATCCCCGGCATGACCGTGATTGTTCCCGCCGACGACGTCGAGGCCCGCGCCGTGACGCGCGCCGCCTACGAGTGCGACGGCCCCGTGTACATGCGCTTTGCCCGTCTGGCCTCGCCGGTTATCAACGATCTCGAGACCTACAAGTTCGAGCTGGGCCGCGGCATCGTCATGCGCGAGGGCACCGACGTCACCATCATCGCCTGCGGCCTGATGGTCGGCGAGGCGCTCGAGGCCGCTGAGCAGCTTGCTGCCGAGGGCATCGATGCCGAGGTCATCAACATGCACACCATCAAGCCCATCGATGCCGACCTGATCGTCAAGAGCGCCACCAAGACCGGCCACGTCGTGACCGTCGAGGAGCACTCCGTGATCGGTGGCCTGGGCAGCGCCGTTGCCGATGTCCTGTGCGAGCAGTGCCCGACGCCGCTCAAGAAGATTGGTGTCAACGACACCTTCGGCGAGTCCGGCCCGGGTGCCGAGCTCCTGCACAAGTACGGCCTGGACGCCGCCAACATCGTGGCGACCACCAAGGAGTTCTTGGCCTAGGACAAGACGAGGCAAAGTATCGCTTCAACAACCACATGCAAGCCAGAACAGGGGTGTTCCCGAAGAGGGGGCCCCTGTTTATGTTGAATTTAAATGAGAGTCCTGCCAAGCAAAGTTCCCATGGGGAAACGGGCTCAGCACGACAAAGTGCAATTCAGACCCTCCCAACTTTGTATACGCAGCATCACAAGGTGGATGCGCCGGCCCCATAGTAGCCGCAGGCCGGTCACAGGGCTACCTCCCAAATCTTTCCGCAGGACGGAGGAGCCCCCGCAGCGCGAAGCGCGCGGCGGGGGCTCCGACATGTCCGAGGACGATTTGGGAGGTAGCCCTGTGCGCGGCCGGACGGATCCCAAAGCCCGCCATGCTTCTTATGTGCAGCAAAGGCAATCCTGCTAAAATACAAAGCGCTCATGTAGTTTAAACGCACGACGATAAGGAGCACCAGTGGGTAACCACTTCCGTACCTCCGGTGCGGGCGATAAAGCCCCCAAGACGCAGCCGAGCGTCGCGGGCAGTCGTTTCGCCACTCCGGATTCAGAGGATCAGCTGTTGAGCCCGATCCCCGCACAGCCGGCAGATCAGGCACAGCCGGCGGCAGATCCCCTTGCCTACAACCCCAACAACGATGTTGCGCTTTCCGGCACGGCTGGCTTTGAGCCCGTTCAGACGGTGACCGCTCGCGTCGCTCAGCCTCAGACGAGCGTCGCCACGCCGCAGCCTACCATGGCTGGCATCCCCGATCCCATGGCCCCTGCGGCTCCCGCGCCGCAGCCCGCGCAGTCCGGTCTTTTTGCCGGCATTCCCGACCCCACGCAGCCTGCGGCTCCCGTGGTCGAGCGCGATCAGGCCGCCGAGGTCGCAAGCCTCGACAACGCGCTCAACAACCCCGACTTCACGTCGGTGTTTGCGCCCATCGACCCGCAGGCCAGCCGCAAAAAGATGGCCAAGCAGGCCGGTGTCGAGCCCGTCATCCTTATGGAGCACGTCACCAAGATCTATCCGGCGCAGCCCAACAAGCCCGCACTCGACGACATCAACATCGAGATCTATCCGGGCGAGTTCGTCTTTTTGGTCGGTCACTCCGGCTCGGGTAAGACCACGCTGCTGTCGACGCTCAACCGCGACGTCAAGCCCACAAGCGGCCGCATTTTGGTCGCCGGCCAGGATCTCATGAAGATCAAGAACCGCAAGGTTCCGTTCCTGCGCCGTCAGATTGGCGCCGTGTTCCAGGACTTTAAGCTCCTGCCGCAAAAGACCGCCTACGAAAACGTGGCGTTTGCCCTGCAGTGCATCGGCAAGCCCAAGGGCGTCATTCGCAGCCAGGTGCCCGAGGTGCTGCGTCTGGTCGGTCTGGCCGACCAGATGGGCTCGCTGCCCGATCAGCTTTCCGGTGGCGAGCAGCAGCGCGTGGCCGTTGCCCGCGCTATGGTCAACCGTCCGCCGCTGCTGATTTGCGACGAGCCCACGGGCAACCTCGACCCGGCGATTTCGCTGGGCATCATGAAGCTGCTCGAGCGCATTAACCGCACCGGTACCACCGTGATCGTCGCTACGCACGACCGCGAGATGGTCGATAGCATGCACCGTCGCGTGATCGCCCTCGAGGGCGGCCACGTAATCCGCGACCAGGAGAGGGGAGGTTACGGCAACTATGGCACCAACTAACGTGGGCTACTCGCTCAAAGAGGCAATCAGCCACTTCTTCCGTAACTGGACCACCTCGCTCGGCGCCGTCATCACGATTTTCCTTTCGCTGTTTATCATCGGCCTGTTCATTATGGGTTCCGCGATGCTGAACTCCGTGATCGGCACCGTCGAGGATCAGGTCGTCATCAACGCCTTTATTAGCGATGACGCCGACCAGGCAGATGTTCAGGCCTTTGAGGCCGAGCTCAAGACGTGGAGCAACGTCAAGTCCGTGACATACAAGGACAAGGACGACGCGCTGGCCGAGTACACGAGCAAGATGTCGGGCAACGCCGACGCTACCATGAGCGCGCTCGACGGTCAGAACCCGCTGCCGGCTTCGTTCGCCATCGAGATGGACGATCCGTCCAAGGTCGAGAGCACGGCCAAGAAGCTCAAGAAGAACGCCGATTTTCAGAAGATCGCGGATGACGGCGACGTTAACGCGAGCGTTCTGTACGGCCAGGAGGAAGTGAGCCGCCTGTTCCAGGTGACGAACTACATCCGTATCGCCGCTGTGGTGCTCGTCGGCCTGCTGACCTTTATCGCGTTCATTTTCATTAACAACACGATTCGCCTGTCCATTACGGCGCGTCGTCGTGAGATCGCGATCATGCGTCTGGTGGGCGCAAGCAACGGCTTCATTCGCGGGCCGTTCATTACCGAGGGCGTGCTGCAGGCCATCTTAGGCTCGCTGCTTTCCATCGGCGTGTTGGAGCTGCTGCGCAACCTGATGGTTCCGCGTCTGCAGGAGAGCATCGGCTGGATGTCGTTTGCGCTGCCGATACAGTACTACCTGGTGACCTACGCCGCGCTGATTTTGGTCGGCGTGCTGATCGGTCTCTTTGGTTCCGCCATCGCCATGCGCCGCTATCTTCGCGTGTAGGCGTGATTGGAATTCGTTCCTTTAACGGGTCGTCTCTTTTGGGGACGGCCCGTTTTTTGATCCCGAGGGGACGGCAGGATTGCGGATCATCGTGGCGCTGGTCTATCTATGTGACCCGCAATCCTGCCGTCCCCTCGGGATCATTTGGGTAGACTCTTGGGGTGTAAACGGCCATCGATAGTAAGGAGGCGCCATGGGGCGCAATAACAAGCATAAGCGTGGAGCTCGCAATAAGCGCGGGCCGGTGCGCAGCGAGCGTCGCCCGAGTCTGACCGGACGCGTGCAGCTCCATGAGCATAGTGCCTACGTTGTAACCGAAAATGGCGACTACAAGGTCATGGGCCGCGGCAAGCGCGAGATTATGGACGGCGATACCGTTGCCGTGAGCATTAAGAACAGCCCGCATGGCGAGCGACGCGCCGTAATCGAGGGCGTCGTCGAGCGTGCGGCCATGAATGTGGTGGGCACGTACCAGACCGCCGGCCCGCTCGGGGTAATCGAGCCGCTTGACTCTCGCCTTAAGGCCGATTTCTTTATGCTGCCGGAGGACACCTCGGCGGAGCGCTTGGGCGTTCATCCGGGTGATGCGGTTGTCGCACGCATTCTGACATATCCGACGCGCCTGGAATCGGGCACCGTGACGATCGAGCGCCGTATTGGCGGCGATGATGCGCCCGATTTGGGCGTCCAGTATGTGATGGCGCGCTATGGCTATACCGATACGTATCCCGAGGCCGCGCTAGCCGAGGCCGAGGCACTTTCGCTCGATGTGGCCTCGGCACTCAAGGACCCGCTTCGCCGAGACCTGCGCGACCGCTTTGTCATTACGATTGACCCGGTCGACGCGCGCGACTTTGACGACGCCATCTCGCTGAAGCGCACGCCCGAGGGTGGCTACAAGCTGGGTGTCCATATTGCCGACGTTTCGCACTATGTCGCCTGGGACGGACATATCGATCTGGAGGCCCGCCATCGCACGACGTCGGTGTATCTTGCCGATCGCGTGCTGCCCATGTTGCCCGAGCGCCTGTCGAACGATTTGTGCTCGCTGCGTCCCGACGAGGACCGCCTGGCGTTTACCATCGACATTGAACTCGACGCGCAGGGTCGCGTGCGCCATTACGATCCCTATCCCAGCGTGATCCGCTCGCGCGTGCGCATGGACTACGACGGTGCCGAGGCGCTGCTGGTACGTGCCGGTGCGGTGGAGTATTCGGTGCTGGAGGGTGCCGCCGAGGATGTTGCCGCGGTTGAAGCCTCGCGCGAGGAAGCGCTCGAGCGCGGGCTTGCGTGCGAGAAAACCGCCCGCGGCTATAACGTCGACTTGGGGGATTTCCTCGTAGCCGCCAACGAGCTCGCCGAGCTTCGCCGTCGTATTCGTCGCGCGCGCGGTTCGGTCGACTTTGATACGGCCGAGATCCGTGCGCTGTTGGACGAGGACGGCGTGCCCGTGCAGATCGTGGCCCGTGAGCGCTCGTGCGCCACGTCGCTGATTGAGGAAGCCATGCTGCTGGCCAACGAGTGCGTGGCGGAGTGGCTGGCCGACCGCGATATCGAGGCCTGCTATCGCGTGCACGACGATCCCAGCCCCGACAGCCTGCACAGTGCCGCCGTGGCGCTGGCACAGCTGGGTATCATCGATGACCGTCGCGCGGCAGGCATTGCTCTGGGAAGCCCCGACGAGCTGCAGGCGGCGGTTGACGCCGCAGCCGGTACGGCCAACGCACCGCTCGTCAACACGTTGCTACTGCGCAGTATGCAGCGCGCACTGTACAAGCCGCGCAACGAGGGCCACTTTGCACTTGCCGCGCCGTGCTATTGCCACTTTACGAGTCCCATTCGCCGCTATCCCGACCTGGTGGTGCATCGCGTACTCAAGCTGCAGCTGGCCTTCGAGCGGCTGGGCGGCAAGGACGCCTTGGTGCGTACGCCGCGGCTGATCGGTAAGGGCCGCGAGTCCCTGCCGCGCATCCTGCCGCAAATCTGCCGCGCGTGCAGCGATGCCGAGCGTGCGGCCGACGCCGCCAGCCATGCGACGCAAAAGATCAAGATCGCCCAGTACTACGAGGACCGCATTGGTGAGCGCTACGCCGGAACGATCTCGTGGGTCAGCAGCATGGGCCTCTTTGTGCGCCTGGATCTGACACAGGTTGAGGGTTTGGTTTCGATCAAGAGTCTGGGCAACGAGTGGTTCGAGTTTGATGAGGACGCGCTCACGCTCACGGGCGCCGACACGGGGACTCGCTATGAGCTGGGGCAGCGCGTGATCATCGAGGTCTCGCGCGTCAACACCACGCGCGGGCACTTGGATTTCAGGCTTATTCATTAGCCGGAATTTGGTGATTCATAGAGAACGGGGCGGTCTTTTGGGGCCGCCTTTTTTGTGGCGCATCAATCGTCTTGCCGCTCGTGGCTTGCGTCTTCCGCCTGCTACAGGGGAGATAAAACCTACCAAAATAAACCTGTCCCTTTTTGGCAGGTTTACGAGAGAGCGGGGATGAGATGACAACGGTGTACGGGTATGCGCGGGTGAGCTCGCGTGATCAAAATCTGAATCGGCAGCTGGATGCGCTGGGCGCCTATGGCGTGGAACCGGCGAATATCTTTGCCGATCATGCGAGCGGCAAGGACTTCGATCGACCGCGGTATCGCGAGCTGCTGTGCGCGTTGGATTCCGGTGATGTGCTGGTGGTGCTTTCCATTGACCGGCTGGGCCGTAACTACAGCGAGATCCTCGAGGAATGGCGGTGCATAACCAAAGAGCTCGGCGCCGCCATCGTGGTGCTGGACATGCCATTGCTCGACACGCGCACCAGAGACTGTGGTGGGTCAGACGTGACGAGTGCCTTGATTGCCGATATTGTTTTGCAGCTGCTGAGCTATGTGGCGCAGGTGGAGCGCGAGAACATTCATCGGCGCCAAGCCGAGGGCATTGCGGCGGCGCGAGCGCGCGGCGTGCGCTTTGGCCGGCCCCGCAAGCCCTGTCCTCCGCAATTCGAGCTGGTGCGCGTTACCTATGAGGCGGGTGATATCACGCGGAGTCAGGCGGCAAAGCGGCTAGGCGTGTGCGTGGGGACCTTCGATCGCTGGATGCGCGAGATGGAGTAGGGGCGCCACGGCCCTTTGGCGCCCCAATTCGAACATTTTGGATTTCGCTACGGCGACAACTGCATTTGGGGGTACACTCGCTGCTGCTCAAAAAATGACGGAGGTTAGCCCTTGGCGCGTGTGAAGCACATAGTCGGATGGATTTTGGTTGTCCTGCTGGTCGTGACGCTGACAAGTATTTGGATACTGACGGAGCAAAACGTGGAGCAGACGTCGTCGCTCAGCGAGTCCACTGCGCGCGTGGTGGAGGGACGGGCCGCGGACGTGCGGCCCGACGCCGCGCAGGAGTCCCAGGCGGGGGATGCCGTCGAGGGCGCGGATTCAACGACTGCCACCGTTCATCCCGACCCGCTTGCGCCCGTTCGTCTGTGGATGGGTGCCAACATTCGTCGCGTCGCACATACCGTTGAGTTCTTCTCTGTCGGACTGTTTGCTTCGGCGACCGTGGCATGCCTGAGCGAGCGCCTGCCATGCGCGCGATTCCGGTACGTACTCGCTGCGCTCTTCTGCGCCGTCTGCTCTGTTGGTGACCAAGTGCACAAGATCTTTGTTCCTGGTCGTCATTTCGACATGATCGACCTGGGCTTCGATGCCGCGGGCTATGTCACCGCCATGCTGTTGGTATTGCTGGTCTCCGCATGGGTGCACCACGTGACGCGCCCCATCGGCGCCCATGCGAGGCGCTAACCGGTAACAAATCCGTTTCTGATCATGCGACCTCGTTGAATTATTTTGTGTCGCGCGTATTTCCGAGCGGTCGGATTTGAGGGGCGAGCGGTAGAACGCTCGCCCTTTGTGCGCCACGATGCGGCACAATGTACCGTAAAAGCTGTTTATATCCGGTACGAATCGTTCGTTGGTCTTTAATTCTTCTCAACGGAGGTGTTTGAGATGGCAAACGGATTGCTTTTGCGGCTTCGCGAACGTGAGCTCAGCGCGAGCCCGGCGGAACGCAATGTCATCGCATACGTAAGCGCTCATCCGCACGAGGTGGTCGGGCTGTCCGTCCGCGGTCTTGCCAATGCCACGTTCTCCTCGCCCTCGAGCATTTTGCGCTTTTGCAAGCGCTTGGGTTTTGCGGGTTACAAGGAGTTCCAGCGCGAACTGATTGCCGAACTGGCGCTCTTGGGTGATAAGAAAGACGTTGCCCTCGAGGACATCTCCATGGACGACAGCGTCGAACGTATCGTGGGGAAGGTGATGAAAAGCAACGTACGCACGATCGAGGCGACGGCGCGAACGCTCGATTACAGCGTCTTGGAGCGATGCGCAGCCCATCTTAAGCGGGCGCGCGCGGTCAATCTGTTCGGTATCGGTGCCTCTCGTTTGGTCGCGCACGATCTGGCGCAAAAGCTCATGCGTGTTGACAAAGCGTGCCATCTGTACGACGACTGGCATGATCAGCTTCTGTGTGCCAAGAACATGCATGAGGGCGATATGGCAATCGCCTTTAGCTACTCGGGCTTGACGCGAGAGGTACTGGACTGCACCGTCGAGGCTCAACGTCACAACTGCCCCGTTGTGGCCGTGACCAAAGTAGATGGATCGTCCAAGCTTGCCACCATGGCCGATGCCGTGCTCGGCGTCGCTGCGAGTGAGCCCTTGGTCCGCAGCGGTGCCATGGCTTCGCGTATGGCCCAGCTTATGGTTGTCGATGCCCTGTACGCTGCTTACGTTGCCAGCGACTACGAGCGGGCGAAGCATGTCATTAAGCAAAACTACATCGAGAAACAGGAAAGATGAGGTGAATATAATGCTCGATTTAACAGAATTCACGACCGAACAGCGCAATCTTAGGTCAATGGACCTCGATACGATGACATCACTGCAAATCGTCACAACGATGAACGATGAGGATCTTCGTGCCGTCCAGTCGGTCACGAAAGTGTTGCCCCAGGTTGCCACAGCAATCGACTGGGCTGCCGAGGCGCTCGAGCGCGGCGGGCGCGTCTTTTACATGGGTGCAGGCACCAGCGGTCGTCTGGGCGTGCTCGACGCTTCGGAGTGCCCGCCCACGTTTGGCGTGTCACCCGATCTGATTGTCGGGCTCATTGCCGGAGGCGAGACGGCGTTTATCAAGGCTGTCGAAGGTGCCGAAGACAGCGAGGAGCTTGGCGCGAGCGACCTGCGGGAGCGTGGACTCTCGGACAAGGATCTTGTCGTTGGCCTGGCGGCAAGCGGTCGTACTCCCTATGTGGTAGGCGGCCTTGTGTACGCCAAGGCAACTGGGTGCAAGGCCATTGCAATTGCCTGTAACCAAGGGTCGAAGATCGGGGAGAGCGCAGATCTTGCCATTGAGCCCGTACCCGGTCCCGAGGTGCTGACCGGCTCGACGAGGCTCAAGGCGGGAACGGTCCAAAAGCTCATTCTCAACATGATTTCGACCGGTGCCATGGTCAAGATCGGCAAGGTATACCAAAACCTGATGGTCGATGTGCAGCAGACGAACGAGAAGTTGGTGGTGCGCGGCCAGAACATCGTGATGGAGGCGACCGGCTGCACGCGCGAGCGCGCTGTTCAGGCGCTTGCAGATGCCGGTGGGCACGTAAAAACCGCTATTGTCTCGGTGCTGCTGGACTGCGATACCGAGCAGGCTGCGGTCGCTCTTGGGCGGGCGCGCGGCCATGTCCGTGCTGCGGTGAGTGGCCATGAGAAAGGCAATGCCGATGCCCAATAGGTGCACGGCGTGAGCAGATATGACATCCAGAAGAGATAACCGATACAAGGAGGAGTTATGACGAACAAAGAGCTGGCTCAAAAGCTGCTGGACCTTTTGGGCGGTAAAGACAACGTGCTGGCAAACGCGGCGTGCATGACGCGCCTGCGCGTGACCGTCAAAGACGCGGGCAACGTCGACGCGGAGGGTATTAAGGCGCTCGACGGTGTGATGGGCCTTGTTGAGGACGACACGATGCAGATCGTGCTGGGTCCGGGCAAGGTGAATAAGGTGCTCGAGGAATTCTCCAAGCTCACCGGCCTTGCGAAAGGCGTTGCTGACGAGAGTGTGGTTGACGCTGCGGCCACAAACAAGGCCGCGCAGAAGGCCAAGTACGAGACCAAACCGGTTCAGGCCTTCCTTAAGAAGATTTCCAACGTCTTCGTCGCCCTGCTTCCCGGCATCATTGCGGCTGGCCTCATCAACGGTATCTGCAACGTCATCAATGTCTCGACGGCGGGTGCGCTTGCAGGCGAGTGGTGGTATCAGGGCATCCGTTCCATGGGTTGGGCCCTCTTCGCCTATCTGCCCATCTTGGTGGGCTACAACGCGGCGCGCGAGTTTGGTGGCTCCGCTGCACTGGGCGGTATCGCCGGCATGATGTGTATCGCCAACAGCGCTATGCCCCTGCTTGCGCCTGGCGCGGCTGATCCTGCCACTGCCATTCTGCTGCCGCTCACCAATGCACAGTACAATCCCGCCGCGGGCGGCATGATTGCGGCTCTCATCGCTGGCGCGTTTTTTGCCTGGATGGAGCGTCAAATTCGCAAGGTTATGCCCAACGCGCTCGATACATTCCTGTCTCCGCTGCTGGTGCTCATCATCGGCGCCTTTGCTCTGATGCTCGTCATCCAGCCGGTTGGCGCATGGCTGACGACTGCCATCTTTAGCGTTTTGACCTTTATCTTCGAGAAGCTGGGCGTTCTGGGCGGCTATATCCTGTCGGCAGGCTTCTTGCCGCTGGTGTCCGTCGGCCTGCATCAGGCACTTACGCCGATCCACGCTATGCTCAACGATCCCGACGGCGCTACCAAGGGCATCAACTACCTGCTGCCCATCCTTATGATGGCTGGCGGCGGCCAGGTCGGTGCCGGTCTGGCGCTGTACTTTAAGACCAAGAACGCCAAGCTTAAGAAGTATGTTGCAGAGTCCATTCCCGTTGGCATCCTGGGCGTTGGCGAGCCTCTGATGTATGCTGTTACGCTGCCGCTTGTCCGCCCGTTTGTGACGGCCTGCCTGGGTGCCGGATTTGGTGGCGCGCTCGCGGCGTTGCTTCACATCGGCACGGTTTCTCAGGGCGTTTCCGGTCTGTTTGGCCTGCTGATCGTCGTTCCTGGCCAGCAGCTCGGCTACGTCGCCGCCATGCTGCTTGCCTATGCCGCCGGCTTTGTCCTGACGTGGTTCTTTGGCGTCGACGAGCAGAAGATCAACGAGTTCTTTGGCGAGTAGTTTGATATCGCGAGTCGTGTTGCTCAGGGCTCGCGGCGCGCGGCAGATTTCTTGATGCTATGGTTGTGCCGGCGGGGCTAACTGCCCCGCCGGCCTTTTTTAAAGGAGTGTTGAAGCGTGAGAACGGGTATTTCTGTCTATCTTTCCAGTCCTCTGCAAGATATCGAGCGGACGATTGAACATGGCGCCGCGGCGGGTGCGCGCTATGCGTTTACCTCGCTGCATATTCCCGAGGATGGGGGAGCGGCGTATGCCGATAAGGTTCGCCAGGTGCTGTCGCTGCTTTCCGCTCGCGGTATTGCGCTCATTGCCGATGTGGGGCCGCGCACGTGCGATTTGCTGGGCCTTGAGCGCATGGAGGACTTGCGTGATCTGGGACTGGAGTACCTGCGCTTGGATTATGGCTTTAGTGCCCGGCGGGTCGCGGGGCTGTCCGGTGTATTTCGCATTGTGGTCAATGCATCGACGGTGAGTCCTGATGAAATCGCATCGTGGCGAGAGGCCGGTGCCGATGTGGCCCGTTTTGCCGCCTGCCACAATTTTTATCCCAAGCCCTATACCGGTTTAGCTCTGGAGGACATTGCTCGGACGAATCTTCGTCTTGCAGCCCTTGGCTTCGAAATCATGGCTTTTGTGCCGGGTGATGCCAACGTCCGCGGGCCGGTATTCGAGGGGCTGCCGACGGTTGAGGCGCAGCGCGGTCGCGCGTCAAAGGTTGCCCTCAACATGCTTGAGCTCGCACATGGTGCCGATTGCGACATTGTTTTGGTCGGCGACCCCGATCTTTCCGATGCAGGTTGGGCACAGTTTGCCCAGATTTCCGCTGGATATGTTGACATGCCGTGCCAGCTCGACCCCGGATACTCCTATTTGTTGGGGCAAGTCCATCACGATCGACCTGACTCGAGCGCCCTTATTTTTAGGTCTCAGGAGTCGCGCACGACGCTTAAGCCGGATTCCGTGCCGACGGATACCGGTGCCGGCCTACCGCGAAAGACGGGGTCGATCGCTGTGAGCAATAGCGGCTATGGGCGCTACGAAGGCGAGCTTGAGATTGCGCGGGTCGATCTTCCCGGCGACGAGCGCATGAACGTTGTAGGCCATATTGCGCCCGAAGCGATGGAGTTGCTGCCGTTCGGTAAGCGAGGCTTTGGGGTACGGTTTGTTTAGCGTGTGACCCGTGGGCTACAATTGCTCCATGATGCGAAGGCGCCTCGTATGGTGTGTACCTGCGTTGGCCGATCTATATTCGGAGGATTCCCATGACCGTACTGTTTGTTGAATATCCCAAGTGCTCGACCTGTAAAAAGGCCAAGGCATGGCTGGACGAACATGGGGTTGAGTACGTCGATCGCGATATTGTCACAGACAATCCCTCGGCTGAGGAGCTCGCGACCTGGATTGCGCGTTCGGGGCTGCCGGTGCGTCGTTTCTTTAACTCGTCGGGCATGAAGTATCGAGAGCTGGGCCTGAAGGCGCGCCTGGACGCGGGGATGACGGACCAGGAATGTTACGAGCTACTGGCGACTGACGGCATGCTGGTTAAGCGTCCGCTGCTGGTGGGCGATGACTTTGCGATTCCGGGCTTTAAGGAAGCGGCCTGGGCCGAGGCGCTGCTGTAGCAACTGTGGAAAGCGCGTCCCGTTTTGAGCGCTGGTTCTGGGACACGGTTTCCGGTTGGAGGCTCTGCGGGAAAGTGGAGACCAGTTTGAGCTTGAAATCTGGGACGCACTTTCCGCCGGCGGGCCTGGCCCAATCAGTCCTCCAGTTGCGCCCATTCGTGTGGGTCGTAGGTCTTTACGTACGTGTCGGACGTGTCGCTCCAGTACTCTTCGTCCATAAAGGGCAGGTATGCCTGAATGCCGGGGCAGATAAACGGAATCCGTTGCCGCTGCAGGCACTCGCGCTGCCGCCGCTCCAGGTTCGTCTCGGATATGACGGTCGGCATGCCGGACAGCTCGACGAGGCTTGCCTGGATGCGCTTGAGGTCGGGGAGCGCCGCATGCCATGACGTTCGCATGATCAAAAATGAGGCGCGGCGGTAGTTTGCCTGCACTACCGTGATGGCGGGGCGCAGTGTGGGATGGATTTTGTCCCGTTCGGGCCAAAGGTCAGCAGTGATCTCGAGCCCCAGAGTCTCCCATAGGTAATCAAGCTCTTCGTCCATGGCGCCTCGATATTTACGCGATCATTGATACTTCGATTGTGTTGCCTGGTGCTATCGTTTTCGCGGTAGAATCTGTCAACGGTTGACGGCTACCGCTCGCGGCGTTTTGCCCTTCGTGTACAGCGGTCGGCTTCACAGGTCCTTCACGGGTTGGACGAAATTAGGCCAATTTGGCCGAATTTCAAAAAAGTCAAAATTGGGGCTTGCGTCATGGCGGGACTTCCCGTATATTTCTTTCTTGCGCAAAGGCACAGCCGAGCGCAGCAATGCAGTCATTGGGATGTCGTCTAATGGCAGGACAGCGGATTCTGGTTCCGTCAATGGGGGTTCGACTCCCTCCATCCCAGCCATTGCATTTGCTACATATGGCCCGTTCGTCTAGCGGTTTAGGACGCCGCCCTCTCAAGGCGGAGATCACCAGTTCGAATCTGGTACGGGCTACCCACAAATGAACGCCCGGGCCTCGCAAGAGACCCGGGTTTTGTGTATCGACCGTATATACGGCGCCTGCCGTGTTTCGCTCAGATCGAGGAGTAGCCATGGATCTGCCCATCAGCTTGCAAGACATCACGTATGCCGAGAACTATCTGGCGCAGGGCGACCTGGCTACGGCGACGCCGCTGTTGGAGCGCCTGGTGGAACTTGCCGAGGAGTATATCGACGCCGAGTGCAAGACGGAGGAGAAGCGCCAATACTTTAGCTTCGACAGCAAGTTTGAGCGCTTGGCCTATCGCCGCGTGGAGAAGGATCCGCGCGAGCTCGTGCAGGTCGAGGTGCCGTTTGACCGCCTGTACTCTGACATGGCGTTTGCCTACATTCGCCAGCAGGATTATGTGAGCGCTCGTAATGCCCTGATGCAGGCCGTGCGTTGGGATCCCATGAACTGCAACTATCGCTTGGACTTGGCCGAGCTGTTCCGCGCGCTCGAGGACAAGCAGGAGTGGGCATCGCTCTCGTTCTCGGTGCTGGAGCGCGCGAGCGACGGTAAGTGCGCCGCACGCGCCTACACCAATTTGGGTCAGTACTTCTTGGAGCCCGAGACCGAGAACATTTCGGCTGCCGTGGGCTGCGCGCGTCTGGCGCTGCGCCTGGCGCCCAATGATGCGCATACGACACGCCTGCTCAACAAGATCCATACTGCCTATCCGGATGCCGCCGATGAGAGCGACGACCACGTGATGGGTGAACTGTCCCTGCAAGGCGTGCCGACCTCGCCTTCGGCCGAGATTGCCATCTGCCTGATTATGTGCGCGACCGATGCTGCAAGCGACGGCGACAAGCAGGAGGCGACGCGTCTGACGGTGCGTGCTCGCGACTTGGTGGGCGAGGAGGCCTGTGCGGCGATTATCAAACTGGTGCGCGAGAGCGACGCCGAGCTCAATGCCGAGCGCAAGGCAAAGCGCGACGCCGCGGGCTCAAATGTTGATGGAACCAAGGAGGTCGGCGATGCCCAGTAAGCGCGAGCGCAAGCTCATCTCCAAGAATCGCTCGGCACACCACGAGTATTTTATCGATGAGACCTTTGAGTGCGGCATTGAGCTGAGTGGCACCGAGGTCAAGTCGATTCGCGAGCGCGCGTGCCAGATCACCGACACCTTTGCGCTGATTCGTGGCGGCGAGTGCTGGCTCGTGGGCCTGCATATTCACCCTTATAGCCATGGTGGCGTGTGGAACCGCGACCCTGATCGCCGCCGTCGTCTGCTGCTGCATCGCAAGGAGATTGACTTTCTCGACGGTAAACTTCGCAACCGTGGTTATGCGCTGGTACCGTTGGAGCTCTACTTTAATACCGACGGCCGCGTAAAGCTGCTGCTGGGCCTAGGTCGCGGCAAGAAGCTTTACGACAAGCGCGAGGATATGGCCAAGCGCGATGTCCAGCGCGAGATTGACCGCGCCCTCAAGGAACGCAACCGCTAGGCGCTCTGTATAAGTTGCGGTGGAATAGTTCCTGTTTGAGGCCAAATACCCGACAAGCAGGAACTATTTCACCGCAATTTGGTGGAGGGACTTGGCTGACCTACAATCTTGGCACATATGTGTACGGGGCGGCGTCCGTTATGGGCATTGCCTTTTTTGTGGGTACATACATCTATGTGGTTTCAGCCCGGGTTAGGGGAGTGATCGTTATGGACAAAACTGCGTTCTTTACCATGCCGAGCGGTCTGTACGTGGTGAGCGCCGCAGCAGATGGGTTGCGCGCCGGCTGCGTTATCAATACGGCGGTGCAGGTGACGTCCATGCCGCCGCGAATTTCGGTTGCCGTGAACAAGGACAACGTTACCTCGGGCGTCATCACATCGGCCAAAGCGTTCGCGCTGACCGTGATCGATCAAACCGCCGACATGCTCTACATCGGTAACTTTGGGTTCCGCACCAGCAGCGACTACGACAAGTTTGCCAAGTACGAGACCCGCGAGACGGCTCTGGGCATGCCCTATGTGCCCGAGCACGCGGCGGCCCTGTTTAGCTGCCGTTTGATCGACACTGTGGATGCGGGCACGCATCTACTGTTTATCGGCGAGGTCGAGGATGCCGAGCGCCTGAGCGACGAGACGCCGCTGACGTACGACTACTATCACAAGGTCTTGAAGGGCAAGACGCCGCCCAAGGCTTCATCGTATCAAGGCTAGAAGTGTTTTAAAAAAACTTGCATTATATTATTGAGAATCTATACTAATAAATGAAGTGCATCACCAGTCGCGTTCGAGAGGAGAACATCATGGCTGAGGAAAAGAAGACGTATAAGTTTGTGTGCGTCGTTTGCGGTTACGAGGTTGAGGTCGACACGCCCGAGCTGCCCGAGGACTACGTGTGCCCGGTGTGCGGCGTCGGTCCCGATCAGTTTGAGCTCGTCGAGGAGTAGCTCGTAGACACACGACTTGCAGCAACATACAGCTCTGTCCAAGGGCCCCGGTCGAATTTTCGGCCGGGGCCCTTTTCCTCCGTCCCCAAGGGATCACGGTTGCTGTTGGCCGATCCTGTCTGTTGTGAGTCCGGTCGACCTTTTGTCTTAATCTGTAACGTCTAACGGCTCAAAACGGGTCTTCCTGTTACAGATCGAGACAAACCAAAACCGTCCGGAAGAAGATCTCAATCTGTAACATCTAACGGTGGAAATTGGGTTCACTTGTTACAGATTGAGACAAACGGAGCTGTCCCTCGGAATGATCTCGATCTGTAACATCTAGACATTAAAAGCGGGTCTAGATGTTACAGATCGAGACGTTTGACTGGGTGGACATGCGGCCTCGTTACATCCCGGTCAACAGCACGGCGTCGAGCGCCGTTACGACGACACCGATTCCTACAAGCAGCGCGTTGAGCGGGCGCGAGTTGGCGTATTTGCCCATGACGCGGGGCGAACTGGTGAGTCGTATGAGCACAAAGACCGTAATCGGCAGCTGAAGCGACAGCAGTGCCTGGCTCCAGATGAGACCTTCAAAGGGATTTGGAACGACCAGGCACGCCGCCACTGCGCCGGCAAAGCAGAGTGCCACGCCAATCGATGAGTGTCGGTCGTGGATGTCGTATTCCTCGTCGAACATGCCCGCAGTGATGGTTCCCGCCGCCATGCCCGCTGTCACGCTGCTCGAGAGGCCCGCAAACAGTAGCGCCACGGCAAAGATGGTCGCGCTTGCCGGGCCCAGAATGGGGGAGAGCGTGGCCGCTGCGACGGCGAGGTCGTCTACGACAATGCCGTGCGCAAAGAAGGTCGTTGCGGCCAGGATGACCATTGCCGAGTTGATTGCCCAGCCCACGCCCATCGAAAAGAGCGTGTCGAAGAGCTCGTAGCGCAGGCGTTCTTCGATAACTTGCTCGCCTTGGCCTTCGAAGTGCATGGATTGGATGACCTCGGAGTGCAGAAAAAGGTTGTGGGGCATAACGACCGCACCCAGGACACTCACGATAATCGCGGCAGAGCCAGTGGGCATACTGGGCGTGATCCAGCTTGCGGCGGCCTGCGGCCAGTCGACCTTGACCAGCGCAAGCTCGGCCAAAAACGAGAGTCCTACCACGCCGACGAAGGCGATGATCCATCGCTCGGCGCGCTTGTAGGAGCTCGTCATGAGCATCGCCATCGATACTGCCGCCACGATGACGCAGCCCGCGCGCACGGGCAGCCCAAAGAGCATTTGAAGGGCAATCGCGCCGCCCAGGACTTCGGCCATGGCGGTGGCGATGGTCGCGAGATAGGCGCTGCCGAGCACCGCGCGTCCCACGATGCGGGGGAGAAAGCGGGTCGTGGCCTCGGCAAGACAGGCGCCCGTGGCGATACCCAAGTGTGCCGCGTTGTGCTGCAGCACAATGAGCATAATCGTGGACAGCGTGACGATCCACAGCAGCGCGTAGCCAAACTGCGAGCCCGCGGCCATATTGGAGGCCCAGTTGCCCGGGTCGATAAAGCCGACGGTCACAAGCAGCCCGGGGCCGATATGCCGCGCAATATCTAGGCCTCCGTGACCACCGGTGCGTCGGGAGCCAAAGTGTTGTTTGAGATGGTTGAGCATGGTGCGCTCCTGTGTATGGGCGGCGTGACGTCGCATCTGGGCCGTGCGGCGCCACGCGTCGATTTTGGGTTGGGGCTACTTGTGTGCTTTGCCCTGATTGGCCACGGCGTCGATCTTGGCGGCGATGGTCGCCGGGTCGCCGATGTAGCGCTTGTCGAGGACGTTGAAATCGGTGTCGAAGGTGTAGACGAGCGGCACGCCGGTGGGGATGTTGACCTTGAGGATCTCCTCGGGCGTGAGGTGCTCGAGCTTCATGACGAGTGAGCGCAGGGAGTTGCCGTGTGCGGCGATGAGTACGCGCTTGCCGGCGAGCATCTGGGGGCGAATCTCGTCTTCGAAATAAGGCCAGGCGCGGGCGATCGTGTCCTTGAGGCACTCGGTATAGGGCAGCTGATCGGGCGCGACATCACGGTATTGCTCCTGGGTGTGGGGATCGCGCGCGTCGTCCGGTTCGAGTGCCGGCGGGCAGACATCGAAGGAGCGGCGCCAGATGAGCACCTGCTCGTCGCCGTGCTCCGCTGCGGCATCGGCCTTGTTGAGACCCTGCAACGCTCCGTAGTGGCGCTCGTTGAGCTTCCAGGATTTGATGACGGGCAACCACTCGCGATCCATTTGGCCGAGCACGATGTCGAGGGTGTGAATTGCGCGCTTGAGACGCGAGGTGTAGCAGACGTCGAAGTCGAAGCCCGCTTCTTTGAGGGCTCGACCGCCTGCTGCGGCTTCTTCGCGGCCCGTGTCGGTGAGTTCTACGTCGGTCCAGCCGGTGAACAGGTTGAGTTTGTTCCACTCGGATTCTCCGTGACGGATAAGGACAAGTTGCATTGTCTGTCGGTCTGCTCGGTGCGCCATAGGGGCCTCCTTGATCTGGCACGGTGTGCGTGCCGTTTGCTTGACGCCGCAAAGGATACCCGTTTTAAGCTTAGAAGTTAACCAAGACTAACAAAATTGTTGTAATTGAATAGGATGGTGAAAGGGGGCTGCCGAAATGTCTCGATCTGTAACAGTTTGCCGCCAAAAACGGCCCTTCGTGTTACAGATTGAGACATTCGGAACCGTCTCTCGAAAACATCTCAATCTGTAACAGTTAGTCGTCGAAATTGGGTCTTCCTGTTACAGATTGAGATGTTTGAAGCGGTGAGCTTGCAGGCCGAACTTGGGGCCCTTGTTGTCGCCCTTGAAGTCGGCGGCACCCACTCGTAGGGCGTGCGTTACGCGATTGTTTCGAAACGGGCGGGAAACACAACGGGCCGGCGATGCTCCTACTATGCCTATTCAATTGACTGTCTAAATATCTAGGGGAGGATCGCGATGCAGGCAGATTCCGTTCAGCAGCAGGGCCTTTATCGCCCCGAATTCGACCACGATGCATGTGGCATCGGCGCGCTTGCCGATATCAACGGTGAACGTCATCACCAGATTCTGGACGACGCACTGTCCATTCTGGTCAACTTGGAGCACCGCGGCGGCACGGGACTCGAGAAGAACACCGGCGACGGCGCTGGCATCCTGTTCCAGGTTCCGCATCACTTTTTCCGTAAAGAGGCTCAAAAGTGCGGCCAGATTCTGCCGGCAGAGGGCGACTATGGCGTGGCCATGCTGTTCTTCCCGCAGGACGACAAGGGCGTAGAGGACGCCCGCCGCGTGTTTGAGGAAGGCTGCGCCGAGGCCGGCGTGCCGCTGCTCTTTTGGCGCGAGGTGCCGGTCGACCCGCACGACCTGGGCGAGACGGCCCGCGCCTGCATGCCTACTATCCTGCAGGCCTTCCTGGGCCGTCCGGACGACACGCCCGCCGGCGATGCCTTTGAGCGTCGCCTGTACGTGTGCCGTCGCACCATCGAAAAGAAGGCCGACGCCGAGTTTGCCCTGCGCGATAAGATCTTCTATGTGTGCTCCATGAGCTCGCGCACTATCGTGTACAAGGGCATGCTGGTCGCCACGCAGATGCGCCGCTTCTTCATCGACCTCAACGACGCGGCCGTTAAGACGGCCGTAGCGCTCGTCCACTCGCGTTACTCCACCAACACCACGCCCAGCTGGGAGCGCGCGCACCCCAACCGCTTTATCATCCACAACGGTGAGATCAACACCCTCAAGGGCAATGTCAACTGGATCCGCGCCCGCGAGCCCAACCTGTACAGCCCCGTACTGCAGCACGATCTTGAGCGCGTGATGCCCATCATCAACCGCGAGGGTTCCGACTCCGCGATTCTGGACAATGTGCTTGAGTTTTTGGTCATGAACGGTCGTCCGCTTACGCGTGCCGCGTCCATGTTGCTGCCCGAGCCGTGGGACCACAACGACAGCCTGAGTGAGGAGCGCCGCGCCTACGACGCTTACCAGTCCATGCTCATGGAGCCGTGGGATGGCCCGGCGGCCATCGCCTTTACCGACGGTCGCACCCTGGGTGCCGCCCTCGACCGTAACGGCCTGCGTCCCGCCCGCTACTATGTGACGCGCGACGGTCGCTTTATGCTGGCAAGCGAGGTGGGCACCATCGAGGTGAGCCCCGAGAACATCCTGACGAGCGGCTGTCTGGGGCCGGGCCAGATGCTCGAGGTCGACTTTGCCCGCGGGCGCGTTATCTACAACGAAGAGCTGCGCGCCCGTTACGCCAAGGAAAAGCCCTACCGTGATTGGATTGCCGAGGAGACGCTGACCGTCGACGCGCTCGATAGGCCTGCCGCGGCAACGCCCGCCGAGGACGCCGAGGTGCCCGCCGCCGTGCGCATGGCCAAGCTCGGGTATCACTGGGATGACGTCGATGAGGTCGTGCGTCCCATGGCCCAGCAGGGCAAGGCCCCGCTCGCCTCGATGGGCATCGATGCGCCGCTGGCCTGCCTGTCCAAGAAGACGCGCTCGTTCTTTGACTACTTCTATCAGTTGTTCGCCCAGGTCACGAACCCGCCGATCGATGCCCTGCGCGAGCATATGGTCACCTCGACCACGCTCTACCTGGGCAACCACGGCAACCTGCTCGAGGACTCCCGTACGGCCTGCCAGCTGGTGCGCCTGGAGCGCCCGTTGCTCAACGAGGAGGAGTTCGACCGCATCTGCGCCATCGACCGTGCTGGCTTTAAGACCTGCCGTTTCCGTGCCGTCTACCGCCGCGATGCCGGCGAGGGCGCGCTGCAGGCTGCGCTCAAGCAGCTTGCAGAGGACGTTGAGGCTGCGGTCCGCGACGGCGTGAACATCGTGGTGTTGAGCGATCGTGCCGCTGCGGGCGAGGTGCCCGTGCCGTCGCTGCTCGCCGTGGGCTGCGTACACAACCATCTGATCCGCGCCGGCGTGCGTACCTTTGCCGACATCGTGGTGGAGTGCGGCGACGCCGTGTCTCCGCACGACTTTGCGGCACTGGTGGGCTACTCCGCGAGCGGCATCTACCCGTACAACGCACATTCGTGCATCCGCGATCTGGCGGCACGTGGCGACCTGGACGTGACGGCCGAGCAGGGTATCGCCAACTACAACAAGGCTGCGACCGCTGGCATCGTCTCCATCATGTCCAAGATGGGTATCTCCACGGTGCAGAGCTACCACTCCGCGCAGATCTTCGAGGCCGTGGGCTTTACGCCGGAGTTCGTCAACGCGTACTTCGCCGGCACGGTGAGCCGTGTGGGCGGTATGGGCGTCGAGGACGTTGAGCGTGAGCAAAACGAGCGCTACGACGCCGCGCTCACTATCCTTAAGAGCCCGGCTCCCGATCAGCTGCCCACGCTGGGCCTGACCAAGTGGCGCCCGCTCGGCGGCGAGGACCACCTCATCGATCCGCAGACTGTCTACTTGCTGCAGACCGCCTGCCGTGAGGACAGCTACGACACCTTTAAGGAGTACAGCGCCCGCCTGCACCGCACCGGCCGTGCCGTGCGCCTGCGCGACTTGCTCGACTTTAATGCCAGCGGCCGCACCCCGGTGGCACTCGACGAGGTCGAGCCTGCGCTCAACATCGTCCGCCGCTTTAACACCGGCGCCATGTCGTACGGCTCCATCAGCAAAGAGGCACACGAGTGCATGGCCATCGCCATGAATCGCCTGCATGGACGTTCCAATTCCGGCGAGGGCGGCGAGGACCCGCGTCGCGAGACCCCGCTGGCCAACGGCGACTCCAAGAACTCCGCCATCAAGCAGGTGGCAAGTGCGCGCTTTGGCGTGACGAGCCGCTACCTGTGCAGCGCCTTCGAGATTCAGATCAAGATGGCCCAGGGCGCCAAGCCCGGCGAGGGCGGTCACCTGCCCGGCAAGAAGGTCTACCCCTGGATCGCCGAGGTCCGTCAGTCCACGCCCGGCATCGGCCTGATTTCGCCTCCGCCGCACCACGATATTTACTCCATCGAGGACCTGGCAGAGCTGATCTTTGACCTTAAGAACGCCAATCCCGGCGCGCGCGTGTCGGTCAAGCTGGTCAGCGAGGCCGGCGTCGGCACCATCGCCACCGGTGTGGCCAAGGGTGCTGCCGACAAGATCTTGATCAGTGGCCACAACGGCGGCTCAGGTGCCGCTGCGCGCGACTCTATCTGGCATGCGGGTCTGCCGCTGGAGCTTGGCCTTGCCGAGGCCCAGCAGACGCTGCTGCAAAACGGCCTGCGCTCACGCGTGGTGCTCGAGGCCGACGGTAAGCTCATGGACGGCACCGACGTTGCCGTCGCCTGCTTGCTGGGCGCCGAGGAGTTTGGCTTTGCGACCATGCCGCTCATCTCCATGGGTTGCCTCATGCAGCGCGACTGCCAGCAGGACACCTGCCCGGCCGGTATCGCTACGCAAAACTGCCGCCTGCGTCGCGGCTTCCGCGGCAAGCCCGAGCACGTTGAGCACTTTATGCTCTTTGTTGCCGAGCAGCTGCGCGAGGTCATGGCGAGCCTGGGCTTCCGCACCGTCGACGAGATGGTCGGCCATCCCGAGTGCTTGCGTCAGATCGAGGTCCCGGGCAACCGCAAGGCCAACCTGCTCGATCTGTCGCCCGTACTGGCGAGCGCGACCTGCGAATTTGGTGCCCATATTCCGGGCGCCGATGGTCGCCACTTCCTGCCGCAGATGGCTGCGGACAGCGAGCTCGACAAGACGCTCGACTCCACGTTGTTTGTGCCCTATACGGCCGATGCCCGTGCGCACCTGCGTCCGATTCGCTTCCGCGCCGATATCGCCAACGTCAACCGCTGCGTGGGCACCATCCTGGGCAACGCGGTGACCAAGGCGCATCCCGAGGGCCTGCCCGCCGGCTCCATTACCATCGATTGCGACGGTTCGGCCGGTCAGAGCTTTGGCGCCTTCCTGCCGCGCGGCATTACGCTCAACGTGTGCGGCGACGCCAACGACTACTTTGGCAAGGGCCTTTCGGGCGGCGAGGTGTCGGTACGCCCTAACCCGCATGCGACCTACAAGTTCGACGAGAACATCATCGTGGGCAACGTTGCGTTCTTTGGCGCCACGAGCGGCCGCGGCTTCATTAACGGTCTGGCCGGCCAGCGTTTTGCCGTGCGCAACTCCGGTGCCACCGTGGTGGTCGAGGGCTGCGGCAACCATGGCTGCGAGTACATGACGGGCGGTCTGGCGCTCATCCTGGGTGAGGTCGGGCAGAACTTTGCTGCCGGCATGACGGGTGGCGTGGCCTATGTCTTTGACCAGTACGGCACGCTCGATGCCCGCGTGAACCACGAGAGCGTTGAGCTCAAGGCCCCGACGGCCGGCGAGCTGGCGCAGATTCGCGAGCTCATCCAGGAGCACGTGGACGCGACGCAAAGCCCGCGCGGCATTAAGCTGCTCTACAGCTTCGAGACGATGAGCAAGCACTTTGTGAAGGTCATTCCGACCGAGTACGAGCGCGTGCTGGCGATTGTCGCCGCGGGCGAGGCTGCCGGCAAGACGCATGCGCAGGCCGAGGAGCTGGCGTTTGACATCGTGACCGGTCGCGCGAGCGCCGCGGATGTCGCTCGCTTTGATGTCGCGGGCGATGCTGCGGGCGCTGCGTCCGTGGCTGCCAGCTCTGTTGCTTCGACCAAGAAGGAGGCGTAAGTGCCATGGGTAAGCCCGGTGCTTTTCTTGATATCGATCGCGTGACCCACGAGCTTCGCCCCGCGGAGGAGCGCAGCCATGATTTCGATCCGCTGTACGTGGAGCTCGATGACGATGCACGCCGTGCCCAGGCGAGCCGCTGCATGATGTGCGGCGTGGCGTTTTGCCAGATGGGCGCGAGCTTTGGCAAGGCACGCCCGAGCGGCTGCCCGCTGCACAACCTGATTCCCGAGTGGAATGAACTGGTGTACCGCGGCCGCTGGGACGAGGCTGCCGAGCGTCTGTCGCTCACCTCGCCCATGCCCGAGTTCACGAGTCGCGTGTGCCCGGCGCTGTGCGAGGCCGCGTGCAACCTGGGTTCGGTCGATGGCCAGCCCACGACGATCTATGACAACGAGCGTGCGATCAGCGACTATGAGTGGGCAAATGGCGGTCCACGTCGCTTTGAGCCGGCGGGGGAGGGTGCGCCCACGGTTGCCGTGGTGGGCTCCGGTCCTGCCGGTCTGGTGGCGGCATGGGAGCTTGCGCGTCGTGGCGCCCGCGTGACGGTGTTTGAGCGCGACGACCGCCCGGGCGGTCTGCTCATGTACGGCATTCCCAACATGAAGCTCGAGAAGTCCGTGGTCGAGCGTCGCGTGGCGCTCATGCGCGAGCTGGGCATTGTGTTTGAGCTGGGTGTCGACGTTACGAACCCTGCGGTGGCGGCCGAGCTCGATGACTTTGACGCCGTCGTGGTGGCTGCCGGCGCTCGTGCGCCCCGCGGTCTTTCGGCTGCGAACGTGGATGCTCCGGGCGTGGTGTACGCGGTGGACTACCTGACGGCTTCGACCGTCTCGGTGCTCGATGGCGGCGATCCCGCGGTGAACGCGCGCGGCCTGGACGTTGTGGTCATTGGCGGTGGCGATACTGGAAACGACTGCGTGGGTACCGCCGTGCGTCAGGGCGCGCGCAGCGTGCGCCAGTTTGAGTTCTTGCCGGCTGCGCCCGATAAGCGCGCGGCGAGCAACCCCTGGCCGCAGTGGCCCAACGTTAAGAAGACCGATTACGGTCAGCAGGAGGCCATCGCAGCCATGGGCGGCGAGATGCGCGCCTGGGGCGTGGATACGCTCGAGGTGCTGCTGGACAAGAAGGGTGCGGCTGCGGGTCTGCGCGTGGTCGATCTGGATTGGTCGGCGGGAAAGCCCGAGCGCATTGCGGGCTCCGAGCACGAGGTGCCGGCGCAGCTGGTGCTCATCGCCTGCGGCTTTACGGGTCCCGAGCACGGCGTGTTCGATGCGGTGAGCGTGCCTGTTGCCACCGCTGGTCGTCCGCTGCCGGTGATGGCTGCCGAGGGCTCGCACCTCGCGGCTCGCACGGAGGGTGTCGCCGCCGATGCCGCGCCGGTGTATGTGGCCGGTGATGCCCGCAACGGCAGCTCGCTCGTCGTGAACGCCATGGCCGATGCCCAGGCCTGCGCAGCCGAAGTCGCCGAGGCACTGGAGCTGTAAAGTAGTCACGGAGATACTCAACAATCGAATCGGCAAGGGCTGTCCCTAACTGCCGGCACAGACGATATGAGCAGGACATAAAAACATTGAGAGCCCCTGCTGCATGAAAGACCGCGGATTAGGCCGACAATGGTGAGTGTCTAATCCAACCGTGGCGGCCACGCCGCATTCATGGAAGGGGCTCCCATGCTCGATACTACCACCTTCATCGGCCTCGACGTCCACGCCCGCTCGATAAAGGCCGTCTCCCTCGACGTCATGACCGGGGAGGTGCGCTGCGCGACCTTCGGCTACGACGCCGGGGCAGTCGCGGAGTGGGTGCGGTCCGTGGACCCCAGGGCCAGGTGCGTGTACGAGTCCGGGGTCACGGGGTTCGACCTGCAGAAGAGGCTCTCCGGCCTGGGGGTCGACTGCGCGGTCGGCGCCGTCTCGAAGATGATCGAGCCCAGCGCGGACAGGCGCAGGAAGAACGACCGCAACGACGCCGAGTTCCTCGCCCGCATGCTGTCGGTCGGCAACGTGGTCGAGGTGTGGGTCCCCGACGACGAGTGCGAGGCCGCCCGCGACCTGACCAGGGCGCTCGAGGACGCGAGGGACGACCTCTCGCGCTCGAAGCAGCGGCTCTCCAAGTTCCTGCTCAGGCACGGGCTCGCCTTCGACGAGAGGACGCCCACCGGCCGCAGGAAGGGCAACTGGACCCGGGCGCACTGGTCCTGGATCGAGTCGATAAGGTTCGCGGAGAGGGCCGACAACGACGTGCTCGCCTACTACGTCGACGCGGTCAGGCGGGCGGCGGAGGAGAAGGCGAGGCTCGAGGGGCTCGTCGAGGCCGAGGCCCGCAAGCCCAGGTGGAGGAAGAGGGTCGACTCCCTCCGCTGCCTCAAGGGCGTAGACACCGCGTCCGCCGCCGACCTCGTGTTCGAGGCCGGCGAGTTCTCGAGGTTCAGGAATGCCCGCTCGTTCGCGGCGTGGGTCGGCCTGACGCCCTCCGAGCACTCCGGCGGGGAGAGCGACCGCAGGGGCGCGATCACCAAGGCCGGCAACAAGCACCTGAGGAAGACGCTGGTCGAGGCCGCGTGGCACTACCTGACGTGCTCGGGGCGGCCGAAGGGCCTCGCCAAGGGCCAGGCCCCGGACCGGGGCGCCCGGAGGCATGCCGCCAAGGGCGTGCGGAGGCTGGTCGAGAGGCGGGAGGCGCTGCTCGCGCGCGGGGTCCACGGCAACAAGGCGAACGTGGCCACGGCGCGCGAGCTCGCCTGCTGGGTGTGGGCGGTCGGCCTCATGGCCGAGGAGGCGTAGGGGGGCCGGTCCCCCGCACATAAGCCGATCACCCCGGAAGCGGTTCGATCCGAAGCCGTTGAGGCGAACCTCAGGTCCCTTTTCTGCGAGCGCCCAGGGCGCCACACGCGTGCACAGACTGTCGGTTCGACGTAGAAGCCTCAGCCGTAGCAACGGATTGCCCAGCGAGAGATCGCC
>DBFEIO010000019.1:0-37974 GCA_048330275.1 Collinsella sp.
GGAGGCGCCGCGCGCTCGGGCGGCGCGCCAGGGAGATAGTGGACGAGATAGTCGAGAAGCACGGCCTCAAGAAGGAGTAACATCGGGACTTGCAGCGACGGACCTCAGGACACTCTTACACCACGTCTGCGCGCGCGACCTCGACATGCTCGGCGATAGCCGATCAAACGTAGTAAATGGGCATTGTTTTTGACAGGCAGCATCGCACGCGTCCCTCGCAAGGGCAAAATGATTCGTTTTTCTCCGTCCCCAAGGGATCAGTTGAACAGATTGCCGATGGGGTCGGGATTGGAGCTGGGGAGATAGCGGATTTCTAGTTCTATGCCGAGCTTTTGCAGCTCTTTGAAGGTGGCGACATCTTCGCCGTCTACGGCGACTGCGGGCGTTATGGGGTGCTTGCCCTCCCCTGCCTGCATATGGCCAATGCTGATCTTGGTGATCGGCACGCCACCCTTAACCAGCGCGAGTGCATCGGCGGGTGAGGCCACCATGATCAGAATCAATTGGCGCGGCGTTGCGGTATGAATGATGTCGATGGCCCTTTGCACCGAGAAAAACCGTGTCCACACGCCCTCGGGCACCGCGACCCTCATAGGCGCCCACTTGCGCGAATCCGCCGCAATCTCGTCGTTAACGATCAGGACGAGGTTGGAACCAACCGCCTCATTCCACAGCTCAACGTCTTGCCCGTAAATAAACCGATCATCGATGCGCGTGAGAAGAATCTTGGGTTGAATCATCACTGCCCCATTCTGCTTGAGACCCGTAAGAGCAAGACATCACGTCTCCAATATTAGTGCATTTAAAGTGAGAAAAGCCGTCAGAACACTTGCGCGGATGTGCGATGTCCCGTATCATAGACAGCCGTTGACGCCTCAGTTGCGTCACCACATGGCCGCCAGCGTAGCTCAGTTGGTAGAGCACCGCTCTCGTAAAGCGGGGGTCACCGGTTCGAGCCCGGTCGCTGGCTCCATTGCACAAGATAGCCGCCTTCGGGCGGCTTTTTTTGTTACCGATTTCAGGCGCACATCCGCCAGAATTCGCCCACTCGGTGGACTTCGGGTTTAATGCTTAGGGGCGGGGATTTACCGAAGTGAAATTTTAATGAAAAGAAACCCAGCTGCAACAATTGCCATGGCGAGGGCTCGAATTGGCCATATAGATCTAAAATAGTCACGATACCTTCTCTTTTGCTGGAACGATATATCTATACAAGGTTGTGAGCGGAAAACAAAAAATACGTCGATTGCTATCCGACAAACGGGTCTGGAATTGCATTCACCGGCATTTCGGGGCAGATTGATACACATGTACGAAAGGGAACCTATGTGGTGCGTTGGGTTGGAGCTGCTGCAGGCCCGATATGGATTGCGGTCTTGCACCCCGATGTCCAAATAGGTTTCTCTCTCTAGACGGGAAGTTGCTCATGGACGCCATATATGACGGAGATGACTGGGTCGATCATTATACTTGGCGCCTGGTCGGCTCGAACGACAATGGGGATGTGGTGTTTGATGGACTATGTCCAAAGCATCTCCATCCTTTTGTCTCGTCGCTAATTGAGAGTTCCGCTCGTGTTGCCCCCTACAGCTCGGCATCGCTTCATGATACGGACGTTTTGAAGACCATAAGGGAATCAATTGACGATGGCACGATGAGCGGCCCGCTGTTTTCTCGGCTTGTGGGGCTAGATGAGATTGGCTCGAAACGACTGCTTGCGGGCGAAAAAGTGGAACTCACTTATCGGTCGATGATTTCAATCCTGCGGCTAGCCGATGTTCTTCGCAAATAAATCCAAGCAAAACGCCGCCGGCAACTCCCCTACTCAACAAAAAAGCCCCGCCAACCGCAATCCCCAAGGGAACCGCGATTAACGGGGCTCAAGCGCGCTCCTCAATGGAATCACGTCATCAGACGAGCAGCTCAGCCGAGCAGTGCGCTACTCCTCCCAGTAAGCGTCTGCAAGCAGCTTAAAGCAGATCTTCTTGACCGGCTGCGCGCCATCGCCCGGGAACTCGAGCGTGGGCATGTGAGGCTCGCCGGCAACAAACAGCGCAAACTTGTCGTCGGCAAGATCGCCGGCAATCGAGGCGTCGGAATCGACCAGATCGTAGTCGTCCTTCTCGTCAAACTCCTGAACCAGCGTCAGGCTGCCCGTGGCAACCTTAAAGGCCTCGCGACCCTCAATGTCGATCTGCAGGTCGTGATAGCGCTGGTGCGTCTCGTAGTGAGCCTCGGCCTCGGGACGCGTCGTGGGAGCCATGACGTTCGCAAAGACCTTGTCGCCCAGAATCGGATGGCTGCCGACCTCGAGCTGCGCCGGGTCGTTCTCCTCGAGCCAGTCGATCAGCACGTCGAGGCCCTTGAGCATTCCGCGGTACTCCTCGATATCGCCCAATGCACCGTAAATCATCTAAATCCCCTCTCGGATCGTTTCTTTGGCGGCTACTCGATAAACGCGTTACCGACGCTGTTGCCGCCCACATACGTCTCGACCAGGGTAAGGTCGGGACTGAACACGACAAAGTCGGCGTCGCGCCCCGGCATAATGCTACTGCACTTATCGTCGACATGAGCTAGCAAGCGATGCCGGGGCCGACGCCCAAGCCCTTACAGCTCGGTCACGACAACGCCGTTGTAGACCTCGTCCCAACGGTCCATGACCAGATGGCCAGTCATGGGATCCATGGCATTGAGCTTGCCGCAGGTGTTGGCGGTACGCAGCACCGTCTCGTCGTCTGCGCCAGCAGCAATGGCATGCGCGAAGCCAGCGATAGTGGAGTCACCAGAGCCCGTGGCGTTAACGGCAGGGATATCGGGCGTCTTTGCGCGGAACGCACGGCCATTGTGGAAGCCAACGGAGCCGGCAGCGCCCATGGACACGACGACCCAGGGGATATCGGAGAAGCGGGCATCAGAGGCGAGCGCGGCGCGGAGCTCGTCCACATCGTCGGTGGTAAAGCTCGTACCCAAAAGGCCGTTGATCTCGGTCAGGTTAGGCTTGACCAGCTCGGGCTTAATTTCGGACTTAAGGGCGGCCTCGAGCGAAGCACCCGAGGTATCGAGCAGCACCTTGGCGCCGGCGTTCTCGGCAATGCCCGTGATCTTGGCATAGTAGTCTGCCTCGACACCGCGGGGCAACGAACCCGAGATGGTGACGACGTCGGCCTTGCTCGCAAGCTCGGCGAACTTTGCGGTAAAGGCATCGAGCTCCTCGGGGGCAATCGTCGGGCCGCTCTCGAGCAGCTCGGTCTGGTTGCCGGCGTGGAGGATGTTGAGGCAAATGCGAGTCTCGCCCTTGATGGGCACAAAATCATTCTTAATGCCGTTAGCGTCCATGAGCTCGGCCATATAGGCGCCCATATGGCCACCAAGCAGGCCGGTTGCCACAACATCGTCGCCCAACTGACCAAGGACGCGGGCTACGTTAAGGCCCTTGCCGCCGGCGGTCTTTTCGGGCGTCACACGGTTGACGTCGTCGATGACGAGCTCATCGAGCTGATAGCGCGTATCGACAGACGGGTTCATCGTAACGGTGAGGATCATTTTTAGCTCCTTATCTCGCAGGCTCCTTGTGCCTCGCGATACGAGTCGACAAAACGGAATTACAGAATCTCAATCGTGAACGAGCGAACGACGGTCTCCTTGGGCTTGGCGATAAGGCAGCCGCGCTTGTGCTCAAGCACGTCGTCCTCATCGGAGCAGGTCGAAAGGCCGCCCCAGGGTTCAACTGCCACAAAATCGCCCTCGGGCTTGCTCCACACAATGAGATATGGGAAGCCCTCAAAGCTCAGGCGGACGCCCTTGTCCTCGCCCTTTTTGGAAAGCGTGACCTGACGGCTCTCGAGCACGTCAAAGATGGTCTCCGCAAAATCGAAGAGCTCGTGCGACAGAGGCAGCGTCTTTCCCACCATGGGGTTCTTGGAGCGGTTTGCCACGTCAATCAAGCCAGTCGAAGGGACAGCGGTGCAAAGCTCCGCAGCCTCGTCTTTCTCAAAGCGCAACTCGTAGTCCGTATAGGCCTCGCCCTCATCGAGCGGACACCTAAAGCCGGGATGACCGCCGATAAAGAACGGCATGTCCTCGGTACCCTCGTTGGTAACCTCATAGGCGACACGCACGGCGGCGTCCTCAAGCGTATAACGAGCGACAAGCTTAAACGGGTACGGATAATCGCTCAGCAGCGCGGCGTTATCCTCCGAAGCCAGGCACATCGCCAGCTCGTTCTCGTCTTGGCTCAGCAGCTTCCACTCCTGTTTGCGCGCAAACCCGTGGCGAGCGAGCTTCACGTGATGCCCGGCAAACGTCATGGCGCTACCATCGCGCAAACCTCCGCAAATCGGGAAGCAAATCGGTGCTTGGCCGGACCACACGGCGGGATCGCCCTGCCACAGATACTCGCGACCTCCGGCCTCGATCGAGGTAAACGAACCACCAGCCGTGGACACCTTAATAGAAATCGAATCGTTGGAGAGAGCGTATTCCATTGCCCATCCTTTCGAACAACTGCTTTTTGCTCGCAAGTACCTGTCTCGGCCCTGACCAAAGGACAAACCCGCACGTTCATCGATGCGTCCGGTATCCCAGCCATGTAACGGGGTACCATACAGACATTGATGCAATTACAGCTGAAAGGCCTTCTTATGCGAACCATCATCCTCTACGCCTCGCGCCATCACGGCAATACGAAAAAGCTCGTGGACGCCATCGTCGAGGCACACCCCGAGATCGATACCCTCGACGTCAAGGCGCTTGGCAAAAACGAGTACCCCGACCTGCACGAATACCATCTGATTGGCGTCGCCACGGGCATCTATTACTCCGAGATCGACAAGGACATGGCACGAGTGCTCACGAACGTGCTGCAGCCGCAGGACAAGGTGTTTGGCCTTATGACCTACGGTGGCAAAAACAAGTGGTACGGCAAGGATATCGATGGCATCTGCCGCATGAGGCAGGCCATCTTTATGGGTGTCTACGGCTGCCCCGGCTTTGATACGTGGGGGCCGTTCAAACTCGCCGGCGGTGTCCAAAAGGGACACCCAACCGCTGAGGAAATTAAGGGCGCCGTCGACTTCTTCGACAAGATCGAAGACGAGTATGGCGACATCATCGTCGAAGAGTACGCCAAGCGCGAAAAGCGCCTAGCATACGAGAAGGAGCATCCTGCAGGAGGCTTGGTGGCCGGCGTCAAGCGCACGGCAAAGAAGATCGCTAACAAGCTGTAACTGTAAAGGTGCTTTTGAGCGTTTAACCCATACGGCGGGTCCGAGCAGATTCGGGCCCGCCGTCTTTTTCTATCGTTACTCGGTAAAGGCGTTGCCGACGCTCTGGCCGCCAACATACGTCTCGACGAGGGTGAGCTCATGGTCGAACACGACAAAGTCGGCGTCGCGACCCGGCATGATGCTGCCGCACTTATCCTCGATGTGCGCGGAGCGTGCCGGCACCTCGGTTGCCATGCGAATGGCGATATCGGCGCTGGCGATGCCCCAGTCGACGATATTCTTGACGCCCTGGGCAAGCGTGAGCACCGAGCCGGCAATGCTCTTGCCGTCGGCGAGCCAGCACAGGTTGTCCTTCATGATGACGTCCATGCCGCCACTGGTGTAGCTGCCCTCGGGCATGCCGCCGCAGCCAAGGCAGTCGGTGATGAGCACCGTATGCTGCCAGCCCTTTGCCTGCAGCAGCGCCTTGATGGCAGCGGGGTTTACGTGCTTGCCATCACAGATGATCTCGGCGTAGGTCTCGGGCGTGGACATGGCAGCACCCACGACACCGGGCTCACGGTGATGCAGCCCGCGCTGGCCGTTATAGGTATGCGTAAAGCAGCTGGCACCGGCGTTGATGGCGGCGATGCACTCATCGTAGGTGGCGTCGGAGTGACCGATGCTGGTCACGACGCCCTTGGCGTTCAGAGCAGCCGCATAAGCAGCGGCACCGTCGCGCTCGGCCGCCATGGCGCTCTTAACGATGCGACCACCCGCAGCCTCCTGCCACTGGTCGAAGACCTCCTCGGAGGGATCGATCAGGTAAGCGGGGTTCTGCGCGCCCACATGCTTCATGGTAAAGAAAGGGCCCTCCAGGTAGATGCCCTGAATGCGAGCACCGCAGAAGTCGGGGCCGCGACCCTCGTCCGCCTGGGCGATAGCGGCGCAGGCGTCCTTGATCTGCTCGACGCCATCAGTGAACGTCGTGGGCAGCCAGCTGGTGGTACCGCGACGGGCGAGCTCGGTCGAGCTGATATCGATGCCCTCGGGATCGTTATCGGTAGTTGAGTGGTTGTAGAAGCCATGGATGTGAGTATCGACCATACCCGGCGCGATCCACGATCCCGTGTAGTCCTTAATCTCGCAAGAGGGCTCGTCGGCCTGCCAGGCGCCAAAGACGCCATCCTCGACCATAAGATAGCCGCCCAGTTGCGGGCCTGCCGGCAAGAAGAACTTGTCAGCCTTAATTGCGTACGTGCTCATATGCACTCCTTGCTTCTAAAGCAGTTGACTGTGGTGATGCTTATACCCAGCACACGTAAAACAAAAAGCGCCCGCCCGCCGTTATGAGCGGACGGGCGCCCTTACAGGGGGACGCGATTAAGCGGTGAAGGGGTGAATCGTCACGCCCTTAACCACGCGGTTGACCGTGCCGGTGGGGCTCGGCGTATCGGGCGTGTTGCCCACGCGCACGGAGTTGAGCAGGCTGATAGCCTGGGCAAACATCACGAACGGCAGAGCAAGGTAGCCCTCGGGAAGTGCCTCGTAGCCCTTAAAGGTGAAGGACTCACCCTCATAGACGGTGGCACCTTCCTGCTGAACGGCGACGGTGTGCTGAGCGATCTTGTCGCCACCGATCTCGTTGAGGATGTCGATGTCGTACTGACGGGTGTAGGCGTCGTTGTTGACGAACACGAAGACGAGCGTCTTATCGTCGACGAAGGACTTGGGTCCGTGACGATAGCCCATGGAAGTGTCGTAAGAAGTGGCAACCAGGCCGTGAGCAAGCTCGAGAATCTTAAGCTGGCTCTCCTGAGCAAGGCCGCCAAAGGAGCCGGAGCCCAGGTAGGTCACGCGGTTGAAGTCGCCAGCGAGGTAATCGGCGACCTCGGACTCGCGAGCGATAACCTCCTCGCCCATCTTGGCGATGGTCTCGACCCACTCGGCCTTCTGCTCGTCAGAGGCAGTGTCGAAAATAAGGGTGGAGAGCAGGGTCATGCAGGAATAAGAACCGGTCATGGCGAAGCCCTTGTCGTTGGCGCGCGGAATGAGCAGCGTCAGCGCATTGGGATCATCGGCAGACTCGACGGCGAGCTTGCCCTCGGGAGCGCAGGTGATGTTGAGGAACTTGACGTTGTGGACGAGCTCCTTGGCAACGGCAACGGCGGCAAGGCTCTCGGGGCTGTTGCCAGAGCGGGCAAAGGAAACCACGAGCGTGGGATCCTCGGCGCGCAGGAAGTCGCGCGGAGCGCTCACGATGTCGGTCGTGGCGATGGGCTTAAAGTCGTAGAGATCAGTGTTGCCAGCGTGACGCAGGTACGGGGCGCAGGTATCGCCAACGTAGTCGGACGTACCGGCACCGGTGAAGACAACGGACAGACGGCCCTCGCCCATAGCGCGAGCCTCGGCCAGGAAGGCCTCGATGGCCTCCTTGTTCTCGCGATAGATGTTGAGCGTATCACGCCAAAGCTCGGGCTGCTGAGCAATCTCGGCCGTGGTGATCTGGGCGCCGAGCTCGGTGAGCTCCTCGACACTCTTCTCGAACATTTCCAATACCTCTCTCTAGAAGTAATCCTCTGACGTGCAATTATACACTTCGGTTGGTTATCTGGTAGTAACCAGTTAAATGCAAAGAATCATCATATGGAAACGATGCGGACACTAGTTGCTACGCTGGTGGTAAACCTTGTATTTAAACTGATCGGCACGAGCAACCGAGAGTGTATACTCCACAACCTCGTTTGACTCGTTATACGTAGTCCTGACCAAATCGAGCACAGGCGAGCCCTCGACAATTCCCAAAAGGTGGGCGTCGGTGGGACGGGCTATGCTCGCATAGAACTCCTCTTCGGCTACGCGAATCTTTTGCTGAAAGTCTTGCTCAATCACATCGTAAAGCGGCTTACGCTCCAGCAGTGATCGCTTTAGGGACAGAAATTGACGAACCGGTAGATAGCTGCGTTCGACCATCATGGGCATGTTATCGGCAGAACGAAGGCGCTTAAGCTTAAAAATGCGATCACCGATACGCAATCCCATATGCTCGGCCAGATTCTTATCGGCCTCCATCTCGCAAAACTCGAGAATCGTGGTCTCGGGGTCGCGACCCATCGCGCGCATCTGCTCGGTAAAGCTGTAGGACTGCATAAGATTGGTTGCTTTTGCCGAACGGTCGGTCACAAAGGTACCGCGACCGTGCTGCCGAACCACCAGTCCTAAACGCTCCAGTTCCTGCAGAGCCAGGCGTACCGTAGTGCGCGAGAGACCATAGCGCTCCGAAAGTTCGCGCTCGGAAGGAATCATGTCACCGGCGCGATATTCATGGTCGATCTTTTCGGTCAGAATATCGACCAGCTGATCGTACAGCGGTTGCTTACGCGCTCCGATCGCCATCCTATCCTCCCTTTTGCTCGAATTCGGCTAACTACCTAGGGTGTTAAGCATTATCAGTCTGCAACACCCGAATCATCAAGAAAACAAAAGCCGCGTGCTCGAAAGAGCGCGCGGCTTTTAACATACACATGGCTTAAGGGGTCGGGGTGTGAGCCGCGTAGGGACACACCCCTCAAGCTAGAGCCTTACCAGATGCTCGGCCAGAGACCAAGCGGGCCAGCGCCCAGGATGCCAAGGACGAAGAGCAGGAGAATGCCCTTGGTCGGGGTCCAGCTGTGCTTAGCGAACATGTAGTAAAGCAGCAGCGTAAGCATAAGCGGGACGAGCTTCGGGACGATGGTGTTGAGGGTGTCGGCAACAGAGAAGTTGACCGGATCCTCGGTAACGGTGCCGTAGGTCACGGACTCCATGCCGTTGCCCAGATCGGTGACGCCGCACTCGACAGCGTTGCCGTCGGCATCGGAAGCGGTAAGGGCGTTGCCGTCCTTATCGGTCATGGCGATGGTACCGGCCTCAGCGGTCTCGGTATCGATACCCTCCATACCGGTGAAGTTCTCGGCCTCCTTCTCGGAGACAATCACGGTAGTAGCGGAGAGGCCGCGGGTGGTGCCGTTGGGGATCTGGAGGTTGATCTGGGTGCCACCCATGGTGACGACCAGGCAACCGACGACGAAGACGCCCATGATGGAAGCGGCACGCGTGAAGGCCTGCATGTTGGCGGTCAGAGCGTCAATAGCGCTGGTGCCAAGCTTGTAGGACCAGTTCATGAGCCAGAAGCGCAGAGCGAACTGAACGGCGTTGAAGATCACCAGGAAGATGATCGGCGCAGCGGCGTTGCCGTTGATGGCCATGTTGGAGGTGATGCCGGCCGTGATAGGCACGAGCGTCAGCCAGAACAGGGCGTCACCGATACCACCGAGCGGGCCCATTGCGGCGACGCGGACGGCGCGGATCGTGGGGATGTCAACCTTGTTCTGCTCGAGCGAAAGCACGATGCCCATAACAAAGGTGACGAGGAACGGGTGGGTGTTGAAGAACTCCAGGTTGTGGCTCATGGAAGCCGCGAGGTCGTTCTTGTTGGTGTGGATCTTCTCCAGACCGGGGATGATGGAGTAGAGCCAGCCAGCGGCCTGCATACGCTCGTAGTTGAACGAGGCCTGCAGGAAGCAGGAGCGCCAAGCCATCTTGTTGAGGGTCTTCTGGTCGAGCTGCGGAGCAGGAGTGAGATCCTCGTAGTGCTCCGGGATCACATACTCATTAGATGCCATCTTCGAAGTCACCTCCGTCAGAAACAGCTGCACCCTTCAGCTCGGTCTGCTGCTGGAAGTCCCAGAAAGCGATGCCGAAGCCGATGAGAGCGAGGATGAGCAGAGCAGGGGTTGCCAGCGAATCGTTGGCAACGGTGATGAGCGCGAGGCCAAAGCCCATGAGGAAGAAGCCCCACATATCGCGGTTCATCATAACCTTGAGCAGGACGGCAAAGCCGACGAAGCGCATCATGCCGCCTGCAGCGGACAGACCGGTCTGCAGCCAAGTCGGGATGGCAGAAGCGATGGTCTGACCGATGGTAGCGCCAGCGATGAAGAACAGGGTGACGACGACAGCGAAGATCAGGCCGAGCAGAGCCATGGCGAAGTAGTTCAGGCGCTCGATGCCCTTGGTGTCCGCGTTGTGAGCCATGTTATCGGCCGTGGACATAAGCGGGGACATAAGCGTGAAGACCAGGGTAACGCCAAGCTGGCCAAGCAGAGCGAACGGAATGGCGAGGCCGACTGCCGCGTTGGGCTCGAGGCCCGTGGCGATAGCGAGAATGGCTGCCATGATGCCGCCGATGACGGCGTTAGGCGGCTGAGCGCCTCCGATCGGCATGTTGCCGATCGTCATGAGCTGATAGGTACCACCCACGAGAAGACCGGTGTTGAGGTCGCCAAGGATAAGACCGATGACGGCGCCGGTGACGATGGGCTGATAGAGAGACTCGAGGAAGTCAAACTGGTCGATTGCCGCGATGAACGTGACGACGAAGACCAGAGCGATCTGGATGATCGAGTATTCCATCTTGCTCCTCCTTTCAAAATGTATGTACGCACTTTGGATTTCACGTACAGAACGTCAGGGTTTCACTCCTGACAACGTGGATCACGAGGATTACGAGAAGAGCTTGCTCGTGTCCTCAACAGGCGTGCTCGGAACGCGCCTGATCTCCAACTCCACCCCCAATTCCTGCAGCTCTTTAAACGCAGCGACATCCTCGTCGTTAACTGCGACGGAGGTGGCGACTTGGCGCTTTCCTTCCGACATGTGCATGTTGCCGATGTTTACCTTCTTTATAGGCACACCGCCCTTGACGAGCGTAAGCACGTCTTCCGGTGTTTCGGCCACGATGAAGATCTTCTGGCGCGGGCTCGCCTTGCCAATGACGTCGATGGTCTTCTGCAGAGAGAAGAAACGCGTAGCGACGCCGGCGGGAGCGGCCATCTTCATGAGGTTCTGGCGCATGGTGTTGGACGCCACGTCGTCGTTGGCGACGAGGATGAGGTTGGAGCCCAGGGTGGAGTTCCACTGGGTGGCAACCTGACCATGAACCAGTCGGTTATCGATGCGGGTAAGAAGAATGTTGGGCTCTGCCATGTTGATCAGCTTCCTTTCGTTATTTGCTGACGACAGTTACTTGATCTCCTGAATCGCGTAACGCGAAACATCTACGACGGCTCCGGATCGGACTTTGATCTGGACCTTCTCGCCTTCGATGCCTTTGACGGTTCCGTAGATACCGCCGGCGAAAAGAACCTCTTGACCCGGCTTGAGCTCGGTGTGCAGCTCCTTGAAGTACTTCTGCTTCTTCTTCATGTTGATTTGCGACCAGATGGTGTAAATCAAGCCCATGATGACAAGCAGGCCTAAAAGGGCGACCGAGGAGCTCAGGACGTTGGCTCCGAAATCGGCCATTAGATGCCGTCCTCGTCGCCGAAGATATCCTCTTCCTCGGAGCCGGCAACGGATGCGACCGTCTGGGCGGTGACGCCCGTCTGGCCAACGGTCACGGCCTGCTCGCCAAGCTCGGCGAGCGTGGCATTGCCGCGGAGGAACAGAAGCTCAATAACCATGGGAAGGTTGGTGCCAGTCAGAACCTCGACGTTGTCGACATCCTGGGCAATCATCATCGACTGGTTGAACGGGGTGCCGCCAAGCAGGTCGGTAAAGACGAGCACGCCATCGCACTCCTCGCGCATGGCGGTAATAGCGGCGCGGAGATCCTCACCGTAGGAAGCAGCCTGGTCGCCCTCAAAAGGAACGACGGTAAAAGCGGGCTGGTCGCCGGCAACCATAGCGATAGCGCTAGCTAGGCCGGGTGCGAACTGTCCATGACCGGTAAGAATAAAGCCAACCATTCAAATTTCCCTTCCGAAGGTGTGTACAATCTGAGTCCGATGATTTTCGGAAGCCAGCGGGCGCTCGCCCTTAAAGCTTCTTAGAAAGCGTTCTTTGAAGACCAGTGGTTTCTAAACTGGTAGTAACCACGTGACGTGTTGTTGTCACTATATCACCCCAGAAGAGGTCGCTTTCGTTGATTCATACGGTAAAACGTTTTTGCACCGCTCACGGTGATATTTCGACCGTTTACCGGTCGTTAACACTTCTACCTGCGGTTTTGAAACCGTTTCGAAATGCTTTGGCAAAAGATCGGAACTTTTCCTGTCCCTAAACAACGCAGGGCGGCTAAAAATAGCGTGTAGAAAAATTGCAGGTCATTGTGAAGATATATGAATTGGTCTTTTTGACTTAATACCAGTTAGAACCAGTTTTGAGATTATCGGTGAACGGTAGTTTTCGACCGTTCACCGGTTACTTGCAATCGTTTGCAGTTGTTTTCCCAGATGAATTAGGAAAACGCGATGGAGCGCTTGCGCGATCACGGGAAGTTTTGACATTTGTCCTCATCCCCCGAACGCCAAACTCCGGCATCCAAAATGAGCTAATAGCTCACGCTAATCGTTTTCAATCATTACTTACTCAGTATACGTAATTATTTATCGTTTATCGTTAATTTTGATATGATACAAGTATCATCCAAAACGCCGATTGGAGGGGTCATGGTCCATCGAAACGCATCTATATCGAATGAAACCATCAGCCGCGAACAGACGATAGCCAAACTGAGGAAGCTCGCTCGCATCTGCAAATGGGCCACAATCTGCATTACCACCGCGCTCGCTCTGGGACTTCTCGCAGTCATTGCGATTGACCTTCTACTCGTATTGCCTAGCCTCTCCCAAGGGTCGTGTCTCCAATCCGTAGAACTTCAAGGCGGCGAAGGGCCGTGCCTTGCTATCGTCGGTGCCGATGCGCAGGCCCCACTTATGCTCGTTGCACACGATGGTCACACTGCCATAGGGAGCCTCTTGATGACATGTCTCGCGCTTACCATCGCGATAAGCGTGCGCAGGTTTTTCTTCAACATTGAAAAGGAAGGCAGGCCCTTTGACCTTGAATGTAACCAGACACTTCGTCGAGTAGGAAATTTATTCCTTATCGGCGGCGTTGCCGTGAGGCTTCTTGGTGCCGCAATCACGGGAATGATACTCTCAGGATTTGGCGGCAGCTTTACGGATGCGTTCGTCGGCCAGTTATTCGAGCCCTCTATGCTCTTTGCAGGCCTGATTATTTGCCTGATTGCCAGCATCTTCCGCTACGGGTATATCCTGCAAAAACAAGATGACGAATTGCTCTAGGGGGAATCCATGATTATTCTGCGGCTTGACCGCATGCTCGCCGAACGCAAGATCTCATCCAAAGAGCTTGCGGAACGCGTGGGCATCTCCCAGGTCAATATGTCACGCATTAAGACGGGCAAGGTTTCTGCCATACGTTTTTCAACTCTTGACGCGATATGCCGGGCACTCGACTGCCAACCGGGCGATGTGCTGGAATATATATCCGACGATGAAGCCGATAGCCTTTTTGGACTTAAAGATGAATAGCCATAATTATACTGTCGATCACGCTCTCAACGCAAATAGCCCGCCAGAACGACTTCTGAACTGCGCCCCAAATCTTGGACGCCCTAAATAGCGACTAGGCCGCGAGGGCCTGATTCCGGTACTCCTCCGGGGTCAGGCCCTTCAATCTTACCTGCCTCCGGCTCGTGTTCCAGTGGACTATGTATTCCTCCAGGTCGCGTTTGAAATCCTCGAACGTCTTCCACTCGCGGCCCCTGTAGAACTCGTCCTTGACGTGGCCGAAGAGCTGCTCGGTGGCGGCATTGTCGATGCAGTTCGCCTTCCTGGACATGCTCTGGACGATGCCGGCGGCCTCGAGCCTGGATGTGTACGAGGCGTGCTGGTACTGCCAGCCCCGGTCCGAGTGCATGGTCGGGGCGGCGCCCTCGGGGATCTTGGACAGCAGCTCGTCGAGCATCCTCGCCTGCTGGGCCATGTCGGGCGTGGTCGATATGTCGCTCGCCACGATCTCCTTGGTGCAGAAGTCCAGCGTCGGGGCCCAGTAGGCCTTGCCGCCGGCCACCTTGAACTCGGTGACGTCCGTCCCCAGCTTCCGCCACGGGGCCCCGGCGTCGAAATCCCTCGCGATCACGTTCTCGAACGTCCTGCCGACGACGCCCCTGTACGAGTTGTACCTGTGGTAGGCCGTCTCGCGTCTGATGCCGCAGCGAATCCCCATCTCGCGCATCATCTTGAGCACGGTCTTGTCGGCTATCACGGCCCCCTCTTCCGCCCTGAGGCACATCGCTATCTGCCGGTGCCCGCAGCCGTTGGCGGTGCGCGAGAAGATCTCGGCGGCCGCCTCCCGGAGCTCGGGGCGCGTGGGCCTCGGCGGGTGCGCGAGGGCGTAGTAGTAGGTCGACCGCTTGAGCTCGGCGCATGCGAGCAGGTGCCCGAGCGCGTGCCCCTCGGCGCGCAGGGCCGCGACCGCTTCGGCCTTCGCCCTGGTCAGAGCCCGTCCCTCTCGACCAGGGCGCGTAATTTTTTTAGGTAGGCCACCTCGGCCTCGAGCCTACGGCACCGCTCCTCGAGCTCCTCCTCGCGGGTCCGCGGCCTCGCCCTGGGACCGCTCGGCCGGCCCTTGGGCCTCGGGCGCAGGGCCTCCGCGCCGCCCCGGCGGTATAGCGCGCACCACTTCTTGAGCGGCGACATCGACATTATGCCGAACGCCGCCATCGCCTCGGTCTTCGTCATGCCGCCGTCGACGACGGCGGAGGCGGCGGCGACCTTCTGCTCGTATGTGTACCTGCCCTGCTTTCCGTCCATGCGCAGCAGCACCTCGCTCCCGAATGCGCGGTATATCTCCTGCCATCTTCTCACGGCTTCCGCGGGAAGCGAAAGGGCAATCGCGGCAGATTTATACCCGTGCCCGAGCTCGAAGAGCCCTATGGCCGCCTTCCTGGCCTCGACATCATGCTTCACCCTCAAATCAACGCGCATAAAGAAAGCCTCCCATTTCTCATGTCCAAGAAATGGGAGGCAGTTCATTCCGTACTGGCGGGCTATTTGTTGTCTATCGACTAGATGCTCGATGAGCAGTGCAACTCTTTACGCAAACAGGCCGTAGATGCTGATGTTGGCCTTGGCGTAGAGACCGTTAGCATACTCGGTCCACTTGGAGCTGGCGCTCGAAGCCTGCGAGGAATACTGCTGATAAGCAGTGTAGTAGGCGGTCATGGCCTGCTTATAGGTAGCGCTATCGGCTGTAAAGGCATCATCGGCAAAGGCCTTGGCATAGGTGCTGTCGGCATCCTTCCAGGTACCCTTTGAGCTATCCCACTCATCGCCGGCAAGGTTGATAATGTAGTCGGCGTAGTCCTTGCTCGCGGTCTCCTCGTTGCCGTCAGCAGGCTCGGTCGGGGCGGTCGGCATGCTTGCGGAGCTGTCGCCGACCTTCTTCTTGTAGAGCTTCTGCAGCGTCGCGGACTGACGGACGATCTGCTTGGCCTGGTCCTTGGACACGCCGTACTGCTTGGCCATGGTCTTGTAGTCGGAGGTGCCGATGGAATCCTCGGCGTACTGCTTCATTTCCTTGGAAGAAACGGTAATGCCCTCGTCCTCAGCAGCGTCCAGCAGAATCTGGTTGCGCACGTAGGACAGGATAACGTCGGCAGACGGAGCGGTGTAGTTGCCGTCGTCGCCCTTGACGGTGTCGAGGCTGTACTGGCTCTCGATGGCCTCACGCGCGGTGATGTCGCTCTTTTTGCCGTTGTAGCTATAGCTTGCCACGGTCGAATCGAGCTGGTCCTCGGTCAGGGTCGCCGAGCCGACGCCCTTGCCGCCAAAGCCACCGTTGCCGATAAAGAAGCCGACCACGGCAGCGATCACGACGGCGACCACAAAGGCGGCAATCATCGTCTTCTTGTGCTTGCAAGCGTGGTCGTCCACGTCGGAGTCGTCGTCCTCATCCTGAGCCTCGGGCATGAGGTTCTCGTCGGCGGCGTCCGCGGCGATCTTTGCCTCCAGGCGAGCGTCCTCCTCCTCGGCGGTCGTGCCGGCGGCAATATGTTCGGCAGACGTGCCGGCGACCAGGTCGATCTTCTCGTCCTCGTCACCGTCGGGGCCTTCGCCGCGCTCGATGATCTGGATGCCGTCGATCTCGTCCTTCTCGTCCTTCTTTTGAATCAGACCCATATCAGTTACTCCTTGTTAGGAAACATAGTCCCCAATAGAATACGCCCGGCAGAGCGCCGGGCGTATTGATTCTTAGGTTATACGCAAACACTTAAGTACTATTTAGGCGTTTGCAGCGTGCATGCCTTAGGCCAGGTGCGCGATAACGGCATCGGCAAAGGCCTGCGTGCCCACGGCCCCCTCGACGGAGCCGGTCTGGGCACGACGCACGTCACCGGTAACCTGCTCACCCTCGTCGAGCGTGGTAGATACGGCGGCGCGAATGCGATTGGCAGCGTCGTTCTCGCCCAGGTGATCGAGCATCATCGCAGCAGAGAGGATCTCGGCTGTGGGGTTGGCGATATCCTGGCCCGCGATATCGGGCGCGGAGCCGTGCGTAGCCTCGAAGATGGCGCAGTCGGCACCGATGTTGGAGCCGGGGGCCATGCCTAAGCCGCCCACTAGGCCGGCGCACAGGTCGCTCACGATGTCACCGTACAGGTTGGGCAGCACCAGGACATCGAAGTCGTTGGGGTTCTGGACCAGGCCCATGCAGGTGGCGTCGACAATCTTGTCGTTGAACTCGATATCGGGATAGTTGGCGGCCACCTCGCGCGCAACGCGCAGGAACAGGCCATCGGTCGCCTTCATGATGTTGGCCTTATGCACGGCCGTCACCTTTTTGCGGCCGCAGCGGCGGGCGTACTCAAAAGCGTACTCCACAATGCGGCGGCTCTTGACGATGGAAATCGGCTTGATTGAGATGGCGGAATCCGCGGCGAAGGTCTTCTGGCCCGAGCGCTCGACGAGCTGCGAGAGCTCCTCGACCTCGGCAGCGCCCTCATCGAACTCGATGCCGGCATAGAGGTCCTCGGTGTTCTCGCGCACGATAACCAGGTCGACGTCGCGGAAGCGCGAGCCGTCGCCCGGCTGCGACAGGCAGGGGCGCACGCAGGCGTACAGGTCAAAATGCTTGCGCAGGGCGACGTTAACGCTGCGGAAACCCGTGCCGACCGGCGTGGTGATGGGGCCCTTGATAGCAACCTTGGTCTCGGCGACCGCATCGAGCACATGTTGGGGCAGCGGCGTGCCAAACTCGTCCATGACGCCGGCACCGGCCTCCTGGACGTTCCAGTTGATCTGGACACCAGTGGCCTCGACCACGCGGCGCATAGCCTGCGTAATCTCGGGACCGATACCGTCACCAGGAATCAGGACTACATCGTGCGCCATAATCTGTTACTCCTCGTCTTCGGCGTCGTCAGATTTTTTTACGCTAGCACGCTTCTTCTTTTTGGAGAGATCCAGGCCAAAACGTTTAACAAGCATTTCGCAAATCTCGCTCGAACGGGCCTTGAGATAGCTACCCTTGCCGTTCTCGGCATCGAACTTAAGGCGCAGCGCGAGCTTCTCGGCGACCTCGGCGTCAATCTCGCCCCGGCCAAACTCGTACAGGCAACCGAGCATGTCGCGATACTCGAGGTCGCCGTGGTAGCACTGGATGGCCTCGTCCAGGATGGGCCAAGCCTCGCGCGAACGCTCGACGCTCGTGGCGCCCCACACGCACAGCAGGCGGAAGGCGGCATAGCGCAGCGTGGACGAAATCTCATCGAACAGCGCGGTCTCGGCGCCCTCAAAGGCATCGCCCAGCTGCTCGGGGCAGGTGGTGGCGAGCGCCGCCAGGGCATCGAGAGCCTCCCAGCGGGTCTGCGCCTCGGGGCGGTCGAGCGCCTCGATCAGCGCGGGCACGCAGGGCACGACGCGCTGCGGATCGCGCTCGGCAAGCAGGTGCAGCACGCGGGCGGCAAACTGACGGATGCGGCGCGTGGGGCAGCCGAGCTCTTGGACCAGGCGGTCGACGGCGTTCTCGTTCTCCTCTGCCAGCTGAAGCTGTGCCAGCTCCTCGTCGGTGAGCTGTTCGTCTTTATTTTCTGCCATAGTTACCTCTTCTATTTATTTCTTGGCGTGCTTGCCAGCACCCTTGCTGTCATCGGTGACCGAGATGAGCTGTCGGTCGGAAGCGCCATTGTGGCGTGCGCGACGGCGGTCCTCGGCGTCGCCCGCATCGGCGGCGGCGCGATGGGCCTTGTTGACATTAAAGACCTCGTCGTGCTTGCGCCACGGGCCGACGGATTCGCCAAAGCTCATCTTAAGACCGGCGATAAAGCCGCCGAGCCAGCCGATCGGCGCAAACTGCACCAGCGGGAACAGCGAGAACACCCAGGTCAGAAGGACGACTGCCGCCGCGCCTGCAAAATTGGCGATCCAGTAGTCGCGCTTGGTGATCACGCGCTTTTCGCACGCCCACTGGCCGCACAAAAAGCCAATGTAGATCGCAAAGAGAAAGAGCACCAGCGCTAGTACCACGAACGTCCAGCTCATGGGCGCTACTCCCCGTGATGGTGGCCGCAGCAGCACTCATGGCCGTCGTCATGGCCGTGGCCGCCGCAGCACTCGTGGTCCTCGCCGTGATGGTGACCGCAACCGCACTCATGGTCGTCGCCGTGCTCGCCGCAACCGCAGCCTTCCTCGTGAGCGCCATGCTCCTCGGGACGATACTGCGACCAGTCCAGACCGGCGGCGATGGCGTCGGCCTCCTCCTTGTAGAGGACCGTGATGGCCTGGGTGCCCAGCTTGGCGCCACCAATGGCGTCGAGCATGTCGTAGAGCGTAAAGGCCACGTCGGCACCGGGCAGAGCGAGCTCACGATCGTCGGCGTAAGCGAGCGCTAGGCGCAGGTCCTTAATGAAGTGCTCGACCATAAAGCCGGGCTTGTAGTCGCCGTCGAGCGCCTTGGGCGCCAGGCTCTCCATGGCGCCGGACTTGCCGGTACCGCCCAGGATCATCTGTCGAGTCTTCTCCAGATCAAGGCCGCTCAGCTCGGCAAATGCCATGGCGTCTGCCATGCCGACCATGCAGGCGCCCAGCGACACCTGGTTGGCGAGCTTGGCAGCCTGGCCCTTGCCGGCGCCATCGAAGCAGCAGATGGTTGCCGCAAAGGTGGAAAGGATATCACGGACCGGAGCAATGTCGTTCTCGGTAGCGCCCACGATAGCCGTGAGCGTGCCGGCGATGGCGCCCGACTCGCCGCCGGTGACGGGGCAGTCAAACGCCATACGACCAGAAACCTGAGCGGCCTCGGCAATGTCGCGCGCCAGCTCGGGCGAGCTCGTGGTGAGGTCGATCAGGACCGCGCCCGGCTTGGTGCACGCGAGCAGGCCGTCGCCCGCCAGGTAGAGTTCCTCGACCTCGGAGGGATAGCCCACCATGGTAAAGACGACATCGGCGTTAGCCACGGCATCGGCCGGCGTATCGGCCCAGGCGGCACCGCGCTCGATAAGCGCGGCAGCCTTGGACTTGGTGCGGTTGTTGACCGTGACGGGATAGCCGGCGTCCAGGATGTGGCCGGCGATGGGGGCACCCATGATTCCGGTGCCGATGAATGCGACGGAGAGCTTGTTTGCCATGAAACCTTTCCTTTTGGGTTGGGTGTTGTTACCAGGTTAAATACTCGGTGCCAGCGTTTCGGCCGTGACTTGAGAGCGCTTGCAGCCGCAGCGCCTGCCTACTCGCCTCGCACACGGCGCGCGATGCGGTCGGAAAGCGAGGCTTTCTCGGCACGATTCTTGCCCCAAAACGCGCAGGCCACCATGCCGGGGCCCACGTGCGAGCCAATGGTGGGACCCACGGAGCTGCGAATGATCGTGACGTCGGCGCAGCCCTCCTCCTTGCGGATGGCGGCCTCGAGCCAGTCGCCGTCCTTTTCGGCATCGGCCGTCATGATGGCGATGGGCATGGTGCGGTCGGGCACGTAGTTCTCGCGGAACGACTTGAGGATGGACTTGAGCGCCTTCTTGCGGCCGCGGTTGACGCCGATCAGCGACAGCGAGCCGGCAAGGTCGTAGGAGAGCTCGGGCTTGACATCGAGCTTTGCCGTGAGCTGTGCCGCCGCGGGCGGGATGCGGCCGCCGGCAGCCAGTGCGTCAAAGCTCTCGAGCGTAAAGTAACCGTGGACATAGGTCTTGGCCTCGTTTGCCCAGTCGACCAGCTGCTTGGCGGTCAGTCCCGCCGAACGCTGGCGCACGGCCTCAAGCGCCAAGAGCTCGCCGGTCGCACAGGGCAGAGCGTTGTCGACCACGTACAGCTCAAAGTTGGGATACTCGGCGCGCACGGCGTCCGCCGCCTGGCACGCGGAGTTGTAGCTCGACGACAGCGCCGAGGTAAAGCACAGGTAGACCGTGGGCGTACCCTCTTTGGCGCACTCGGTAAAGAACTCGATATAGCGACCGAGCGACACAGCGGAGGTGGACACGCGAGCACCGGCGCGCATGCGGTCGTAGAACTCCTTGGGTGTGATGCTCGACCAGATGTCGTCCGTGCGCTCCTCGCCATCGATAATGAAGGGGAAACCCAAGATATCGACATCGAGGTTCGCGGCGACCTCGGGGCTAAAGTCGCAGCAGGTATCGACGACGATGCGGCAACGGTCCGAATGACCGGCGGATGCGGCCTTGTCCATCAAAGCGACTCCTTACGTAAAAAGGCGGCCACCCGCATGGGATGGCCGCCAACCGTTAACTCATGCAAGTTAACGTATTTTACTCGTCAAGTGTTTCGATACGGGGCTTGATGATGCCATATCCACCATTCTTACGGTGATACACCACATTGATGAGGCCAGTTGTCGCATTCTCGAACACGTAGAAGTCGTGACCGAGCAGATCGGTCTGCACCAGCGCCTGCTCCTCAGTCATCGGGGTGACATCGATGACCTTCTCGCGGACGAGCAGGTCGTCCTCCTCCTCGGGCAGCAGCAGGTCGGCCAGATCCTCGACGCGCTCGACCGGTGCGACATCCGCTGCGCTGGCACCGCCCTGGCGGTTGTCCACGACCTTGGTCTTGAACTTGCGCAGCTGGCGGGTGACCTTATCGGCGGAGAGGTCGATGGCGGCGTACATATCTGCACCATGCTCGGCAACGCGAATCACCGAACCGCGGGCGCGAACCGTAACCTCGACGATTGCCGGGTTGGGGTTCGAGGGGTTCTTCTCATAGCGAAGTACAACGTCGACCGTCATGGGCTCGATATCGAAAACCTTGAGCGCCTCGCCGATCTTCTCATCCACATGCGCACGCAGAGCATCGGTTACCGTCGTCTTGCGTCCAGAAACCTTGATATCCATACGTGGCTCCAATCTGCCTCGGGGACTTACTGTACTGGCTATGTACCCATTGCCGTGCATTTAATCACGCGGATTCCCAAAGACCCGAATAACGATTGCTTGATACCGCATACCGAAGTCTCGCACTTTTCTGTGGCAAAGTGCGCTATAGGAGGGAGCCGGCGACTTTGTATTTGGTCCCGAAAATTGGCTTTGACCTGCTGGTTTTATAGAGATAAAAAAGCCGGGCTCCCCTATTGGGGAAGCCCGGCAGTGCGTGTTGAAACCGTGAAGAGGCATCCTTTCCAACGTATAGGAGACACCACCCCTAGCAATAACTAGCTATTAAGCTTGTTAATGTCGTCGTCGGTGATGGTGTCTTCCTGGCTGGACGATTTGTCTTCGGAGGATGCGGTCTCATTGTTGGAATCGGAGGACTCGCTGCCGGAGGACGCGGAGCCAGACGACTGAAGGTTGACACCAGATACTGTCTTAGTGGTGAGGTCGTAGGGCATCGTGCCGTACCAGACGCAGTGGACCGCCTCGAGCGTGCCGTCGGCCGTAATACCGTCGAGGGCATCGCTCACGGCACGGCACAGTTCGTCATTGGACGAGAGGCCCGCAACACCAAGCGTCGAGGGTGCCTCGAGCGCACCGACATAGGAGATCTCGCTCATCAGGCGTGCAAGGTAGCCGCCGGCCGTGGAGTCGCAGATCACATAGTCGACCTCGCCGGACTCGAGCGCCTCAAAGCACTCGTTGATGTTGGAGTAGGTCTTTTGGTTGGCGGTGATGCTCTGCTTAGCAAGCGCCTCCTGCGAGGCCGAGGACATCTGGATACCCAGAGTAGACGTGTTAAGGGTATCGGTGGAAACGCTTAGCGACCCACCATCGCTGGTTTTACCGAACACGGAAGCGGCATCGTACAGGCAGGTGCCGAGCGAGCTAACGTCCCCGTCCGTGGAGTTGATCTCGCCGATAAAGATATCAGCCTTTTTGTCGCCGAGCGCGGAACCTGCCGAGGACGCATCGACAAAGGCGACCTTAAGGCCCATGCGGCTTGCGAGGGCGCGGGCAGCGTCGACTGCATACCCCGTGAGCTCGCCGTCAGCGCCCTGCATGGCCTGCGGCGCATCGGAGGTATCGAGGGCGACCGTCAGGGTACCGGGAGTGACCAGGGCATCGTCCGACACCGCCGGCGTGACGGTCTCGTACTCGATCTGGTCGATCGTGGGAGTCGTGAACGTAGACAGCGGGTTGAACGCGCATCCGCTCAGGCCCAAAACGGCGATGACCGCTGCGGTCCCAGCACCTAACCGAGCCGCGTGCATCAAGCTGCCCCTCACCATGTCCACTACCCTGCCTTCTGTGTCGTATACGATCCGTGCGTTGCGCGGAATATCAGGTTGTTCCCACCAGCTGACCTGGTATTTGACCCCACACTTGCGCACCGGGGTGTTTGCTCGGGAGGCCGCAGCCACCTTCACGACTGGCCCGCTCGCCCGCGAGGCGGTATTGCCCCAAAGAAAGTAGAACGGACGGTGCGGCTTACATCTAGGACGCGCCATGATCGCGCCGCGCGCACGCGGTCGCTTACGTGGATCCCTTTGACCGCGTCTGTCTTGGACTAGGACGGGCATTTCGTCCGTCCGCAACCACAGCCTGGTAGGAACGTAGCGCATTATAGCTAAGTTCAAGCTAAAGTTTAAGGTTAGGGGCGTCATTCGCATCGCGAGTACAGATTTCGCAGGTCGGAGTGGGCTATTCGTGCCCCTGCGAAGCTCGGAGCTCCCCTATGGGGAGCTCCGGGGCACCCGTCTCAGGGTGCCCTGTGCAAAAAACGGCAAATATGAGTACTGCTATCAATTTAGTAGCAGCGTTTTTCCGTCCCACGAGCCCTTTTTGAATTCCGCACAGCTTGCTTGGCGCCAAGATATTCCACATTAGTTTATTATCTCTTCAATGAATCCAGATTTTCGGCCCAAGTTTCTTTGTTTTTGCTGCCACTAATCTAGTAACAGTACTCATATTTGCCGTTTTTGCACAGGGCATATAAACAGACCCCCTATAAAGTCATAGTTTTACGCTGGCTTGAGCCCAAAGCACGCTCGGAGCGTATTCAGCAGAGCATCTTGTCTCTTTCGACGAGCCTCTACGCGATTCTGATACCGCTTTCGCATGCGCTGGTGGATGCGCCATGCGAGCGCTTCCATCGCTTCCATGTCGCAGAGCATTTCGTTGTTGACCGTCGCGACCTCGATTCCCATAGTAATCAAGCCCGTGTTGCGTTTTTCATCATGGATACGTCCCCTCCGGGAGGAATGGCCCAGCTCACCGTTGTATTCCAAGTCAAACCGGGCCGCTTCTTGATACGCATCGCAAACTGCATGAGGCATCCCCGAGATTGCCTGTGCACGGTCATCGAACTCGATCTTGTAGTCGGTCTTAAAAGGTCCGCAGGCAAACCCGCCATAGGAAAACGGAAGCGAAAACAGGGCGAGCATGATGCACTCCATGGGTGAGCGCAGGTTTTCCGAAAGATAGGGGCACAGACGCAGCAGCTGTTTGGCCACATTCCCCTTGCATGCCGCAAGGTAATCTGCCAGGCGATCGGGCGTCAGCGCCGGCTCGACTTCAAAGTAGCCCACGTCTGCTGGCTGGTCCTTGTCCTTTGCAAGTTTATTCGTAACAGGCGAGGTGTAGGGAGGCAGATACTTCCCGCGGTCGCTCAGTGAAATCTTAGAGCACAGCTCCTGGGCCAGGGCAAACGTCTGGATGCAGCCGACCTCGCGCGCAACGGCAACACAAAGGGCCTCGGGAGATAGGCTGTACACCCCCGGTTCCACCTCTAGAATCGAGCCGGCGGGCAACCCGGAACACACGGACCAGCCTACGCCAGGCATGCGGCGGCGCTGCGCCGCAGATCCCACCAGCAAGCACAGATCTTCTTGCACCTCGCCACTTTTGGCTCCAATTCGCACCAAGTCAGGAAGATAGATATCCTCGGTCGAGGGCGACGACGTGCGCAGCACACGGCGCTCTTCATCGGGATTAAGGTCCTTCCAGCTGATATAGCCCATCTGCCGGCGCTCGGCGCGCATCATGCGCAGCGCTGAAGCGCCTGTTAGGATTACGGAAGCCGCTAGCTGTTCGCCTGTCGGCTCGTTGCGCCGCTCAATCTTCACTGCCACAAAACCACCCCTACCAAACACGTGCGATAGCAATGCCATCGACTGCCGCAGCGCCGGCGCGCTTGAGTTCCGCCGAAGCCGTGGCCATCGTCGCGCCCGTGGTGATAACGTCATCGATAAGCAGTAGGCGGCGGCCGTGCACGTCCTCAACCGTCTCGTACATGCCCCGGGCACGCTCGCGACGCTCCTCACGACCGAGTTCGCGCTGGTCGCCATGCCCGTACTTGACGAGGGCATCGAGCAGGGGAACGCCCGACAGCTCGCAAAATGGGCGCGCAATGGCCTCCATATGATCAAAGCCACGCCGCCGAAACGCTGCCGCCGTCGCAGGCACAAACACCACCGCATCCGCACCGGACAGCACACCTCCTAAGCGTTCGGGCGCTACGACCTGGGCATGCAGGGCGGTGTCGTAGAGCAGCTCCGCCAGATACGGCGCCAGGCGTCGCTCGCCCGCGTCCTTGTACGCTTTAATGATGCGCGGCAGCGGATGCGCATAGACGGCGCACGCCAGGCAGCGGTCGAGCGCCTCCGCCATTGCCGAGGACGTGCCCTCGACCGAACACTCAGTGCACAGCAAATCCCCAAACGGGGCGCCGCATCGGGTGCAGCTATGACGTGGGTCGATGAGCGTGAGCGCGGCCAGGCAGTCTTGGCAAATAAGCGCACCGGCGCGCTCGCAGCCGGCACATCGTGTTGGCGACAATGCCTCGAGTGCCTCGCGTGCCGCCCGCTCGGCAAACGGCAGCAATTCGTCCGCAAACGGTAGGGCGCCGGCACCCTGCAGACGGCTCAATATGTTCAGATGGCTCTTCAAGACACAACCCTCCCTACGTTCGGTCGCAGGGAGGGTTGTTGATTCAGCGCTATGGTACCCCGACGCGATTGGGGTAAGGCGGGTTAAATCCGCTCGCGGGCGTTATTCGCCGGCGGGCGGTTGTGGTGCGGTCGAAGACGGGGTCGAGCCCTCGCCACCATTCTGGCGCGGCTTGCGGGAACGGCGACGGCGACGGCGCTTTTGACCCTGGTCGGCCGAGCCCTCGCCAGCGCGATCCTCGCGCGGCTCGCGCTCGTCGCGAGCGGCGCCACACGAAGCCTTGGCAGCCGCTCCCCCGCCATCTCCGGGACGACGGCGCGTGACCTTGACCTCGCCATCCGAGACCTGATCGGCAACGGAGGGCACTGAGGGCTTCTGTTGCGCGCCCGAGGAATGGCGACGGCGCGGACGCGGCGTGCGCTCATCCTCGCCACGTGACTTGCCGCCCTTGTCGGCAGGCGCATCGGAACCCGAGGGACCCTTGGAAGCGGCACCAGCCTCGCGAGCAGCTGCGGCGCGGAAGGCATCCTCGCGCTCCTCGCTCGACAGGTGACGGCGGCGACGGCGCGTGGGGTTCATGCCACCGCCGCGGTTTTGCTGCTGAGGCTGCTGAGTCTCGCGCTCGCGAGCGCCGTTCTTGCCGGCGGCTGCGGCCTCGCCGGCATCGCCCGAGCCCGAGCGCTTGCGACGACGACGGCCACCGGCGGCCTCCTCGGCCTCGGGCGTTGCGGCATTGCCACGGCCCTTTCCGCGGCCACGGCCCTCGCCCTGCCCCTGACCGGCGCGAGCATCGGATTCAGCATCGCGACGACGGCGCTTGGGCATCGACGTACCGGCCAGACGGTCGGCGCTCGACAGGCCATCGCCCACGTCGACGCCGTTCTCGCGGTCGAGCTCCATGAGCGCCAGGCGCATCTCGGGCGACTCGATGCGCTCGAGCACGTCGCGCGTCACGCAGTCGGGGCGGCAGTTGCAGCCCTGCTCGGCGGCCTTCTTTTTGCAGCCCTCCGAGCAGGTCATATCGGCCAGGTTGACCTTAAAGACCTTGCCGTTCTCCAGGCGCAGCACCAGCTGCTCACGCGGCGTGTCATATTCCTGAATACGCGCCTTGCCGAGCGGCGTATCGATGAGCGTCTTCTTTTTGGGCGCACGGCTCTTAAAGTCCTTGTAGGCCTCGAACTCGTAGCGCAGGCAGCACATCAGGCGGCCGCACACGCCGCTGATCTTGGAGGAATTGAGCGGCAGGTCCTGCTCTTTTGCCATGCGGATCGAGACGGGCTCAAACTGTCCGCCAAAGCGCGTGCAACAGAGCTCCTGGCCGCACTGGGCATAGCCGCCCACCAGGCGAGTCTCGTCGCGCACGCCGATCTGGCGCATGTCGACGCGAATGTGCAGCGTCGAGGACAGATCCTTGACGAGCTGGCGAAAATCGACGCGCTCCTCGGCCGCAAAGTAGAACACGGCCTTCTCGCCGCCAAACAGGTACTCGACGCCGACCGGCTTCATCTCGAGGTCGAGTTCTTTGACCAGACGGCGGAAATCGACCATGGCCTCGTCGCCCTGGATGGCAAGATCGTCGGCAAGCTGCAGGTCAATGTCGCTCGCCACGCGCAGCACGGGCTTGAGCGGCTGACCGATCTCATCTTGCGGCACCTCGAAGGGATCGGCCGTAACCAAGCCGATCTCGGTTCCGCGCTCGGTGGAGCAAATGGCATAATCGGCCTCGAGGATATCTAGGTCCTGCGGGTCAAACCACAGGTCGCGCGAGGCGTAGGTAAACTTAACGGGTACGACTAACGGCATTTCAGTGCCTTCCTGATATCGAACAGCATGACCTCGATGGCCAGCTGGGGAGTAACGTTTCTGGCGATGTTGCGCTCGGCGGTCGCGACCGCCTCGAGCGCCTGGGTGGCACCCGCAACATTGGTCGCGGCGGCAAGCCGCCCGATCGTGTCGCGCACATCCTCGTTCACCACGTCGGCTGACTCGTCCTGAAGTGTCAGCAGCACGTCGCGCATGAGCGTCCGCGCGCTCGCCAGCGCTTCCATGATACCCGAACGCTCGCGCGCGTTGAGTTCGCGCTTGTTGCGGTCCTCAAGCTGCTTCAATGCTCCACGCGACAGGTAGTCGGCGTTTTGCTCGAGTACCTTTTCCTGCGTGGACTTGACCTCGGCGAGCGGCGCCTTAACGGCGACAATGAGCGACTTGGCGCGGCTGAGCACGTCGGCCTCGTCGGCGGCGATGAGCGAATCGATGGCGCGGACCATCTGGCGGCGAGCATCCTGGCGCTCGGCGCTCTTAAGAAACTCGATGCCGCGTGTGGGGCTTCCCGCCACGGCGACCGCCATGCGGCAACGCGCAGGGTCCTGACCGGTGGCGCGGCTCACGGCCTGCGCGGCGACGGCGGGCGATACCAGCCGAAACGGCACGCACTGGCAACGACTCACGATAGTGGGCAGCATCACGTCGGCCGAGGTGCCCAGCAAGATAAACATAACGCCCTCGGGCGGCTCCTCGAGCGTTTTGAGCAGCGCGTTGGCGGTGTTGGCACGCAGCTGCTCGGCACGGTCGATGATGTAGACCTTGGCCTTGGCGCGAATGGGCGCCAGCGGCACGTCATCGAGCAGCTCGCGGGTCTGGGCAATGAGGTAACCCGTGGCGCTCTCGGGCGTGTAATAGTGCACGTCGGGGTGCGTATGGCGGGCGACGCGCACGCAGCTATCGCATGAGCCGCAGCCATCCTGCTCGCACAGGAAGGCTTGGGCGAGCGCCCACGCGGCGTCGAGCTTGCCCGCGCCGGGAGCGCCCAAAAACAGGTAGGCGTGCGATGCGCGACCGCTAGCGACGGCATTGGTCAAAAAGTCACGCACGCGCTCTTGGGTGTCGAGCTTGGCCAGCAGGCTTGCCTGAGCGGGGGCCATGTTACTCGGCCTCCTTGGCAAGCGCGGCGGCGACGGCTTCCTGCGGAATGTCGAGACCATACGCGCGAACCTGCTCGACCGTCTTCTCGAAGACTTCCTCGACGGTCGTAGTGGCGTCGATGAGCTTTACGCGGTCTGGCTCCTCGGCGGCAATGGCACAAAATCCCTGATAGACACGCTCCTGGAATGCCATGCCTTTTGCCTCCATGCGATCTGCCGCACCACGGGCTGCCATGCGTAGCGCCGCCTGCTCGGGCGTGATGTGGTAGACGAGTGTGAGCGCCGGGTGCGTTCCCGCGACGGCCAGGTTGTTGGCGTCGCGCACCATCTGGCGGTCGAGGCCATCGGCAAATGCCTGGTAGCAGGTCGTGGAATCGTAGAAGCGATCGCACAGGACCACCTTGCCGGCCGCAAGGGCGGGGGCTATGACCTCGTGCACCAACTGGGCGCGCGCCGCCTCGTAGAGCAGCAACTCGCAGGTGTCTCCCATCGCCGTGTTGGCGGGGTCGAGCAGCAGGGCGCGAATCTTTTCGCTGATGGCGGTGCCGCCCGGCTCGCGCAGGCTCACAACCTGGTAGCCAGCGAGTTCGAGCGCGCGGGCAAGCAGGCGCGCCTGCGTGGACTTACCGACACCGTCGACGCCCTCGAGCGTGATAAAGCTATGTTGAGCAGGCTCAAAAGCCATGGGCGCAGCCCCTTCCTACAAGGCGCGTAAATGCAGATATATCAACCAAGCCATGATACCCCAGTGCTCGGCGCGTCCCCAATGGCTAAAGGTTCCTTTCCAAAGTTGCGGTGAAATAGGGGCTGATTGAAGCTCTGAGACCGCCAAACAGTCCCTATTTCACCGCAACTTATGATGGGGAATTTTGGATGCTGGGTATAATCGTCGTATTGCATTGAAATGTGGCGAAAGGAGTGGCAATGTCTCGGTATTGCGCCTCGTGCGGCAAGCTTCTTGCAGATGATGCCAAGTTCTGCACCTCGTGCGGTGCACCCGTTGAGCAAACAGCCGCGAGCGATAGCCAGCCCGCTTTTGAGCAGACCGGCTCCCTTGATACGCCGCAAGCCAAGGCGGACGACCCCCTCGCCTATAGCCCCGACCCCGCCGCAAGGACCGAGGCCGTCGAGACCACGCAGCGCATACCCGTCGCGAGCGGCTCGCCCCAACAGCAGCCGGCTCCCGCATACGCGCCCGCTTCGCCACAGACCCCCGCTCCCAAAAAGAGCGGCACCGGGCCGCTTATCGCCGTTATCGTTGTGCTGGTGGCGATCATCATCGCCCTGGTCGTTTTCTTTGTGATCAAGCCTTTCGACAACGCTGCCACGCAGACGACCGCCGAGGTAGCTAAGCTGCACCATGACGTCGACGACGATGACCTAAAGCCTCTCGGAGATCCCAACAGCCTGTACGACGATGATGACGATGACGACGAGGATGGCGGCGAAGCAACGCTCTCCGAGCAGAACCTCTACCGTCGCCTGAGCGAATACTACGACCTGCTCGAAGATCTCGACAGCCAGGTCCGTGGCTGCGCGCAGAACTTCAACGGCAACTATCTGGAAGAGGATCGAACCACCCGTCAAAATCTCGCCGACGTCGCCGAGCGCACGGAGGACACCATCGAGCAGTATTACGACATCGTCGAGGACCTGGACGTCCCGACGAGCTCCAAGAACTACAGCTCCTGGAAGGACATCATCGCCCTGTACGACGACCTGGATCACCGCATTGACGCAATCTGTGATGCCTGGGAGATCAGCCTGAAATACGCCAAACCTGCGGACCACAAGAATGAGATCGTGGCGCCGCTGTCGCGCGACAACGTGGCGGGCACCAATGACAATAAGTACCGCCTAGACTTTGAGGAGCGCTATCCCGGCGCCAAGCCTGTCGAGGTGAACTAGCGCTTTGTCGTTCCCGAGCCGGCAGTTAGGGACGTTCCTAAACTGCCGGCAGAAAAACGAGCGAGGATCATGAGACCCTCGCTCGTTTTTTTGGGCATTGTTTCGACTGGGCCGTTACTTGTCGGCGGCTGCTTTCTTGGCAGTCGACTTCTTCGCGGTCGTCTTCTTGGCGGCAGTGGCTTTCTTAGCCGTCGTCTTCTTGGCCGCCGTCGTCTTCTTTGCCGTGCTCGCCTTGGTTGTGGTCTTGCGGCCGCGGGCGGGCTTCTTCTCCTTGGTCGGGCAGTCCATGTTGACGCAGATACGCCACGGACCGCGCGCCGTGTTGACCACCACGATGGGGGCGCCGCACTCGGGACAGGTCTCGCCCGTCGCCTCGAGCTTGCCACGCGCCGGCAGCGGATAGCTCACGCCGCAGTCATCATAGTTGGTGCAGCGGATAAAGCGCTTGCCGCTCTTCTCGCTCTTGTGCGCGATCAGGTCGCCATGGCGTCCGGCCTCGGCACACACTTTGCACTCGCCCACCTTAAGGTCGGGCTCGTAGTTGGTGGGGCACGTCGGGTTCACGCAGATCTCGAAAGCCTTCTGGCGGAACGGCTGGCACTTGATGCGCGGCGCACCGCATTCGGGGCACACGGCGGCCTCGCCCTCGAGCGGGCTCACCTTGACGCCGCTCGGCACCGGATAGGTCACGTCGCAGTCGGGCCAGCCCATGCAGCCAATGAAGCTGCCGCGGGTCTTGGCGCTCGTCTTCATAACCAGGTCCTTGCCGCACTTGGGGCAGGCGCCCACGCGCGCATCAGCCGTGACGGCGTCGCTGATGGCGTCGCCCAGCTCCTGCGTATGCTTGAGCAGCTCGTCGAGCACGCCGGCCAGCAGCGCGCGCGAGTGCGTCACGACATGCTCTTCGGTGTCCTCGCCGCGTTCGACGCGAGTCATGTCGCCGTCGAGCTCGCTGGTCATGTCGGGGCTCGTGATGCGCGGGGCGAACTGCGACAGCGCGTCGATGATGGCGATGCCCAGCTGGCTCGGCTCCACGGGATCGTTTTTGAGGTAGCGCACAGCATACAGGCGCTCAATGATGCTCGCGCGCGTGGACTTGGTGCCCAGGCCGCGCTTTTCCATCTCCTGCACGAGCTTACCCTGGCTGTAGCGCGCGGGCGGCTCGGTCTGCTTGGCCTCGAGCTTAATGTCGAACACGTCGACCGTATCGCCCTGCTCCAGCGGCGGCATCTGCTCGTCGCGCTTGAGTCCGTACGGGTATGCCTCGCGGAAACCCGGGGTCACGAGCACATCGCCCGAAGCCACGAACGGCTCGCCGTTCACGTCGAGCTCGAGCTTGGTGTTCTCGATGGTCGCGGGACCCATAAGCGTCGCCAGGAAGCGGCGGGCGATGAGGTCGTAGAGCTTGCGCTGGCCGCCATCGAGCGTGGACGGATCGCCTTCGCCCGTGGGGTAGATGGGCGGGTGGTCGGTGGTCTCGACTTTGCCGCGCGTGGGCTTCATGGGGCCGGCGAGCACCTTTTTGCACACGGGCGCCAGCGCCGGGTTGATCTTTGCCAGGTCGCTCACCACGGCGCCCAGATCGAGCGTCGCAGGGTACACGGTGTTGTCGACACGCGGATAGCTGATGAGGCCCGCCATGTAGAGGGACTCAGCGATGCGCATGGTGCGCGCAGGCGAGATGCCCTCGGCCGCAGCGGCAGCCTGCAGCGAGGTCGTCGCAAACGGCGTGGGCGGCTGCTGCTTGCGGGAGCGCTTGGTCACCGCGGCGACGGTTGCCGTCGTAGCGCCGTCGACGTGGCCGTACGCCGTCTCGGCAGCATCTTTGTCGGTAAAACGTGTCGTCTTGTGCGCGATCTTAAAGCGGTCATCCTCGGCAGCACCCTGAGCGGCACCCATGCCGCGAATCTGCCAATAGTCCTCGGGCACAAACGCCATGCGCTCGCGCTCGCGCTCGACCACCAGGGCGAGCGTCGGCGTCTGCACGCGGCCGGCGGAGCGCACGTTGCCAAAGCCGCCAAACTTGGCGAGCGTCAGGTAGCGCGTGAGCACCGCGCCCCAAATGAGGTCGATGTGCTGGCGGCTCTCGCCGGCATCAGCCAGATTCTGGTCGAGCGAGACAAGATTATCGAAGGCCTGCGTGATCTCGGCCTTGGTAAACGAAGAATACTGGGCGCGGGCGACCGGCAAGTCGGGCGCAACCTCGCGCACCTTGTTGAGGGCGTCCGAACCGATCAGCTCTCCCTCGCGATCGAAGTCCGTGGCGATGATGACGCTGTCGGACTTTTTAGCGAGGTTCTTGAGCGAACGAATGAGTTCTTTCTCGGCCGGCAGCTTAATGACGGGCGCCCAGGTGAGGTAAGGCAGGCTCTCGAGCTTCCAGCCCTTGATGGAAATGCCATCGGCAAGAAACGGCTTGCGCTTGGTGTCGTACGGCGGGCGGGCCAAGCCATCGGGCATGTCGGCCGGCAGCATCTCACCGTCCTCAGTGACCGAATACCAGCCCAGCTTTTTATCGAACAGCACGCTGTCGCAAAAATCGGGCGCCAGGATGTGACCGGCAAGGCCGATGGTCACGCACTCCTCGCCCTTCCACTCAAAACGGTAGATGGCGGTGTTGTACACCTTGTCCTTTTTGGGCTTACCCGTGGACAGCCGCTCGGCGATCTGACGCGCGGCGTCGTTTTTCTCGGCGATGATGAGCTTCAAAAGAGGCTCCTATCTCGTATCTCTGCGGCTACGCCCGCCCGTATGGCGGCCGACTTACGCCCTTGCTTGCTCAATCTGCCCGATGAGCCAATCGCACCAGGCATCCATGCCCTCGCCCTTGCGCGCGCTCACGGCAAACCGCGGCGCCTGCGGATTGAGGTCATCGAGTGTCTTAGTATACCTATCCATGTCAAAATCGAAAGCCGGAGCCACGTCGACCTTGTTGAGCAGCTGTGCGCCGGCGTGTTGGAAGATGCCCGGGTACTTGATGGGCTTGTCGTCGCCCTCGGGCACCGAGAGAATCATGATGGACAGGTTCTCGCCCAGGTCAAAGTCGACCGGGCAGACCAGGTTGCCCACGTTTTCGATAAAGATGACGTCGATGTTCTCCAGACCGACGGCCTGGTCGAAGGCGTCGACGGCCTCCATGATCATGTTGCCCTCGAGGTGGCACAGGCCGCCCGTGTTGATCTGGATGGCGGGCATGCCGGCTTCCTTCATGGTGATGGCGTCGACATCCGAGGCGATATCGCCCTCGATGACGGCGCAGCGCAGGCCGGCTTTGTCACGCAGGCGCTCGTTGGTGCCCAGAATCGTGGTGGTCTTGCCCGAGCCGGGGCTCGACAGCACGTTGATCACGTAGGTGTTCGTCTGCTCAAATCGCTGACGCAGCTGATCTGCCAGGCGCTCGTTGCGCGACAGAATCGGCGATGCAATATCAATCGTTTTCTCGGCCATACTTAGCGCTCCTTACTTTGGCCCCTTTATACCCCATCACCAGATGGCTAGCGGGCTAATCGTCGGGGGTTTCGATTTCGATACTTGCGATATCGAGCTCGCGGCCGTGCAGTAGGCGCACGTTGGCACCACCACACTGGGGACAGCGACAGTGGAAGCGATCGTGGTCGAAAACCTCACCGCAGTCCAGACACTCGCTTTGTGGATGGACCTCCTCCACGGCAAGCTCGCAGCCTCGCGTGAGCGGGTCCTCGTCGCGAAATGTCTCCCACGCAAAGTCGAGCGCCTCGCGCACGACCTCGGTCATATCCCCGATACGCAGCGTTACCAAAACGGCGCGCGAGGCCCCCGCCCCACGCGCCGCGCGAATCACTGTATCGAGTATGCCGTTGACAATGCCAACCTCGTGCATACCGATTTACTCCTCGTCGTCCTCGTCGTCCGAGAACAGGTCCAGACGGCTCACGAACAGGCCCTCCTTGCCCTCGCGCGCGGTAATGACCACGCGAGCGATGGCGAGCGAAATCTCGTAGAGCGAGAGCAGGGCGCCATACATGAGACCCAGCGTAACGGGCGAGCCGTCGGGCGTAATCACAGCCGAACCCACGAGCAGGCCTACGTACACGTAGCGCCAGGCGCTGCGGAAGGCCGCATAGGATACGATGTGGAAAACGGACAGGTAGAAGATAATGAGCGGCAGCTCAAACGCCACGCCAAAGCCGATCATAAAGAGCAGCTCCATGTTGACGTAGTTCTCCAGGTCGGGCAGCGCCGTAGCGACGGCCGAGGTCTCGCCGATGAGCCACTCAAAGCCCGCCGGGATGATGATGAAGTAGCAGAAGATGGCACCCAGGAAGAACAGAACCGTCGAGGCGAGCACCGTGGGCACAACCCACTTGCGCTCGTTGGGGCGCAGTGCCGGCAGGAAAAATGCCAGGATCTGCCAGATGATCATGGGCGTGCACATGACCACGGCCATCTTGATGGCCAGCGAGAAGCGCAGTCCAAAGCCGCCGAGCGTGGTGGTGATGTAGAACTTACCGTCCGGCACAAAGGAGCGGATGGGGTCTTCCAAGATGTCGAGCACCACGGGCGTGGCGAAATACAGCACGATGGCTGCGGCAAATACCGACACAACCACGATGGTCAAGCGGCGACGGAGCTCTCCCAAATGATCGAAGAGCGGCATTCGCGCAGGTCCGATAGGCATTACTCATCGCCTCCCTTCGGGGCGTCGGCGGCAGCGGTGTCGTCCTCGGCCTCGAGCTCGCGAGCGAGCTGGTCAACGACGGCCTTGCGCTTGCGGGGACGACGGGCGTAGAGGTCAGCCGTCGTGGGCTCTGCCGGCTCGGGCTCGGGCTCCGGCTCTGCAGCAGGCTCGGGCTCGACGACAGGCTCGGCGGCAGCGGCAGGCTCGGCGCTCTCGGCCTCGGACTCCTCAGCAGCACCCTCGCCCTCAGCAGCACCCTCGCTTGCGGCCTTCTCGGCAGCAAGACGGGCGCGACGCTCGGCAAAGGTCTCCTTCTTGGCGGGTGCTGCCTTCTCGGCGGCATCCTCGTCCGCATCGGAATCGTCGTCGGTCGCAGCAGCCTTCTTGGGCTTGACCGGGGCCGACGCGGCCTCGCTCACCGGATCGATAATCTCGGACTGAACAACGGCCGTCATCTTTTCCTGCGTCTCGCGGAACTGACGGATGGCACGGCCGATCGTGCGGCCCATCTGCGGGAGCTTATCCGGGCCAAACAGCAAAAAGCCGAAGACCACGATGATCGCGAGCTCACCCTCTCCAATACCAAACACACATACCTCCAAGGCTCGATGTGAGTCGAGCCCGCACCGCGCCATTCGGCCGGAACTCGTCTATTCATTCGGTCAAGTATAGCGCCCGGACACCAAAACGTCCGAGCGCATCACAAACATATGCCAAACGGCACGCCCTTTTGGGGGCAAAGATTATGCAGCGGTGATCGAAATCTCCTGGTCGACACCCAACAGCTGGACCACGCGCATCACCGGGGGCTGCACATTGGTGCAGCTAAAGCGCTTGCCGTGGTCGACCGCGTGGTGCGCGGCGCCCACGAGCACGCCAATGCCCGTCGAATCGATGTAGCTCACCTGAGCAAAATCGAGCTCAACGGCCTCGGTGGGCTGCTCGAGCGCCAGGTCGATGGCATTGCGCAGGCTATCGGCGTTAGAGATATCGATCTCGCCGGTTATCTTAATGGTGTAGAGCTCTGGCGTGGGGTTGGTGGAAATACCCAAATCCATGTATACGCTCCTTTACGTATCGAAAGTGCGGATAGTACGGGAAGCCGCGCGTTAGGCGCGCTCGGCACGCGCAAGCTCGGCAGCGACGAGCTTGACAGCCAGCACCAGCACATCGAGCGCGGCCTCCAGGTCCTCGACCGTGGGATAACTCGGCGCGATGCGGATGTTGGTGTCGCGCGGGTCCTTGCCATAGGGCCAGGTAGCACCGGCCGGTGTGAGCTTGACGCCCAAGTCGGCGCAAAGCGCGGCGACCTTCTGGGCCGAGCCCTCGGGACCATCGAAGCTCACAAAGTAGCCGCCGCGGGGATGCGTCCAGGTGGCGCAACCCGTGTCGCCCAGGCCCTCGGTGAGCTTGCGCTCGACGGCCTCAAAGCGCGGACGCAGGAACTCGGCGTGCTTTTTCATGTGCTCCTTGACCGCCTCGATGGTGGGAAGGAAGCGCACGTGACGCAGCTGGTTGAGCTTGTCGGCGCTGATGAGGCCGGCCTTCAGGCGCTTGGAGAACTCGGCGATAACCGCGGGGCTCGCACCAATAAAGCCGATGCCGGCGCCCGGGAAGGTGATCTTGGACGTCGAGGCAAAGGCAACCACGCGGTCCTCGGTGCCCGCCGCGCGAGCGAGGTCAAAGATGTTGGCGAGCTCGTCGGTCTCGTCGTACAGGTCGTGCACGCAGTAGGCGTTGTCCCAGAAGATGCGGAAATCGGGCGCGGCCGTGGGCATCTCGACTAGGCGGCGCACGGTGTCCTCGCTAAAGGTGATGCCCGTGGGGTTGGAATACTTGGGCACGCACCAGATACCCTTGATGGAGTCGTCGGCAGCAACCAGGCGCTCGACCTCGTCCATGTCGGGGCCGTTGTCGGTCATCGCAACGGGGACATTCTCGATACCCAGATCGGCGGTGATGCCAAAGTGGCGATCGTAGCCGGGAACGGGGCACAGGAACTTGACCTTCTTGCCGTCGTGCGCGGCCTCGTAGGCGTCCCAGGGCTCGCTGCCGCACGAGCCACAGCGCCAGAACATGCCGGCGATGTCATGCTCAATCAAAAGGCTCGACGAACCCAGCACAAGCGTCTGCTCGGCGGGGCAACCCAAAAACTCCCCTGCCAGCTTGCGAGCCGAGGGAATGCCCTCAAAGCAGCCGTAGTTGGAACAATCGACGTTGCCGTCGTGCAGATCGGCGTCGGCATTGAGGATATCGAGCATGGGTCGAGAGATGTCCACCTGGGAGGGCGACGGCTTGCCGCGGGCCATGTCGAGCGCCAGGCCCTTGGCCTTGACCTCGGCGACCTCGGCTTTGAGCGCCTCGATGGCGGCATCGAGTTCGGTGGTTTCCATCTTCTGGTAGATCGTCTGCATGGGTGCGACCTTTCGCGAAGCGGTACGTTGCAGTTCGTCTAAGTATAGACCGCCACCGCCGCAACGGTATGAAGCCGTGATAGATTAAGTTCATCGCAATGAATTACGAATCGCCGCGCATGGCGACGTGGGGCGCCCAAGGAGGCACTATGGAGTACGGATCGTTTAGGGCCGAGGAATTCGGCGACCTGCAGCGCCTGGTCGACGGGCTGTTTTACGACCGCCATGCCATCGACCGCCTGGATCTGATCGTACAGGCCGAGATCTTGGACCTGGCGCCCGACCTCATGGAGATCGTGAACCTTTTGCCGCCCGGCTATTACGACCGCCAGTCACTTTGTGATCAGCTCAACTCCGCCTTGGCCGCCCACGGCTGGGGCGCCATCTACGGAACGGTGGAATAAGCCTCGAGGCCGGCGATTTGGCCCGCTTCCCGACCTTGGCGAGGCTTGTTTTAGGGCTTGTGGCCAAAAAAGGGCAAATATGAGTACTGTTACCTTTTTAGTAGCAGCGATTCTTGGTCGAAATCGGCAAAACTCGACTTGAAACTGGTAGCGCGTAGAGATGTGGTGTAAGAGGCGGGGCATGCCCCGCCTCTTCTCTTTCTTGAAAGGGAGGGGACACCGCCTAGAATTCGTCGTTGGAGTAATGAAGGTGACGAATGGAAGGAAAGGCGATGCCCCAAGAA
>DBFEIO010000020.1:0-22756 GCA_048330275.1 Collinsella sp.
GGTCGCGCGCGCAGACGTGGTGTAAGAGTGTCCTGAGGTCCGTCGCTGCAAGTCCCGATGTTACTCCTTCTTGAGGCCGTGCTTCTCGACTATCTCGTCCACTATCTCCCTGGCGCGCCGCCCGAGCGCGCGGCGCCTCCCCTCTGTCGGGGCCGGCCTGTCCGCGGGCTCGGCGAAGCCCTCGGCGGCCGAGGCCTCGGAGAACACGCGCTGCTGGGACCACTGCCCCTCGGTCTCCATGAGGCTCGCGCACGTCAGGCGCAGCATCGACCCCCTCGAGGGGAAGGACTGCACGACCCTGTAGCGGCGCTTGATCTCGCGGTTGGCGCGCTCCTGGACGTTGTTGGTGCGGAGCTTGGCCCAGTGCGCCCTGGGGAAGGCCGTGAACGCCAGCGCGGAGTCCTCGGCCTGCTCGAAGACCTCGCCGGCCCTGGCGGACACCGACGCCACCCAGGGCGCCGCCTCGGCCCACACGCAGCGCGCGAGGTCGGGGTCGTCCTGGTAGACCGCGGCGTGCACGAGGTCCCTGACGGCCGCCTTGGAGTCCTCGGGCCTGCCCGAGCAGGCGCTCTGGAGGTTGCGCTGCAGGTGCGTCACGCAGCGCTGCCAGGCGCAGCCCTGGAACAGGCGCGAGACGGCGGCCACGAGCCCGGCGTGGCTGTCGGAGACCACGAGGCGAACGCCGGCCAGCCCGCGCTCGCGCAGCCCGCCGAGGAATGCCGCCCAGGAGTCCTCGCTCTCGGTGTCGACCACGTCGCAGCCCAGGAAGTGCTTGCGCCCGTCGGCGCCCAGCCCGATCGCGGTCACGACGCCCTGCGAGACGACCGACGAGCCGACCCTGCAGCTCATGTAGGTGGCGTCGAGCCACAGGTAGCAGCACGGCGTGCCCGAAAGGTCGCGGCGGCGGAACTCCGCCACCTCGGCGTCGAGGTCGGAGCAGAGGCTCGAGACCTCCGAGCTCGACAGCGAGGATATGCCCAGCTTGGACGCCACGCGCTCGACCTTGCGGGTGGACACGCCGCACACGTACATCTCCTGCACGATGGCGGCCACCGAGGTGTCGACGCGCGACCATCGCGCGAGCATGCCCTCGGGGTAGTAGGTGCCGTGCCTGAGCTTGGGTATCTCGAGCTCCACGTCGCCCACGGCGGTCTTGAGCGACCTGGGGCGGTAGCCGTTGCGGCTGTTCTCCCTGCCGTCGCTGCGCTCGTTGCGGCCCGCGCCGCACATCTGCTGGGCCTCGGAGTCCATCAGCGCGTTCATCACGCCGCCCAGCACCCTGCACGCGAACTCGCGCGCGTCGCCGCACTCCTGCCAAAGCCTCGCCGCCTCGAGGGCCTCGTCGCGGCCGAGGCGCAGTACACTCTCTTCTTGGGGCATCGCCTTTCCTTCCATTCGTCACCTTCATTACTCCAACGACGAATTCTAGGCGGTGTCCCCTCCCTTTCAAGAAAGAGAAGAGGCGGGGCATGCCCCGCCTCTTACACCACATCTCTACGCGCTACCTCTTACTTTTGGATAAATGAGGATTTTCGGTACTCATTACAAGGAAATATGCTGCTACTAAATTGGTGACAGTACTCATATTTGGCATTTTTTGACCACAGGGGTTGCCAGCGCCGTGGTTTCGCCCTTTCTGCGCCGAAGCGATACACTGTTGCCGTTTGATTTCTTCGCTCAAGGAGGATGCGCATGCCGTGCACAACGATTTTGGTCGGTAAAAACGCAAGCTACGACGGGTCGACCCTGGTCGCGCGTAACGAGGACTCGTCCAACGGGGTGTTTGAGCCCAAGCGTATGCGCGTGGTGCATCCCGACGAGCAGCCGCGCGTCTACACGAGCGTCCTGAGTCACCTGACCGTTGAGTTGCCCGATAACCCCATGCGCTACACGAGCGTCCCCGATGTTGTTCCGGGCCACGGCATCTGGGCCGAGGCCGGTTTTAACGAGCTCAATGTGGGCATGTCCGCAACCGAGACGCTCACCACCAACGAGCGCGTTCGCGGCGCCGACCCGCTTGTGGACTACGTGCCCGCCAAGGGCAACGAGGGTGAGGACGGCTATGTGCCGGCGCAGCCCGGCGGTCTGGGCGAGGAGGACATGGTGACCCTGGTCCTGCCGTACGCTAAGTCCGCCCGCGACGGCGTGCGTATCCTGGGCGACCTGCTCGAGCGCTACGGCACCTACGAGAACAACGGCATCGCCTTTAGCGACGTGGACGAGATCTGGTGGCTCGAGACCATCGGCGGCCACCACTGGATCGCCAAGCGCGTGCCCGATGACGCCTATGTGACCATGCCCAACCAGCTGGGTATCGACAGCTTTGACCTGGATGACGCCGAGGGCGCCCAGGCCGACCACATGTGCTCCGCCGACCTGCGCTCCTGGATGGCCGAGTGGCATCTGGACCTGACGCTGGGCGTCGAGGGCGACGGTCCGGCCGCGGTCTTTAACCCGCGCGAGGCCTTTGGCTCGCACAGTGACAGCGACCACGTTTACAACACGCCGCGCGCCTGGTACATGCAGCGCTGCCTTAACCCCAGCGATGTGTGGGACGGTCCCGAGGCCGACTACACGCCCGAGAGCGACGATATTCCCTGGAGCCGCGTGCCCGAGCGCAAGGTGACCATCGAGGACATCAAGTACGTGCTTTCGAGCCACTACCAGGGCACGGAGTACGACTGCTACGGCAGCAAGGGTACGCCCGCCACACGCGGCGCCTATCGTCCCATCGGGATCAACCGCAACAGCCAACTCGCCGTGCTGCAGCTGCGTCCCTATGCGCAGCCGGCCTACCGCGCCGTGCAGTGGATGGCCTTTGGCTCCAACTCGTTTAACGCGCTGGTTCCGCTGTACGCCAACGTCGAGACCATGCCCGAGTACTACGCCGACACCCAGGCTCGCGTGACGTCCGAGAACTTCTACTGGGCCAACCGCCTGATCGGCGCCCTGGCCGATGTCCGTTTCCACGAGTGCGGTCGCGCCGTCGAGGACTACCAGGAGAAGGTCGGCGGCATGGGCCACAAGCAGATCCATGACGTCGACGCTGCCGTAGCCGCGCTGCCCGAGGCCGAGGTGCCCGCCGAGCTCGCGCGCGCCAACGAGGCCTTTGCCGAGTTCGTGCGCGTAGAGACCGATGCTCTACTGGGCAAGGTGCTCTACACCACGAGCTGTGCCATGAAGAACTCTTTCGCGATGAACGACAACGTGAGATAAGGATTTCCCGTCGATCGAATAGCGCTAAAACGCTTTGTCGCTTTCACTCAATCTTGGGTACAAGAAGGCCAATGCAGTTGTTTGTGATTGGAGCCAACCATGGTTATGAAACTCGATCAGCTTGTTAACGGCGCCATTAACGTGGGCTTCGGCGCCGCCGCCGTTGCCGTCGAGGGCAGCAAGAAGGTTCTCGACGACCTTAATACCAAGGGCGAGCAGGTGCGCAAGGACGCAGGCGCCCCCGATATCGCCCGCAGTGTGTCCGACATGTTCGAACAGGCCGGTGGCACCATCTCCGACCTGACCGAGCGTCTGGGTATGCAGGGCGAGACCGCGGCCCAGCGCGTGCTTGACGAGCTCATCCTTGCCCGCGTCCGCGTCATGACCGCCCCCGAGCGCACGGCCTTCCTGGCCCATGTGCGCGACATTGTCGATTCGGTCGAGGACAACGTGACCTCGGTGCCCGTCGAGTCCGTTGAGCCCGACGATCCGAAGGATACCGAAGAGGCCGAGTAGCAGCGCAGATGGCAGATTCCACCACCGATTACAACAATCTAGATCCCTTGGGTGACGAGGCGGCGGTTGTCGATGAGGTCGACGCCGCCGTCTCGGGCGCTCGCAAGAAGCCACGCGCTGTCGATATGGTGCCAGAGGAGCCCGACGCGATGGCGCCGGACGAGGAATACCAGCTCACGCCGGCGGGTCGCCGCGAGCGCATCGGGCAGATTGTTCGCCTGGTCAAAAAATACCGCGTGTGGGATAACCTCACGCCGGTTCGTTTGCGCCGCCTGCTCGAGGAACTCGGCCCCATGTTCGTCAAGATGGGGCAGATTCTGGCCAACCGGTCCGAGATTCTGCCGCAACGCTTTTGCGACGAGCTGCGTCGTCTGCGGTCCGACGTGGAGCCGGTGCCGTACGAGGTCGTACTCAGTTGTCTGGAAGAAGAATACGGCCTGCGCCTGGGGGAGATGTTCGATGCGATCGACCCCAATCCGCTTGGTAGCGCATCGCTCGCGCAGGTGCACCGCGCTCGTCTGGTGACGGGCGAGGACGTGGCCGTCAAGGTGCAGCGCCCCGGTGCGCAGCAGGTTATGGCACAGGACATCGATATCATCCGCTCGGTGGTGCGTATCGTTTCCAAGTTCGTCAACACCGATCAATTCGTTGACCTGCACGGCGTAGTCGAGGAGTTGTGGACCTCGTTTCGCGAGGAGACCAACTTTTTGGCCGAGGCCAAAAACCTCAACGACTTCTACGAGTTCCATAAGAGCGTTCATGGCGTGACGTGTCCTAAATCCTATCTGGATCTGTGCACCGAGCACGTTGTGGTCATGGACTACATCGACGGCATTTCGATCGCCGATCCTGAGTGCTTGGTGGCCGAGGGCTATGACTTGGAAAAGATCGGTGCCGCAATCGTCGAGGATTACTCGACGCAGGTGCTCGATGACGGCTTTTTCCATGCCGACCCGCATGCGGGAAACATTATTCTCAAGGACGGCATCGTTTACTTTATCGACTTGGGCATGGTCGGACGCATGTCGAGCCACGATCGCGGTATCGTAAAGGACATGATTTTCGCCGTGGCCGAGGGCGACGTGCCAAAGCTCAAGGATTCGCTCATGCGCTTCGCCGTGACGCGTGGCGACTCGGCTGAGCTCGATCATTCGGCCTTTTTGTCCGATTTGGACTTTATCGTGGCTGACTTTGCGGGCCTTGACCTTAAAGACCTGGATATCGGCGAGTTTTTGACCTCGCTGTTAAACCTGGCGCGCAAAAACGACGTTGAGCTGCCGAGCGTGGTAACGATGTTCGCCCGCGGCATGGTGACGCTCGAGGGCCTGTTGACCGAGTACATGCCCAACGTCAACATGATCCAGATCATCCAGACGCACATCAAAAACGAAAAAAGCACCTATGCGCGCGTGCGCGATATGGGACGCGATCTTGCCGCGAGCAGCTATCGCGCGGCAAAAGGCTCGCTCGAGGCAGCCGAGTATCTGGGCTTGGCTTCGCGTATGCTCACGCGCGGCCAGCTTAAGGTGAACACGCAGATTATGAGCAGCGATAAGGCGCTGCGACAGCTGGGCGGAATTATCGACCGCATGTCGATGGCAATTGTGATCGCCGGCCTGTTTATCGGTTCGTCGGTGGTGTACTACGCACGCATCGAGCCGGTTGTGTTTGGTATCCCGGTCATTGGCTTTATGGGCTACGTGAGCGCGCTGGTGCTGGCGCTTATGCTGGGCCGCAATATCTGGCTCAACAGTCACGGCGGCAAGCACTAGAGGCTGCGACCGTCACCGCATTTTCCTATCGCAAACAATAGCTTTTACCTTGGGCTTCGCCTGCGTGTGAGGCCCTTTTGCGTGCTACCATATTGACGGTAATAATCGATGGCCTAGATGGTGGTGCGGAGACGCACGAATGCGCGGTTTTCCTGCGCGTTTGGGAGAATCGGGGTGCAAGTCCCCGGCTGTACCAGTAACCGTAATTCCTCTTGGCTCGGGATGTTCGCGTCGCAGATCGGACGACGTGCCCGAGTCGTTAAGGTTAAGTCGGATCGCCTCCCATCTTGCATGCGGCTGCGGCGTATGCCGCCGGTGTGCATAGGGCTCTGGAGGGAAGGGGGACCCCGATGGGGGAACTCGAGCGCAACATGCGCGATGACGTGGGGCAGCCTCAAGGCAACGCTCCAAGTACAGACAGTAGGAGACAAATGGATATGTTTGTGGACGAGCGCCAGCGCGTCTCGCATCGCCGTGGCGCAATTGCGCGCGGCGTAGCCAAGCGCGGCCTGGTGGCATTCCTGGCCTTTGCGATGGCCTTTGGCACCACACCGGCTCAGCTGTGGGCCGAGGGCGCCGAGGGCATTGCCGAGGCTGTGGCTCAGGCTGCGACGCCGAGTGAGGACGCAGCGCTTGCGGGCGGTGCCGCTGAGCAGAGCGGCGCCGAGGTTTCAGATTCTGGGAGCGCGCCCGCAGCTAGTGCCGCCACAACAGGGGCGGCAGCTGGCGACGAAGGCTCGGCGACGGGGGAGAACCCTGCCGCGAGTGAGCAGTCTTCGACGGTGGCCGCTGACCAAGCAGGATCTTCCGCCGCGGCTGCCGTCCAGACGGAGAGCCCGACAGAAACCGGAGATGTCGCCAAGAAGCAAGTCGAGGTCTCGTTCTCGATTATCGGCACCGATGCCGACGGCAAGGCTCAGACCTGGGTGGCACCTACGCAGCTCAAGCTCGACGAGGGCGCGACGGCTGCGGATGCCTTTATTAAGCTGCAGGAGAAGACGGGCTTCAAGGCGGACTACGATCCGAACACGGCATACGGGTTCTACCTCGAAAGCATCACATCCCCGAGCGATGGCCGCACGCTTGCCTACGATCCGACGACTTATGCCTTCTGGCAGCTGTTCGTCGACGGCGCGTCTTCCTCGGTTGGCGCGAGCAGCGTCAAGCTCACCCAGGGGCAGAAGATTGAGTTTGCCTATACGGCTGGTAGCGCGTCCCCTGTCGTTAAGGACCAGGTTGCCGCAAATGTGACCGTCATTGGTCGCGATGCCCAGGGCAAGACTCAGACTTGGGTCGATAACGCGCAGTATGTGGTGACGTCCGGCTCGAGCGCACTTGACCTTACGAAGGTCGCGCTCGAGGCGAATGACATCGACGCCGTTGCTGCGGGCTCCTTCATTCTGAGCCTTAAGTACAACGGCGTTGAGCTGGGTACGCCGCTCGATTATTCGACCTATTGGCAGCTGTTCATCAACGGCAAGTCGAGCGACTACACGGCAGACAATGTCACCATTCATGCTGGCGATACCGTTACGTGGTTCTACGGTGGCTGGGGCGACCAGTTGCCCTCTGATTCCGTCCATGCTTCCGTTCAGGTCCTCGGTAAGGGCAAGGACGGCAAGCAGCAGGTTTGGGCCTCGACGGGCCAGACGAGTCTCAAGGCTGGTTCCACTGCCAAGGATCTCCTTGAGCAGACCGGCCTTACTCTCGATGCTAGCGAATCGTCTTGGGGCTGGTTCCTCAACGGCATTACTTCGCCGTTCGATGGTAAGTCCTATGGATGGGATGCTGCGACCAATAGCTATTGGCGCTTCTACGTAAATGGCAAGTTCGCCGACGTTGGCGCCGGTGCCTACAAGCTCCAGGAGGGTGACGCCGTCACCTTTATGTATGGTGCTGACGCCGATGCCCTCCCCGGTCAGGTTCTTGGGTCCGTTGATGTTATCGGTCCCGATGTCAACGGCAACAATACTCGCTGGGGCTCGGCAAGCAATGTTTCCCTGCCCGAAGGCTCTACGGCCCAGGACCTTATTGAGACGGTTCTGAAGGCGAAGGGCGTTACGTACAACGGCTCCCAGAGTGGTGAGTACTGGTTCCTCAATTCCATTACTTCGCCGTTCGATCACAAGCCGTATGGCTGGGATGCTGCGACCAATAAATACTGGCATCTGTATATCAATGGAGAGCCCTCCTTACTCTGCGCCAATCAGATTACGCTCAAGAGCGGCGATAAGGTTACGCTTGCCTATACCACCGACGATTCGGCCATGCCCGATCCCGACAAGATTGTCGTGGACCCGAGTGCGACGACTCCTGATTGGGATGCCGAGTGGGCCGGCTACGGCAACAGTGGCAACGGTTCGACCGTAACGGATGCCAAGACGCCTGCGCAGGCCGCCGGTCTTAAGTGGGCCTTCGATTGGAAGGCCGAGTCTGGCCAGCAGTATGCCAACTGCAGCGAGCCTGTCATTGCTAACGGTTTTGTGTACATCGCGACCGAGAACGAGCTCATTAAGATCGATTCGTCCACGGGCAAAAAGGTTGCCTCTGCGCCGCTTGCCTCCAAGGTGAGCTACACCTCTCGTCCGATCTATACCAACGGCCTTATCATCGTTCCGCTCAACGGCGGTGCGGTCCAGGCGATTACTGCGGACAAGCTGATCTGCAAGTGGCTGACGCCTGGTTTGACGGACTTGACGCAGAGCTCCTGCACCGTGGTTTCGGACGGCGAGTACGTCTATGTTGGTACGGTCGATATTTCGTATGACGAGAATTACAACGCGACCTACGGCAACGGCTCCTTTGCGCGCATTAAGATTGCCACGGGCGAAGTTTCTTGGCAGAACATCGACCCTGCCGAGGGCTATTACTGGACTGGTGCTGCGCTGACGGATAAGTACACCATTGTTCCTACGAGTGCGGGCACGCTTAAGTGCATTGATAAGATGACGGGCGATGTCGTTTCGACTATGAAGCTCGGCGCTCTCGCGAACGCCGACTGTGTCGCCGATCCGTCCAATGGTTCGACCTTCTATCAGATGACGCACGATGGAAAGCTCCATGTGATTTCGCTTTCGGCGAAGGGCGTACTAAGCGAGCAGAAGACGGTCGACCTGGGTCTTACTAATAACATGAGCGCACCGGCGGTGGCTGGCGAAAACTTGATTGTCGGCGGACAGACGGCTACGGGCTCTGCTCTGGCTCTCTACAATCTGAAGACCGGTAAGACCACGATGGTCACCGCTGCTGACGGTAAAGAACTGCCGGCCGGATTTAACGGTATTGCTGCTACTCCGCTGGTGAGTGTTCAGGGCGGCAAGACCTATGTGTACTTCACCGTTAACAGCGCGGATAGCAAGGATTACGTCAACTACTCTGCTGGTGGTGGCGTGTATCGCTATACGCTCGGCAATGCAGAGGCGACGCAGATTTATGATGCGGCTGGCCATTACCAGCACTGCGACTCTCCGGTCATTGCCGATGCATCTGGCAACCTGTACTACATCAATGATTCCGGTACGCTGTTCAAGCTCGGGGCTGTTGAGTCTTGGACGGTTGCCTTTAATTCCAACGGCGGGTCTGCTTGCGACACTAAGTTTGTGGCTACGGCCGACGGCAAGCTGGTCAAGCCGGCCGATCCGACGCGCGATGGCTACACTTTCGGCGGTTGGTTCACCGATGAGGCTTGCACGCAGGCGTATGACTTCAGTACACCGGTGACGGCCGATCTGACGCTGTATGCCAAGTGGACCAAGAATGCCGTTAACCCTGGCGGCAATGGCGGTTCTGGCACTAATGGTGGCAACGGTGGCGCTGGCAACGGTTCCGGCGCTGGCGCTGGCACTGGCACGGGTTCCGGCTCCGGCTCTAAGGGCCAGCAGACTGGCGGCGCTGTCGCTCCGGGTCATAAGCCGACGACCAAGACGACGGTGTCGACCAAGACCGAGACCAAGGACAACAAGTTCGACAAGAAGGACTCCGATAAGTCTGATAAGAAGGACGAGAAGAAGTCTGACAAGAAGTCTGACAAGAAGGACAGCAAGTCCGACAAGAAGTCCGATTCCAAGTCCGATACGGGTGCTGCATCCACGACCACTGCTAAGAAGTCCTCTGGTGCTTCCGAGCAGGAGACTGGCACCAACCCGCTCGCCATCGTCGGCATCGCCGCCGGCGTCATCGGTCTCGCCATCGTCGGCGTGTTCGTGTTCACCAAACGTCGGTAGGTGAGGGCTGTGTCCAATAAATCCAAGGACGCTGACCCCAAGCAACCAGATTCCTCGTTTATCCAGCTTGACGATGTAAAGCAACAGGGCGCCGCTTCGGCGGCGTCCGCCCCTCGCCGCAAGGCGCTCCTCGGCGTTCTGACTGCTGCGTGCACCATTCTGATCGTTGTCTCGCTGGGTTTCGTCCATCCTTCCGAGAGCGGTGCCTGGTCTATCGACTGGATCATTCAGACCGTGACGGGGGAGAGCGTCGTCACCAAGGACACCAAGGTGTCTGGCTCGACTACGACTTCGGGCGAGGCCAGTTCCAAGGATTCCAAGTCATCGAATGACGCAAAAGATGAGTCCAAGCATTCTGATGAGTCCAAGTCCAAGGACGATTCCGAGTCTTCAAACAAGGAATCGGACAAGAACTCGGATAACAAGAAGTCCGAGGACCAGGACGGCAAGAAGTCTGGCGATAAATCCGCTGCCCAGAATACGGGAGCCGGTGATACTTCCAATGCGTCTGGCGGTGCTTCTTCGGGCGGTGGCCAGTCGTCTGATGGAGTTTCATCCTCTAATGGTGGAAACGCCTCCTCGGGCGGCCAGAGCGGCTCGCAGGAGTCCAGCTACGTAACAGTGACGGTTTCGGTCACATCGAGCGCTGTGGGCAATCCTGTGTCCTCTGGTGGCACCTTTACCTTTAACGAAGGCGCTACCGTCTACGATGCCCTGTGCGCGCTGGGCCTTTCTGTCAACGCACATGGCTCGTCATACGGCACGTATGTCTCCGCGATTGGTGGTTTGGCCGAGAAACAGTACGGCGGCACGAGCGGCTGGATGTACTCCGTCAACGGCACAACGCCCATGACGGCCTGCAGCAACTACGTTCTCTCCAACGGCGACAACGTGGTTTGGTATTACGTTACAGGCTAGAGGCCTCGACATAGCGCACCAAACGGGCGGTTCGGACAAACATCCGGGCCGCCCGTTTTTCATGCGAATGGGATTGGGTCGCCGGGTCTCTCGGCAAACAAAAAACCGGTTGGAACGGGAATTCCAACCGGTTATACATTCAAGCAAATAATGAATCGACTACGACCGTGCGCCCTCGAGGAAGAAGCGGCGGCTGAAGTAGTTGTACCAGGTGACGAGGAACGTGGCGATGGCCTTCATGGCCTGGTAGCCGATGCTCAAAAACGTGACGCCCACAAACATGTATAGGTCGTTGAGGCCCAGACCGATCACCGACAGGATGGTGAAGATCGTGAACTCGCGCTTGCGGCTCATTCCCTCGCGATGGTCGAACACGTACTTCATGCTGAGCCAGTAGTTGACCACGACGGACGTGGTAAACGAGACCGTGGTGCTCATCAAAAAGTCGAGGTGAAACAGCTCGACGAGCGCAATGAGCATACCCCAGTCGATGCCAAAGGAGATAAGACCCACGACAGCGAACTTGAGGAACTGCTTGGTATGAGGTTGTGCCAGTGCCTTGCGCACGTAATCACATCCAATGCGTTGATGAATCGAGCAGAGGATACTTTAGAGCTTTTGCAAGGGAAACGTAAGGTCTTTGCCAAGAACTATACGAACTCGCCAAATTTTCAAGAGCTAATCCGCAAACGTTGAAAATTTGCCCGTAAACGAGCAAAGCCCACGAACAACACAGCGCTCGACGCGCGTCATCCGTGGGCATCGTAAAGCTGTAAGGTTGCGAGTTACTTGGTCTCGTCGCCTTCCAGGAAGATCTTTCGGGTCACAAAGTTGTAGACCATGACAAGCGCGGTGGCGCAGATCTTGGCGATATTGGCCTCGAGTCCCAGGCCGGCGTTGAGTGTCAACACGATACCGTCGTTGAGTGCCAGGCCGATCACGGACAGCACGACAAAGATAATGAACTCGCGGCGGCGGCTCATGCCCTCCTTGTGCGCAAACACGTACTTCATGCTGGCGAGGTAGTTAAAGATGAGTGAGATGATAAAGCCGCTGGTGTTGGCGATTAGGATGTTGAGGCCCAGACCGTAGTGGAGCAGATTCATAATGCCAAAGTCGATGACCGTGGCAATGACGCCGACGACGCCAAACTTCATGATCTGCGCAAGGAGCTTTTGCATGGTACCTGCCTTATGGTGGCGCCGGGGCGCCGTGGGGATGACAAACTCAGCAAGTTTAGCCAATCCCCACGGGTGGAGCTAGGCGCGCTCCTCGATAGCACCGTTTCTATATGCATCGAGCAGCTGGCGCAGGTCCTGGATTTGGCTGCGAATCTTGGCGCCGGTATCGGTATCGCTGACCATGCGGCGGCGGTCGGCCTCGTCAAAGCGGTTGGTCTCGCTCTCGATATCCACGTTGCGCGTGAGCGCTTCGGCAACCGTGGTAAAGGCTTGGTGCGACTTAAGGCGACATCCGCGTGAGCTCGAGATAAGCGTGTAGCCGGCGATGCCCGTCTTGGGATGGTAGGCGCGGCAGAAGCCGCCATCGATGACCAGTAGCTTGCCCTCGGCTCGGATGGGCTGCTCGCCCTTGGTGGTTTTAACGGGCGTGTGGCCGTTGATGATGTGACCGGTCGGTGAACATGCCATGGGCGTGACGCCAAACTCGCGCATGATGTCGTCGCAGACCGAGGGCGACTTGGTAAGTGTAAAGTACGGGTCCATCGGCTCGACCCAGGTGCTCTTATCGGCGATATAGGCGCGCTCAAAGGTACGCACCAGGCGTCCGCTGGCGGGTGAGTTAAAGCCGATCCACAGGTACCACATCCAGTCGAGGGCGTCGCGGTCGCCCACGCGCCAGGCGCGGCGGGCGATGTGGTCGCAAAAATCGAGATAATCGCGGCCAGCGTGCCAGGTGCCCAGGCAGTTCATGCTGCTAAAGGTGCCGTCTTCGTTGAGTGGCACGCAGCCATGGAACAGCAGGTTGCCGTTGGCGACCTTGTACATCGAGCCGTGGGAATAGAGGAAATCGATATGGCGATGCAGGTGATCGGCGGTGACAAACTCGGACACGAGCTTGTCGATGATGTGCTGCTCCTCGGGCGTGAGCGTATAGGGGTCCGCCGGGTCGACGGTGGGGAAGTCGTTGGTCGTGAGCGGCCACACGCTGCCGTCGGCGAGCGTGACCGTGCCGGTGTCGTGTTCGATCTTGTCGAGTAACAGGCGGTCGGTCATGTCGAACTCGGGATGGCGCTGGATAATCTGGCCCTCGAGCTTAAAGAGCAGCACGTTGATGGCCTTGATCAGCGGAGTGATGGACTCACCGGCGGTGTAGGTGGCATCAGCAAAGGCGACAAGTTCACGCAGCGAGATGCCGTAGTCGTTCTCCAGGATCTCGTAGTTGTCGTAGCGTAGGTTGTTGCGCAGCACCGTGGCGATGCAGGCGGGCTCACCGGCAGCAGCGCCCATCCACAGCAGGTCGTGGTTGCCCCACTGGATGTCGAGTGAATGGTAGGTGAGCAGGCGGTCCATAATCTTGGCCGCGCCGCCACCGCGGTCGAAGATATCGCCCACCAGGTGCAGGTGGTCGACGGCCAGGCGCTTGATGAGCGAGGCAAGCGACTCGATAAAGTCGTCGGCGCTGGCGGTCTCTAGGATGGACTCCACGATGCGCTCGTGATAGCGCACGCGATAGTTGTTCTCGTCCGGGTGCGTGTGCAACAACTCGTCGATGATATAGGCGTAATCGCGCGGGATGGCCTTACGCACCTTGGAGCGCGTGTAGCGGCTTGAAAGCGACCGGGCAACCATGATGAGCTGGTCAAGCATCGTCTTATACCAGGTGGGCGAGTCCTCGCGCTGGCTGCGGACCAGCTCGATCTTCTCGCGCGGGTAGTAGATGAGCGTGCACAGCTCGCCCTTCTCGTCAAAGGAGAGCGTTTCGCCAAAGATTTCGTCGACATGCTCGCGCACGACGCCCGAGCAGTTGTTGAGGATGTGCATAAAGGCTTCGTACTCGCCATGCACGTCGCTCATAAAATGCTCAGTGCCCTTTGGCAGGTTGAGGATGGCCGAGAGGTTGATGATCTCGGTAAACGCGGATTGCTCGGTGGGAAACTGTCTCGACAGCAGACGCAGATACTTGAAGTCTTGCGGGTTGCGATCGAATGCGACCATGAAACACCTTCCGATGGGGCTGGTAAAACTGATAAACAGCGTCAAACGTTTATCAGTATGCGCCGCTTTTGTTTCGATTTTGCGCCAGCGGCTGAATTGTCGGCTGAACGGTTTGGTAAATCGATTTAGTGAAGGTAGATATGTCGGTTGGGTGGAGACGATAGAGGGTGTTTTCTCAGATATTTATGCGTGGGGTCGGTGGAAACGATGGTGGTAAAGATGTTCGCTATTTTTGGTTCGATTTGGTAAATAGTGGACATATGTACCGTATGTAGGCTCACTGTGCGATAATTTGCGCAGCAATGAGTAAGGAGCCTCATATGAGTGATTTTGTCCTGACCTGTGAATCCGCCGCCGATCGAACTCGGGAGTTCTTTGAATCGCGCAATATCCCTGTCGTGTGTTTTCATTACGAGATCGACGATGTTGTCTATACGGACGATTTGTATCAGTCGATTACGCCGGACGAGTTTTTTGCCCAGATTGCCGCAGGCGCCATGCCCAAGACGTCTCAGGTGAGCGTGGGTGAGTACGAGGAGTTTTGGGAGCCGCTTGTTGCCGAGGGTAAAGACGTGCTGCACCTGGCGTTGTCGTCGGGTATTTCGGGCAAGTATGGATCGGCCTGCGTTGCGGCGCAGATGCTTGCGGATCGCTATCCCCAGGGCGGCAAGGTGCGCGTCATCGATTCGCTGGCGGCGTCTTCGGGCTTTGGCCTGCTGGCGGAATGTGCCGCCGACGTGCGCGATAGCGGGGCTTCACTCGACGAGACGGCTGCCTGGATCGAGGAGCACAAGCTCAACCTGCACCACTGGTTCTTCTCGACCGATCTGTCGAGCTACCTGCGCGGCGGTCGCATTTCGGCTGCGAGCGCAATCATCGGCACGGCGCTTAAGATTTGCCCGCTTATGACGGTCGATTGCGAAGGTGGGCTGTCGCCACGTGAGAAGATTCGCACTAAGAAGCGCGCGATTTCCGAGATGGCTAAGACCATGATGGCACACGTGCAGGACGGTGCGGATTATTCGGGTAAGTGCGTCATGTCGCACTCGGCGTGCCGCGAGGATGCCGAGGCAGTTGCGGCGCTGATCGAGGAACAGATTCCGCAGCTTAAAGGCAAGATTGAGATCAATAACATCGGTACTCTGATTGGCTCGCATACCGGACCTGGTACGGTGGCGCTCTTCTTTATGGGCGACAAGCGCGTGGATTAGTTTGCCCCATCACATCGCTGCATGATTGCTCAAACGAAAACGGCCCGCCTCACGTTTGTGGGGCGGGCCTTGCTGTTGGGGTTAGCGTTTCTTTCCGCGGAAGAAGAAGCCGTGCAGTGACGGCTTGAGGCCGCGGTTGGCGCGATGCTCCTCGACGCGCTCGTGGATCGAAGCGACGCGCTCGATGACTTCGTCGGGAATCGGCACGTCGGGATTCATGTTCTCGACCTGGCTGACCTCGGCGGCGGAGACCTGGTCGATAATGGGCACATCGTCGTGCGAGATGACAGGTGTGGCGTCTTCCTTCATCTTGCGATAACGCTGCATCATGTCGGTCTGTAGCTGCTGGGCCGAAGGCGGCGTCCAGATGATGGCGTTGGCGCCGGCGGCGATGGTTTCACGGATGCTCTCGGGCGTCTTGCCGCCCGGCGCGATGAGCGGCAGGTTGGGATAGTGCTTGCGCAGCTCGCGTAGGACCTGGGGCGTGTTCTTGCCGGCGGCGATGTTGAGAATCTTGGCTCCAGCGCGCACCTTGGCGTGGGCATCGTCGTCGCAGCGAACGACCGTAGCGATGACGGGGATGTCGGCGATGTTGGTGATGTGCTCGACCATCTCGGCGGTGGCGGGGGAGTTGACCACACAGCCCGCCGCGCCCTGCATCTCGGAGACGGCTGCCATCTGAACGGAGCGCTTGCCGGTGGTGGTGCCACCGCCCACGCCTACGAAGACCGGGCACTCGGCGACGGTCAGCAGCGCCTGCGTAATGGCGGGCTGCGGCGTGAAGGGGTAAACGGCAAAGACGGCATCGGCGTTGGAGTTGCGGATGACCGCGACGTCGGTGGTGTAGATGAGCGATTTGATACGACGGCCGAAGAGCGTGAAGCCGCTGGCCTCCTCAATCTCGTCAGGCATGCGAAGGGCCGCCTTGCGCAGGCGCCCGTCGATGGGCAGCGGCTCCATGGGAAGCAGTCCGTTGGGGGTCACGGCTACCTGGGGTTCGGTGAACTCGTCTGCGAGCTCGACCTCGGAGAAATCGACCGAGGCGACGATGTCCTCGTGAACCTCGGCGGGCACATCGATGGGGGCTTGGTCGTTTGCCGCGGCAGGCGTGTCGAAGGAGCTGGTGCCGACGAAGGCGTCGACGCGCTCATTTAGATCGTTGAGGGTATCCATGGAAGCTCGATTCTATGTGATGACGGCCGGCGCGATGCAGCCGGAATTGCGAATGCTAAATCGTTTGACGAGTTGATTTTTCCCCGCCGCGCCATCCGTTAGACCGAAGGGCCGGCGAACGTGAAGGAGCTGTGGTGGCGGGTATTGAGGTGCTATCTTGAATGTCCCGTTTAAAAGAGAGGTGACGCGGTATGGAATTGACAGCAATGTTTAGCTCGATTGGCCTGTGCGTGGGCGCAATCGTTGCCGCCGCGGTCATCTACTTTGTGGTCACGGCCATTAAGGGCAAAAGGGCCGAACGCAAGGAGCGCGCGACGCTTAAACAGCATCGCGACCAGCAGAGCAAGCGCGCACGGAGATAGCTTGTTGAGTTTTGGATCCGTGCGCTAGCTGCGTTTTCGGATCAGGGCAATGTAGAAGCCCTCAAAGTCGCGGCTAGGCGGAATGGTGAGCGTGCCGGACAGGCCGTTGGCGATGGCCGATACCTGACCCGCGGCAATGGCCTCGGTTAGGGCGTTGGACTCGATGCGCGGCTCCTCGCCAGCTTCCTGGGCGCGGCGTGCCTCACTTTCGCTTGGCGTGCCGTCGAGGGGGATGAGCTCGCAGTCCATATGCTTGTCGAGGGCCTCTTGCAGGGCGTCCTCGTTTTCCTGCGGCAAGATCGAACAAGTCGAATAGACGAGCGTGCCGCCCGGTTTGAGGGCTCCCATGGCGCGGTCCAGAAGTGCTCGCTGCGAGCGGGCACACTTGCTCAGCAACTGCTCGGTCAGGCCGCGCAGGCTTTTCTCGTTGCCGCTGATGACGGTGCCCGTGCCGGTGCAGGGAGCGTCGAGCAGGATGCGGTCAAAGCGGAAGAACTCGTCGAGCTCTCGTGCGTCGATGCGCATGACGGGCACGTTTTTTGCGCCTTGGCGGTGGAGGTTGGCTTCGAGCTTCTCGGCGCGGGGAATGCTCATCTCGCAGGCGGTAAGGTGCGCCTGTCCCTGCGTGAGGGCGGCGATCTGCGTCGTCTTGCCACCGGGGGCCGCGCACATGTCCAGGATGTCCTCGCCTGCCTGGGCGCCCAGGACCAACGGCGGCATCATGGACGACAGACTTTGCAAGTAGATCTTGCCGTCGCGGTAGATGTCGAGGTCCCACAGGTCGGAAACCTGGGCCTCGGGCAGGATGAAGGCGTCTGGGTACCAGGTGACGGGGTTGTGGGCGATGCCGGCGGCATCGAGCGCCGCAGCGATGTCCTCGGCGGTTGCCTTGAGCGTGTTGGCGCGCAGCGTGACCGGGCGTGTGGCCGCGGCGCCGAAGCCCTCGATCATGAGCTCGGCATCGGCGGGCGCATAGGCGCCGGCAACCGTGTCGACCATAAAGCGCGGCAGGTCGGCGGCGGAGTGTTGGGCGGCAAGCTGGTCGGAAAGCTCGGTAGCAGCAAACTGCCTGAGCTTGAGCTCGGGCTTAACCTGCTTTTTCTGCTTACGACGACGCGGCTTGGACATCCGTCTTTCCTTCCCATTCCATTACATGTCGAGTGTTTAGTACTGGCTCTCGTGCTTGCTGAAGAAGTCGAAGCGCGGGGGCAGCGGCTTCACGCGGTGCTCGCCGGGCTTCTCGCCCAGGATCTCCACGAACTCGTCCGTGGAGGCAAAGATGTTATCCCAGCTAAAGAAAGCGACCGGGTCGACGTCGAAGTACTCGCAGATGAGCTCGCAGCCGGCCGGCACAATACCGTGCATCAGGATGGTCGCCACGCGCAGCTCGGTAAAGGCGTCGACGAGCGCCCGCGTCATCGCGGCATTGGCCGGCTCGCCCTCGAGCTTGTTGGCGGCCTTGGAGGCATCGCTCCAGCGCTTGTTGGCGGCACGCAGGTAGTCGTCGCACACGGCGAGCGCGCGGTGCGTCTCGAACTTGTACATGGCCTGCTCAAAGGCGAGGGCTGCCTGCTCGGCGGATTCGACCACGGTGTCAGAAGCCGCACCGGCGGGGATGCAGCCGTTGCGGTAGGGGCTCTCGTCGCCTTCCTTGACGGCGACGCCGTAGAAGCAGCTGCGGGCCAGGCGGTTGAACACGCCGGTCAGCAGCGCGCTCTCCTTAAGGGCGGGGTCGATGACGCGCTTGTCGTCGCAGGCGTGTACCTCGTTGCCGTCCTTGTCCTTGCCGGTTACGCGCGTGTCGTATGCCTTGGGGCTAAAGCTCACCGGCTTTTCGGACAGGCCGAGCGACAGCCAGTGCGCGCGCATCTGCTCGCAGGTGTAGTGGTTGAGCAGGTCGTCTGCCGGCGGGGGAGGCGTCTGCGAGGACGAGCTCGCCTTTTTGCCCATGTAGAGCAGGTGATAGCAGGCGCTGACGGTGCTCTGCGTAAGGTCCCAACCCAGGGCCTCCCACATGGCGGTCTGCGCGATGCAGTAGAAGTAGATGTTGTCCTGACCGATGAACTGGTAGATCTGAGCGTCGTCAGAGCACCACCAGTCGCGCCAGTCGAGTGAGCTGTGCTGGTAGGTGGGCGCGGGGACCTGCGTGGAATCGGCGGCGGGCTCACCCATGAGGGCGGCATCCTGGGCGGCGACACCCTCGGTCACGCCGGCGGCCTTGGCATCGCGTGCGAGTACGGTGCGGGTGTAGCTGATAGGCGCCCACAGGCTCTCGGGCCAGCACCAGCAGGTGACGTCGGAAACGCCGTCGACCTCGGGCACCGGAACGCCCCAGTCGATGTTGCCGGTGATGCGGAAGGGCACGAGTGCCTTGCCGCTGCGGAAGCGCACGCCACCGTTGGCGAGCACCGCGTGGGCGTCGTCGCGCTCCTTCCAGCTGGGGAAGGTGACGGTAAAGCTGCTCTTGTTGCCCTCGGGCTCCAGCACGGTGTGCTCGGGCAGCTGGTCCTCGACGGCGTCGAAGGCCTCGCGGAACTTGTTCTGGATGTAGAGCTGAGCCGGCAGCAGCCACTCCTCCATGGTCTTGGAGACCACGGAGCGAACCTGCGGGTTCTGGGCGAGCTTGGCGGTATAGGTCTTCATAAAGTCGAGGTAGGCCGGCAGGTCAAAGTAGAGGTTGTCGACCGGGCGCAGCTCGGGCACTTCGCCGGTGAGCTGGCTCTTGGGCGCGATGAGCTCCTCGGGCTCAAACTGGTGGCCCAGGTCGCACTCGTCGGCATAGGCCTTCTCGGATTTGCAGCCCTGGATGGGGCAGCGGCCGATCACCTGACGGCCGTTGAGGAACGTGCCGGCCTTGGCGTCGTAGAACTGCAGCGTGGAGCGCTTGGAGATGGTGCCCTGCTCGTGCAGGCGCTTGATAATCTCCGCGGTCACCTCGTTGTGAATCTGCGCAGCCGGCTCAAGGCCCGAGCCGCCGTAGATGTCGCAGCTGATGTTGTAGTTGTTGAGGGTCGCGGCCTGGCGGGAGTGGTTGGACTCGACATACTCGCTAATGGACTTGTCGTAGCCCTCGCTCTCCTTGAGCTTGCGGTAGCTCTCCATGATGGGCGAACCGTAGCAGTCGGTGCCCGAGGTGAAGATGACGTTTTCGCGGCCCAGGCGGTCGCGCAGGAAGCGGGCGAAGAAGTCGGCCGGGACAAAGACGCCGCCGACGTGGCCAAAGTGCAGACCCTTGTTGCCGTAGGGCTCGCCGGCGGTAACGATGGCGCGGCGCGGCCAGCTGGGACGGTCGTTCATGGAGTATTTGGATGCCATGGGACTCCTTCGCATATAGGTAAGAGCGCGGCCGGGCACGGGGTTCGGCGGCGCGGTGGTCAATTCGTGCATATCGTTCGACATTATCGCACATGCGGGCGGGTGCGTGGCAGGGGCGCTATCCTAAGATGCTATGAATGAGATTTCCAACATACATGCGTTTGAGGACGAGGATTTTCTACACGCTTGCTTCGTGTGGGGGATGGCCGTGATCGCGGTGTTTGCCGCGTGCCTGGTGCCGGTGTTTATGCTGCTGGGCGGGCCTGCGGACTTGGACGCGGCTGAGGCGGGCGGCTGGATGGCTGTCGTGGGCTGGATGGTCGGCTTGGCTGCGGTCTCAATGGCGTCGTTTGCCGTGCACGAGCTGGTGCATGCGGTGTTTTTTAAGCTGCTGGCTCCTGCGGGCGCGCGCGTGACCTTTGGGGCGAACCTCGAGACGGCGATGATCTATGCCTGCGCCGAGGGCGTTGTGTATTCGCGCCGGCGGTACATGGCGGTTTGCCTGGCGCCGACGGTTGTTGTGACGACAGCATTTGCCCTGGGGTTTGCGTTCTCGGACTATCCGCTGCTGTGCTACCTGGCGGCTGGTCTGCACTTGTCGGGCTGCGTGGGCGATTGGTATTACGTGCGGACCATCCTGCGCGACCGCCGCATTGTCGCCTGCGAGGATACGTCCTTTGGCGTGCGCTTTTTTGGGTGAGGAGATGTCGATGAAGTCGTTGTTGCTGCATGCGTGCTGTGCACCATGCTCGCTTGAGCCGGTTCGCCTGCTGCGCGAGGAGGGGTTTGAACCCACGATCTGCTGGACCAACCCCAATATTCAGCCGCACAATGAATGGCAGCGTCGCCTGGACGAGCTGCGTCGGTGGTGTGCCGACGGCGACATTGAGCTTATCGAGGCGGGGGAGGACCGCGAGTGCTGGGAGGCCGGCGCGGCCCCGCTGGGCGCCGATCGAGCCCGTCGCTGCCGCGCGTGCTATGCCTTGCGCTTGGCCGAGGCATGCCGCGTTGCCCAGGAGCGCGGGTTTGAATATGTGGGTACGACGCTCGCCGTCTCGCCGTACCAGCTGTTCGACACCTGCAATGACGTACTCGAGCGCCTGGCGGCGGCACGTGGGCTCACCCCGGTCATTCGCGATTTTCGCCCGTATTATCCCGAGGCTACGCGCCGTTCGCGCGAACTGGGCATGTATCGACAGAACTACTGCGGCTGCCGCTTTTCTGCTGTCGAGGCGGCCATGGACCGCGCTCGCATTCGCGACGAGCGCAAGGCTGCCAAAAAGTAGTTCGTTTGGGACGTCAGCCTGCTAGGATGTAGAGCGGACTTTAGCTATATAAGGAGTATCCGACGTGTCTATGCGTACCGATGATTTTGACTACAACCTTCCTGAGGAACTGATTGCCCAGGCTCCTGCCGAGCCGCGCGACTCCTGCCGCCTGCTGGTGGTGGATCGCAAAGGCTCCCAGGCGGGGAAGCCGCTGGAGCACGGCGGTACCGTTGAGCACCGCATCTTCCGCGACATCATCGACTATATCGAGCCGGGCGACGTGCTCGTCATCAACCAGACGCGCGTGATGCCGGCCCGTCTGATCGGTCGCAAAGCCGGCTCGGGTGGCGTGGTCGAGACGCTGCTGCTCAAGCGCCGTGAGGATGTGGATCCGCTCGGCCATGTGTGGGAGTGCCTGGTCAAGCCGGGCAAGCGCCTGAAGCCCGGTGCTCAGATTGAGTATCGCGCCGGTGGCGCCCATGCGCCCGAGGGGGCTCCCGTGGTGCTGACGGCCGAGGTCATCGACTTTGTCACCGATAGCCGCGGCGGTCGTCTGGTGCGCTTTGAGCCGGCCGGTTGCAATGCCGCCGGCGACCCGCGCACGCTCGACGAGGCCATCCATGCTGCCGGCCACGTGCCGCTGCCGCCCTACATTACCGATTACGAGGGCGACCCCGAGAAGTACCAGACCGTCTACGCCATGAAGGAAGAGCACTCGGCTGCCGCTCCCACGGCGGGTCTGCACTTTACGCCCGAGCTTATGGCTGCCATCGAGGCCAAGGGTGCCAAGTTTGCCGCCGTCGAACTCGAGGTGGGCATCGATACCTTCCGTCTGGTGGAGGAGGACGATCCCACGCAGCATGTGATGCACACCGAGCGCTACCACGTGTCGCAGGAGGTTGTCGACGCCGTGCATAAGGCGAAGGCCGAGGGCCATCGTGTGATTGCTGTCGGTACCACGGCGGTGCGCTCGCTCGAGAGCGCGTTTGACGCCGATGCTCCGGTGTCCGATCCGGCTGTGACGGCGCGCTATTTTGAGGGCCGCGAGGACGGGGCCGATACGCTCGGCCGCGGTGACATCGTGGTGCGCGAGAACGCGACGACGCAGCTCTACCTCATGCCCGGCTCGACCTATCACGTGGTCGACGCGCTGATCACGAACTTCCACGTGCCGCGCTCTACGCTCATGATGCTCGTGAGCGCGCTTGCCACACGCGACCAGATCATGGATGCCTATGCTGCCGCCATCCAGGAGCGCTACCGCTTCTTCAGCTTTGGCGACGCGATGCTCATTCAGTAGGTTACGGCGTTTTACAAACGCCGTAACCGGCCGACGCTGCAAACCCCTCTAAGCGGCAATCTGACGTTCAATCGTCGGGCATGACCAGAAGGTCAATGCCCTCCTCTTTCACGTCACCTTGCTCGCTTAGGGGGGTTTGCTGACTTCGCCAAAGCATCGGCAGGTACTCATTGGGTGTTCCTATAGTTTTGTCAACCGTCGGGGCTACTCCCGGTAGGGCACCCGGTCGCGCATCACGGCGTATATCGCCCTGAGCCGCTTCCTCGCGACGGCCTTGAGCGCCCGCCCGTGCCCCATGCCCCGCGC
>DBFEIO010000021.1:0-4408 GCA_048330275.1 Collinsella sp.
GACCTCGACGACTTCGTGGTCCATTGGAACACGAGGAGGCGCCAGGTTAAACTGAAGGGACTGACCCCGGAGGAGTTCCGGAGACAGTCCCTTGCGGCGTAGTTTTTATTTAAGCCGTCCAAGTTTTGGGGTGCAGTTCAAGTGCGCAGCGGGGGTTCTTTCATGTCCGAGGACGTCCGCGAAGGTCAGCCCTCAGATCCTGCGGTGAGAGACCTAGGCCTCGTTGTACACCGTCTTGAGCTTCAGCAGGTGCTGATAGCGGTCCATAGCGGCCTGCTCGTTCTCCTTGAAGAGCTCCTCGGCGCGCTCGGGGAAGGAACGCGTCAGCGAAGCGTAACGGGCCTCGTTCATCAGGAACTCCTGATAACCGCCCGCGGGCTCCTTGGAATCGAGCGAGAACTTCTTGCCGGCAGCAGCCTCGGGGTTGAAGCGGAAGAGGTTCCAGTAACCGCACTCGACAGCCTTCTTCATCTCGGCCTGGCAGTTCTGCATGCCGCCCTTCTTGATGGAGTGCATCTCGCAGGGGCTGTAGCCGATGATGAGGGACGGGCCGTCGTAGGCCTCGGCCTCGTGGATGGCCTTGAGGGTCTGAGCCGGGTTGGCGCCCATGGCGACCTGCGCCACGTAGACGTAGCCGTAGCTCATAGCGATCTCGGCCAGGGACTTCTTCTTGGTCACCTTACCGGCAGCGGCGAACTGAGCGACCTGGCCCAGGTTCGAGGCCTTAGAGGCCTGACCACCGGTGTTGGAGTAAACCTCGGTGTCGAAGACGAAGACGTTGACGTTGTGGCCGGAAGCCAGGACGTGGTCCAGGCCACCGAAGCCGATATCGTAGGCCCAGCCGTCGCCGCCGAAGATCCAGAAGGACTTCTTGGTGAGGTAAGCCTTGTCGGCGAGGATCGCCTTGGAAGCGTCGCAGCCGCACTTCTCGAGCTCGGCAACGTAGGCAGCGGCAGCGGTCTTGGAGGCCTCGGCGTCGTTGACGGAGTCGATCCAAGCCTGGCCGGCGGCCTTGAGCTCATCGGACGGACCATCGGCAGCGATGATGTCCTGGGTAGCGGCGATCAGCTTCTTCTGGACGGCCTCGTAACCGACGGCCATGCCCAGACCGTGCTCGGCATTGTCCTCGAACAGGGAGTTGTTCCACGCCGGGCCGTGACCGTCCTTGTCCTTGCAGTAAGGAGCGGTGGCAGCGGGGTTACCCCAAATGGAGGAGCAGCCGGTGGCGTTGGAAATGAACATGCGGTCGCCGGCGACCTGGGTCACCAGACGTGCATAGGCGGTCTCGGCGCAGCCGGCGCAGGAACCCGAGAACTCCAGGTAGGGCTGCTTAAACTGGCTACCCTTGACGTTGGCCGCGATGAGCTCCTTCTTCTCGGAGACGTTCTCGACCATATAGTCCCAAACGGGCTGCTGGTCCATCTCCTGCTCGGTGGGAACCATCTCGAGGGCGCCCTTGGGGCAAACCTTGACGCAGTTGGTGCAACCCATGCAGTCGAGCGGGGACACAGCCATGGTGAACTTCATGCCCTTGGCCTTGGGGCCCATGGCGTCGAGCGTGCGGGTAGCCTCGGGCGCGGCGGCAGCCTCGTCCTCGGTCATCGCGAACGGACGGATGGTGGCATGCGGGCACACGTAGGCGCACTGGTTGCACTGGATGCACTTGGTCTCATCCCAGTGGGGAACGACCACGGCGACGCCGCGCTTCTCGTATGCGGAGGCGCCCAGCTCAAACTGGCCGTCGGCGCAATCGACGAAGGCGGAAACAGGCAGGCTGTCGCCGTCCATGCGATCGATGGGCTCGAGCAGGTTCTTGACCTGCTGGGCGATAGCGGACTTGGTCTCCTCGGAGAGCTCGACGGGAGCGGCATCCTCGGCGGTAGCCCAGTCGGCCGGAACCTCGAACTTACGGAAAGCGGTAGCGCCGGCATCGATGGCCTTGTGGTTGGCGTCGACGATAGCCTGGCCCTTCTTCATGTAGGACTTGGTAGCCGCGTCCTTCATGTACTGCAGGGCGTCCTCGGCGGGCAGGACCTTGGCCAGCGCGAAGAAGGCGGACTGGAGCACCGTGTTGGTGCGCTTGCCCATGCCGACCTTAGCGGCCAGGTCGATAGCGTCGATCAGGTAGACGTTGACGTTGTTGTTCGCGATGTAGCGCTTGGCCACGGCGGGCATGTGCTCGGCGAACTCCTCGTCGCTCCACTGGCAGTTGACCAGGAAGGTGCCGCCCGGCTTGACGTCGCGGACCATCTTGAAGCCCTTAACGATGTAGCTGGGGTTGTGGCAAGCGACAAAGTCGGCCTTGGTCACGTAGTACGGCGAACGGATCGGAGAATCGCCAAAGCGCAGGTGCGAGACGGTGACGCCGCCGGTCTTCTTGGAGTCGTACTGGAAGTAGGCCTGGACGTACTTGTCGGTGTGGTCGCCGATGATCTTGATCGAGTTCTTGTTGGCGCCGACGGTACCGTCGCCACCCAGACCCCAGAACTTGCACTCGATGGTGCCGGGGGCTGCGGTGTTGGGCGCATCCTCGGCCTCGGGCAGGCTCAGGTTGGTCACGTCGTCGACAATGCCGATGGTGAACTCGCGCTTGGGCTCGTCCTTCTTGAGCTCCTCGAAGACAGCGAACGCGGACGCGGGAGGCGTGTCCTTGCTGCCCAGGCCATAACGGCCGCCGACGACCTTGATGCCCGTCTTGCCGGCCTCGTAGAGAGCGGAGACGACGTCCTGGTAGAGCGGCTCGCCGATGGAACCCGGCTCCTTGGTACGGTCCATGACGGCGATCTTCTGGACGGTCTCGGGGAGAACGTCGACGAAGTGCTTGATGGAGAACGGACGGAACAGACGAACCTTGACCAGGCCGACCTTCTCGCCGTGAGCGTTGAGGTAGTCGATGACTTCCTCGAGCACGTCGCAGAAGGAGCCCATGCACACGACGACGCGATCAGCATCGGGAGCGCCGTAGTAGTTGAACAGGCCGTAATCGGTGCCGAGCTTCTCGTTGATCTTCTTCATGTAGCCCTCGACGACGGCGGGAAGCTCGTCGTAGACCTTGTTGCAAGCCTCGCGGTTCTGGAAGAAGATGTCGCCGTTCTCGTGGCTGCCGCGGGTGTGCGGGTGCTCAGGGTTGAGCGCGTGATCGCGGAAAGCCTGGACGGCGTCCATGTCGCACATCTCGGCCAGATCCTTGTAGTCCCACATGGCGACCTTCTGGATCTCGTGGCTGGTGCGGAAGCCGTCGAAGAAGTTAAGGAACGGAGTCTTGCCCTCGATGGCGGCAAGGTGAGCCACCGGCGAGAGGTCCATGACCTCCTGGACGTTGCCCTCGGCGAGCATGGCGAAGCCGGTCTGACGGCAGGCCATGACGTCGGAGTGATCGCCAAAGATGTTCAGGGCGTGGGAAGCGACGCAACGCGCGGAGACGTGGAAGACGCCCGGGAGCTGCTCGCCCGCGATCTTGTACATGTTCGGAATCATCAGGAGCAGACCCTGAGAAGCCGTGTAGGTGGTGGTCAGAGCACCGGCACCCAGCGAACCGTGAACGGTACCGGCTGCACCTGCCTCGGACTCCATCTCGACGACCTTGACCGGGGTGCCGAAGATGTTCTTGCGACCCTGGGCCGCCCACTGGTCGACATGGTCGGCCATCGGGCTGGACGGCGTAATGGGATAGATTCCCGCTACCTCGGTGTACGCATACGAAACATATGCGGCCGCCTCGTTGCCGTCCATAGACTTAAACTTACGCGCCATATACCCCTCTCCTCTCATATAGGTATACAGGCCCCGGCGATCGCCGGGATGTTGGCGTGATGGGATTTACGCTGTTGCTTCCAATCATCTGGCAGGCAGGCTCAGCAGCAGGTACGTGGCGTGGAGAGAAGACATGCCGAGGCGAGGGACAGCTGATGCGCCCCACAGACCCGACCGCCCGTCTTGCACATGACCGAGCGCCGCAAAGGCCGCATGCCGGATGCTCCCGAGCACGCCCCGGCGATGGGAAGCGCCCGCAACGGAAATCCGCATGCGGGTTTATTGTACCCCGCCGTCAAGTGTAATTTCGGCAAATATAGGCGGGCGGTAAAGGTTTACCTCGGGTGACCGCCAAGGGCCAAAATGAACGCTTCGTCCCCGGGCGATTGGCCCTGGCGCGCCATGGAGTGTCCCGGAGTGCCGGCACAGACGATATGAGCAGGACATAAAAACATTGAGAGCCCCTGCTGCATGAAAGACCGCGGATTAGGCCGACAATGGTGAGTGTCTAATCCAGCCGCGGCGGCCACGCCGCATTCATGGAAGGGGCTCCCATGCTCGATACTACCACCTTCATCGGCCTCGACGTCCACGCCCGCTCGATAAAGGCCGTCTCCCTCGACGTCATGACCGGGGAGGTGCGCTGCGCGACCTT
>DBFEIO010000022.1:0-42408 GCA_048330275.1 Collinsella sp.
ATATAAACAATCTCACTAAATGCCAAATCAGCAAGCCGAAGGAGCTAACGTGCTAACAATTCACTATGGTGATATGGAAAACGTTATCTACAACACGTCGGTTTACTTCGATAACGTCTATTCGCCCCAGTGGTTTCAAGATGCCTTTGCTCAAAGGGTCATAAAATCCATCGACAAAGGCACCGTGGTAGGCCCCAATGCAATCGATACCAAGATTCTAGGTATCATTCCTCCCGAAAAACTATCCAGCGGCACCAAAACACTGCTGCTTATGTACTTTATGCCGGAGAACGTATATAACGCCTCAAATTGCGGTGATAATTGCGCCTACTGGATTCTGCGGATCGCCGCGCAAAAGGATTTAGCAATCAATCTCTACCATTTAATGGATTTTGGAAACGGTAAATTCACGGCTGTCATTGCGAACACAGGCGATGTCGTTCACACGATGTTTGACCTTGTCCCCATAGCTGGAAAATGCCTTAGGGAGAACTCCTGATGCGCGGATCATACAAGGTAATTATTCAAAATAACCGTGTTCAGTTTAAACTGACCATCAATAGAAATCTGACCATCATCCAAGGAAACAGTGCTACAGGGAAGACAACTCTGCTTGATATGGTGGCAGCCCATGAAGAGCTTGGGGCACAAAGCGGCGTAACAGTAAGTTGCAAAGTGCCCTGTAAAACAATATCTGGAAAATATTGGCGCAGAGATCTCCAAGAGATTTCCAGCAGTATTGTTTTTATTGATGAGGGCAATACTTTTGTTCGATCAAGAGAATTTGCCCATGAAGCAAAACGTAGCTCAAACTACTACGTAATCGTCGCCAGAGAGTCACTGCGCCAACTGCCCTATAGCGTTGATGAAATCTACGGTCTTAAGAACACCAACCGAACCACAACGAAGTATCCCGTTTACTCTCGTGTCTACACCTCTACATATCGTATTTACGATGATACTGAATTTAGAGGCGAGAGGCCCGAGCTTGTCATCGTCGAGGACACAAATTCGGGCTACGAATTCTTCAGTTTGCTATGCAAAAAGAGCAGCATTAAGTGCATCAGCGCGGGAGGAAAATCAAATATTTGCAACTGCATTATGGACGCACCGGAAAACGACATCCTCGTGATTGCCGACGGCGCCGCCTTTGGACCAGAAATTGCGGAAGCAGCTGCTCTATTGCGCCGAAAGAACATCAAGCTATTCCTACCGGAATCGTTTGAATGGCTCGTGTTGAAGTCGGGATTATTCAACAGCAAACACATTAAGGACATGCTGCTTAACCCCGCCGAACATATCGAAAGCTCAAAGTTCTTTAGCTGGGAGAGGTTCTTTACTGCGGAACTCATCGAATGCTCACGAGACACACGTTTTCGATATGACAAGAGCTGCTTGAACCCCACCGCCTTTGCAGCTCTTGAGGATACTTTGCCGGAACTTGGCATTACTTCGCACTAAAACGAGAAGTACTCACTGTCGGAGGATAGGTTTGGTCCGAGCCACGGGTCGCCATCGAGGAAGAACTCAGGCCAGCGCTGCATGAACAGTGCTTGCTCGCGTTTCCAACGGCGCAGCTTCTCCTCGTTGGCCTCTTCCCTGCCGCGCGAGGTGAACTCGTAGTGGTACAGCTCGGCATAGGGCGTAAAGATGGTGCGGTAGCCAGCTTCCCGCACGCGCAGGCAAAAGTCAGCGTCGTTAAAACCGACGGCAAATTCCTCGTTGTAGCCGCCGACCTGCTCAAATACGTCGCGTCGCACCATCTGACAGGCACCTGTTACGGCGCTAAAGTTACCCGGACGTACGGCGCGGGCAAGATAGCCCTCGCGCTTTGCCGAGAAATCCTGGTTGGCATGGGCAAGTGCGCCACGCACACCAACCAATATGCCAGCGTGTTGCACCAGATGGTCGGCAAAGTAGAGTTTGGCGCCCACCACGCCCGCATCGGGACGCTGCAGATAGCCCATCATCTCTTCGATAAAGTCGGGGCTTATGACCTCGGTATCATTGTTCAGCAACAGAAGGTAATCACCCTTGGCATGCTCCACGCCAAAGTTAATGATCTGGGAGTAATTGAACTCACCCGGCCAGTACGCAACGCGCGCGATGCCCTTGCCTTCGGATGCTGCAGCCACGCGCTCTGACAGGGTTTCGTAATACGCAAACGTCTCCGGGGCTTCGCTGTTGTTCTCCACCAAGACGATCTCGTAATTGGTATACGTGGCCTTCTGGGCGATCGACATCACACAGGCGTCAAGCGTCTCAATGTGATCCTTGGTGGGAATCACAATGCTCACCAGCGGCGCAGGCTCCGGCAGCGCAAAGCGCATGCGGTAGACAAACGGCGTCTCGGTCTCCTCGACCGTTCCGCAAATGCCCAGCGCGTTAAAGTGGCGCTGCAGCGCAAGACGACCGGCTTCAATAGCATACGGCTTGCTATCGGCAGAGCCATCGGCGGTCGACCCCGGATGAACGCGCCAGTGATACAGCACGTGCGCAACATGTTCAAACCGCGCGCCCGCCGCAAGGCAGCGGAGCGTCAGGTCGTAGTCCTGGGCACCCGCAACGTCTTCTGGGGACGTGCCGATACGATCGATAAGCGCCTTCTCCACCATCAGGAAATGCGTCACGCAGTTATGGCTATAGAGCAAGTCTACATTGAGCTTGGTCTTAAAGACCGGCTGGCCCCACTCCCCCGTTTTCTGAAACATGTCCTCGTCGCAGAACAGGACCTGGGGACGCTCGCCCTCGGCAGCATTGTTCAGCGCGGCAACATAGTGGAACAACGCGTCCGGCTCCAGAATGTCATCGTGGTCCAAGAACGCGATGTAGTCGCCCATCGCTTGCTCAATACCCGCGTTGGTGTTGACCACAATGCCGCCGTTGCCGGGCAGCCCAAAGCGACGAACGCGCTCGTCGTGGGCGCCTGCCGCAAGGTCGGCAACCGCATCCCATTCAGGTGAGGCATCCATAAGGAGCAATTCCCAGTTGTCATAGCTCTGGGCTAGCACCGAGTCCAGCAGCTCGCGCAGGTAGACTCGATCGGTCTTGTAGCACGGCACCACAATGCTCACGAGCGGCCTATAGGCAAAGGCCGCCGAAGCGACACGCTGGCACGCCAAATCGCCCGGCTTTGCGCGATGCTGCTCAAACCAACGTCGATAAGCTGCGTCGTCTGCACGCGCGTCCTTCATACGGTTCCAGCTGTCGTCGACCATGCCGTTGTACAGGCGACCATCCATGGCGCAAAACCCGCTCTGGATCTGCTCTGTGGGATCGCTCACAATCGCGACAAAATCTCGTATATCCTGAGGCATCTCAACGCTCAGAAACGTTTTATTGACGCGGCATCCGTCCTGCTGCGGCACATCGACCTGCGACTCAAACACATGCACGGTGACATCGATGGCATTCATATGCGTATCGGAGATCTGGAACTCGGGTGCGCACTGGGGGTCTCCCGCCCAGGTAACCTCATAGCGCCACACCGCGCCGGAGTCTGCCGGCAAATAGCGAATGGCATCGATCTCGTAGCGACCGCAGCATTCGCCACGCTGCGCATCGCGGATAAGCGCGCACAGCGCAGGCTTTGCTTTGTAGTTAATCTTGGATTCCAGCTTGGCCACGCGGCTATCGAGGCGAATAGAGCCCAACCTTTGACCACCGGATGCAAAAACGACATCCATCGACGAGCCATCCAAAAACGGAAGTACCATGACGGCGAGCTCGCGCTCGTAACCGGAAACGGAAGGGCAAAGCGCCAGCACACGGCCATGATCGACCGGGAGCACCAGCGACGGCACACGAGAACCGCTCGTCGTCGCATGGACAAACGCTTGAGAACCCTCCCGCTCAATAAGCGCGGCGACATCCTGACCGGCAAAACGAAGCAGCACAAACAGACGGCCCTGGCTGCAGCAAAGTGCCAAACGTTTGATACTCATCTACACTTCTCGCTTTCCCAGGGCGTTCGCTGCCATGCGTTTGCAGGCACCCAGGCGCCCAAACCTCAAGACGTCGTAATCGAACATGAGCTTTTTGCACAAACGAGCAGCAGGGGCCTTACCGATAAGTGCCGCGCGCACCATGGCGGCAACCGAAGGAGCACATTGTGCGAGCGCAGCATCGTTGTCCACGGCAGAACCGTTAAGCGCCGCGGCAACGGCAGCAAACACTTTGCCGCAGTCCGAACCCAGCAACCTCAGCGCATCGTACAGCACCAGATCACACAGGAAGTACGCCAGGTCATCAGCATGCTGTGCGTCGAGACCGTCGCGCTGCCAGTCAGCCAGCATAGCGGAGTAAATCTTCACGTGCTCCAGCAGACGTGTCTCGTCGTCGTAGCGCATGGTGTCCATGAGCGAACCCTTGCGAGCCACGCGATAGTCGTACAACTTGTTCGAGATAAGCGCGGTCTTGTGCGAACGACCGTACACGGCAAAGTCGAAGACCTGGTCCTCGCCATACTTAACGGTTTCGTCGAACACGATCCCGTTGCCCAGCAAGAAGTCGCGCTTGCAGGCGGTGCGCCATGCAAAGGGACGAGACGCTTCCTTAAACAGCAGGTCGGAGCTATAGCCCTCAAACGACACATCGCGCGGGCTAAGCACATAGTTAAGCCACGGATACCCCGCCTCCAGCGGATACGGGTTCGCGCCAAAGGTCAACACGTCGCAGTCCTCGCGCTCAAAGGCATCGACGATCACGCGGCATGCATCGGGCGTAAAGCGGTCGTCGGAATCCAAGAACGCGACAATACGCGCCGTGGACGCGGCGATGCCTGCATTGCGCGCGCTCGACAGGCCCCCGTTCTCTTTATCGACCAACGTAAAGCGCGCGTCCTTTTCGCAATAGGCAGCCGCAATATCGCGCGAACCGTCCGGCGAGCCATCGTTGACCAGCACGCCTTCCCAATCGGGCATGTCCTGCGCAAGCAGGGAGTCCAGGCACCAGGCCAGGCACTCCTCCACCTTATAGATGGGAACGACAACGGAAATCTTGGGGGTAGCCATAGTCACTCGCTCCTACTGTGCGGCCGGAACGTCATCGGGGTGCGGATTATCACCGTAGGTGCGCTGATACGTCAGCACGCGCCAGACCAGCGGCAGGCCGCCGATCTTAAAGTAGTGCTTAAACGTATTGATCTTGCCCGGCTTTTTAAAGCCAAAGCGCGAATCGATATAGGCGCGGGGCGACTTGACCATCAGGCGCAAGTCGGTCTCGCCACGCGGATCGAACAGCGACAGGTCAAAGCGACCGGCATCCCAGTCGGCCTTGAGCTCGGGAGAGGCCTTCTCCCAAAACTGCTCGCGCAACTCATCGACCAGGCGCTCATCATTCCAACGGTACGTATCGACCTTCATGCGCATTAAAATGCCCTGAAGCTGAGCCTTAAGCTCGGGGCGTTCATCCAAAAAGCGTTGCATCTCGGCATATTCTTCGCACACGCAAAACACCTTGTTAGGCGAATTAACGGAGCTCTTCTCGTTATCCTGGCGATAGCACAAAATGGGGTCCGCAATAAACGCGGCACGCTCGGCGCATGCCCAAACCTTAAAGTTAAAGCCTGCGTCCTGATACGAGGCACCCGGCGTGGGAAGGAACCGAATCTGATTGTCGTTGAGGAACTCGCGCCGATAGATAGCCGACCAAATGGAAGGTTTGCGGTAGAAGATGCCCGGGCGATCGACGGGGCGATACGCGGCGCCCGTCATATGCTCGTCGATGATCCCAAACAGCTCACGGCGCTCGCTGGGCGTGGACCAATACAGGTAAAAGTCGCCCTTTACCACATCGGCATGTTCAGCATCGGCCTTGGCGACCAGCTTTTGGAGCGAATCCTCAAACATAAAGTCATCGGACTCAAGAATACCCACGTACTCGCCGCGGGCCATCTCCAGGCCGCGGTTCATCGAGTCGCCGTAGCCGCTGTTGGCCTTGTCGATCATCTTGACGCGGGAGTCGCGCTCCATGTACTCGCGGATGATATCCGGCGAGCTATCGGTGGAGCCGTCGTTGATGCAGATGATCTCGATGTCCTTGAGCGTCTGCGCCACGGCGGAATCGAGGCACTCACGCAGGTAGCGTTCGACATTGCAGATGGGAACAAGCAGCGAAACTTTAGGGGTATCAGAGTTCTGCAAGAGAACCTCCTGTTGAATAGCGTGTAACAGGGTTATTTTAGCAGCCGAGTTGCGGCGGGCGGCGGCGCTTGGAATTAGATAAAGCGCTCCAGGCAGGCTTTGAGACCGCGGGTCGAAAGATAGAACAGCGTGGCGTCTGCCATCGAAACGCTCGAGGTCGCCGCAACGAGCTCGTGGGCAACACGGCGAACGGCGCCCTTAGCAGGCATATCCGCCCACTCCGTTCCCAAAAACGTCGTGAGGTCCATGTTGACGCGAGCCGCCACGCGATGGAAGTCATCGGCATCTAAGCGCGCTAGGTCAAACACAATGAGGTCCAAAAACCAAGTTATCAGCTCGACGGGACACAGGTCCAAAAGACCGTAGGCCGCCCAGTCCTCCAAGACCTCCTCGAGCATCCTCATGTGGGCGTCAAGCTTTTTGGCGCGAGCATCGGCACTGTTGAACTCGTGCGTCGCCGATTCACTCTCCATCACGTAGTGGTAGAACTTGTCCGGCATGACGACGGTCTTGCGGGCAAGCGCATAAGCCGCAAATTGGAAGACAACGTCCTCGCCCAAAGCCAAACCGGGGGCGAAGCGAATGCCTTCGCGATTGAGCAGCTCGCGCGAAAAAGCCGCACGGCAGGCATAGGGCTGCGCATTCGAATGGAACAGCAGTTGGGGATCACGGGCGCCGAAGGTACCGGCTTTGGGGCTCATGAGTTGCTGGACGCGTTTGGGGGCAGCATCGGCAGGTTCACAGACGCCGCCAAAAACGGCGGCCTCGGCATCCGCAGACTCCATGACATGCAACACGCGCTCGACCGTCTGGGCATCGATGTAATCGTCGGCGTCCACAAAAAAGACGGTCTCGCCCTCGGCGGCATCGATACCGGCATTTCGAGCACACGAGACACCCGCGTTTTCCTGGTCAATCACCAGTACGCGATCGTCGGCCTGCGCGATCTGGCGCAACACGTTCAACGAATCATCAGTCGAACCGTCGTTGACGCAGACAACCTGAATCGAGCGCTCGGACTGGGCCAACAGCGAATCAACGCATCGCTGAATGGAACACGCAGAGTTGTAAACGGGGACGACAATGGTAGCTTTAGGACACGAGACTTCTCCCATGCCGACCTACCCCCTCAGCGATTCGATGAGGAAGGCGGCGACCACGCCTGGGCCTCCAACCGAGGCGTAGTATTTGGCGCGTCCCAGGGCGCCGTCCGTCGCAAAGTGCGGGTGCTCGTCCACCCAAGCTTCAGGGTCTTTGAGGATCGCAGCAAGATTCGCGCGCTTCCACGGCTTAAGGTCGTCCAGCGAAAAGTCTCCTGCGTCCAAGGAGGCCTGGAACTCCTTGGTCATCTGGACCAGGAACTCTTTATAGAACTTAGGCGCCAGGCGCACGTAGTTCCACATGTACGAATCGTACTTAATAAGTTGATTGAACTTGAGCATGCGCGCGACGTCATCACTTGCGTGATTGCGAGCGTAATCCTCTCGGATCCAGCGCTCGATCTCGGCATATTCGGCATTGACGCAAAAGACCTTGGCCGAAGAATTGACCGAGGAGTTCTCGTTGTCCTGGCGATACGAAAGTACGGCATCGTGCAGGTAAACGGCCTTGTCGGCGCACGCGATCACCTTAAAGGCGAATGACGTGTCCTGAAAGGATGCCCCCGGAGTCGGCAGGAACTTAATGCCGTTGCGCTCAAGAAAATCGCGACGGTACACGGCCGACCAAATCGACGGCTTTTGCTTAAAGAACTGAGTCGTATCGCTCGGGTGCACCGGCTTGCCGCAATCCTGAGGTCTAAACATCTCGTGCAGCGAGCGGCGCTCCTCGGGCTTAGACCGGTAGAAATCAAAGTTCGCCTTCGCAAAGTCGGCATTATTGCTATCGGCGGCCGAGACAAGCTTTTCGAGTGCGTCGGACGCCATAAAGTCATCGGACTCCAAGATGCCAACGTACTTGCCACGCGCCATCTCCAGACCGTGGTTCATCGAGTCGCCGTAGCCGCTGTTGGCCTTGTCGATCATCTTGACGCGCCCATCGCGCTCCATATACTCGCGAATTATCGCCGGCGAGTTGTCGGTCGACCCGTCGTTAATGCAGATGATCTCAATATCCTTGAGCGTCTGCGCCAGGGCGGAATCGAGACACTCGCGCAAGTAGCGCTGAACATTGTAAATTGGAATAAGCAGCGACAGAACAGGGCTGCCAGAGGCGTTAGTAGACAAATGTGCTCCTTAGGAAATACCTGTCGTTTCATGGTATCAAAGGGCCAGCGCGCCGGCGGGCGTTTATATAATCTATGGAGCCCAACCTACGAAAGGACGTCATGCAGCCCAAAGCCGCACGCAACATACCCATCGAAGCCTTGCGCTTGATCGCGGTCGCCGGCATCGCGGTATTCCACACGTTTCAGTGGACCTTCCAGGCAACCTGTGTCGGCGCCGTAGAATATGCCCCACTTGCGATGTTCCCCTATTCCGGCGTGCTCGGTTTTATTAACCTGCTGGGCTGCTGGGCCAACGAGGTCTTCTTTATGATCTCGGGCTATTTTCTCATCGCTTCTGCCGCACGTGCTTGGGACGATGGAGCAACGTGAAAGTCGCAAATGCAACGGACGACGCAGCGCCTGGGCAAGGTCGTTATGCCCACCACGTTTTATTGCCTCGTGGCGCTCGCGTGGTCCACGGTCGTCTCCCCCATTCCCGATGTTACCCTCAACACGCACTACTGGTACACGCTAGGCCTTGAGTTTATCTGGGTCTATGCCGCCACGGTCTTCATGGCGCCATGGTTTGGACTGGCTAAAAGTCGACTCCCCCAGAAAACCCACACGACGACGGTCATCGCCGTTGGCATCTTCGCATTCGTTGTTAACGGGTATTTAGCCGCCATGAGCGCGACAAGCGGCGGTGAGTTTTCTTGGCTGCAAAAACTCATGAGCGCCGTCACGTACGTTATCGCGTTTTTGATTGGCGGACTGCTCCGCGACGTAACCGGCGCCATGGATTCGGACAAGGCGGGCGCCTTAGGCACGCGGTCGCTCGCAGCGGTTTTGGCGCTCGCCACCATCCTGGAAGGAACACTCTCCTTCACCGGCAACCTCACGGCGATGGCAGCCCTCTCCTACAAATCGACCTCGCTGATCTCGTTTGCCCTCGCTGCCGCCTCCTTGCTCTTTGCGGCAACCCGACGCGGCGTCTCAGGCAATCCGCGGACTGCAGGTGTCATCGTCACCTTATCGACCGCCACGCTCGGTTTCTATGTGATGCAGTCGCTCACCAGTAGCCTGTGGCGTCCCGTCTTCAATACGTTGCTCGCAAACATACTGGTCAGCCAAAACAGCCCGGCAGCTACATGTATCATCACGGGTACCGTCATTAGCATCGTCTTTGCTCTGGTGCTCCTTATCATCGATACAGCTAGAAGCCTTATCGTTCGCAAGCTCAAGCGGCAATAGACACGCTGCCGTCAGACGCTACAGCCGTGGCAGGTTCCTGCGTTTTATTCAAAGCTTGCCGCCAAGGTGCGCCGAGCCTTTACAATAGGACAGTCCCAAGGACGTATTCGATAGCTTCCGCGCAGCGCATGCCCGCCGCGCGTGAAAGGATATATTGCCCCATGCCTTCAACCCTTCCCGCTCCCATCGATAAGCTCGCCATTGTCGTCGTTACGTACAAGCGCCAGGAACTCCTGGCCAACTTGTTCGACTCCATGACCGAGCTCACGGCAACGCCCTGGCGCATCGTGATTGTCGATAACGAGAATTCGCGCGAGACCGAGGCCATGTGCGCTGCATTCAACGAGCGCCTGGCCAACCTGTGGGGCATCGACACCGAGCAGCCCGACGCGCAGGGCGGCACCGACCGTGTCATCTACGCCCCGCAGCTCGAAAACGGCGGCGGTGCGGGCGGCTTCTCCGCTGGCACTAAATGCGCATACGATCTGGGGGCCCAGTGGTTCTGGGTGATGGACGACGACGTGCTCGTCATCCCCGAAGGCATCGAGCGCCTTGCCAAGTGGACCGACCGCTACGACGTTATCCAGGGATCGCGCCTGGACTTTGACGGCGGCGCTTTCTTTTGGCAGTACCAGCTTATCCTTTCGCTCGGCATCCCTAACCCCATCGCCAAGTGGGATCTGGGTCCCGAGGGCTATCGCGCCATGAACCAGCTGTGCTTTGAGGGCGGCATGTTCTCGCGCCGCGTGGTCGACAAGATCGGCCTGCCCGACGCGCGCTTCTTTATCTACGGCGACGATGCCTGTTATGGCTACGTAGCCAGCCAGCACTTCCCCGCCGCCGTTGTTGCCGACGTGGTGCTCAAGCGAGCCCGCGCCGTCTCTAACTGGGATATCGCCGGCAAGCGCCAGCTCAACTCCACGAGCGACACCAACCGTTACTACATCATGCGCAACCGAGGCTTCCTCGCTCGCTATATGCAGATCTACGGTGACTACCACCCCATGCTGTTCCGCTTGGGCAACGCTGCGACCTTCTGCAAGGAGTTCATTCGTCTGGCAGCAGTCGACAAATGCTTTAAGACCGGCATTCCGGCGCTGCGCCGCGGCATGAAGGACGCCCGCAAGATCGTTAAGGATCCCAACTGGAAGCCCATGCCGCCCCTGAAGGACGCCGAGTAGTAAAGGGCTTTCGCCCGCCGCTACAGTCGTTGACACACCACGGACACACGCTGACCGTCAAAGCCAAAGCCCCAACGCATGCGCCCGACGGCGGGGCGCGGCACGCGGATATCATCGATGCCGTCGCGCTCTATGTCGAGCAGCGCCTGAACCGCCAACAGTTCCAGGCCCAGGGCATCGACGCCAGGGTCGTACAACATGTTGACCGTAATGAGCGGTCGCTCATCGAGCATGCCGAGCGTGTCGGCCACGTCAAACACCCGACCGGTGGGAATCACCTGGATATCCCAGCGATCCGAGACGCCACTTCGCTTGGAGCTGGGATTGCAATAGCCGGGCAGTCCAAAGCAGAGCCCCTGAAGCGCCAGATGATAGGCTGTCGGCATATCTGATTGGCCCACATCGATGCCCAGATCGCCGATAGCACAGCTCAAAGCTTGCTTTACAGTGTCCTCGTCTCCTCGACACAGCCCGTCATGGAACGAGTCGATAACTCCAACGTCCTCAACGGCGCACTCAAACCATTCCAGGATTACAAGACGGAGCGCCTGACGCACTTCGTTATTAGGCAGACGCAGGGAACGAAGGCACGCGCCGTCCTCCGAATGCCCCGTCATATCCGTCGTAAGGAATCCAGACAGATACAGCGCAGTCCAGATATCTTCGGGCTTGGCGGCATCGACCTCCTCGGCATGCATATGCACTGGCGCCTCAATAAACCCATGCGGCTCAACCAAATCGAACAATGTGGACAGGCGAATGAGATTCCAGTCGCCGACGCATGCGCCCAGACGGTCGGCGTAACAATACAGATCCGCCCGAACGGGCGCGACGCAATCGCGATGTGCGTAGTCCACCACGCGCTCCGGGCTCGAGCAATAAAAACCACCAAACAGATAGCCCTCGAGCCACTCACGCGCGTCATCCAGACAGCCGTTGCGACCGATGCAATCCAACAGCACTTGGACTTCGTCGTCCGAAAAACCGAACCATCGATCACACCAACTCGACAACGCTGTCGCCGACCGATAGGAAACCCCACGTTGGGACAACGCAAACTCGGCATGACCGGGGCGTTCGCACATCAGACACGTCAATCGCAACGAGTCGCCGGCATCGGCAATGGTGTCGAACAACATTCGGCTGAGCGACTCTAGGGAATCCACGCTACCGTCGTCCTTAGCGTCCAAACGCTTTGGACATACCGCGTCGTAGTCGTCTATCAGAAGAACAACCTGCTCATCGAAAGCTGCCTGGAGCAGCTTGATAAGCACGCCAAGCGCCGCATCGATCTCCTTATCGCTGGCCACCCCACGCGCCGCCCTCTCGATAAGACGGACCTCACGTCTTGACAGATCAGGTGCGGCAAGCAGCGGCAGCAATCGGGCGCACTCGTTCGCGACAGCGCTGCGAATAGCCGCCGCAGCATCGGCGTCGCGCCTCGCAGCGGCAGCTGTAAAGTCGAGCATGATGACCGGATAACTCGCGTACTCATCACGATAGCGACCGCCGCCCGCCTGCCAAATCTGGGTACCAGCGAACAGGCTTCGATCCGGCAGCCGGTGATCAGGTCGTTCCAAATAGCACTTGAGCATCGATAAATTCATGCTCTTGCCAAAACCCTTGGGCCGACAGCAAAACGCAACAGGTGCTTCACTGTCCAATATATCGGCAATAAACATAGTCTTATCGACGAGTAAACACCGATTGATTGCATCGGAAAAGTCGTGTGCATCAACCGGTAGAGCTGCGCGATCCGCATGATTGAGCAACCGTGCACCAAACGCATGAGTAAAACCACAATTCACCTGTTCAGACACCGTAAACTCTCCTTCTAACGCAGCACGATGCCCATTGTAGCGAGCGGGTAGAGCGCAACAATATCGACATGCAAACGTTTCGGGCAGCGGTAGCAACAGACCCCCGAGGGGGCATAACAAATCGTTGCACAACAAAAAAAGGGGGGCCGATGCCGCCGCACCGGACCCCGTCCCAAACTCTTATAGAAAACGATCTGGAAGATTACTCCTCCAAGCCGTCCTCCCCAGAAGCCTTCTTCTGCTGATCGAGCTTATGCTTACCACTTACGATAGACGTAGCGCCCAGTGTGGCCAAGCTTGCACTGGCAAGGCTCGCCATCACAATCAGATCGCCCGTCTTGGGCATGTTGCCGCCCGAGGACTTGGTAGTTGTAGTCGTCGTGGTCGTGGTGGTCACCGTTTTGGAGTCATTTTGCTCTTGGACCTGGTTGTCAGCACCGCTCTTGTCGTCGTCTTCGGACTGTTTCTTTTCGCCCTCGGCCTTGCTCTTGTCCTTCTCCTCAGATTCAGACTTCTTATCCTCGTCCTTCTTCTGTTCGGACTTGTCGCTCTTCTCCTCAGAGCTAGAACCCTTATCGGATTCGGTCTTCTCGGAAGCCTTGTCCTTGGAGTCGCCCTTTGCGGCTTCGATCTTTTCCGTGGAAACCTGATCAGAGTTGCCCTTGTTCTGGGTCGAGCCGTTATTGACGCCAGCCATCAGCGAAGAGCCCAGCGTAGAACCAAGCTGCTCGGAGAAAGAAGGCTTCTTGTCCGGCGAAGCAACGGGAACGTCCGGCGCCTTATTCGAGTCATCCTTGGAAGCATCGGAACCAGGGGTTGCGTCAGAGCCGGAGCCGTTGTTAGAGCCGGTGCCAACGGACGAATCGCTCGAGCCGGTGGATGAGTTAGAGGTGCCAGCGCCGGTCGAACCAGAAGCGTCGCTGTCCGTATTGCCTGCAGAGCTTGAAGACGAATCGCCCGCAGCAGAGCCGTTCGAAACGGAGCCGTTCGAGGTAGAGCCGTTGTTGGTAGTGCCACCAGCAGAGCCATCACCGTCAGCATCGGTCGAGGGCGCATCCATCCTGTCATCGTTAGCATCGTCACGCGAGTCGTCATTCGAATCAGGCGCCGGCGTAGGCTCGGGCTGCACGGGCGTCGCAGCGGCAGCGGCCTCGTCCTCGGCGATATAAACCAAGCAGTCCTTCAGCTCGTTGCGGTAGCGGTTCTTCCAGCCCTCATGATACTGGGGCTGGCTCGAAAACTTGGTGGCAACGTTATCGACCACGCTATTGGAGAGCGCCGTCACAAACTCGCGGTCGGACATATCGTTGGAGAGATTCGCCCAACGGAAGAAGTCCCTGCAGCCACCGGTGCCGCACATGTTGGTAATGCTCCACACCATGCCCTTAACGCAATCGGCACGGCCCGAAATATCAATACCTAGGCCGCTCTTGAGCCACGCCTCGGTCACCGCATAGTACGAGTTGTACGCATAGGCATCTTGCAGAGCCGAAAACTCAGCAGGGTCGGTGTTATAAGCGCCCTGGAAGGCCTCCTGCGCAATACGGCCCAGCTCAGTGAGCTGGGCGTTCTCGTACATGGCATTGCTCGTGTTAGAAATCTCGCTGCCGCAATCAATCGCATCCTTGAGCATGCTGTATTTCTCGGGATTGTAGTTGTAGACCTGCTTCATAAACGGAATGAGCGACCAACGACGGTCGAACTGGTAATAACCCAGCGCGTTATAGCCGTCGCCATACGAAAAGCCCTGGTTATAGTTGCCATGGCTCTCGTACTTGGTAAAGTACTTCATCTCGGGGGTCACGTTAACAAACGAAACGCCCTGGACCGACCTCAGCACGCCCGAGAAGGACTGCTGGGTGTAGAGACCCTTATCGATATCGGTGGCATCCGAGGCAACGCCCGGCGTGGGCTCCTCGGCAGCGGCGGGTGCCGGCACGGAAACGGCGCCAAACGAAAGCGCCAGCGTCAGGCCCGCGACAATAGCAGAATGCTTGCGCTGCATAAGATCCTCCCTGCATTGGTGTAGTTAAAGTGCAGTTTGCAAAGATAAGAGTAAGTATTGCAGCTCGCCCGTTGTTGCACAACAACCCCTCGGTAAACGGCAACAACCCTCCGCGAAATCTTAAGGAATTGCGCTCAACCTACAGCTTAATGTCGAAGTTGATCTCGGGGACGGCAGCAAGGTCGGCCAACGTCACGCCGTCGACGTAGTTTTCGATCACGTCGTCCAGGCCGCGCCAGAACTTGACGGTTGAGCACAGATCGCTACGGGTGCAGCTGTTGTCGATGCCGTCGCACGCCACCGGAGCCGTACTGCCCTCGACAGCGCGCAGGATGTCGCCAGCACGCACCTCGGCCGGGTCCTTGGCCATCATGTAGCCGCCGCCCTTGCCGCGCACGCTCTTAAGCAGGCCAGCCTTCATAAGCGGACGAACCAGCTGTTCCAGATACTTCTGCGAAATGCGCTCGCGGTCGGCAACCTCGCGCAGAGCAATCTTGCCCTCGGCGTCACCGAGCGCCGCGATATAGATCATCAGTCGGAGGGCATAGCGGCCCTTGGAAGAAATGAGCATACCTACCCTCCCATCGTTACTGGGACAAAACCAGGCTTGTTTGTCCCAAATCCTATGCAAGCGGAACAAACAAACCTGATTATTATGTCCCACATCTAGAAAAGTCGAGTGGATTAGTCGGGTTTTCCCTTGACTAACGCCGAACCCATAGTAACTTTATTCCGAGAAGATTCCTAGGGTTTCGTACACCCATGAGTACACCATATACAGAGAGGGACAGCATGAGCGCAAATCCGCTGCTTTCCATCGAAGGTCTGACCGCCTCCGTGGACGAGAAGACCATCCTCCACAACGTCAACCTTAACGTCGCCGCCGGCGAGACCCACGTGTTGATGGGACCCAACGGCGCCGGCAAGTCCACACTTGGCCACCTGGTCATGGGCGACCCCGTCTACACGGTCAACGACGGCCGCATCGTCTTTGACGGCCAGGACATCACCGAGCTCACCACCGACAAGCGCTCGCGCGCCGGCCTGTTCCTGAGCTTCCAGGCCCCGGTCGAGATCCCCGGCGTGCCACTGTCGAGCTTTTTGCGCGCCAGTATCGCCGGCCGCCCCGGCCTGGAGATGAAGGGCAAGGAATTCCGTCGTCGCGTCAAGGAGCTCGCGGCCGAGCTTAACATGGATACCGCCTACCTCAACCGTGAGCTGGGCGTGGGCTTCTCGGGCGGCGAGAAAAAGAAGGTCGAGATGCTCCAGCTTCTGCTGCTGCAGCCCAAGCTCGCCATCTTGGACGAGACCGACTCCGGCCTGGACGTCGACGCCCTGTCCACCGTCAGCCACGGTATGGACGCCTACCGCAAGAGCTGCGACGGCTCCATGCTCATCATCACGCACAACACGCGCATCCTGGAGCACCTGGATGTCGACCGCGTCCACGTTATGGTCAAGGGCCACATCGTGCGCGAGGACGATGCCTCGCTGATCCCCTGGATCGACAAGAACGGCTTTGAGACCTTCGAGCGCGAGGCCGCCGAGCAGCGCGCCCAGGCCGAGGCCGCCGCTGCCGAGCAGCAGGCGTAAAGGGGCGACGCAATGACCAAGAACCGCACCGAGGTCGCGGACATCGACCGCAGCCTCTACGACTTCACCTACGGCGAGGAGGGATTCGAGCGCCTCGACGCCGGCATCACGCCCGACATCGTGCGCGAGATCAGCGCCAAGAAGGACGAGCCACAGTGGATGCTCGATTTGCGCTTAAAGTCCCTCGAGATCTTCAATCGTTTTCCCGACCCGACGTGGGGCCCCTCGATCGAGGGCCTGGACATGGACAACATCGTCACCTACGTCAAGCCCAACACCGACCAAAAGCACGACTGGGAGTCGGTGCCCGACGACATCAAGAACACCTTTGAGCGCCTGGGCATCCCCGAGGCCGAGCGCAGCTACCTGGCAGGCGTCGGCGCGCAGTACGACTCCGAACTCGTCTACCACAACATGCAGGACACCGCGTCCAAGATGGGCATCGTCTACTCCGGCATCGAGGAGGCCCTGCACGATCCGCAGTGGGAGCCGCTCATCCACGAAAAGTTTATGACGCTCATCCCGCCCACCGACCACAAGTTTGCGGCCCTGCACGGTGCCGTGTGGTCGGGCGGCTCGTTTGTCTACGTGCCCAAGGGCACCAAGCTCGATTTTCCGCTGCAGAGCTACTTCCGCCTTAACGCCAAGGGTGCCGGCCAGTTTGAGCACACGCTCATCATCGTCGAGGACGACGCCGACCTGCACTTTATCGAGGGTTGCTCCGCGCCCAAGTACAACGTTGCCAACCTCCACGCCGGCGCCGTCGAGCTCTTTGTGGGCAAGCGTGCACATCTGCGCTACTCGACCATCGAGAACTGGTCCAAGAATATGTACAACCTCAACACCAAGCGTGCGCGCGTGGACGAGGACGGCGATATCGAGTGGATCAGCGGTTCCTTCGGCAGCCACGTGGGCTACCTCTACCCCATGAGCGTGCTCAACGGCCGCCGCGCCCGCTCGAGCTTTACCGGCATCACCTTTGCCGGCGCCGGCCAGAACCTGGATACCGGCTGCAAGGTCGTGCTCAACGCGCCCGATACCTCGGCAACCGTCGAGACCAAAGGTATCTCCAAGAGCGGCGGCATTCAGACCTTCCGCAGCTCTATCGTGGCCACGCCCAAGGCAGAGGGCTCCAAGGCAACCGTGAGCTGCCAGTCGCTCATGCTCGATGGCCAGAGCCGCTCCGACACCATCCCCGCCATGGACATCCGCGCCAAGAACGTCGACATCGGCCACGAGGCCACCATCGGCCGCATCGGCGACGACAAGGTGTTCTACCTGATGAGCCGCGGCATCTCGGAGGAAGAGGCCCGCACCATGATCGTCAACGGCTTTGCTAACCCGGTCTCCAAGGAGCTGCCGCTGGAGTACGCCGTCGAGATGAACAACCTGATCAAGCTCGAGATGGAAGGAGCGATCGGATAATGAAACAGGAAACCAACGCCGCTGCTACCACGCTCGAGCAGGTCAACGCGATGCCCGCAGCAACCTGGGGCTGGTTGAAAATGAATCAGACCAAGCTCGAGCTCTCTGACGAGCTTGCCGCCGCTCCCGCGGAGGCCGTTGAGGTCGAAGGCTTGGGCGAGCAGTTTTCCGGCGCTGCCGACGCGTTTGGCACCGCCATGAACGCCATGGCCGAGCGCTTCCCCGAGCGCCGCGCCTCCGCCCCCGGTGATGCCGCCGACCGCGCCCGCATCACGCCCGAGACCGAGCTCGACGTGCCCGCCACCTCCGTCTACCAGGCCGGCGCCATCAAGCTCGAGGAGGAGCTCTCCCCTGCTGAAGCCTTCGAAACCGGCATGGGCGAGGCTGCCTACGCCTACTTGGCCGAGCACGCTACCAAGCGCATCGTCATCGATGTGCCCGCATACCAGCACGCCACGGTTACCGTGCGTGTGAGCGGTGTCGATGCCGCCGCGGCCATCGCCGCCATCGACATCGTCGCTCGCCCGCAGGCAACGCTCGACCTGCATATTGCCCTAGACTCTCCTGTTACCGGCGAGGGTGTCGTGGGCTCCGTGCTACGCGTGTGCGCCCACGAGTACGCCACCGTCAACGTGACCTGCACGCAGACACTCGACGACAGCTGGATCGCACTCGACGACACCGGCCTGTTCCTGGACGAGGGCGCGCGCGTCAACGTGCAGCACACCGTCCTGGGCGCCGACGCCAGCGCCACCGGCCTTGCCGGCGACCTGCTGGGCGACACCGCCAAGGTGACCATCGATACCGATTACCTGGGCGCCCGCGAGCAGGTGCGCGACTTTAACTACGAGCTGCGCCACCGCGGTCGCAAGACCGAGTGCGAGATCGACGCCAACGGCGTGCTGACCGGCACGTCCAAGAAGGTCTACCGTGGCACCATCGACCTCGTGCACGGCTGCAAGGGTGCAACCGGCACCGAACGCGAGACGGTGCTTTTGGCCAACAAGGGCGTCGACAACAAGACCGTTCCCGTCATTCTCTGTGACGAGGACGACGTCGCCGGCAACCACGGCGCCACCATCGGTCACGTCCGCGACGAGCAGCTGTTCTACCTCGCCTGCCGTGGCCTTGACCAAAACGCCGCCGAGGACCTGTTCATCCGCGCCAAGCTGGAGGACGCCGCGCTTTCCGCCACCGACGAGCGCACCCGCGCCGCCGTCGTCCGCCTAGGCAACAACCTGATCGACAACTTTGAAGAGGAGCTCGCATGATCGACACCGAGCACGTTAAATGCGACACCTGTACTGCCCCCGAGCCCATGGAGCTCGACGCCAGCGACGAGGCTTCGCGCGGCTGGCCTACCGTAGACATCGAGACCAACCCCTACAAGGGCCAGTTCCCGCTGTTCCAGCAGCACCCCGAGATCGCCTTCCTCGATAGCGCCGCCACCGCGCAGCGCCCTGCCTGTGTGCTCGACGCCGAGCGCGACTTCTACCAGCGCATGAACGCCAACCCTCTGCGCGGCCTGTACTCGCTGTCCGTCGAGGCCACCGACGCCATCGCGAAGGTCCGCCAACAGATCGCCGACCTCATCGGCGCCTCACAGGCCAACGAGATCGTCTTCACCCGCAACACGAGCGAGTCGCTCAACCTGGTCGCCAAGAGCTTTGCGCCCACAGTGCTCGAACCGGGCGACGAGGTCGTCATCACCATCATGGAGCACCACTCCAACCTGATTCCGTGGCAGCAGGTCTGCCGCGAGACCGGCGCCAAGCTCGTCTACCTCTACCCAACCAAGACCGGCCAGCTCACCACCGAGGAGGTTCTTGCCAAGGTGGGTCCCAAGACCAAGATCCTGGCCGTGGGACAGGTCTCTAACGTGCTGGGCGTCGAGAACCCGGTCAAGAATCTCGGCAAGCTCGTGCACAAGTACGGCGGCTATCTGGTCGTCGACGGCGCGCAGTCGCTGCCGCACATGCCGGTCGATGTGGCCGACCTGGGCGCCGATTTCTTTGCCTTTAGTGCGCACAAGGCCATGGGTCCCATGGGCATCGGCGTGCTGTGGGGCAAGATGGACCTGCTCAACGCCATGCCGCCCATGCTTACCGGCGGCGAGATGATCGATTCGGTCACCGAGCAGAACGCTGTCTGGGCTCCCGTCCCCGAGAAGTTCGAGGCCGGCACGCAGGACGCCGCCGGCATCTTCGCCACGGGCGCCGCACTCGATTACCTGGTCAACACGGTGGGTTACGAGAACATCCAGGCCCGCGAGCAGGCACTCGTCCACTATCTGATGGGCGAACTCATGCAGCTCGACTTTGTCCAGATCATCGGCTCCATCTATTGGGACAACCACCACGGCGTCGTGAGCTTTAACGTCAAGGGCATCCACCCGCACGACGTCGCGAGCATCATGGACATGGACGGCGTCTGCATCCGCGCCGGTCACCACTGCGCGCAGCCGCTGCTCACCTGGCTGGGCGTCGAGAACCTTGCCTGCTGCCGCGCCAGCGTGGCCTTCTACAACGACAAGACCGACATCGACAAGTTCATCGCCGGCCTGCATCACGTTTGGAGCACGTTCAATGGGTAATCTGTACACCTCCACCACATTTATGGAGCACAACTCGCACCCCGACTACAAGTACGAGATGGATGCTCCCACGCACGAGCACGACGGCATCAACCCCAGCTGCGGCGACGAGCTCACCTTGCAGCTACGTGTCGAGAACAACGTGATCGAAGAGGCCTCCTTTACCGGCCACGGCTGCGCCATCAGCCAGGCCAGCGCCGACATCATGGCCGACCTCATCACCGGCGAGACCGTCGAGGAAGCTCGCCGCCTGGCAGAGCTCTTCCTCGCCATGATCCGCGGCGAGCAGCTCTCCGAGGAAGACCTGGAAGACCTGGACGAAGCCGCCCAGCTCCAGGACATCTCGCACATGCCCGCCCGCGTCAAATGCGCCGAGCTCGCCTGGCGTACCCTCGACGGCATGCTCACGGGACAAAATAATCAGTAGTATTTGTCCCAAATCTTAAGAATTTTGTTGGCCGAATCGCTTGACAAGAGTGGTTCGGCCATTTTCTATTCCGAGCCCTCAGCCTGAGCCTTCACCCGCGCATAAGCGCGCACGATACGAGAGACGGTACTCTTGCTGATTCCCGTATACCGTTCAATCTCGCGCACCGTGTAGCCGCCATCGTGCAGGGCGAAAATGATTCCGTCTCGCCGCGCGGGTGCTACGGTCTTGAGCTCATTGAGCGGAACGCCCAGGCGCTTCGCCATCTTGTCGGCAAACGCACGCCGCTCCCACTCCGTCTCATCCATATCGTGAATCACCAGATCGGAACCATCGGGCATCGACAGAGAATAATCCAGAAACCCCTTGGCAGACTCAAAGAGCTCGAGCACACAAGAAGGGTCCGAAAACCCCCTCGTCGCATCGTTGTCATACGCTCGCAGATACTCGGCAAAGCTGCTCCACGGATAGCGCTCGATCAGGGCGATACCCGCCTCCTGCGGATTAGCGTGAACATAGCGAATGGCGGCCATTAGATAACGGTCGGTATCGAGCGAGCGCCGGTCAAAACGGTTCTGGAACAGATGACCCGTGCGCCCCGTGCGTTTATTGAACCGCCGCGCGTACGTCAAAAGCAGCCGGTGCATCGCCGCGCTCATCGCGTCCTCGTAATCTGCAAGCACCAGATGCACGTGATTGCCCATAAGGCACCAGGCGATAACCGTCACGCCCGCCTCGCGGCAGCACTCGCGCATCAGCTCCAAAAACTCCCACCGGTCTTCATCGCCCTCAAAGATGAGCTGCTTGCCCACACCGCGGGCACAGACATGGTAAAAGCCGGTAACCGTTCTCCAAATGCGCTGCATGGCGCTCCCTTCGCCGGGATCTGATTGCCATCCAATACAGCACGATTGAAGCGTGCCATCAAAACATTCACGCAAAACAATACTCTCGCGCGGCCAAAGGCAGTAAACGGGCCGCGAACGGCACCGTTGCAACAGGTCAGACCCCGCAACGCATACAAGAGCTGACCAAAAGCTTGCCCAAGACGAACCCCCTCTACGGAAGTTCGCGACCACAGAACATATAGTTAAACCGTTTCAATTAAAACTTCCGGACTTCTCGCTACGAAAACTGAGCCGTTCGCCGAATATTCCGTGCATTTCGCGGTATTATAGGGGCTGCATGTCATGTCCCTTTCGAAGGGTCGCCAGGCAATCGCCAGCCACGACCCCCAGACGGGACGCCAACACGATAGAGAGGAGAGGCATGCAGTACTCACAGGAAGTGGAGAACATGTGCCCCGTTGCCAAGGGTGCATACCACGGCCCCGCACCCATCCCCGAGGAGGGCAAGTGGGTCCAGGCTAAGGAGATTTCCGACATCTCCGGTCTTACGCACGGTGTGGGTTGGTGCGCACCTCAGCAGGGCGCCTGCAAGCTCACGCTGAACGTCAAGGACGGCATCATCGAGGAGGCCCTCGTTGAGACCATCGGCTGCTCGGGCATGACCCACTCTGCCGCCATGGCTTCCGAGATCCTTCCCGGCAAGACCATCCTCGAGGCCCTCAACACCGACCTCGTCTGCGACGCCATCAACGTTGCTATGCGCGAGATCTTCCTGCAGATCGTTTACGGCCGCAGCCAGACCGCGTTCTCCGAGGGCGGCCTGCCCGTGGGCGCCTCCCTCGACGACCTCGGCAAGGGCCTTCGCTCTCAGGTCGGCACCATGTTCGGCACCAAGGCCAAGGGCGCTCGTTACCTCGAGCTCGCTCAGGGCTACGTCACCCGCATGGCTCTCAACGACAAGAACGAGATCATCGCATTCGAGTTCCTGAACCTCGGCAAGTTCACCGATGCCGTCAAGGCCGGCAAGACCCCCGAGGAGGCCATCGCTGGCGCTATGGGCCACTATGGTCAGTGGGAGAACGCTGCCAAGTACATCGACCCGCGCACCGACGAGGAGACTCACTCCGTCGCCAGCGTGTTCCCGGTTCACGAGTAGAAAGGGAGGGAAATAACTATGACTGTTACGTTCGAAGGTTACGAGCGCCGCGCTGACAAGATCAACAAGTGCCTCGCCGACAACGGCATCGCCTCCCTCGAGGAAGCTCTGCAGATCTGCACCGACAAGGGCTTCAACCCGCGTGAGATCGTCAACAACACCCAGTCCATCGCCTTCCAGAACGCCGAGTGGGCCTACACCCTCGGTTGCGCTCTCGCTGTCAAGCGTGGCGCCAAGACCGCTTCTGAGGCTGCCGCCATCATCGGCGAGGGCATCCAGGCCTTCACCGTTCCCGGCTCCGTCGCCGAGGACCGCAAGGTCGGTCTGGGCCACGGCAACCTGGGCGCTATGCTGCTCTCCGACGACACCGAGTGCTTCGCCTTCCTGGCCGGCCACGAGTCCTTCGCTGCCGCTGAGGGCGCTATCGGCCTGGCTCTGAACGCCAACAAGGCTCGCAAGAAGCCGCTGCGCGTTATCCTCAACGGTCTGGGCAAGGACGCCGCCCAGATCATCGCCCGCATCAACGGCTTCACCTACGTGAAGACCCAGTTCGACTACTACACGGGCGAGCTCAAGGTCGTCGAGACCATCCCCTACTCCGATGGTCCCCGCGCTGCCGTTAACTGCTACGGCTCCGACGACGTCCGCGAGGGCGTTGCCATCATGTGGCACGAGAACGTCGACATCTCGATCACCGGTAACTCCACCAACCCCACGCGCTTCCAGCACCCCGTCGCTGGCACCTACAAGAAGGAGCGCATCGAGGCTGGCAAGAAGTACTTCTCCGTCGCTTCTGGTGGCGGCACTGGTCGTACCCTGCACCCGGACAACATGGGCGCCGGCCCTGCCTCTTACGGCATGACCGACACCATGGGCCGTATGCACTCCGACGCCCAGTTCGCCGGTTCTTCCTCCGTGCCTGCGCACGTCGACATGATGGGTCTCATCGGCATGGGCAACAACCCCATGGTCGGTGCCACCGTCGCCTGCGCTGTCGCCGTCGAGGAGGCCCTCAAGGCTTAATCGCGCCCGCGCGATGCTCATATAGTTGAGCTTTGGAGCCGCTACCTTTCGGGGTAGCGGCTCTTTTTGTTTGCGCTGTCGCAGGGTAGCTAATGCCAATATATCAGTTGGGGCGAAATACGAGATGTGATGAGACAAAGCGTCAGAACGTCCATGACGCCCACCTGCCATATTTGCCCTTTACCGATTTGCCGAGTCTTTGCGGCCCCATTGCCGATCACCCGTGCGACAATGCGCCGAACGAGAAAGGAATCCGATGGAATCGACTGATGTACTGGTAATTGGATCTGGCATTGCGGGCCTTTGCGCCGCCATCGAAGCGGCACGCACGGGTGCAACCGTCACTGTGGCAAGCGCCGGCAAGACTATGAGTGGATCGAGCTTCTTCCCCGGAACCTGGGGCTTAGGGCTTATCGGACCCGTTAACGAAGACGACGAACAAGACCTCATCGACACCATCCAGACCGTCGGCGGCGGTGTCGCCGACCCCGAGCTCGTCCAGACGTTCGTCCACGGTATTCCTCAGGCCATCCAATGGCTCGAGCAGGATCTAGGTGTTGAGCTCCAGCGTCCGCAAAGTGCCGAGAGCGCTCAACAAAAGCAGTTTATCCCCTGCTTTGACCACAAGACGCGCATGTGGCGCGGCCTCACCCGCAAGCCCCTTGAGGACGCTCTGACGACCCAGATCGAGTCTCTCGGCATTCGCCTGCTCCCCCGCCACGAGCTTATAGACCTTGTTGAGGACACGAACGGCAGAATAACCGGAACCGTGCTCTACGACCTCACCAAAGATCGAATCGTGCCCTTTGCTGCCAAGGCCACGATCATCGCAGCCGGTGGCACTGGCGGCCTGTTCGAGCGCAGCCTTACATCGGCTGATGTGCTCAGCTCCTCGCAGGCCATCGCACTGGCGCACGGCGCATCGCTTACTAATATAGAATTCACGCAGATGATGCCCGGCTTTATCGAGCCCAAACGAAACCTTGTCTTTAACGAGAAGACCTGGCGTTACGTCAAGTTCGACCAACCGGTCGATATTGCCGACGAAAAGTTGGACGATCTGCTTGAGCAACGCTCCGGATATGGCCCCTTCACCTCGCGCTTGGCCTCCCGCGCCATCGACCTCGTCATAGATCAGGCAGGTGCAGAGGGCCTGGCGCTCCACTACGACTTCCCCCGCGAGGACATCCCCGAGTTTGTGCAGACCTTTGCCACCTGGCTACAAGACGAGCACGGCATCGCGCCGACCGACGAGATGCGCGTGGCGATGTATGCCCACGCCGCCAACGGCGGTATCAAAATCGACAAGACCGCGTACACGGGCGTTGAGGGCCTCTACGCCTGCGGTGAGGCAACAGGCGGCATGCACGGCGCCGACCGCATCGGCGGCTTGTCGAGTGCCAATGGCATCGTGTTCGGACGCATCGCAGGCGCATCAGCGGCTCAAGCAGCGCTGGACGCTCCCAAGGCGGGCGCTCCGATGGATATCGCCCTCCCCCAGCATGGCATAGCTACAGCAGACGCCGAGCGCCTGACCCGCTGCCTCAAACGCACAATGAGTACCTACTGCATGATCAACAGGACCGAAGTTGGCCTTTCCAAGGCGCTGCAAGAGCTTGAGGGCTTGAAGACGGAGGCAACGACCTTGAGCACACAGAAAGTCCAGGACAGCGAAGTCGCAGCCCTCGCCCGCCTGCAATCGCAGATTCAACTAGCACAGGAAATGGTCAAAGCCATGCGCAAACGAACCGAAAGTCTCGGATCGCACTATCGATCGAATTAAACTGGACACCTATCTAAAGCAGAGCACAACTAATCGATATCTATGGGCCCCGTGAGCTCGAAGTGGCACGGGGCCCATTCGTGTCCGTACGGCAGCGTATCCTTATTCTGAATACGGAGCGGGCAAAGCCCGCATAGACAATAGGCCAGCGAGGAGGAGATATGGACAGTAGAGATATCGAGAAGTGGCGTGTCGAACTTGATAGCTACGCTAATGTGGAAGACGGCGTTGAGTATTGGCTCGCACGAGATTTAATGGAACTCATGGGGTACACGCGATGGGAAAACTTCGCCGAAGTTGTTAAGAGGGCAAAAGTCTCGTGCGAAACAAACAAAACTCCAGTTGATTCCCATTTTCGTGACACCACGAAAATGGTAATTGCCGGTGTCGCCGCTCGCGCGGTTAAAGACTACAAACTTACGCGCTATGCATGCTATTTAATCGCCCAGAACGGAGATTCAAACAAGCCAGAGATTGCGCTCGCCCAGGCATACTTTGCCGTGCAGACGCGCCGCCAAGAGCTCATAGAGCAGCGCTTCGCAGAGATTCAGCGCTTACAGGCGCGTCACTCGCTATCCGATTCAGAGAAACAGCTCTCGGGTATTGCATTCAAACGCGGCGTAGACTCCAAAGGATTCGCGATCATCAAGTCGAAGGGCGATGAAGCGTTATTCGGCGGCAGAAGCACGGCGGAAATGAAGCAGCAGCTCGGCATACCCAAGAGCGCGGCATTGGCGGACAGGTTAGCCGATGTCCTCATCAAAGCAAAGGACCTTACGAACTCGATGACGGCCTTCAACGCCGAGGAACACGACCTGTACGGTCTGGACCAGATCAAGCAAGAGCACGTCGAGAACAACACAAGCGTGCGTGGCAGCCTCATCGACCGCGGAATTGTCCCCGAGAACCTGCCGCCTGCCGAGGATACAAAAAAGCTCGAGCGTCGCGTGAAGGCAGACGAGAAGAAACTCAAGGAAGGTACCGACGGTTTTACCGATCCCCAGGATAGACTCGATCTGTGAAAGCGGCCGTGCCCTTTCGGGTTCGACCACATGCGAGGTTAACAAAAAGCGACCAGCCTAAGCCAGCCGCTTTAACATGCTTTGGTGGGCCGTCAGGGGGTCGAACCCTGGACCTTGGGATTAAGAGTCCCCTGCTCTACCAACTGAGCTAACGACCCAAAGCTAAAGTCCGTCGTGGCGGACTTTAGAGGAGATATCGTGTGGTGGGCCGTCAGGGGGTCGAACCCTGGACCTTGGGATTAAGAGTCCCCTGCTCTACCAACTGAGCTAACGACCCGATATCAACACGAAGCAAGAACTGGGGTGGGTAAAGGGACTCGAACCCTCGACCTACGGGACCACAACCCGTCGCTCTAGCCAACTGAGCTACACCCACCGTGTCCTGTGCGCTTCGCGCTCGACTATTATTGCAAGGAACGCCACGCGATGCAAGCCCCAATTTTCAAGAATTTTGAAAAGAGTTTTTCGAGACCATTTCGAGCATTTCCCACCGGTTTCATAGGAGTAAACTTGCCCCACTGCAAATGCTCGAAAGGACCGGCATGAAAGAACTCTCCAACCGCACGGCAACGTTTACCGATTCGGTCATCCGCCGCATGACGCGCATCTCCAATAAGTACGGCGCCGTCAACCTGTCGCAGGGCTTCCCCGACTTTGATCCCCCAGTGCAGCTGCTCGATAGCCTCAGCACCATCGCCACCGACACCAAGCCGCTTTACCACCAGTACTCCATCACCTGGGGCTCCCAGGCCATGCGCGAGGCGCTTGCCGCCAAGCAGGAGCACTTTATGGGCATGCCGATCAACCCCAACGAAAATATCGTAGTCACCTGCGGCTCCACCGAGGCCATGATGGCCGCCATGATGACGGTCACGAACCCCGGCGACAAGGTCGTCATTTTCTCGCCGTTCTACGAGAACTACGGCGCTGACACCATTCTCTCGGGGGCCGAGCCCATCTATGTGCCGCTCAACCCGCCCACCTTTGACTTCGACCGTGAGGTCCTCGAGGCGGCCTTCCGCGACAACGATCCCAAGGCGATCGTCCTGTGCAACCCGTCCAACCCCTGTGGCAAGGTCTTTACCCGCGAGGAGCTCACCTTTATCGCCGACCTGTGCATAAAGTACGACGCCTACTGCATAACCGACGAAGTCTACGAGCACATCGTCTACGCTCCCCACGAGCACGTCTATATGGCCACGCTGCCCGGCATGTTCGAGCGCACCATCAGCTGCAGCTCGCTATCCAAGACCTACTCCATCACCGGCTGGCGCTTGGGCTACACCATCGCTCCAGCCGAAATCACCGAGCGCATCAAAAAGGTCCACGACTTCCTCACCGTAGGCGCCGCCGCTCCCCTGCAAGAGGCCGTCGTTACCGCCCTCAATTTCGACGATAGCTATTACCGGGAGGTCCTCGACCTCTACACCGCCAAGCGCGACCTATTCTGTCAGGGACTCGACAGCATCGGCCTCACGCACAACGTGCCGCAGGGCGCCTACTACGTGATGATGGATATCTCGGAGTTTGGCTATGACAGCGACCTCGACTTCTGCGAGGATTTGGCCTCCAAGGTGGGCGTGGGCGCTGTTCCCGGATCGAGCTTCTTCCGCGAGCCCGTCAACCACCTCATCCGCTTCCACTTTGCCAAGCGAGACGAGACGCTTAACGCGGCGCTGGAGAACCTCAAGTCTCTGCGTGATAAAATCGAGCCGCGCGGGTAAGAACGGCCCGACAACTAAAGCAACCAAAGAAGCCTCGCACCGCCCGCCGCGTTGCGAGGCTTCTTTTTATAGCGCTTTCTTAAATAGTTTAGAGCGCTATACTTTAGTCACGGAGCAACTCGTCCCGGAGAGAGGAATATTATGGCAGAGCAGCAGCTTATCGGAGCGCTCGAGGCCGGCGGCACCAAGATGGTCTGTGCCACGGGCTATGCAGACGGTACGGTCCTGGAGCGTGAGCAGATCGCGACCACGACCCCGCAGGACACCGTTGAGGCCGTCAACGCATGGTTTGCCGACAAGGGCATCGCCGCGCTGGGCATCGGCGCCTTTGGCCCCACCGCAGTCAACCCTGCCTCGCCCCAATACGGCAAGATCCTGGAGACGCCCAAAACGGCATGGCGCTACTTTGACCTGCTGGGCACCATCCAAAACGAGCTCAATATTCCCTGCGGCTACGACACCGACGTCAACGTCGCCTGCCTGGGCGAGGTCACCTTTGGTTGCGCCCAGGGCCTCACTGACGTGGTGTATCTGACCATCGGTACCGGCGTGGGCGCCGGCGTGCTCTCGGGCGGTAAGCTCGTGCACGGCATGATGCATCCCGAGGCCGGCCACATCCTGGTCACGCGCGACCCGCGCGACACCATTGGCGAGCACAGCGGCTGCCCCTTCCACGACAACTGCCTCGAGGGCCTCATCGCCGGTCCCGGCGTCAAAAAGCGCTGGGGTGGCAAGAGCGCCGGAGAGATGGTCGATGACCCGGAGGCCATGGACCTGCTCGCCGGCTATCTGGCGCAGGCGCTCATGACCTACATCCTGTGCTACGCACCGCAGAAGATCGTCATCGGTGGCGGCGTGGCCGACCACACCCCCATCGTGCCGCTCGCGCGCAAGAAGTGCACCGAGATGCTCAACGGCTACATCGTCACGCCCGAGATGGCCGACATTGATAGCTATATCGTCAACAACAGCCTCGAGGGCAAACAGGGCATTAAGGGCTGCTTGACCCTGGGCGCTCAGGCGCTTCAGCAGCAGACGCACCCACAGGGCGTGGCGCGCCCGGCAAATCCGACCTACGGAACGACGCCACCACGCCTCATATAAGCCCTCAAATAAAAAAGGCCGCCTAAGGACCAAACAATACGTCCTAGGCGGCTTTTTTGGCGCGCATCAGCGGCCGTAAGAGATATCGGAGCACAACGCCCGTTGCCGCTCCACAGCAGTCGATCATCACATCGGTGATCATGCCGGCGCGTCCCGGCACAAAGAGCTGAATCGTCTCGTCGATCGAGGGAATCAGCAGCAGGAACACCGCCGTGGGCAGCAGCACGTCAAAGGTGCGCCGCCCCTCATAATCAAAGGCATGCGTTGCCAGGATGCCGAGCACCATATACTCGGTAAAATGCGCGCACTTGCGAACAACAAAGTTGGTCACCCATGCATATGGCAGTCCCACGCCGTGCAGGAAACCGCGGATAGCTTCCATGACCGTTAGGCTCAGCGAGCCCGACCCCGAGCCGGGAACCAGCGAATTGCCCCAGATCAAGAGCGCCATCAGGCAGGTCACGACCGCCCATTTTCGATTGATCTTAACCATGCAGAAGTTATGCCTCCGCGCGGAGCGGGGCGAAGCTGGCGGTACCGCCCTCGATAACGCTCAGATAGGCACGGCCCGTACGCTTGGCGGTAGAGGACTGCAGGCGCTCGATCTCTTCCTCGAGGATCTGATTGACGCGCTCGTGACGACGATTTTCCATAATGCCGGCGGCAATAGCCTCGGCCCGCTCGATGCCCTCGCGCGAGATACGGGCGGTATCCTCGGGGAACACAGCGCTGTGACGGCCGACATACGCGGGGGCAGCAGGCTGAGGGGCAGTGACGGGAGCGGGGGCTGCAACAGGAGCAGGCTCGTCAATCTCATCCAGAATCGCGGTGGCGGCGGCCCACATGTCCTCGTGGCCCGAGTAATCGGCCATGGGGACATCAACCTCGAGCGAAGCGTCCGGAAGGTCGCCGGTGTCGATGCGATCTTGGGCATCAATCGATGCGGTGATGGCTGCAGGCTCATCGAGGTCATCGAGATCGATGTCCGCGACACCGGAGATGATAGGCATGCTGGCGAGGTTTGCGTTGTACGGCGCAGCCTCAGCCGCCTGCTGCTGGGCAGGAGCGCCCCAAAGCGAGCTTTCGGCGGCGCGGCGGGCGGCAACGGCCTCCTCGTCCGCGGTCATGGCTTCATCAACGTACGAATTATCGGCAGAAGCGTTCGCGTCCGCCGAGGTAGCGCTGCAGGCGTTATTGGCTGCCGCGTTGGCAACGAGTGCCACGAAAGCCGCCGTACTGCCCGCAGGGGCGGCCTGGGAGCCCGACACGGCGCGTGCCGCGGCGGCGATGTCATCGCGATTGAAGGAGCCGGTCTGCCCGCCGTTGGTGAGCTCGTCGATGGCGACTTGATAGACGTCGCGCGAGCGCGCAGGGTCGCAGCTCACCGGCGAATCGTCGTCGAGCATACTGTCGATCATGGACCAAGCCTCGTCCTCGTCCATAGCATCTGCGGCTCGAGCGATGGTAGGGACACCATCATCGGCATGACGGCGCTGGAACGCACCGGTCAGGCCGGAAAGGAATGCCGAGGTAGACTGCTCCGCCTGAGCATGAGAAGCAGAAGCCGCAGCGTAAGGAGTCGCATCCTGCTGCTGAGCTGGAATCGAGGCGGTCTTGAACTCGCTTTGATGCTGATTGAGATTGGCGGCACCGCCCATGGCATCGGGCTGGAACAGACGCTCTTCACGCTGCGCACGATACTCGGAGATACCCAGCGAGGCGGCATAGATGCCCACGCCCGCCACCGCGCCCACGGCGAAGGGAACCGCACCCGCCACGACCGTCTCGTTCACCGACGAAAACGGCAGCGTCGCGGCATACATAACCACGGGAGCAGCAAGGCCGATCCCGCACGAAAGTCCGGCAAGGACTGCTCGTTGTGTTGCATCAGAAGAAGCCATGAGCTCTCCCCATCTTCCAGCACCCAAATCGCATCATTCAGTTGGCTGCGCGAGAGAAGATGAAGCGGGGCTATGCCCCAAAGCAACGGTATATGGTTCGTTTCACCTGCGTTTTCCGTCGCGAAGCTTAAAAGCTATTATGCGAAACCGCCCTGCCGATTGCAAGCGACGATGTCGGATTGAAACGGGAAACCTGCTGTTCGTCGGTCTTACGGTCAAAAATAAGCGCGGAGCGCCGCTATGGAAAAGGGCCGAGGCTCAAAGCCCCGACCCTTTATCGCATTGATGACTATCGCTGCGCGTGGATGACAACCTAGAACGTCTGCTCGTAGTCGCTGTGTTTTTTGGCCGAACGCACCAGGAACTCCTGGTTGGTGTTGGTGCCCTTAAGACCCTTGATAAACGATGCGGCTGCGCGCTCGGTGTTGTTCATGCCGGCAAGAATGCGACGCAGACCAAAGACAAACGGGCGCATCTGCTCGTCGACCAACAGGTCCTCGTTACGTGTACCGGAAGCAACGGGGTCGATAGCCGGGAAGATGCGGCGGTCGGCCAGGTCGCGGTCGAGTTTAAGCTCCATGTTGCCGGTACCTTTGAACTCCTCAAAAATGACCTCGTCCATCTTGGAACCGGTGTCGATGAGGGCAGAGGCCAGGATGGTGAGCGAGCCACCGTTCTCGATATTGCGGGCTGCACCCAGGAAGCGCTTGGGCGGATACAGTGCCGCCGAATCGACGCCGCCCGAAAGGATGCGGCCCGAGGCGGGCGCCGCCAAGTTGTAGGCGCGGGCGAGGCGCGTGATGGAGTCGAGCACCACCACGACGTCGCCACCCAGCTCTACGATGCGCTTGGCGCGCTCGATGACGAGCTCTGCCACGCGAGTGTGGTTGTCGGCAGGCATATCGAAGGTCGACGCCACAACCTCGCCCTTGATGGAACGCTGCATATCGGTGACCTCTTCGGGGCGCTCGTCGACGAGCAGGCAGATGAGGTGCACCTCGGGGTTGTTAATCGAGATAGACTGGCAGATCTTCTTGAGGATCGTGGTCTTGCCGGCCTTGGGCGGGGACACGATCAGGCCACGCTGACCCTTGCCGATCGGTGACACGATGTCGATGGCGCGACCGGTGATGGAATCCTTGCCGTGCTCCATGCGCAGCGGCTCGTTGGGATAGACCGGGGTGAGGTCGCCGAACTTGGGACGGTTGCGAATCTGCTCGGGGTCAAGACCGTTGACGGTCGTGATTTTGGCGAGGCCGGCGCGCTTGTCGCCGCCGCGCGAAGGACGCAGCGAGCCCTCGATGACGTCGCCCGTGCGCAGGCGCGCGGAGCGGACGAGGTAGGCAGGCACGAAGGCGTCGTCGTTGGACTTCATGTAGCCATGGGCGTGGATGATGCCGGAGCTGTCCGGGCGAATCTGCAGAATGCCCTTGATGTCGCGGAAGCCCTCGGCCTTCGCGGCGGTGACGTAGATCTCCTCGACGAGCTCGGCTTTCTTCTTGCCGGTCGTCTCGATCTCGAACTCCTTGGCCTTCTCGCGAAGTTCGGCGACCTTCATGGCAGCGAGCTCCTCGCGCGAAAGCGTGGGCTCGGTGGGAGCGGCATTACGCTCCTTGTTGCGTTGCTTGCGATCGCGCTGGCGGTTGCGACGGTCGTTGTTGCGCTCGTCCTTGCGCTCGTTGCGCTCCTCGTTGCGCTTGTGCTGGCGACGGTTGGGGCGAGCGCCGTCTTCGCCCTCGGCGGGGGCGGCACCATCGGATGCAGCGGTGTCAACGTTGGCCGCAGCGGCGTCATTGGCCTCGGCGCCGGAATCGACCTGCGCTTCGACATCAGCCTGCTGCTCGGACGCCTTTGCCTTAACGGACTTCTTGCGGCCACGCTTGGGCTTCTCGGGCGCAGGCTGTTCGGCGTCCTGAGGCTCGGCGGCATCAGTCGATGCATCGGCGTTCGCCTCAGCAGAATCCTCGGACGCACCCTTCTTGGCGGCCTTAGCCTTAGGCGTGCGCTTAACAGCAGTGCGACGGCTGCGACCGGGACGGACGTCGGCGGGCTCGGCATCGGCAGAAACGGCCTCGGAAGTCGTAGCGTCCTGGACGGGTGCATCGGCAGCAGTTGAGGACTTGGCGGTCGCCGCAGCATCCCGAGCGGCGGCGGCTGCGGCTGCGGCCTTCTCGGCCTCGACAAAGGCCTTAGGCTTGCGACCGCGACGGTGCGGGCGCAAAGCCGGATCGACAACGGGAACTTCGTTGGCCTCGACAGGCGCAGCGGGCTCAACAGGCGATGTGCCCTCCCCTGCCGCGGAACGGACCGAAGCCTCAGTGAGCTCGGGGGCTACCTGTTCCGCAACCTGCTCGGCCTTAGCAGCCGTGCGGCGGCGTGTGCGCGGTGCCGGCTTCTCGGTCGGCAGGTCGGCGGCAGGGGTCTCGATGGCGGCAGGCGTCTCGGGCACAGACGGAACTGCAAGCTCGGTCAGAGCCGCGGCCTCGCGCTCGGCAGCACGACGGCGGGCGCGCACCACCTGAGCCTCGCTAATCTGCGCCAACGCACGTGCCTGCGCGACCTCATCGGAAATCGGCGCCGAGGAGTCAGCTGCAACGGTGCGCTTGGCGCGCGTCGTGCGCGTGGTACGGCGCTTGGGCTTGGTGACCTCCTCGCCGTCAGCGGCAGGCTTGGCCGTGCGGCGCGTGAGCTTGGGCTTTGCCGGAGCAGCCTCCTCACCAGTTGCAGGCGCAGGCGTCGAAGCAGCCTTAGGCGTCTCAGGAGCCGAGGCTTGCGCGGGCGCCGCGACCTGGTCCGACGCAACCGGTGCAGCGGGAGCGGCCTGCGTCGTCGTTATTTCGTTTTCTTGCTGTTGATCAGACACAGTGTTTGCTCAACTTTCTTTTCAAGCCCTGTGATCACATGCTCCCTGCATAAACCTTCAGGGCGGCTAAACAGTCTAGTTCCGTTCGAAACGACGGACATCATTGATCTGTATCGAGATGATTGCGTCAACTACGCAGCGTTAGTGTAACACAACCGCCGCCACCTGCAACTTAGTCATTGGGGACGTTCTTAAACGACTAGTCAAAAGGGACACTCTTTGATTTACCACCCACAAATCAGACTGCCTCCGCCAAAACTATGGCGGTTTACTACGACGAATCGCTCAACCGCGACCACTCCGAAACATGTTGAACTAAAACCGCAGGTAGATGCCTTGCGCTTTTTTGCGAAAAGCCGGCGTGGTTGGAAATTCTCAATTCATCGTAGTAAACCGGCATAGTTTCTTATTTCCAGCAGTTCCAAATTCGTCAATACGTCGGCATTTGCGAAAAAAGCCCGACCTCCGTGGGAGATCGGGCTTATAGGGCTCAGTTAAACCAAACCTACACGGTCAAATGACCCGCAGATTACATCTGCTCGGGCGCGGAAACGCCAACGAGGGTGAGCACCAGGGCGAGCGTCACGCGGACAGCGTCGCAAGCGGCCAGACGGGCACGCGAAAGCTCGGGGTCGACGGGACGGCCCTCGCTCGGCAGCACCTGGCAGGCAGCGTAGAAGCTGTGGAAGTCGCCGGCGAGCTCCTCGGCAAAGTGGGTCAGACGGAACGGGGCGCGATCGCGAGCGCAGCTGGCGATCAGGTCGGTGAGCTCATTGAGCTTGCGCGAAAGGGCGAGCTCGGTCGGGTCGGTCAGCAGCGAGTAATCGACGTTCTCACCGATGGCCTTGGCGGCAACGGCCTTCATGCCCATCTCGTCGGCCTGCTCGGCGGTAACGTCGGCGGCACGGCGCAGGATGGAGCACACGCGGGCGTGAGCATACTGCACGTAATAGACCGGGTTGGAGTTGTCGCGCTTCTTGACGGCCTCGATGTCGAAGTCGACCATCTGGTTGGAGCTCTTGGAGATGAGCGTGTAGCGAGCGGCATCGGAGCCGACCTCGTCGACGAGCTCCTGCAGGGTCACCATGGTGCCCTTGCGCTTGGACATACGGACGGGCTTGCCGTTACGCAGCAGGTTGACGAGCTGGCCCAGCAGAACCTCGAACTTGCCGGGATAGCCAAGAGCGTCGCAGACGCAGCGGACGCGCTCGATGTAGCCGTGGTGGTCGGCACCCCAAATGTCGATGACGTGGTCGACGCGCTGGAACTTGTCCCAGTGATAGGCAACGTCGGAGGCGAAGTAGGTGTACTCGCCATCGGACTTGATCAGGACGCGGTCCTTGTCGTCGCCCAGGTCGGTGGAACGGAACCACAGGGCGCCGTCCTTGGTGTAGAGGTAGCCCATCTTGTCGAGCTTCTCAAAAGCGCGGTCGACGGCGGAGGTGCCGGCGGTCTCGCCCTCGGTGTCCTTCACGTACAGCGAGCGCTCGGAGTACCAACGATCGAAGTCGCAGTTGACGGCATGGCAGAGGTCGCGCATGTTATCGACCATCTTTACATAGCCGCGCTCGCGGAAGCTCTCCATGCGCTCCTGAGGATCGGCGTTGACCCACTTATCGCCGTCGGTGCGCCAGAACTCGGCGGCCTCGTCGATGATGTAGTCGCCGCCGTAGGAGTCCTTGCCCAGAGTCTCGGCAAAGTTGTCCTGATACGGATGGGTCTCGGGATGCTCGTCGTTCTCGTCGGCAACGAAGGCGTCACGGTCGGCGATCAGCAGCTTGTGAGCCTCGTCGATATCAACGCCCTGCTTGGCGATGATGTCGGCAAGCTGCATATAGCGCGTGCTGATGGAGTTGCCGAAGGTGTTCATCTGAGAGCCGTGGTCATTGATGTAGAACTCACGCTGGATCTCATAGCCGGCGTGGTCCATGACGCGGCAGAGCGAATCGCCCAGCGCGGCCCAGCGGCCGTGGCCGATGTGCATGGGGCCGACGGGGTTGGCGGAAACGAACTCGACCTGGGTCTTCAGGCCACCACCGACGTTGGACTTAGCGAAGTCCATGCCCTTCTCGCGAGCCTCGCCAAAGATGGCATTCTTGACGGCGACGGAGAGGTAGAAGTTGATGAAACCGGGGCCTGCGATCTCAACCTTCTCGATCGCGGGATCCTCGGGCATATGGGCAACGATGGCCTCGGCGATCTTGCGCGGGGCGCAGTGGGCCAGCTTGGCGGACTTCAGGGCCATGGTAGAGGTCCACTCGCCATGAGAAGTGTCAGCCGGTCGCTCGATAGCGCAATCGTCAAGTTCAAATGCGGAAAGGTCGCCGGCCTCCTGGGCCGCAGCAAGCGCAGCGCGTACCAGCTCTTCAATCTTTTCGGGCATAGATCCTCCTTGTGTTAAAGCCCCCGAGCTCTTGGTCACTCGTAGGGCAAAAGCCAGAGTTTGTAGCACTCTATCACAAGCGACGGGCACTATCGCAGGGTAAAGCCAATCGAAATTGCATATGCACAAAATTGACTACAGCTTGTATGGAGTCTCTCAAAGATGCCGGTCTGCCTGCAGATTATGCACGCGTTGAAAATGCATAAAGGTGTGAATGAGCTGTGTCTTTTATCGAATACTCTTACCTATCGGAGTTGTGTGCTTTTCCTGCATAAAGTAAGGGTTTCCGCACGTCAGCGTGGTATTCTAGACATACGCAAATTCGTATAAGTTGGAGGTAGCATGTTCTCAATCGGTCAACACGTCATTCATCCGGGCCAGGGAGTCTGCACCGTCGTCGGTTTTAGGGACGACACACCGCAGCCCATGCTGTTGCTCGAGACCAAGCAGGGACATGCGCAGACGATCCTCATGTACCCCGTGGCGCAGGCCGATCGTTTGCATGCCGCCATCTCCCAGCAAGATGCCGAGCACCTGCTGAGCCACTATGACGAGCTGGAGTGCGACACCTTTACCGAGCGTAACAGCTCGCTTGAGGAGACGCACTTTAAGCAGCAGCTCAAGCTGGGCGCGCCCGAGACGGTCCGCGTGGCAAAGACCATGATGCACCGCATTCGCCAGGCCGAGGAAGCTGATAAAAAGCCCAGCTCCTACTACATGCGCGTACTTAAGGAGGCCAAGCGCCGCTCCATAGAGGAGTTCGCCGTGGCCCTGGGCGTCACCGAGGAGGCCGCCGAAGCCCGCCTAGCCCAAGCCGCCCTCAACTAACCTGCCAAAAAGGGACAGGTTTATTTTGGCAGGTTTTATCTGGCCAAACGTCAATAAACAATCAGTAAATGCCGGGTGCTCCGTTTTGTTTGTGAGCGCCCGGCCATTTTTCTATCGCCGTAGAAATGCGTGAAGCCCATTTGCGATGACATCACGCGAGGACCATCCAGATCGACGCAACCAACACCCACATCCACAACAAGCGTGCCCGTCTTGCTCAGCTACCATTAAAAAGCATCAATTTGAAAACGCAATAACATTTCGGCAGGTAGCAGCTATAGTCGGTGAACTGAATCTCGACAACCGATGCCTGCGAATGAGGTATCTTCAGCCCATCCGTGCTAAAGGAGGGACCATGCCGAGAAAACCTCGTTCAAAGTCACCAACCGGTTATTTCCACGTCACGTTGCGTGGAAACGGAGGGCAATTGCTGTTTGACGATGCCGAGGACCGAATCGCCATGCTTCAGATCCTCGATGTGATCCTCCCTAAACACAATATTGAGCTTATCGCTTGGTGCCTTATGGGAAACCACATTCATCTCCTCATCGACGATCCGGACGACCGCAAGAGCGACGCGATGCACGCGATAGCCGTGTCGTTTGCGGGTAGATACAATGCGCGGACAGGGCATATCGGCCACGTGTTTCAGGAGCGGTTTTGGGATTCGCCCATTAAGTCGGAAGTATATTTACTTGAGGCAATTCGATACATTCATCTGAATCCACAAAAAGCAGGACTGGCGGCATACGACGAATATCCCTGGAGCAGCCATCGCGAGTATCTAATGAGTGCCAGGTCACGGCCGCATGTCACCGGCAGCGTTGTCGGCGTTTTATTCCCAACACCTCGCTCATACCTTCAGCTCATGGAAAGTGCGCCGTCGCTTCCCTATCGCCCCAGCGCAACAGCCAAGGTTCGTGAGGAAGATCTATGTGAATTTGGCACGGCAATCGTGCAGAGTGTCGTAGGATGTGCTCCGACGGAGCTCAAATCCGTCTCCAAAGCACTTCGCAATGAGGCGATACTCGCGCTTCGAAAAGAAGGGCTGACAATTAAGCAGGTTCAGTTGCTAACCGGACTGGGGGTATGGATTATCAAGAACGCCGCTTAGCAATGCGCATGCCGAATTACGAATACGGCAAAGCATGGCCGTCTGCCGCGAAGCGCCGCCATTCGCCGGCATCACCGCGTCAAAAAGAAAACGATTCCGCTGAATAACGTCCAACGGAAGCGTTTTCCCAGATAAAACCTACCAAAATAAACCTGTCCCTTTTTGGCAGGTTAGGCCTGGAAGGTGTCGCGGTCAGGCGCGAAGGACTGCATGGCCGCGATGGTGCGGTCGAAGAGCTCGGGAAGCTCCCAGCCCAGCATCTCGGCGCCCTGCGAAATCACGTCGCGCGAGCAGCCGGCGGCAAAGCGCTTGTCCTTGAACTTCTTCTTGAGCGACTTGGTCGTAAAGTCCATGACGCTCTTGCTCGGGCGCATGATGACGGCGGCACCGATCAACCCGGTGAGCTCGTCGCAGGCAAACAGAATCTTCTCCATCTGCAGTTCGGGCTTAGGCAGTGAAGCATTGAAATCGGACGTGTGCGTCTGGATAGCGCGGATGAGCTCGGGCGATGCGCCCTCGCCTTCAAGGATCTCGGCCGCATAGATGGTGTGGTTCATGGGGTCATCCTCATGCTCCTCCCAATCCAGGTCGTGCAGCAGGCCGACGATGCCCCAAAACTCCTCGTTCTCAGGGTCGAACTCGCGCGCAAAGTAGCGCATGGTGCCCTCGACCGTTTCGCCGTGGGTGATGTGGAACGGGTCCTTATTGTGCTCGTTGAGCAATTCGAACGCACGGTCGCGGGTGATTCCGGCGGAAAGCGTCTGGGACATGGCAATACCTCCAGGTGAGTCGGTGCTAGGACACGGTGTCACTATCGTATATCGCCGCGGCTCAAGCCGAAAGGCAGAAAAGGTTTGCGGAGAAAAAAGCCGGGCGAGCGTGTCGCCCGGCAAAACCGCAGATAAAACCTGCCAAAATAAACCTGTCCCTTTTTGGTAGGTTTAGGGGCGGACCTGGCCGGTGCCGCGGAGCTTGTATTTGTAGGTGGTGAGGGCCTCGGCGGCAAAGGGTCCGCGGGCGTGGAGCTTTTGGGTCGAGATGCCAATCTCGGCGCCCAGGCCAAACTCGCCGCCGTCGGTGAAGCGCGTGCTGGCGTTGGCATACACGGCCGAGGCATCGACCGCATCCAGGAAGCGCTCGCAAGCATCCGTGTCCTCGGCAACGATGGCCTCGGAGTGCATCGTGCCGTAACGGGTGATGTGCGCGATGGCCTCGTCCTCGTTCGCCACGACCTTCACGCTCATCTCGAGCGCCAGATACTCGCGACCCCAGTCCTCCTCAGTCGCGGCAACGTAGTCATCGCCCTCGGCAAGCCCGGCGTCGGCGCATGCGGCGCACGTAGCCTCGTCACCGTGAATGAGCACGCCGTGGTCATGCAGCACGGCCACGACCGCGGGCAAAAACGCATCGGCCACGGCACGGTCGACCAGCAGCGATTCGGCGGCATTGCACACGCCCACGCGCTGCGTCTTAGCATTGACGATGATGTTGAGCGCTTTATCGAAGTCGGCGGATTCATGCACGTAGATGTGGCAGTTGCCCGTGCCCGTCTCGATCACCGGAACGAGCGACTCGCGCACGCAGCGCTGGATCAGGCCCGCACCGCCGCGCGGAATGAGCACATCGACAATACCGCGGAGCTTCATGAGCTCGCCGGTGGCCTCGCGGTCGGTAGACTCGATCATCGACACGGCCTCGCGCGGGAAACCCTGGGCCTCAAGCGCATCGGCCAGCAGCTCGGCAATCATGGCGCACGAGTGATAGGCCAGCGAACCGCCGCGCAGGATGCAGGCGTTGCCGGTGCGGATGCAGATGCCAGCGGCGTCGGCCGTCACGTTGGGGCGCGCCTCGTAGACCATGGCGACTAGGCCCAGCGGCACACTCACGCGCGTAAGGTCCACGCCGCTCGCAAGCACGCGATGGTCGAGCACGCGGCCCACGGGATCGGGCAGCTCGGCGAGCTTCTCCAGGCCGGCGGCCATGCCCTCAACGCGCTCGGGCGTCAGCAGCAGGCGGTCGAGGAGCCCTGCCGAGGTGCCCGCATCGCGCGCGGCGGACATATCGAGCTCGTTGGCGGCAATGATGGAATCGGCGCCATCGCGCAGTGCCGCGGCCATGGCGCGCACGGCCTCCTGGCGCTGGGCATCGCTCGCCGTGGCAAGCGCGCCCGAAGCGGCCTTGGCCTCAACGGCAAGATCGTGGACATACGTGGCTATATCGACCGACATGGGCGGCCCTTTCTCTTAGATGTTTGCCAACCATGGTAGCCGATTTGCGCATGGCCTCGCCCGCGGCGGTAGAATTGGTCAACCCGAAACACCGCAACGAACGGAAGACTAACATGGCCCTCATCACTTCGTACCACGTCCCCGGCCTGTATGTCGAGGACCACAGCATCGACGTCCCCCTCGACTGGCGCGGCCTGGAGCCGATGCTTTTGGCCGTCGGCAGCACCATGCGCCGCGGCGCCATGCCGGCGCCCATCGCCGGCGCGTCCGAGAGCATCAAGCTTTTCTACCGCGTGGTTTGCGCACCCGACCGCATCAACGACGATCTGCCGCTGCTCCTGTTTTTGCAGGGTGGCCCCGGCGGCGAGAGCCCGCGTCCGCTGTCGCCCACAAGCGACGGCTGGATCGAGGAGGCCGTCAAGCACTTCCGCGTGGTCCTGCCCGACCAGCGCGGCACCGGACGCAGCAGCTGTGTTGACGGACGCACGATTGCCGCCTTGGGGGATCGCGCCGAGGCAGCAGGCGCCAATGCGGCCCGCTCGCAGGCGGACTTCCTCAAGCGCCACCTCGCCAGCTCCATCGTGCGCGATTTTGAGTACCTGCGCCTGGTGGGGTTTGGCGGCAAGCCCTGGGTCACGCTCGGGCAGAGCTACGGCGGTTTTTTGACGCTGAGCTACCTGTCGCTCTTCCCCGAGGGCGTGGCGGCAAGCTTTACCTGTGGCGGCATCCCCCACGTGCCGGCGAGCGCAAGCGAGGTCTACGCGCACACCTTCCCGCGCATGGCTGCCAAGACGCAGCAGTATTACGACCGCTACCCCGCCGATGTCGAGCGCATGGCAGCCCTGGCCGATGCGCTCGAGGCTCAGAAGCCCGTGCTGCCCGACGGCTCGCCAATGACGGTCGAGCGCCTGCAGCTCATGGGCAGCGACTTTGGCATGAAGCCGAGCTTTGAGCGCATGCATTGGATTATCGATCATGCTTTTGTTGACGGCGACGGCACGCTGACCTGCGGCTCCTCGGTATCTGACAGCTTTTTGATGCACGCCTTCGAGCGCACCAACACGCGTACAAACCCACTGTACTGGACGCTGCAGGAGTTCATCTACGCCGACGGCGACACCATGCCCATTCGCTGGGCCGCGGCAGAAGAGAAGGCACACCGTGCCGAGTTCGACACGCTCGCGCGACCGCTCATGTTTACCGGCGAGGCCATGTTCCCGTGGATGTTTGAGCAGATGCCCGAACTTAAGCTCTTCAAGCCGGCGATGGATCTGCTGATGGAAGACACCAGCTGGGACAAGATCTACGACCCGCAGCGCCTGGCGTGCAACGAGGTGCCCCTGCAGGCCGCGGTGTACTTCGATGACATGTACGTGGACTCGGGTCTGCAGCTCGACACGCTCAGCCGCGTGGGCAACTCGCACGCCTGGGTGACCAACGAGTTCGAGCACGACGGCCTGCACGGCAGCGTGGTATTCAAGCACCTCTTCAACGAAGCCCTCAACCGCGGAGACCTGCGCCAAATCTTCTAGCAAAGGAGTGTCCCCACCTGCCGGCACAGACGATATGAGCAGGACATAAAAACATTGAGAGCCCCTGCTGCATGAAAGACCGCGGATTAGGCCGACAATGGTGAGTGTCTAATTCAGCCGCGGCGGCCACGCCGCATTCATGGAAGGGGCTCCCATGCTCGATACTACCACCTTCATCGGCCTCGACGTCCACGCCCGCTCGATAAAGGCCGTCTCCCTCGACGTCATGACCGGGGAGGTGCGCTGCGCGACCTT
>DBFEIO010000023.1:0-91072 GCA_048330275.1 Collinsella sp.
TCATGCGCGACGCCGTCCCGTACGCGGCCTAGCGGGCGGCGAGGTCAACCGAAGAGGAGGCGGGGGCGCAAGGCGCCCGGATGCGTCGTGCCGAAATGTCGCGAAGCGCGCGGTTGACAAAACTATAGAGACACGTCCCAAATTGACTACTTTTAAGTTGCGGTGATATACGGACTGTTTGAGGCTTCTGGCTTGTAAAACAGTCCGTATTTCACCGCAACTGATGAGGGGATGGGTTAACGGAGCAAGCCCGCTACTTCGCCGGCTAGGGTGATGGTGCCGGCGGCTACGAAGGACTCGCCCGCGGCATCGAAAGCCGCGAGGGCCTCGAATACGCTGGGGTACACGCCCGCGAGCTTGTCGGCGTCCACCAGGGAGGCAAGCTCCTGTGCGGGCAAGGCGCGATCGGAATCGGTCTGGGTTACGACCACGCGGGGGAACGCCGGAACCAGAACGTCAACGATACCCGCCACGTCCTTATCGGCCAGCGCGGCGCACAGCAGCGTGGGGCGATTCTCTACGCACGAATCGATCTCGTCCAGTGCGCTCACAAAGTTCTCGCAGCTCTGTGGGTTATGGCAGGCGTCGATCAGCTTGAGCGGATCAGTTCCCAGCACATCAAATCGGCCCGGCGTGGGGCAGCCCATAAGCGACGCATCGAGCTTGTCATGATCGAGCTCGCGACCCAGATACCCCTCGCACAGCATAATCGCGCACGCGGCATTCTGCGGCTGATACGCCGGCTTGACCATGCTCGACGTATAAATCGCACGCGGCGTAGTGCAGCTAAACTCAACCGTATCGCCCACATGCGCCGGCACCTTGGTCGTGGCATGGCTCACCACCAGCGGCACAGTGCCGCACTCGCGACAACGTGCATCCATCACGCGCTGAACACTCGCCTCATGCGTGCCCTCACCCAGTACAACCAGGCGCCCGGGTTTAATGACCGCAGCCTTCTCCCCCGCAATGGCCTCGAGCGTGTCGCCTAAAATACGTGTGTGATCGAGCCCAATGCCCGTAATGGCGACGGCCACGGGATCGGTCGCACTCGTGGCGTCCCAACGTCCGCCCATGCCAACCTCGAGCACGGCAACATCCACCGCGGCCTCGGCAAACACCACAAGCGCGGCGACCGTCAGCAGGTCAAACGGCGTGATGGCATAGGCACGCTCGCCCGCTGCCACACGGCGCACATTCACACGACGCCCCGCCTCGACAGCGGCAGAGACACCGCGGGCAAAGGCCTCATCGCTCACGACGCGGCCATCGACCTCCATGCGCTCGGGATAGCGCACAAGCTGCGGCGACGTATACAGCGCGGTCTTGAGTCCCTCGCCGCGAAGGATAGCAGCCGAAAAACGCGTGGTCGAAGTCTTGCCATTGGTACCGGCAACCTGAATGCAATCGAAATACTCGTCCGGACGTCCCAGCTCATCGAGCATATCGACAACCGTCTCGAGCAGAGGACCAGCATCCCCAGAAATCCGCCCCGTATCAGCAGCAAGCCCCACAGCCTCATCAAACGAAAGCAGCTCAAACGAGAAAGGAACGACATACGACCCAGAACGCTTAGCCATAACCCAAAGTCCCCTCAACATAAAAAGAGGCCCGAATCAGCAACGAGCCCCTCCCATTCAAAATATCAGCCAAACACCGCTTTGCAGCGAGATCAAGGTCACAACCAAGTGGCCCTACCAGGCAGCGAACGCCCCCGTAACCGCTATGGGAGCGGTTTGGGGCTTTGCTCGATACAAGTTCCGCACGAGCCGAAGGCCACTTAATGTGGCCTTCGTGCGAGCAGGACTGTCCGCAGTAGCGAGCAAAGCCCCAAACCGCGTCCCCCAGTACCGCCTACGAGAAGTCAGCAACCTGCGAGTTCAGCGCCGCCAGGATCTCCTTGAGCTCAGCTGCACGGTCCCTCTTCTTCTGCACCACCGCAGGCGCGGCCTTAGCCACAAAGCCCTCGTTGGCAAGGGTCTTCTCGCAGCCAGCAAGCTCCTTCTGCGCCGCGGCGATCTCCTTCTCCAGGCGTGCCTTCTCGGCCGAAAGGTCGACCTTGCCCTCGAGCACCACAAAGACCTCGACGCCGCTGTCGACCACGGCGATGCTCGCGGCCGGCTTCTCGACGTCGGTACCCATGACCAGCGAAGCGGTGTTCGCCAGCGGCTCGATGGTCGAGCGCAGGCTCTCGAGCTTCTCGATGTCCTCGGCGCCGGCGCGCACGACCACGTCGAGCTCGGCCTTGGGGCTCAAGCGATAACGCGAACGCGTGGCGCGAGCGGCAGACACGACGGTACGGCACAGCTCAAACGCGCGCTCGGCATCCTCGTCAACATACTTAGCGTAGTCGGCGGGCTCGGGCCACTTGGCAATCATGAGCGCCTCGGCGCGGTTGACGTTGCCCTCGGCATCCAGGTCGAGCACGCTCGCCGGCATGTTGTCCCAAATCTCCTCGGTGACAAACGGCATGAGCGGGTGCATCAGGCGAATGGAGGTATCGAGCACAAAGATCAGGTTGCGCTGAGCCTGCAGACGGCCCTCGCCCTTCAGGCGGGCCTTGGTGACCTCGACGTACCAGTCGCAAACCTCGTTCCAGAAGAACTGCTGCACGCCGCGCGCCATGTCACCAAAGGTGTAGTTCTCGATGCCCTCGGTGACCATCTTCACGGCCTTGGCCAGGCGGCTGAACATCCAGGCGTCGGCCGGCGTCTCAACGACGGGCTCGCCGGGCGTGTAGCCCTCCATGTTCATGAGCAGGAAGCGGCTAGCGTTCCAGATCTTGGTCACAAAGCTCTTGGCCTGGTCGGTACGCGGGCTGTCGATGAGCTTCTTGGTCTTCTTGTCGATGTTCGCGTCGAACTTGACGTCCTGGTTGTTGGTGCACAGCGTGAGCAAGTTGAAGCGCATGGCGTCGGCGCCGTACATGCCAATGAGGTCCATGGGGTCTACGCCGTTGCCCTTGGACTTGGACATGCGGCTGCCGTCCTTGGCAAGAATCGTCGGGTAGATGACGACATCCTTAAACGGCACCTCATCCAGGAAGTACAGCGAGCTCATGACCATTCGGGCGACCCACAGCGCGATGATGTCGCGTGCGGTGACCAGCGCCGTCGTGGGGTGATGGCCCTCGAGCAGCTCCGGCTTTTGCGGCCAGCCCTGCGTGGCGAAGGTCCACAGCTGCGAGCTGAACCAGGTGTCCAGCACGTTCTCGTCCTGATGCACGTGATGACCGCCGCACTTGGGGCACACGTCGGTGTCCTCGGTAAGGGCGTCCTCCCAGCCGCAGTCCTCGCAGTAGAACACGGGGATGCGGTGGCCCCACCACAGCTGGCGGCTGATGCACCAGTCCTTGAGGTTCTCCATCCAGGTGGTGTAGGTCTGCGTCCAGCGCGCGGGGTGGAAGGTGACCTTGCCGGAGTTAACGGCGTCGAGCGCCGGCCCCTTGAGCTTGTCGACGGCCACAAACCACTGCTCGGACAGCCACGGCTCCAGTGCGGAGTCGCAACGGTAGCAGTGCATGACGGAGTGATCATGCTCCTCGACGTGGTCGAGCAGACCGTGCTCGTCGAACCACTTGATGACGGCCTCGCGGCACTCGTCGCGGTTCATGCCGGTGAACCCGCCGTAGCCCTCGACGACCACCGCGTGCTCGTCGAAGATATTGATCTGCGGCAGGTCGTGGGCCTGACCCATGGCGTAGTCGTTGGGGTCGTGGGCCGGGGTGACCTTAACGAAGCCGGAACCGAAGTTGGCGTCGACGTGCCAATCCTCAAAGATGGGGATCTCACGGTTGACGATCGGCAGCATGACGGTCTTGCCCACGAAGGCGGCCTTCTCGGGGTCCTTCGGGGAGACGGCGACGCCCGTGTCGCCGAGCATGGTCTCGGGGCGCGTGGTGGCGACGACGATGTAGTCCTGGCCGTTGACCGGCTCGGTCAGCGGGTAGCGCAGGTGCCACAGGTGGCCCTTCTCGTCCTTGTACTCGGCCTCGTCGTCCGAGATGGCGGTGGTGCAGTTGGGGCACCAGTTGACGATGCGCTTGCCACGGTAAATCAGGCCGTCGTGGTACCAGTCGCAGAAGACCTTACGCACGGCCTGGGCGTAATCCTCGTCCATGGTGAAGCGCTCGTTATCGAAGTCGACGGAGCAGCCCATGCGCTTGATCTGCTCGACGATGATGCCGCCGTACTCGTGGGTCCAGTCCCAGCAGGCGTCGACAAACTTATCGCGACCAATCTCCAGGCGGCTGATGCCCTCGCTCTTGAGCTTCTTGTCGACCTTGGTCTGCGTGGCGATACCGGCGTGGTCGGTGCCGAGCACCCAGCGCGTGGACTTGCCGCGCATGCGGGCCATACGGACGATGGCGTCTTGAATGGAGTCGTCGGTAGCGTGACCCATGTGGAGCTTGCCGGTCACGTTGGGAGGCGGAATGGTGACGGTGCAGTCGCCCACGCCCTCACGGCGCTTGTAGTAGCCGCCGTCGAGCCACTTCTGCAGGATCGCCGGCTCGTTGGTCGACGGATCGTAATTCTTGGGCATTTCTTCCATATATCTCTCCCTGTCCCGCCGGGGAGGAATGCAGGCCCGCTAGGGTCTGCATTCCTCCCCTTAGGTATCGATTACTTCAGTCTGATATGACTTCGCTGAGGCTTAAACAAACACACAGAATAACACAGGTAGTTGGGGTTATTGCGTATATATAAAATAGCCTCCGACCGCGGATGGTCGGAGGCTATTTGTAAGCACGTTTTTGGCAGGTTTACCCGTAGATGCGTTGGGGCTGTTCTTCGCCCTTTACGGCAGCTTCGGTTACGACGACCTTGGCTACCCCTTCCTCGCTAGGGAGGTCGAACATCGTCTGCTGCAGCACGTCCTCGCAGATGGCGCGCAGGCCGCGGGCGCCGGTCTTGCGGGCGAGCGCCATGCGGGCGATCTCGTGCAGGGCCGCGTCCTCAAACTCAAGATCGACGTCCTCGAGCTGGAACATCTTACGGTACTGGCGCACCACGGCGTTCTTGGGCTCGGTCAGAATCGATACCAGGTCGTCCTCGTCAAGCGCCTGCGTCTGGGTGACGACGGGCGTACGGCCCACGAACTCGGGGATCATGCCAAAGGCGTTGAGGTCCTGCGGGAGCACCTGGCGCAGCAGATCGTTCTCGTCGACCGAGGTGGGGCCTGCGATCTCGGAGTTAAAACCTACGCCCTTGTTGCCCACGCGGTCGGCGATGATCTTATCCAGACCCACAAAGGCACCGCCGCAGATGAACAGGATGTTGGTCGTGTCAATCTGCAGCAGCTCCTGCTGGGGATGCTTGCGGCCGCCAGTGGGCGGAACGCTTGCCACCGTGCCCTCAAGAATCTTAAGCAGCGCCTGCTGAACACCCTCGCCCGAGACATCGCGGGTAATGGAGAGGTTCTCTGCCTTGCGGGCGATCTTGTCGATCTCGTCCACGTAGATGATGCCCACCTGCGCGCGCTCGATATCGCCATCGGCAGCATTGATGAGCTTGAGCAGGATGTTCTCCACATCCTCGCCCACGTAGCCAGCCTCGGTGAGCGCGGTGGCGTCGGCGATGGCAAACGGCACCTCGAGGATGCGCGCGAGCGTCTGGGCGAGCAGGGTCTTACCGGTACCGGTGGGACCGAGCAGCAGGATGTTGGACTTGGCGAGCTCCACCTCGTCCATATCGTCGTCGAACTGCGAGCCCATGCCGTCGTCAAGGGCAGATACCGCGGCGCCGCCCTCGATCACGCGGCGATAGTGGTTGTACACGGCCACCGACATGGCGCGCTTGGCGTCCTCCTGGCCCATAACATAGGCCGAAAGCTCGTCATAGATCTCGTGCGGCGTCGGCACGTGCGTGATGACCTGGCGGTCGTCCTCGAGCTCAAAGCCCTCGGCCTCGGGATCCACGGGGGGCCGGGATGCAGCCTGGCCGTGGTCGTTGAGGAAGCCCGGCAGCTTGCCGTTGCGGGCAGCGTCCATAAAGTCCGAAGCCAGCGACTCCTCCAGAATCTCGGAACAGGCGGCGACGCACTCGTCACAGATAAAGATGTTGGTCGGGCCCTTTACGAGGCGACGGACCTGGCCCTGCTCTTTTCCGCAGAAGGAGCAGCGGATGGGATTGCCGTTCTCGTCAAAGTTGTCCTGCATGTTACCTGCCATCCTAGGCATCCTTCGCGGCGAGATCTCGCGAGGTGACGATACGGTCGATCAGGCCGTAGTCGAGGGCCTCGGCAGCGGTCAGGTAGTTGTCGCGCTCGGTATCGGCCTGGACCTTCTCGATGGGCTGGCCCGACGCGTCGGACAGGATCTGGTTGAGCTCGCGACGGGTCTTCTTGATCTCCTCGGCCACAATCTCAATCTCGGTCTGCTGGCCCTGGGCACCACCGCTGGGCTGGTGAATCATGACCTTGGAGTGCGGCAGGCAGAAGCGCTTGCCCTTGGCGCCGGCCGAAAGCAGCACGGCGGCCATGGACGCGGCCATACCGACGCAGATGGTGGAAACCTGCGGCTTGATAAAGTTCATGGTGTCAAGAATCGCCAGGCCGGAGTAAACCTCGCCGCCGGGCGAATTGATGTAGAGCGAGATATCCTTCTCGGCATCCTGGCTCTCAAGATGCAGCAGCTGGGCAACGACCAGGTTGGCGCTGACGGAGTTGATCTCCTCGCCCAAGAAGATGATGCGGTCGTTGAGCAGGCGCGAATAGATATCGTAGCTGCGCTCGCCGCGCGGCGTCTGCTCGATAACGTATGGCACGAGGGCGGAATCGAACTTAGCGATCATACGCATCTCCATTTCTCTCTTGCGGACCAAATTGGTTCTAGATAAACGTACGGTGCCCGCATGCTATGCATTGGCTGGCACCGTACGAAGCAACCGGATAACCGGCTATTAACTTTACCCCATCACGGGCACATACATGCGCTCGCGGGCAAGGTGGCGAGAATTACTCGGCGTCCTTGGCGGTCTCGTCGACCTCAGTCACCTTGGCGTTCTCGACCAGGTGATCGACGGCCTTGGAGCGACGGATGGACTCGCGAACGGCAGGCATACGGCCGTCGGCGATGAACTCGGCCTTGGAAGCCTCGACGTCCTTGACGCCGGCCTTCTCGAACTCGGCGTTGATGTCGTCCTCGGTGACCTCGATCTTGAGCTCACGGGCGAGGGCGTCAAGAGCCAGGGACTCACGGGCAACGTCGTTGGCCTGCTTGTGCAGGTCGCCGATGAACTGCTCCATGGTCAGGCCGGAAGCGGGCAGCCAGGTGTCCAGGGTCATGCCGCGGGCAGCGAGGTTGGACAGGAAGTTCTGGCCAAGCTCCTCAAAGACGGACTGCTCGTAGTCGGCGTCCATCTCCTCAAGCTGCAGGCGCTCGGCGAGAGCGGAGACGCAACGGTTCTCCTTCTCGGCCGGGAGGCGGGAAGCCTTGTCCTGCTCGATCTCGATCTTGATGGCGTCGCGCATGGCGTCGATGCTGTCGAAGCCGAAGTCGGACTTGACGAGCTCGTCGGTGAGCTCGGGGGTGTTGCGGACCTTGATGCCCTTGACGGTGACCTCGACGGTGTGGGTCTCGGCCTCCTCGCCCTCCTCGGCCTCGTCGGTCCAGGTGACGGACTTGACATCGTCAACGTTGGCGCCGATCAGGGCCTCGTTGAACTCCTTGGGATTGCTGTCGCTGCCGGCGATGAGCATGCGGCCCTCGGCGGCAAAGTTGTCGGCGTTCTCGACGGCCTTGAGGTCGACGGTGACGTAGTCCTCGGACTCGACAGCGCGGCCCTCGACGTCCTCGAAGGTGGCACGGTAGTTGAGAAGCATCTCGACCTGATTGTTGATCTCGGACTCGGTGACCTCCGCGGGCGGCATCTCGATCTCGACGGCGTCGAAGGAGGAGAGCTCGGCAGCAGGACGCAGGGAGAACTCGACGGTGTAGGTGTAGTCCTCGTGATCCTTGGCGAGGTCGAGCTCCTTGTAGTCACCGTTCTTGGTGGGGACGATGTCCAGCTCGTTGAGGACGGCGGGCTCGTTGGCGGCGATCAGGTCGTTGGTGGCCTGAGCAAGGGTAGCCTCGGCGCCAAGTGCGGAGTCGATGACCGGACGGGGAGCCTTGCCGGCGCGGAAGCCCGGGAAGCGGTACTTCTTGGCGGTGTCCTTATAGGCCTTCTTGATCGCGGCGTCGACGTCAGCGGCCGGGATGGTGACCGTAGCGGTGAGCTTGGCGTCCTTGACGTCAGAAGCGGTGATGTTCAACACGTTCCTCCTCATACTGCCCAGCTTATCTGAGGTGCTGGTACCTTTATGCAACAAAGAGTCGCGACGGCGGGAGCCGACGCAGGTGCGATGGTGCGGGCGAAAGGACTCGAACCTTCACGGGAATCCCACCAGAACCTAAATCTGGCGCGTCTACCAATTCCGCCACGCCCGCATGAGCGCACAGACTAGGAATGATAGCAGATACGAACGAGAAGCGCACGCACACGTTTTCAGCTCACGACCTCACCACGAGTTACAGCGGAACAGGGTAGCTAATTTGGGACGGGGCTTTTTTAGCTACCCCCACAAGCGGGGTAGCTAAAAAAGCCCCGTCCCAAATTAGCTACCCCGCAGCCCACAATTCGGTCGAAAAGTGGGCTGCAGTTTCTCCGGGCTTGTCAAAGAGCGGCGACAGCCGCGCCTCGCCTACTCCCCCAGCAGCGCTTTCTCCGGCGTGATCGGCAGCGAGCGGACCTGGTGGCCGGTGGCGTGCGCGACGGCCGAGGCCACGGCGGCGAGCGGCGTGTTGATGACGACCTCGCCGATCGACTTGGCACCAAACGGACCCGTCGGCTCGTAGCTCGGCTCAAAGGCCACGCGAATGCTGCCGATATCCAGGCGCGTGGGCAGCTTGTAGCTCATGAAGTTACCGGTGCGCAGGCGGCCGCGGTCATCGTGCTCGACAATCTCGTAGAGCGCGTGGCCGATACCCTGGGCAATGCCGCCCTCGGCCTGGACGCGCGCGAGCGCCTCGTTGATCACGGTACCGCAGTCCACAGCCGCCGCGTAGTCCACCACGGTCACCTTGCCGGTGGCCTTGTCGACCTCGACCTCGGCAATGCCGGCCATAAACGGCGGGGGCGAAACGGGCAGACAGGCAGAGGCGTGCGAGGTCAGTGCGTCGCCACCTTCTATGTTCTTGACACACAGGTTGGCAAAGTCGCGCAGCGTAAGGTAGCGACCGCGCTCGCGAGCGGCGCGCTCGTCGGACAGGCGCACGTACTGGCCGTCGAAGACCACGTCGGCGGCGTCAACGTCCCACATCTGGGCGGCCTTGGCGCAAATCTTCTCGCACAGCTCGCTTGCGGCGTTCTTGGCGGCAAGGCCCGTCACGTAGGTACCGGAGCTCGCGTACGAGCCGGCGTCGAACGGTGACACGTCGGTATCCACGCCGCGCACCACGATGAGCGAGCTCTCCACGCCCAGCTCCTCGGCGGCAATCTGCGCTAGGATCGTGTCGACGCCCATGCCGTTATCGGTGGCGCCGGTGCCGATGGTAATGAAGCCGTCCTCTTCCAGGCGCATGTCGATGCCGGCGATATCCACGTTGGAAATGCCCGAGCCCTGCATGGTGAGCGCACAACCCAGAGCACGCACGCGGTCGCCCAGGTCCACGGCCAGCGGCTTGTCGCGCCAGCCGATCATATCCATCGCGCGCAGCAGGCAGCGGTCGAGTGCGCAGGCGTTGAGCTTCTCGTTGTAGTACTGCGGCATAATCTCGCCCTCGCGCACGATGTTCTTAAGGCGCAGGTCGGCGGGGTCCATGTGCAGCATGTCGGCGAGCTCGTTGACGGCGCTCTCCACGGCAAACTGGCCCTGGGTGGCACCGTAGCCGCGATACGCGCCGCCGCGGTTGGTGTTGGTGTAGACGGCATCCCACCTAAAGCGGCTCGCCTTCACATGGTTGTAGATGGGCAGGCTCTTGTGGCCCGAAAGGCCGATCGTCGTGGTGGCGTGCTCGCCGTACGCACCGGCGTTGGACAGCGTGTGCAGGTCGATGGCCGTGATGGTGCCGTCGTTCATGGCGCCCAGCTTGACGGTCATCTGCATCTGGTGGCGCGAGTTGCCCGCGGTGATGGTCTCCTCGCGGGTATAGCAGCAATAGCTCGGACGGCCAGTCTGCTGGGTGACGAACGCCACGAAGATCTCGCAGCAGCCCGTCTGCTTGGAGCCAAAGCCTCCGCCGATGCGCGGTTTAATGACCTGCACCTGCGACTGCGGAATATCGAGCGACTGAGCGACCATGCGGCGCACGTGGAAGGGCACCTGCGTAGAGGTGGTCACCGAGATGCGCCCAAACGCGTCGGTCGTCGCGAAGGCGCGGAAAGTCTCCATGGGCGCGGTCTGCGTGGCCTGGCTGGTGTAGGTGCGCTCAAAGACGATATCGCTCTGGGCGAAGGCCTCGTCAAGGTCGCCAAAGTCGCTCGTGCCGCTGCACACCAGGTTGCGAGCAACGTCGCCGCCCTGCGGGAACATAAAGGTCACGTCGCCCTCAGGGTGGACCACGATGTCGTTATCGAGTGCCTGGGTAAAGTCGAGCAGGGGCTCGAGCACCTCGTAGTCGACCTTGATGAGCTTGAGCGCCTTGTCAGCGGCCTCCTCGGTCTCGGCGGCGACGATCGCCACCTCTTCGTTTTGGTAACGGACGAGGTTCTCGAGAATCAGGCGGTCGTAGGGACTCGGCTGCGGATAGCTCTGACCGGCAATGGTAAAGCGGCGCTTGGGCACGTCCTCGTAGGTATAAACGCCCACGACGCCGGGCACCTTCAGGGCGCGCGACGTATCGATGGAGCGGATCTTGGCGCGGGCGTACGGGCTGCGCTTGAGCTTAACGATGAGCGCGCCGGCGGGCACCAGGTCGCCCGTGTAGACGGGACGGCCCTCGAGCAGGGCCTTCGAGTCCTTCTTGGGCTGCTTGTGGGTAATCTGCTTGTAGGAGACCCCGTCGCAGCTGGTGTCGTTGACCGGCAGCTCGGGCATCTCGAAGCCCACCTGCACGCCGGACTCGGTAAGGAAGCGCACGATGGCGCGTAGCTGGCTCTCGTAGCCGCTGCAACGGCAGAGGTTGCCGGCGAGCTGGCGCGACAGCTCCTCGCGCGTGGCAACGAGGCTTGGGTCCTCCTTAGCAGCGCGGGCAAGCGCCAGTACGTTCATAATGAGGCCGGGAGCGCAAAAACCGCACTGCTCGGCGCCTTCGGCAGCCATCGCACGGGCCAGTGCCTCGGACTCGGCCTTAAGGCCCTCAAGCGTGGTGATGGTATGGCCCTCAACACGGGCGGCGGGAACCGAGCAGCTCAGAACCGGGTCGCCGTCGAGCCACACCGTGCACAGACCGCAGTTGGTGGTCTCGCAGGCGCAGCGCACCGACGCGCAGCCCTGCTCGCGCAACAGCGCAAAGAGCATGGTGTCGGGGGCAATCTGAACCTTGACCTTGCGGCCGTTGAGCGTAAAGGAAAGATCGATGAGTTTGGCAGCCATTAGCGCACCTCGCTAGAATCGACGCCGGGCACGCGGCGGCAGGAATACTCGTCCGTGGCAAACTTAGGAATCTGCACGGTCTCGAGCTCGCGGGCAAGCGAGGCCGAAAGCTCGATGCCGGCGGCGCGGCGCACGGCCTGGACGGCGAGCGGTGCCGAGATGCGACGGCGGTAGTCGGCCGAGCCCCACATGTTGGTGCCATAGCTCAGCGCGCGTACGGACGCGGCCAGGGCGCGAAGCTCGTCCTCAGAAGGCTGCTCGCCGGTAAGGCCACATGCCTCGCCCTGCAGCAGGGTCGCGCACAGCGGGCGGGCGCCCACGGTGACATGCCAGCTGTTGTCCCACCAGGCGGCGGTGACGTTTAAAGAGGGGAAGTCGGTCGCGGCCTTGCGCACGGCCTCATAGCTGGCGCGGTAATCGTGCTTGACGACCACGACATGCTCGATCACGTCGCGCACATAGCCCATGTCCACGAACTCGGCGAGCGGCACACGGCCGGCACCCGTCAGCTCAACATACGAATCGAGCGCCAGGAATGCCGAGAGCACGTCCGAGAAGCCAAAGCGGCCGTAGATGCTGCCGCCCACCGTGGCGGTATTGCGCAGCTGCACGCCCAAGATATCGTGAACGGCGAACTCGAAGACATTGTTGACAAGCGCGTTGAGCTCGGCATGGCGCTCGAGCTGGCGCAGGGTGCACATGGCACCGATGCGAAACTCGGTCTCGGTCTCCTCGATCTGATCGAGTCCGCAGGCCGAAAGGTCAATCGCCGTCGCCACACGACGCGAACCCAGGCGCATCCAGATGCCGCCGCCAACAATCTTGTTGTTGCGGTTCTTCTGCAAGAGCTCATAGGCTTCGGCCGCGTTTCCAACACGGACGTAGGTACCGAACTTGAGCACGTTCTCCCCCATCTCTTCACTTGTCCAGTACTTTTAAGTGTACCAAACGAGGGGCCTCAACCTTCCACAGCACAAAAACCTCCCTCCCATCCATAACTTGCGGTGAAATACGGACTGTTTGTCGGGCTTAGGGCGCCCAACAGTCCGTATTTCACCGCAACTTATGGGGCGGCCGGCAGAGGGCCGAGGGAAATGATCCGTTTTCCTCCGTCGCATGCGGATCAAAAAAGGCTCCCGGCGTTGAGCCGAGAGCCTCGTCAAATGCCATTTCAAGCAGGGTTTAGCAGACGCCCTGGGCGAGCATGGCGTCGGCGACCTTCAGGAAGCCGGCGATGTTGGCACCCATGACGAAGTTGCCCTCCTCGCCGTACTCCTTGGCGGTGTCGTCCACGTTGTGGAACATGCCGCGCATGAGCTGCTCGAGCTTGCCGTCGACCTCCTCGAAGGTCCAGGACAGGTGCTCGGCATTCTGGCTCATCTCCAGGCCGGACACGAGCACGCCGCCGGCGTTGGCAGCCTTGCCGGGCATAAAGGCGACGCCATTCTCCTGGAAGTAGGTCGTGGCCTCGATGGTCGTGGGCATGTTCGCGCCCTCGCCGACCACCTTGCAGCCGTTGGCGACGAGCGCCTGGGCGTCCTCGAGCAGCAGCGTGTTCTCGCGAGCGCAGGGCAGCGCGATGTCGCAGGGCAGCTGCCACACGCCACGGCCGTCGCCCTCGTGCCACACGGCGTTGGGCTTCTCGTCAACGTACATAGCGAGCGTGACGCCCTTGTCGTGGCCGGAGCGCTTCTTGTTGTAGACATGCTCGAGCACGGTGTAGTCGATGCCGTCGGGATCCTCGACCCAGCCGTGGGTGTCGGAGCAGGCCAGCACCTTGCCGCCGAGCTGGGCGACCTTCTGGACCGCGTAGATAGCGACGTTACCGGAGCCGTGAATGACGACGTTCTTGCCTTCGAAGGAGTCCCCGCGGCTCTTGAGGTACTCGTCCACAAAGTAGACCAGACCGTAGCCGGTGGCCTCGGTACGGGCGAGCGAGCCGCCAAAGGAGAGGCCCTTGCCGGTGAGGACGCCGGTCCACTCGTTGGTCAGGCGCTTGTACTGACCGAACATGTAGGCGACCTCGCGGCCGCCAACGCCCAGGTCGCCGGCGGGAACGTCGGTGTTGGGGCCGATGTGGCGATAGAGCTCGGTCATGAAGGACTGGCAGAAATGCATGATCTCGTTGTTGGACTTGCCCTTGGGGTCAAAGTCGGAGCCGCCCTTGCCGCCGCCCATGGGAAGGGTGGTCAGGCTGTTCTTGAGGATCTGCTCCAGGCCCAGGAACTTGAGCATGCCCAGGGTGACCGTCGGGTTAAAGCGCAGGCCGCCCTTGTAGGGTCCAATGGCAGAGTTGAACTCGACGCGATAACCGCGGTTGACCTGAACCTTGCCCTGGTCGTCGACCCAGGGGACACGGAACATAACGATGCGCTCGGGCTCGACGAGGCGCTCAAGCAGGGCGGCCTCCTCGTACTCGGGGTGGGCGTCGAGCGCCGGCTGGATGGTACCGAGGATCTCGGTCGCGGCCTGGATGAACTCAGGCTGCTCGGGATAGCGGGCCTTGAGCTCGTCGAGAACTTTCTGCGTGTAGCTCATGCTTCCTCCAATTGATGGAAAAGAAAGGTGTCGTTCGCGGCGACCCATACGCCGCGAGCTTTATCGAGTATGGATAATATCGCACTGTTGCGGGAAAGTTTCGCAAAAGCCGACGAGCAGATGTTTCGTTTTGATTACGATGCAGGTAGAAGCGTTTTTGAGAGCCCGACGCACAAATCGCGTGTTTCGAAGCTGTTTCGTCCACGTGGTCCATACCACCACAAAGAGGACAGGCACCTTTGTGGTGGTTGGCAGGATGCGTTGGCGGGAACGTATGTGAATCGAACACATCCAAGACGTTTTGCACGCCTCGCAACGGTTTTGAGGACCGCGGAGCCCACCGGAGCCCATCCGTTCCCAAGTGCGGCGGTATTTTACCAAACCGAGCAGCCGATCTAGCGCAGGGACCTCAGGCCGCCGGCCTCCTTGTCGAGCGCTGTAAAGCGCACAGCATCCAGGTGCTCCAAGATGCTAATGGCGCGCTTGCGTGACACGCCTAGGGCCTCGCGCAGCACGCTCGTCGTGGCAGCGCCGCCGTCGGCCTCGATAGCCGCGGCGACGACCTCACGTGCATGGGCCTCGGCGGCGGCAGACAAGGCAACGTCGCGTTCGATCTTAACGATCGCGCGCTTGAGCGAAAGCTCGCGCAGGGCACGCGTCATGGTGTCGCGATCGAGCTGTAGACGCTCACCCACCTCGGACAGCGTCGCCGCACCGAGACCCGCCTCGTCGAGGGCGGCCACGATGCGCTGGCTCGCCTCGCGCACCACACGTATCGCCGCAGCGGCAGAGTGCGGGTCGAACACCTCGGCACCGTCGACGGTGCACACGCCGCGCGCACAGCCCTCGAGAACGAGCGCGGACGCGACGTCTTCGCCCGCTGTCGGCCAGGCGGCATGGGCGACCTCGCCCGGCGTGAAACCCGTCTGCTTGGGCGCGGCCCCGTGCATGGCGGCCAGCGTGACGGAGAGCGTGGCGAGGGCGGCATCGAGCACAGCGGGGGCGGCATAGAGCTCCTCGGTCGAGCGCTCGGCATGAAGCGCCACGGCGTCACCCGAGGAAACCGCCCCGTGCAGGAGCGCAGCCGCCTCGGCACCCGAAAGATCGAGAGCACGGGCTGCGGCCGCGGCAGGCACAGGCAGGCGCTGCAGCCCCAACCATGCGGCAACGGCGGCGGCGCGGTCGTCGGCATCCAGGGCCCCGAGCAGCGCGCACTCGCCCGCGGAGAGGACGCGCGAGCGGCGGCACCGCGAAAGAAGAACACGACCGCCGCCGATGAGCACCACCGGCGAGAACGCGAGCACAATGAGGCCGTCGCCCGATCGCACGAGAAGGCGCTCCTCCAGACGGACCTGCACGATGCGGGTCTCGCCAGCCTCAATGGGCCCCTCGCCCTCCATGAGCATGATACGGCCAAGGACCTCCGCCGTACCCGCCATCACATGAACGCGCGTACCGGACTCGAAGGGCGCGGGCTTGGTGCCCTCGCGCCCCAGATACGTGAAGCGGGCGATGAGCCTGAGCGTCGAGCCCTCAGCACCAGACCCGCAGAGGACCTCGCCACGCGGAAGGTCGCCCGCACCGTCGCCCACGATGTTGAGCGCCGCGCGCTGTCCGGGCAACGCCCGAGGGGTATCGCCGTGCACCTGAATCGCACGCACGCGGCAGCGCACGCCCGCGGGACTCGAGACGAGCTCGTCGCCCACCGCTACGGGAGCATCGTGAAGTGTGCCCGTGACGACCGTCCCGGATCCCTTGATGGTGAAGCAGCGGTCGATGGGCAGGCGCGGGGCCAGACCGGGGCGCACCGGGCGGGATGCGGCATCGGCCAGGAAAGAGTCGATGACGGCATCGAGGGCAAGGCGAACGTCCTCGATGCCCACGCCCGTGCGCGAGGAAACAGGCACCACGGGCGCATCGGCAAAGACGGTATCGCTGAGGAAGTCCATCACGTCGAGCTCGGCGAGCTCCGCCGTCTCGTCATCGGCCAGATCGCGCATCGTGAGCGCCACCACGAGGTGTCTCACGCCCAACAGCTCCAGCACGTGAACGTGCTCGCGGGTCTGCGGCATCACGCCCTCAACGGCAGAAACAACCAGCAACGCAACGTCCACGCCGGTGGCGCCCTGCACCATGGCGCGCAGATAGTGCGCGTGCCCGGGCACATCGACCAAGCCGACAAGCTTGCCGCCGGGAAGCTCGAGCTCGCCAAAACCGAGCTCCGTGGTCATGCCTCGGCGTCGCTCGACCTCCAGACGGTCGGGATTTTTGCCGGTCAGCGCCTCGATAAGGACCGACTTTCCGTGGTCGACGTGTCCTGCCGTTCCAACGACAACGGGACATTCAACAAACTCGCGCGCACTCATCGATGCAAACCCGCCCGCACGGCATCGGCCAACGCGGACGCGCACAGATCAAGGTCGGTATCGTGCAAAAGCGTGCGAACGTCAAACAGTACCTGGCCATGCTGCACGCGCGTCACGACCGGCGTATCGGGCTCCTGTACCATAGCGCGCTTTAGGCCATCGGCGGACAGGCGCCCATCGACGGGGCAAACGGCAACGCAAAAAGTTGGGAGCTCGACGGTCGGCAGCGACCCGCCGCCCGGGGCAGAGGCGCCCTCGACAACCTGCAGCTCCACCGCCTCCTCGAACTGAGAGTCGCGAAGCTTGCGCAGCATGCGGTCGTGCAGGCGCTTGGCCTGACGATCAAGCGGAGCCGGCGCGCCGGAAAGCATGTTGAGCACCGGGATCTCACGATGTGCCGTATCGGGACCGGCCACATACAGACGCAGGGTGGCCTCGAGCGCCGCGAGCGTGAGCTTACCGGGGCGAAGCGCGCGCATAAGCGGATGAGAGGCGCAGGCGGCAATTGCCTGAGCGTTGCCAAGGATGATGCCCGCCTGCGAAGCACCGAGCAGTTTGTCGCCCGAGCACGAGACGACGTCAACGCCGGCGCCAAGAGACACGGACGTGGGCCTCTCCCCCGCATCGGCGAGTACCCCATCTGCAAGCAAAGCGCCTGAGCCTTGGTCCTCGTAAAGCAACAGGCCATGTTCATGCGCCAGCGCAGAAAGCTCCGCCACGGAAACCTCCTCGTGGAAGCCCTCGATACGGTAGTTGGAAGGATGGACTTTGAGGATCATCGCCGTGTTGGGCGTGATGGCGTTTCGATAATCATCCAGATGTGTGCGGTTGGTAGAGCCAACCTCGACAAGCTTGGCACCCGAAGCCGCCATGATGTCGGGGATGCGGAAGCTGCCGCCCACCTCGACAAGCTCGCCGCGGCTCACGATGACCTCTTTGCCAGCCGCGTGCGCGGCAAGCACCAACAGCACCGCGGCGGCATTGTTGTTGACAACTAAGGCGTCCTGCGCCCCCGTGAGCGTGCGCAGCAGACGCGCGGCATGCTCTTTGCGGCCCCCGCGAGCGCAGGTTGAGACGTCATACTCAAGCGTGCTGTAGCCTCGGGCGACATCGGTCACCGCCTGCACCGCCGCGGGAGCGAGCGGAGCGCGGCCCAGATTGGTGTGAATCACAACGCCCGTCGCGTTGACGGCAGGGCGCAGGGTCGGCAGCGACAGGCGATGGGTCCGCTGCTCAATTGCCAAGGCGAGCTCGCGCTTGTTCCTTGCAGGGGCGCCGGAGCGAATCGCCGCGCGCTCGGCATCGAGCTCGGCGTCAATCGCCTCGCGTACCATCGTGTCGCCTGCATCGCCAGCAGCCTTCATGACCGGCCACTCGGCAAGCAGCTCGTGAACGGCGGGAATGGAACGCAGGCGGCCGCGCACCTCGGCAGACATGGATTCGCAGTCGCTCATGAAAAGCCTTTCGACATGTTCAATAAAAAGCTGGTCCCCCGCGATCGTCATCGGGCAAAAAAATACCGGCGCGCACGCAAAAGGGACAGGTCCATTATGGCAGCTCGTGACAAGACGTCGAAGCGCCTCGTCCAAAACCTGCCAAATAAACCTGTCCCTCTTTGGTCGGTTATGGCTTGGGTCCTTAGGCCTCCCTGTTAGCATAGATAAACCAGTAGCCCAGCGCCACGATCAGGGCGCCACCCACGATATTGCCCAGCGTGGCGACCGTAAGGTTGAGCGCCAACCCGGCAGCGTTGAGGGCATCGGCGCCGGCGACATCGGCTCCATAGCCGCAGGAGTGCATCAAAATGCCCATAGGCAAAAAGTACATGTTGGCAACGCAGTGCTCAAAACCGCAGGCCACAAAGGCGGCAATGGGCAGCAGAATGCCCACGACCTTATCGACCACGGTCTTGCCGGCGGTACCGATCCATACGGCCAGGCACACAAAGATGTTGCACAGAATGCCGCGGAAGAAGATGGTGACGGCGTCGATCGTAACCTTACCGGCGGCGACGCTCACCATGGTGTTGGCAACGGCTTCGCCGTTGAGCTTGTAGATAGCTGCCATGTAAACCAAAAAGACAACGAACAGGGCGCCGACAAAGTTGCCGATCCACACAATCGCCCAAGCCCTGAGCATCTGGATGAGCGTGATCTTGTTGCTCTTAAGCGCGCATGCCATAAGCGCGTTGCCGGTAAACAGCTCCGCGCCGCAAATAAGCACGAGCACCAGCCCCAGGCAAAAAGCAAGGCCGCCCACAAAGCGCTGGGCGCCCCAACCAAGAGACGCATCGCTCAGAAAGACCGTGAAGAACAGGCCGCCAAAGGCGATGAACGCGCCGGCAAACATGGCAAGCAAAAAGGCCTTCGAGACCGGCAAGTTGGCCTTGGTAACGCCTGCGGCCTCGGTCTTCGCCTCGGTCGCGGCGGGCGCCAGGCAATCGGAGGTGGGGTATTCCGCCTTGCTCTGTGCCATGGAAATCACTTCTTTCTTACGATTCGGGACAAACGCTCCTGGTTCATTTGCCCCGCGAGGTCGGACGGTATAAAAATAAACGCGAGCCAAATTAGCATATTGGCCTGCGATTATATAGCTTGGAGCGGGTGACGGGAAGTCCAAGGATTTGCTTCGCAAATCCTTGTTTCGCTGCGGGCCTTCGGCCCTTGCGTGCTGCGCTGGAAAATGCTCACGCATTTTCTCAGCTCCGCACCCTGACGGGTTCGATTCCCGTCGCCCGACACGCTTATGAAAACGGCTCTGGCACCAAATGGAGCCAAAGCCGTTAAAACTATCCTATGGAGCGGGCGACGGGAATCGAACCCGCGTCATCAGCTTGGAAGGCTGGGGTTCTACCATTGAACTACGCCCGCAAGATATGGTCGGGACGACAGGATTTGAACCTGCGACATCCTGCTCCCAAAGCAGGCGCGCTACCAAACTGCGCCACGTCCCGAAGGTGTTGAGCAGCTAAGGTCTAAACCTTGCGTGTCCCAAAGCGAAGGAAATTATAGGGGAGACTTCCCGCCTGTGCAAGCGCAGAAACCCTAGCTCCTCGAATGTGCGACAAACTTGCTGTGGAGCAGACCGATCAAAAAGGCAACTACGGCGACCGGCGCCCACGCGGCACCGATGCCTGCCAGGGGTAGTGCATCAAACGGCAGCCACGTGCCCGCAAAGAACGCATCGCGGACCGAGGTGATCACACTCTGCACAGCAACGACGCCGCCGACCCAGACCCACACCTGCGGATGAGCGTCGCAAAAGCCGTGGACCAGGCCCATAAGCACCAGCACAATGGCAACGGGGTACAGGGCGTTGAGCATGGGCACCGAGAACATAAGGATCACGTCGAGGCCCACGTTGGAAAGTACGCACGAAAACGCTGCGAACACAAAGGCGAGAATCGCAAAGGGACGGCGCATAGCCTCCTCGGAAGCCTCCGCTCCCCCTTCGACCACATACGTCTCGCAGAAGTAACGCGAGCAGCAACTGATGAGGCCGATGCACACGTTCATGCAGGCGAGGAAAAAGATCGCAAAGACCACGACCGTGCCGACAAGACCAAAGTGCATGGAGGCAGAGCGGGCGAGGATGGCGGCGCCGTTGGTAGCATCGGGCATCACGGTGCCGAGCTGCATACCGGCAAGGCCCAAGCCGCAGTAGATGATGGCCATGAGCACGCCGGCGATCACACCGGAACGCGAAATCTCAAAGGCCACGCGCTTGTCATCGGTAACACCCAACTCGTGGATGGTCTCGGCGATGATGATGCCAAAGGCGAGCGACGCGAGCAGGTCCATGGTCTGGTAGCCGGTCAGAAAGCCCTGCACGGCGGCGCCTGCATCGTAGGGAGCCTGAGGCGCGGCAGCCGGTCCCAGCGGCGAGATCACGGCAGCACCCACGACTAGCACGATGAGCGCAATGAGCGCGGGTCCCGTAATGCGACCGAGCACGCGAGTGATGACGCCCGGGCGCAGCGTGAGCGCAAACGCGACTACGAAGAACCCGATGGCAAACACCAGGCGAGCCGTGCCGAGCGAAACACCCTCGGGTAGCAGCGGCACCAGCATTTCGAAGGCCGTAGAGCTTGTGCGCGGAATGGCCAGGCACGGGCCGATGGCCAGATACACCGCCGCGACAAAGAACTCGCCGAACTTGGGGTGCACGCGGCCGGCAAGCTCGCGCGCCGTTCCGGCAAGCGCCACGGCGATAAAACCCATGACGGGCAGGCCGATGGCGGCAATCAGAAAGCCAAACATGGCGACCGGCGTGGCAGAACCCGCCTGCAGCGCCAACAGCGGCGGAATAATGAGGTTGCCGGCGCCAAAGAGCATCGAGAACAGGGCGATGCCGACGGTGACGACATGGTCGGAGCGCAGACCGCGCGGGGCGGATGAAGCCATGGGACCACCTTTCGGGTCGAAACAAAAACGGGACGGGCAAAAACACCCGTCCCGCAAGTATATACGCTCTAGCAGGCTAAATCGTGCAAAGCGTCAATCGCGGTGTCGACTTCCTCGTCCGTGTTGAAATACCCAAACGAGAAGCGGACGACGCCCTGACGCTCGGTCCCCATCGCACGGTGCATGAGCGGGGCGCAATGGGCGCCGGGGCGCGTCGCAATCCCCCACCCTTGCATGAGCGCATCCGAGATCTCGGCAGAGTCGATATCGCCAACGTTGAGCGACACGATCGCCGAGCGCGCGGGTTGGTCAAACGCACCGTAGAGCTTAATCCCCGGAATCTTGCGCACACCGGCAAGGAAGCGATCAGCGAGCGCACGCTCGTGGGCAGCAATCGCCTCGACCCCACCCTGGGCCTCGATAAAGTCGAGGCCGGCAGAAAGTCCCGCGATGCCGTGACCGTTGAGCGTGCCCGCCTCAAGGCGCGTGGGCCACTCAAGCGGCTGCAGTGCATCGAAGCTGTGCACACCCGTGCCGCCCATGGCCCACGGAGCCACGTCAATGCCCTCCGCCACGACCAGCCCGCCGGTCCCCTGCGGACCCATGAGCCCCTTGTGGCCGGTAAAGCACACGACGTCGAGCCCCATGGCCTGCATATCGATATGCGCCGTGCCGGCAGACTGAGAGGCATCGACGATCAACAGCGCGCCGGCCGCATGCGCGATGGCCGCCACGCGCGCAATGTCGACCGCGTTACCGGTCACATTGGAGGCGTGCGTCACCACCACAGCACGCGTGCCCGGCGTGACCAACCGCTCGAGCTCGTCGTAGTCGAGCACGCCGTTCGCGTCGCAGCCCGCATGCTCAACGGTCACGCCCTGCTCTGCCGCCAGGCGGTTGAGCGGACGCAGCACGGAGTTGTGCTCGAGCACCGTCGTGACCACACGGTCGCCGGGGCGCACCACGCCATTGATAACGGTGTTGAGCGCCGCGGTGGAGTTGAGCGTAAAGCACACATGGTCCGCCCTCGGGCAGCCCAAAAGGCGTGCGAGCTTGGCACGGCAAGCGTGAATCGTACGAGCGGCATCGAGGGCACCCGACGTGGCGCCGCGCCCGGCATTGCCGAGCGAGCACATCGCCTGCGTCACGGCATCGATGACCGTCTGCGGCTTATGCATGGTCGTCGCCGCGTTATCCAGGTAGATCATCGCACGACCTCCCACATATCAATCACGGTATAGCCCTCGGTGGGAATGCCCGCTGCGGCAAGCGCGCCGCGCAGCAGTTCCTCATCCGAAGGCAGCGCCTTCCACGCCAAGCCGCAGCCGGCAGCGACCTCCCCGGGCACGGGAATCGTTCGCCCGGGAAGGCCGCGCTCGATGCATAGGGTCTCGCACCCCATGGCGGCCGCCGTGGTGGGAAACGTGATGACCAGCGCCGGGCGCTTCTCCCTCATGGCAACTCCAACCAATACGCTACGGGCGCACGACGCGCACGGCCTGCTCCATCTTCTCCACGATCACGTACATGTTCGTGACCTCGCCCACGGCAAGCTGGTCCTTAATGCCATAGTGGTCGAGGCAGGTGCCACAGGTAAGGATCTCGACGCCCTGCTCGGCCAGCCCCTTAAGGTCGTCGAGCACCGGAGAGCCCTCGACGGTGAGCTTGGCGCCGCCGTTGTAGAACAGCATGGTCGCGGGCAGCTTCTCCTGCTGCGTCACGGCAAAGATGAAGGCCTTCATGAGCTTGTGGCCCAGCTCGTCGTCGCCGCGGCCCATGCAGTCGGTGTAGACGGAAATGACGAGCTTGCCCTTGCCGGCGCTGGCATCACAGAAGGCAGCGCCATCCTGCTCGGGATCAGCCACGGCAACGGCACCAGAGGTCGCCACGGTCACGTGCCACTCGGCGTCAGAAACCTTCTCGACTGAGGCCGTGCAGCCCTTCTCCTGCGCCATCTTGGAGATGTTCTTGACGGCGGTCTCGTTGTCGACCGAGGTCACCACGGCGCCCTCGACGTCAAGCTGTTTGAGTGCCTTAAGCGTCTTGACGACGGGCAGCGGGCAGGCATCGCCCATGGCATTGACTTCAATCTTGGTAGACATAGCAAATTCCTTTCGAAAGAACCGTTCTAGAGAACGGTAAACAGTTACATAAACGTGTGGGCTGGCGAACAACGCGGACGGCAGGACCGCCTGGCACCGACTCGCACACACAACCGACGACGGCGGCGATGCGCCCCTCGGCATCCAGGCGATGCACAAGCTCATCCACATCCGCCGCGGGCGCCGCAATAAGCAAACCGCCCGAAGTCTGTGGATCGTACAGCGCGTCGAGCATGCCCGGCTCAAGGTCCTCGTCGGCAGCCACGCGCGGGCCAAAGAAGTCCTGGTTGCGGTAGGAGCCCGCGGGGATAATGCCCAGACGCGCCATGTCGAGCACCTGGTCAAAGAGCGGCACCGCCCCCGACGCAAGCTCAATCTGCACGCCCGAGCCCTCGGCCATCTCGCACGCATGCCCGATCAGGCCAAAGCCCGTAATGTCGGTACAGCCGTGAAGTTCGAGCCCCTCGGCCAAACGGATCGGGGCCTCGTTGAGGGTGCGCATCGAGTCAAACATGGCTGCGGCCTCGTCCTGCTCGATGAGCTCGCCCTTAATGGCCGTGGTGATGATGCCCGAGCCGATCGCCTTGGTCAGCAGCAGGACATCGCCCACGCGCGCGCCGCTGTTGGCGAGCATGCGGTCGAGCGTGACAAAGCCGCTCACGGACAGGCCGTACTTGGGCTCGTCATCGTTGATGGTGTGGCCGCCCGCGATGGAGCAACCCGCCTCGACGCACTTATCGGCGCCGCCCGCCAGAATCTGACCGGCGACCTCAACGCCCAGGCAACTGGGTATGCAAAGCAGGTTCATGGCATGGCTCGGCCGCCCGCCCATGGCGTAGATGTCCGACAGCGAGTTGGCTGCGGCGATCTGGCCAAACAGGAACGGGTCGTCGACCATCGGCGGGAAGAAGTCGATGGACTGCACGAGGCCCAGGTTCTCCCCTACGCGGAAGACGCTCGCATCGTCGGAGGTATCGAACCCCACGAGCAGGTTGTCGTTATGCACATTGGGTAAGTCGCCCAGGACCTGGGCGAGGGCTCCAGGAGCCAACTTAGCGGCTCAACCGCTCGCGGCAGTCATAGACGTGAGCTTAATCTGATCGTCAGCCATCGATACCTCCTCTCTTCGGTCAATCATTTTCTCCCAGTATACGCATGAATGCGAGCCGACGGCGGATGCATTAATTGAGCGCCCGCGCACGATTCGCCGCGCCAATGGCACCGGCAAAGCGGGCCTGGGGCGAGGTGGTGACCGGCGACCCCAGTAGCTCGCCCAACCGCTCCACCACGAAGGCGTTCTCGCACAGGCCACCGGTCAGGTAGTACGGGGCGCCCGCGGCCTGCCCGGCCATGGTCGCCACGCGCGAAACCACGCTGTCGATCACGCCACGCGCAATGTTCTCGCGCGGCTCACCGCGACCGATCAGGCTGATAACCTCGCTTTCGGCAAACACGGTGCACATGCTGCTGATCTTGGTGGGCTCGCCGGAACACGCCAGGTCGGCCATCTGCTGCTGGGAAATGCCTAGGCGGTCGGCCATGATCTCCAAAAAGCGCCCCGTGCCGGCAGCGCACTTGTCGTTCATGGCGAACTTTGCCACGCGGCCTCCTTTAAGCTGGATGACCTTGGTGTCCTGGCCGCCCACATCGACCACGGTGCCATGGTCGCCAAACAGACGCACGGCACCGGTACCGTGGCAGGTAATCTCGGTAACGACTTTATGCGCATAGGGCACGGCGACACGGCCGTAGCCGGTCGCGATCACGCGCACGTCGTCGGCAGCCACGTCATAGCCGGCCGCTGCCAGTGCCTCGCGCAGCCGCTCGGAAGCATCGACCGAGGAGAACCCGGTTGGCTGCACGCACGTCCACGCCACCGAACCCTCCCCGTCGACCACAGCAGCCTTAGCCGCCGTAGACCCGATATCAATCCCGATCCCTATCATGGCTCTCTCCCAATCTAAACATCAAAGGTAGCGGCGCGTTCAGGCGCCTTGGCATCCTCCCTCACGTGTAACAAAGGGCCAGTCCCTTTGTCACATACCGTCACCTACAGGGTTTCGATAAAGGCGGCGATGCGCGTCTCGATCTGGCCCATGTCGCCATTGCTGTAGTCGGTCTCGATCTTCATGTACGGAATACCCGCACCCTCGACGGCCTCCTGCATGCGCGTGCTCTCAACGTTGAAGGTGTGGCAGGCCTGTAGCACGCTCTCTACCACGCCATCGACATGGTACTTCTCGCACATGGTCAGCATGTTCTCCATACGACCGTCGTTGGGCGTCATGACCGAGCAGTTGATATCCAGATAGCGGTCGGCGATGGCGCGCAGGATATCGGGCGCGTCCGGGTCGACCATCATGGCCGCCGCGCGCTCGCCCGAACAGTCGTCCATGCACACGACCACACCGCCGTTGGACTCGATGGTGCGACCGATCTTGTTGATCACACCGCCCACCGGGCAACCGGTGATCAGAATGCGCTTGGCATCCGCCGCAACCGGGCGCTCGCCCGCGTCGTAGGCCTCGCGCAGCTTGACAACCTTTTGCTCCAGCTGCTGCGTATAGGCCTCGATATCAAAGCTGAACGTACCGGCAAACATGGTGCTCATCAGGTCGACGCCGCTCATGGCCGCCGGCTGGTTGGCCTGCAGCGCAAACATCTCGAGTTGGGCGGCACGCAGGCGATTGCGACGACGGACAGCGGCGCGCAGGTCGTCATCGGTGATCGTAATACCGTAGAAGTTCTCGAGCTCCTCCTTAAGCAGACGGCACTCCTCGTACCAGCCCTCACGCTCGTAGGCACGATCGCGACCCTGCGGAAGATGCAGAATGTGCGTGCGCTTGAGCTCGTTGAGTAGCTCGTACATCTTCTTCTTGCCGTCGCAGGTGGTCTCGCCGATGATCATGTCGCTAAAGTACGTAAACGGGCACTTTTGCGAGTAGGCAAAGCCGTAGGTCGACTTGATGAGCGGGCAGAGGTTTGCCGGCAGCACCTTCTCGGCCTCGGGAATCACCTCATCGGACGTACCGCACAGAGCGACACTTGCGGCCCCCGCGGCATCGATAATCTCGAGCGGCGTATAGCTGCACAAAAAGCCGACCAGGCGATTGCCCGCCTGCTTGTAATCCTTGACACGAATAAACGCCGCCTTGCGCTGCTCGTTGAACTCCTCAAACGTGCGCGGCAACGGCTGCTCAATATTTTCCGACATATAACTCCTTAACAAACCTTTTGACCAACCGAGGAAACGGCTTTCCCAGGAGCCCGAGGTTGCCGTGAAAGAGGAACGCCGCGTATTTTGGTACGTAAGCGACGGTTTGAACGGCAAGATCGGGTGCCTGGGGAAGCCGCCGGAACGGATACCCCTAAATGGTTTCCAAGAAAGCCTCGATCCTGGTTTGCAGTTGGCCTGCATCCTCGCCGGCGTAGTCGGTCATGATGTGCATAAACGGAATGCCGGCTTCCTCGGCGGCCTTCTCAACGACAAACGACTCCATCTCGTAAAGCGTGCAGAACTGCAGGGCCACGTCGACGATGCCGTCGGCATGCAGGTCCTTGGCCATCTGGACAATATCCTTCATACGCTGGTCGTTGGGCGTAAAGACGGCGCAGTTGATCTTGAAGTAACGCTCGGCGATGGCATCGAGCATCTCGTCAACCGTCTCACCGGACTCGTCAACCAGATCCTTGTAGTAGCGCGAGCCCGTGCAGGACTCCTCGCCCACCACAACGCCGCCGGCCTTCTCGATGAGGTTGAACAGCTTCCAGTTGGGCACGGCCATGGGCGTGCCGGTGTACAGGATACGCTTGGTCCCCTTGGACGCCACGCCCTCGCCGGCCTCGACACGCTGCTCGCACTCAGCCGCCATATCGTTGATGGCTCCGGTCAGACGCGGCGTGTCGTCCATAAAGGCGGCCTGAACGGTCAGCAGGCTGTCGAGACCGCTGATGGGCGCCGGGTCGGCAGCGCGCGTGGCAGCGAGGCGCTGCAGGGCGCGACGCTTCTCATTGACGGCGTGGATGGCGGCCTTCAGACGCTCGGGCGTAATCTTGACGCCACACTCTTCCTCGATCTTGGCGGCGAACTTCTTGACCTCGGCCTTCCAGGTCACGAGCGTCGACTCGTCGTGCACGTTGGGAATATCCATGACGTACATGTTCTTTTGAGTGGCAAAGAACTCGTAGGCCTTCTTCTTGCCATCGCAGGTGTTCTCGCCCGCCACCAAGTCACTCGACTCAATGTAGGGGCAGACCTCGCCCAGCTTAAAGCCGGCAAAGCTCTTGATAAGCGGACAGGTGTTGCGCGGCAGGTGCTCCTCAACCTTATCGGTTGCCCAATCGGCACCCGAGCACAGGCCAACAGGAATGCCGTCGCAGGCGAGCACAATCTCCTCGGGCACGTAGACGCAGAACGAACCGACGATTTTGGTAGCCTCGCCGGCCTCCTTCTTGTCGAGCATCTCCTTAATACGGCCGCTATGGATGTTGGTGGCGACAAAACCCAGATAGGACGTGGACTTGGGACGTTGTTCTGCGACAGGAACATGTCCCCGTACATCTGGCCCACGGCGCCCAGCAGCATATCGTGGTCGGCAAGATTCATGCCGAGGCTCTCCCACATCGGATGGAAATCGAATTCTTCAGCCATGACGGTTCCCCTCTCGAACCAAAAATGGATAACAGCGGTATCGATGCACGACGGACGGCGATTGCCCGGCCGTGCTCAAACCCGGAATTTTAGGGAACCTGCTTTGCGGTCGATTATTTAGTTGTGCGTCGTCTCTCCCGGAGCCGTGAACATACCTGCTCATATGCGGCTCCGAGCCATATATAGGGCACGCGCGGCAACGCGGCGAATGTATGTCGTCTGCGGCATATGCGCACCCTCCTTTACAAGTTGAGGTCAACTATATCAACGGTCGTCGACCATGCGAACACCGTTGACATTCGTACGACAGCTTCGTGTGCCGTCGTTTAATAAATAATTATCTTGATTGATAAAGGTTTGTCATTCCTCATTCGGCGAACGACAAGACGAAGCCGCCGAGGCTTATATCCCCGACGGCATTACCCGGCGCTATCGACAAACCAAATGGATCCTGCTGGCATCAAAATGCATGCGCAGCGTCTCGCCTGCTTGCGGTAGCTCGTCGACAGGCAGGCTCACTTTGTTGACCTTCCACTGCAGACGCGTGGGCGCATCGGCGCGCGGCACGTCCAGCAGCACCAGGCGCTCAAAACGTGAATCGCTCACGCGCGCCACGTGCAGGTCGTAACTGTTGCGACCCCGCTCGGCACGGTTGTCCACATGGAAGTAGCTTGCACGAATACCCAGGTACGCCACATTATCGGGAACCTCGCGACCCACGTTAAAGGTCATACCCCAGTCGAGGGCCTCAACTTCCTCGTCACCGACCTTGCGTGCGCAGCTCGTATTCTTGCAGCCCGTTAGGCGCAGCGCCGCCAGCGTCTGCGGGCGACGGACCACGTCCTCGACAGAGCCGATCTCCTCAACATGCCCGTTATGCATCACGCAGATGCGCTGGCACAGGCGGCACGCCTCGTCGATGTCGTGGCTCACGTAGAGCACGGTACGGTTGCAGACATCGAACAGGTCAAGCATGTTCTGTTCGAGGGCGCTCTTAAGATAGGAATCGAGCGCGCTCATGGGCTCGTCGAACATAAAAATGCCCGGATGCGCCGCCACCATGCGAGCAAGCGCCACACGCTGCTGCTGACCGCCCGAGAGGCGCGCGGGGTAGCGGTCAGCAAAATCGGCCAGACCGAAAATGCCCAGATAGCGCTCGGCGAGCTTTTTGCGCGCGGCGGCGTCGCCCGCACCCTTTACGCCGGCGCATACGTTATCGGCCACCGTCATGTTGGGAAACAGCTGATAGTTTTGGGACAACAGGGCGCATTTTCGCTCCTGGGGCGACAGGTTGATGCCCGCCGCCGAGTCAAAAAAGGTCACGCCGTTGACGACGATCTTGCCCTCGTCGGGCGTCTCCACACCGGCGATGCAGCGCAGCGTACAGCTCTTGCCGCAACCCGAGGCGCCCAGCAGGGCCACGCGCTCCTCGCCGGCCTCGAGCTGCATGTCGAGCATAAACCCGGGATAACGTTTCTTAATATCCAAAACGAGCGACATAGCTTATCGACCTCCCTGCAAAGCGGCATCATCGCGCATGAGCTCGGCCAGCGCCTCGCGATCGATACGCAGCGCATCGCCGCCGACTGGGTCGAGCGAATCGGTCTGGCCGCCCAGCTGCTTGACCTGCTTGCGCTCCGCACGGGAAAGACCCCGCTCGCGATACTTTTGCGAATGAGCGGTGTACATGTTGATGAACAGGATGACTAGGAAACTAAACGCGATCACGACGACGACCCAAAAGAGGGCCACCGACGTATTGCCGCCCATCCATTCAAAGTAGATTGCGATAGGAATGGTCTGCGTAATACCGGCGTAGTTGCCCGCAAAGAACAGGGTGCAGCCAAACTCGCCCATCGCGCGGGCAAAGGCGAGCACCGCGCCGGCGGCAATCGAGGGCCAGCCAAGCGGCATCATAAGCTTGGTAAAGATGCGACGCTCGGACCAGCCCAGCGTGCGCGCCGCATCGAGCATCTGCGTGTCGAGGCTCTCAAAGGCTCCGAGCGCCGTGCGGTAGACCAGGGGAAACGACACCACCACGGCAGAGATCACCGCCGCGGGCCAGGTAAAGACAATCGAGATGCCGCGCGCGATGAGCCACCGACCGACCCCGGTCGATCGACCAAATAGCATAAGCAGCAGAAAGCCGCAGACCGTGGGCGGCAGCACCATAGGAATCGTAAAGACCGAATCGAGCAGGCCCTTGATGCGGCTCGAGGTACCCATAGTCTTCCACGCGGCAAACAGGCCCAGCGCAAAGGAGATCAGCAGGGCAAGGCCGCTCGTTTTTATGGACACCCAAAACGGGCGATAGTCGATGTCGCCCAAAAAGGAAGCCAGAGAGGTCAAGGGCCCCTGCTCATCCTGCAACACGACAGACGATGCTTCTACCATTTGAGCGCTATCAAGCCAACGCGCGCCGCCCTTGGCATCGCCCGAGGCTGATGTAATCACCACATAGCGGTCCCCATCCGCACCGCGCTCGTCAAAGCCATAGGTATACCCGCCGGCATCAAACGTTGTTTCCGCCGTGACATACCAAGGAAGATCCACGTCCCCTAGCTGCGCACCTCCCATGCAGTTTGCGCTGTCGAGCTCACAGACGAGGGCCTTGAGACCCGATACGCACTCGTTGTTCTGCGGATCAAATCCATATTTCTCGACCGCCTTGGGCGATATCCACACCACAACGCGGTCGGCAGCAGGCGCCACTACAAGGTCCACGTCCTCGTCAACGGGAAACCGGTAGCCCTCAGGCTGGCCCTCCATGGCACGAGCGGTCCCCTTGGCCAATCGCTCAAAACCCTCGATCCCATAGGAAAGCCCATGAGCGGTCGCAGCAACCTGGGCCCCGTCCTCAGCGTCCCCAGCAAACGCAAATCCCGGCACCCAGCAAAGCGCGAAGGTCAAAGCACAGGCGACAAGCATGCGGAATCTATTAAGCACGAAAAGCTCCAAGCGAATACAAGGACGGAGTGAAACACAAAACGATGGAATTATCGCGCCAAGCCGCACTACGCGGAAAGCTCAAAGCCGTACTTGGCCCAAATCTTCTGAGCCTTCTTGTTAGACAGGCAGAAGTCGATAAACGCTTTGGCCTCGCCGGCGTGCTCGGAGCCATCGGCGACGGCACCCGGGTACACGATGGGCTTGTGCGAATCCTCGGGGCACACGAAGGCCTCCTCGATGCCGTCGTAGCGGTAGATGTCAGAGCTGTAGACAAAACCGGCCACGCAGTCGCCTGTGGACACATAGGCGGCGGCGGTACCAACTTTGTCGGCCAGAGCGACCTTGTCGGCGATCTCGGGAGCATACTCGCCGTCATCGCCCTCGGTGCCGGTGTAGAGGCCCACGGAGGCCAGGGCCTGGTTGGCGTACTTGCCGGCGGGAACGGTCTTGGCGTCGCCGATGGCGATCTTGCCGTCCAGATTCGCGACGTCGGCGATGACCTCGACCTTGGTGTCGGAGCCCTCGGCGCGAATGATCACGAGGTCGTTGACGAACATATCCTCACGGGTGTCGGCGGCGACGAGCTCGGCGGTCTCAGCGTCATCCATGGTGCCCTTGGAAGCGGTGATGAGCACGTCGACCGTGGCGCCGGCACGCATCTGCTCGACGAGGTCGCCGGAGGCCTTAAACTGCGTGTCGGCAAAGGTGGTGCCGGTCTGGTCGGTGTAGAGCTCTTGAACCTCGGGCAGGGCCTTCTCGAGCGAGTTGGCGGCAAAGACCTGCAGCTTGACAACCTTCTTCTTAGAGGAAGACTTGGCGGAGCCGGCATCGGAACCAGCGGGCTCGGACGTCTTGTTGCCCGAGCAGCCAGCAAGGCCAAGGCCGGCGGCAGCGGCAGCAGAAAGCGAGACAAAACCGCGGCGTGAAACCATATCGAACATATTCAACCCTTTCGGACCTTGTGCCCGGGTACCCCACCGCGGGCTATAATCTGCAATCAGATTATACTTTTGCGCGAATAATGATAGTGAGAAATTATTCTCGCCAGAGAATATAGTTTCAAGTTACCGTGCACCTCGGCGTCGCTTCGGCGGAAAACAAAAGCGGAGCGACCGATAAGGTCGCCCCACCGCAGGTAAACCGCTTAGTTGGTATGTCCGCCGCCCGTTGTCATCTGAGCCGCATGCTCCAGCTGGTCCGCTATGGCCTCCCAGCTTTCGCGGGCGGCCTTCGTAGAACCGGGAAAGTTTACGACAAGTGTATGACCTCGTTGCATGCAAATAGCACGCGAGAGCATGGCGCGGCGCGTCTTGGTCATGGAGTACGCACGGATTGCCTCTGCAATACCCGGCACATCGCGGTCGCAGACGGCACGCGTCGCCTCGGGTGTCACGTCGCGCATCGAAAGCCCAGTTCCGCCGCAGGTGAGCACGACATTGGCGTGACACTCATCGGCGGCTTCCACAATGGCATCACCGATCTCGCTGGCGTCATCGCGCACGACCACATGTGAGGCGACCGTCCAGCCCTGCGTCTCGATAAGGTCCTCGAGCGCAGCACCCGCCTCGTCCTGGGCAAGATCGCGCGTATCCGAACACGTCACAATCGAAATCTTCAAGTCCATAGTATTCCTCCTATAGCACCGTGCCCTCAGGCAGGTCGACACGCACAACGTCCACGACATCTCCCGCCTTGAGCTCACACGGCCCTTCGTCAATACGCAGCAGGCAGTTGGCCCGTTGCATCGTGCCGAGCAGCGCCGAATTCTGCGTCTTGGCCTCGGTCACCAACAACTCACCGGTCTCGGGGTCGCGCAAAACCGTCGCGCGATCGAAGAAGCGTCGGTCCTGGCGCTTCTTCACGCCGTGTGTGAGCGTCGCCTGCTGCACGGGGCGCGCACCCTCGGCAAAGCCGCGCATCTTGCGAATCGCTGGGCGGGCGAGCATCTCAAAGCCCACATACGCCGCGGCAGGATTGCCTGAAAGTCCCAGGTAGGGCTTACCCCCGAGCAAGCCAAACGTGATGGCCTTGCCCGGACGCATCGAGATGCGGTCAAACAGCACCTCGCCCTCGCGCCGGACGAGCGCCGTCACGAAATCGTAATCACCCGCCGAGGCGCCACCGCTCGTAATGACAAAATCGCACTCCTGCACGGCACGATGCACCAGCTCGGCAATCGCCTGCTCATCATCGGGCGCAATGCCGTAGAACACGGGCTCGGCTCCCGCATCGAGCGCCTCGGCCATCAGCGCTGAGGAGTTGGAATCGCGAATCTGCCCGCGCGTCGGTACCTTGCTCGGTGCGACCAGTTCCGTGCCCAGCGAGATGATGCCCACACGTGGGACAGCGTGCACCTTCACGCTCGCGTATCCGGCACTTGCCAGCAAGCCGGCGCCCGCCGGAGTCACAACCTCGCCAGCACGCATCACGACGTCGCCGGCATGGGCCTCCTCGGCGGCAGAGCGAACGTTCTCCCCCACCTTGGCCGGCGCCGAAAACCTCACGCGCGAGCCCTCGTTGCCGTCACCGTAGAGCACATCGACGATCTCGTACTTCACCACGGCATCGGCACCCTCGGGCACCGGCGCGCCCGTCATGATGCGGACCGTCTCGCCCGCGCCGATTGCGTCCCCAAACACATGACCCGCGGCCTCATGTCCGATAACATCGAGCGTCACCGGCGCCTCGCCAGATGCCTGCGCCAAGTCCGCCGAGCGCACGGCATATCCGTCCATAGCGCTGTTGGCAAACGGCGAGATGTCGATATCGGCCACCGCGTCCTCGGCCAGGGGAAGACCGGCGGCCTGCCACACGGGAATCTCGACGAGATCGGTCGGAGCAACGTGCGACAGGACAATCGACTGTGCGTCATCCAGCGGAATGAGTTTCTCTGCCATATGCACCTCTTAATGCCACGGCGCACAACAGGGGCGCCGATTCTTTATGCTTGTCTCAGTATAATCCCCCGTCGCACGACCACGACTCGGCCTGTACCCGCAAATACACCTGTCGGTTGCAGGCCGCGAAACAGAATGGAAACCAACCCACCGGCTCGTCGCGTTTACCGCGTTCTATAATGCTTGCGTTGCAACCTAAAAGAGGAACGTATGGCTCATAACGACAAACCCGAAAGCGCAAACGAGGCTCAGGATCATTCCCAGCCGCTCGACGACGGCGGCTTTTTCTCCCTGAACGACGTCATCATGGCAGGCAGGCATCAGCTCACCCGCTCCGAGCAGCTCTTGGCTGCCGACACGCGCCGCAACGCCCGCAACCTACTCGCGAGCGCCAAGTTGCTCGTACTCGTCGTCATCGTCTCGCTCGCCATGGGCGTCGCCGCTTGGGCGTTTTTGGCCTCGTTGAATATCGCCACCGACTATCGCGAACACCATGCGTGGATTTACGCACTGCTTCCCGTTGTGGGCGTTGCCACCGCATGGGTGTACAAAAACCACGGTCTTGCCGCCAAACGCGGTAACAACCTGGTCATCGACTCCGCTCTGGGCACACGCCTCATCCATATGCGCATGGCCGTCCTCACCTTCGTCTGCTCCACGCTCACGCACCTAACGGGCGGATCGGCCGGTCGCGAGGGAGCCGCGGTTCAGATTGGCGGCACCATCGCCAGCAACATCTCGAGCCTCGCCCACCTCAAAAAGCATGATCACCACGACCTCATGCTCGCCGGCATCTCGTCGGCCTTTGGCGCCGTATTCGGCTCGCCCCTTGCCGGAGCTTTCTTTGGCATGGAGATGTGCTTTATCGGCAAGATCGACTACACCGCGGGCATCTACTGCTTAGTCGCCTCGTTTACCGGCTACTTCACATCACTCGCCCTGGGTACCGAGTACGAGGCGAATGTCATCGCCAGCGTTCCCGCCATGACGCCCAAGACAGTCGTCATCGTTGTTATCAGCGCCATCATCTTCGGTCTGACGGCACGCCTCTTTGCCTGGTCGGTTCGAACCGTCAAGAGCCTGTACGGTCGCTTTATCACCAATTACCTCGTTCGCGCACTTATAGGCGCACTCGTGGTTTTGGCTACCTATGCCCTCCTCGACGCCTGGGACTACGCCGGCCTTTCCACGTGGCTTTCCGGCGCCGGATTTGCAGGCAACACCACCCTGGCGGACGCAGCCATCAAGTTGGTCGTCACAGCGCTTACTCTGGGCGCCGGCTTCCAAGGCGGCGAGGTCACGCCTCTGTTTGGCATCGGTGCGGCGCTCGGCGGCTGGATCGGCTGCCTCGTCGGAATCGACCCCAGCTTTCTGGCGGCTCTCGGCATGCTCGGCGTGTTCTGCGCCGGCCTTAACGTGCCCATCACCACCTGTATGATGGCCATCGACCTGTTCCACGGCACGGCCGCCGGCTTCTTCGTGATCGTGGCGTTTATCAGCTATCTCGCCGGCGGCCACCGCGGCGTGTACCCCGCCCAGCGCATCATCTCACCCAAGCGCCGCTCGCTTATTGTGGACGAGGGCGGCACGGTGGCAGAGGCTATCGAGCGCCACAACGACCTGATAGAGTAGACGTTAGTATTCGCCGTGCAGCCACAATCGGGAGCAATTCGACCCGAGCGAGACCGCACCGTCACGTCATACGCCGGGAGTCACCCCATGCACGGAACTGATTTTGGTCGCACGCTCATCATCGCCAACCCAGCCGCCCAGTCGGGCGCCGCGCAAGAGGTTGCCGAGCGCCTGCAACGCTTTTTGGACATGACTGCAGGCACATCCCAGTTTGACCTGGTGCTGACCGAGCGCATGGGACACGCCAAGGAGCTGGCCACCCAGGCTCAGGGCTATCGCACCGTTATCGCTCTAGGCGGCGATGGCGTAATCCACGAGGTCGTCAACGGGCTTATGACGCAAAAGGCGGACGCCCGCCCCGCTCTTGCCATCCTACCCGTGGGCTCCGGCAATGATTTTGCCCAAACACTCGGCATTGACGATTTCTCCGGCAAGGATTTTGGCGCGCTGCTCACCTGCGAGCTGCAGCGTCAGGACATCGGGCGCATTCGCTCGTGGAGCCCTGCGAACGGCAGCGGCGAGGCTACCGTTGAGTACTACGACCAGACGCTTTCGGTCGGCATCGATGCCGCCATCGGCCTTGGCACCACCGAGCTGCGCAAAAAGACCGGCTTGACGGGCGCGCCGCTCTACACCCTCTCGGGACTTGAGCAGTTTGGCCTACGCTATCGCAACTACCCCATGACAGTCAGCTTTGACGGGGCGCCCGCCGAGCGCGTGAGGGCAATCATCATGGCGATTCAGCTGGGTCCTACCTATGGCTCGGGCTATCGCATCTGTCCCGACGCTGACCCCTGTGACGGTATATTCGACGTCTGCTACGCCTGCGGCCCCGTTCCGCGTGCGGTCGCGCTTCCCATGTTCCTTTCGGCCAAAGATGGCCACCACACCAAGCTGCCACCGGTTCGCATGCGCCGCTGTCGCCATGCCGAGCTTACCTTTGAGGAGCCCGACTACCCCATCCAGGCCGACGGGGAGCCCGTTGTCGCCTCGCACATCGAGGTCGACATCCTTCCAGCCGTCCTCGAGGTCTGGCACCCAACCCGCTAACCCCACCTAAGTTGCGGTGAAATAGGGACTGTTTATGCAGCTAAAGCCGCAAAACAGTCCCTATTTCACCGCAACTTATGAGGAGATCATTCGTCGCTGCCCGGTTTGCGACGGTTGGCCTTTTTAATGGCGTTGAAGTGCTTATCATTGAGCCTGCGCTGGCGAGAGCGCTGAGGCACCTTAGTCTTTACGCGTCGACGCGGCGGACGGCTACGACGCTCAAGCTCTGCCCTCAGCTTACGCAGACAGCTCGCACGGTTCTGAAACTGACTGCGGCTCTCGCGCGCCCTCACGACAATTCCCGAAGGGATATGTTTCATGCGCACCGCCGAGTCCGTCGTGTTCACGCCTTGCCCGCCCGGACCCGTCGCGCGAAACACCTGCACCTCGCAATCGCGCGCCAACTCCTCGACCGACATCTCGGCATAGCACGCATACTCGCGCCATCCCATCTTGTTCTCATCCATATCAACACCTCCCCTCATACAAAAAATGTGACAAAGGGACAGTCCCTTTGTCACATCGCATACCAATCGCTTGTGCTGCGCGCCTAGGCGAACGTGATTTCGCCGGTCTCACAGTCCATATCGGCGATACGGGCCAGGCTCTCGACGCGGAAGCCACGCTCGCGGAGCTTATCGCCACCGCCCTGGAAGCCCTTCTCCACCGCAATGCCAATACCGGACACCTCGGCACCCGCAGCCTCGCAGATCTTGATAAGGCCCTCGAGCGCGCAGCCGTTGGCCAAGAAGTCGTCAATAATCAGGACCTTGTCGCCCTCGGACAGGAAGCGCTTGCCGACGATGACCGGGTACTCCTTCTGCTTGGTAAAGGAGTAGATGGTCGTGGCATACTGCTCGCCGTCAAGGTTGATGGACTGGGCCTTCTTGGCAAAGACCACCGGCACGCCGCCAAAATGCTGGGCTGCAATGCAAGCCATGCCAATGCCCGAAGCCTCGATCGTCAGGATCTTGTTGATCTCGACACCCTCGAACAGACGGGCCCACTCGGCGCCCATGTGGTCGAACAGCTCAACGTCGCACTGGTGGTTGAGGAAGGCATCAACCTTAAGGACGTTACCGGCCTTTACGATGCCGTCATGGCGAATACGATCCTCAAGCTCCTGCATGGCGCAACCCCTTCTCGCGGCAACGATACCGCGCGATTAATAAACGTTGTTCGATAGTCTACCACGGACCGACCCCCGACCGCCCCACAAGCCGCATCGCACCATAAAGCTGCAAGACCAGTAGATAGGCCCGATTCGTGGCAGACAGCCTCCCAACACGCTAATGCCGGGTGCGCGTCCTCACCAAACGTACCAATGTGAGCGCAAAGCCCACGGTAGCAACGGCCATCAGCACGTAGAATACCAAACGGAAGCCAAAGAGGAACACGTCCGGACGACCCGCCACATAGCTCGTGACCGTCTTGCCCATCGCCGCGCTCGTCTGTCCATACAGGATGCGCGACGCCGCCGTAATACCCAGCGCTATGCCCGCATAGCGCGCCAAGCTGCTCAAGCTGCCCGCAAAGCCAAGCGCCTCACGCGGAGCCGAACCCATATACAGCGAATTATTGGGACTCTGGAAGATCGACGTGCCGCACGACATAAACGCAACGCAGCACACGATCATCAAGATGGAAGAGTGCTCGTCAAGCGTGCTCACCGCAAAGAGACCGCACACGTACACGCCCAGGCCAACGGCCGTGGGCGCTTCACAACCAACACGGTCGGACACCGAGCCCGAAAGCGGGCCCACAAAGGCATTCACGACCGGCATCGCCAAAAACAACAGGCCGGAGATATCGGAGCTAAAGCCGTGGGCGTCCTGAAAGTAGAACGGCAGCACAAACTCGGAGGCACCGATACCCACGAACACGATAAGCATGCAAGCCAGGTTAATCGTGAAAGCCGAGCTCGCAAAGCAGCGACGCGCCGCCTCTGTCAACGGCATAGGGCGTTCGCCAGCCTCCGGCTTCACATGCGGCAGCGTATAGAGTCCCACGATAAACGAGATTACGCCAATGGGCAGATTGATAAGGAAGATGCTCTCCCAGGGAAAGCTCGCCACCAGCACGCCGCCGAGCACGGGGCCGCACATCATGCCAAGAGCCACAAAGGTCGCCAGAATGCCCATGGCACGGCCGCGCTCACGCGCCGGAAACGACTCGGTGATGATGCCCATATTGTTGGCCATCGCGGCGGCACAGCCAATGCCCTGCACGAAACGCGCCAAGATAAGCACCTCGAGCGAAGCCGAAAGCCCGCAAAGCAACGAGCCACCCGTAAAGACGATTACACCAAGCTGGAACACATTCACCTTGCCGCGCACATCGCCCAAGCGGCCAAACGGCAGCATGGCGACGCACGTCGCGAGCAGATACACCGAGCTCACGAGCTGAATGCGGTCGAGACCCACCCCCAGCTCCTTTTGCATCACTGGGAGCGCCACCGTCACGATGCTCGCATCCAGACACGCCATAAAGGTCATGACGAGCACGGTGAACAGAATCGCCCATTTATTCTTACCGTGGGTGTCGCCCTCTAGGGCAATGTGTTCGCGGCGCAGCTGCTCGGCAGTTTTCTCCATGTATATCCTTTCTATCGTGCAACGCAAAAACGGGACCCCAATCGCCTACAAACGGACACGATCGGGGTCCCGCCTACGGAATCGGAACTATGAGGACGTCGTCAGCCGAAAAGCCGTCCCACGCCTCGCACGCACGCTAGCCTAGCACTGCTCGAGTGCCTGCTCAAGGTCGGCAATCAGATCGGCCGTATCCTCGAGACCGCACGACAGGCGCACCATGTCGGCAGAGATGCCGCAGGCGATGAGCTCCTCATCGTTCATCTGGCGATGCGTGGCATTAGCGGGATGCAGGCAGCAAGTGCGGGCGTCGGCCACATGCGTGGCGATCTGGGCGAGCTTGAGGCTCTTCATAAAGGTCTCGGCCGCCGCGCGACCACCGTTAAAGCCAAAGCTCACAACGCCGCAGGTACCGTTGGGCATGTACTTCTGAGCCATGTCATAGTACTTATCGCCCTCCAGACCCGGATAGCTCACGAAGCGCACTTTGGGATGGCTCTGCAGGAACTTGGCAACGGCCAGGCCGTTCTCGCAATGACGCGGCATGCGCACATGAAGGCTCTCGAGCGAGCTGTTCAGGAAGAAGGCCGCCTGCGGGTTCTGCATGGGGCCGAGGTCGCGCATGAGCTGCGCGGTTGCCTTGGTAATGAAGGCACCCTCGCGACCGAACTTCTCGGCATAGGTCACGCCGTGGTAGCTCTCATCGGGCGTGGTAAGACCCGGGAACTTGTCCGCATGAGCCATCCAGTCAAACTGGCCGTGGTCAACGATCACGCCGCCCAGGTAGGCAGCATGTCCATCCATGTACTTGGTGGTGGAGTGCGTAACGATGTCGGCACCCCACTCAAAGGGACGGCACATCACGGGCGTCGGGAAGGTGTTGTCGACCATCAGCGGCACGCCGTGGTCATGTGCGGCCTTGGCAAAGCGCTCAATATCGAGCACGGCAAGGGCGGGGTTGGCGATCGTCTCGCCAAAGACGAGCTTTGTGTTGGGCTGAAAGGCAGCCTCCAGCTCCTCATCGGTGCAGTCGGGGGCGACGAACGTGCAGGTCACGCCCATGCGGCCCATGGTGTGGGCGAGCAGGTTATACGTACCGCCGTAGATGGCAGAGCTTGCGACCACATGGTCGCCGGCACCGGCCACGTTAAAGATCGCGAGGAAGTTCGCGGCCATGCCCGAGCTCGTGAGCATCGCAGCGGTACCGCCCTCCATCTCGCAGATCTTGGCAGCAACCAAATCGCACGTGGGGTTCTGCAGGCGGCTGTAGAAGTAGCCCGACTCCTCCAGGTCAAACAGCTTGCCCATATGCTCGGACGTGTCGTACTTCCACGTGGTGGACTGGTAGATGGGCACCTGGCGCGGCTCGGCATCTCCAGGGTGATAGCCGCCCTGAACACATGTAGTACCGATGGTCTGCTCGCTCATATCTAGCTCCCTTGCCTGGGTTTTAGTTTTATTCGGTTCACGATACCGCTACCCTGCACCCCTCTCAACCCATCCCCAAGGTAGGTTATGGGACAAATTGATTAGGGGTATTTATCTCAAGCCTTGGGCATTTGCTCGATAGATAAAAATGAGGCATACATGAAGCTCTCGATGATTACATGCCCCGTCACGGGTACCATAGGCGAGTACACCGTGACCAAGGAGACAACGATGAATCAAATCGATACAGCCCAGCTCGACATCAACGCCTGTCAGGCTCAGGCTGCCGAATACCACGCCCGCGGCTTTAACTGCGCCCAGGCCGTAGCCTGCACCCTCGCGCCTGCCGTCGGACTCGACCCCCAGATCGCCTTTACCCTCACCGAGGGCTTTGGTGCCGGCATGGGCGGCATGACCGAAACCTGCGGCGCCATCTCGGGCGCCGTGGCCATCATGGGCTTTGTGATGAGCGACGGCATGGAAAACCCCAAGACCAAGGGCCAGACCTACAAGCTGTCGCGCGAAATCGCCAAGCGTTTTGGCGAGAAGAACACGACGACCGTCTGCGGCACGCTCAAGGGCATCGGATCGGACAAGGGTCCGCTCCGCAGCTGTCCCGGTTGCATCGACGATGCCGTCGAAATCGCCTGTGATGTGCTAAAGCAGCTCGCCGAGTAAGCGGCAGCAACAGAAAAACGACGGCCGGCGCGCTTGGGATCCATCCAAAAGCACGCCGGCCGTCGCCGTTAAAACTCGGCAAATTCGGGAGCGCCGACCTCAATCTCCTCGCGCCCCGCCATAAGCTCGCGCATCTTAGCGCAAAACGGCTCCTGCTCCCCCGCTTTGAACACCAAATGAATCGTCACGGTATCCGCGAAATCGGTATCCGAAACCTTGGCACCCGAATCCTGCGCCAAACGAAGCACTTGCTCATACTGCGGATAGGCCACATGCACGTCAACAGGCACGACACTCGTCATCTCGACAATCTGCCCAGCCTCCTGAGCCGCGGCCACCGCCGCCTGCGTCGCCGCGGTATAGGCGCGCACCAAGCCACCGGGCCCTAACAGCGTGCCACCAAAATAGCGCGTCACCACGCAGCAAACATTTTTGAGCCCCGCGCCGCGCAGCACCTCGAGCGTCGGCATACCGCTCGTGCGGCTCGGCTCACCATCATCACTCTGGCGCTCGCGTCCATCGACTAAAATCCACGCGGGAACATTGTGCCGAGCGTCGTAATGACGCTTGCGAACCATCTCGATAAAGGCATTCGCCTCGTCCTCGGACTCAATATGGACCAGCTGGGCAATAAACCGGCTCTTGCGGTCCACAAACTCGCCCGAAGCCTCAATATTCGATTGCAGAGTAAAATAGCTGTCCAACAAAGCCCCTCAACAACAAGCAAAGCAACAAACAGCCTCAATAATACGGCAAAGGCAGTACCATTGCCCTCGCCAACAAGAACGGAAACGCCAATGATGCCGTCGCCAACAGCGAGACGGCGTCAGCTGAGTCGATTTGGCCCGAAAGAGGAGGGAGCACGCCTTATGGCGGCGACCGACGAATGAGCGCCAAATCGGCCAGCTGACGCCGTCGAAAGCGAGAACCCGTCAGCGCGAGCAAGGTGCCTTGAAAGACGAGGGCATTGACCTTATGGTCATGCCCGAAGGCTTGAAAGGCAGATTGCCGCGCTGACGGGTTCGCAGCGTCAACAAGAAAGCTGAGTGGGCTTGTAAGCCGGGTTCTGTCGTGAACGGTCATTTATCTTGTCTGCACGTTACCGTGCAGCTCCACGCACGCTACCCGAACGCGGACCGGGCCGGCCCATAGCGTTCCTATTCGCGCTTGCTCCGGATGGGGCTTGCCAAGCCGCCGTGTTGCCACGACGCTGGTGGTCTCTTACACCACCGTTTCAGCTTTTCCCTTTACGCCTTGCGGCGCAGGTGGGAGTCTTCTTTTCTGCGGCGCTTTCCGTCGGATCACTCCGCCCGGCCGTTAGCCGGCATCCCGCCCTCTGGAGCCCGGACTTTCCTCACGCGTGCTGCAAGCAGCACATCGCGCGACCGTCTGGCCCACTCAGCAGTGCAAGAGTGTAACACACCGTTGCCGCAGGCAATGGCACAACGCAAACGCTCGACACGATAAACCAAGAACCGCCATGCGTTACAATGGTCCTGTCGATGGGCAACGTCGTCAGTCGAGACGCGACCGCGCTCCGCACCCCTCCGTCTACTCGGTGCGTTCCCGCCTCCTCCCCGAGGCGGGATGTCGGCATTTTTTCATGCACCGACAACCAAATAGCCTGTGGATGGCATGGGCAGCATCGTGCATCTCAGCACCAAATGCAAAAAGGGACCCGTCCATTACGGACGGATCCCTTAAAACAAGTGATCGTCAAACCGATTTACTCGGCGTCGGTCTCCTCGTCCTTCTTCTCAGAAGGCAGCGGGGTAACCTCGATCTCGACGCCCAGAGTCTCAGCAGCAGACTTCATGGACAGGGAGATACGACGACGGTCGAGGTCGATCTCCATGACCTTGACCTGAACCTTGTCGCCCACGTGGGTGACCTGAGAAGGCTGATCGACGTGCTTGTTGGCCATCTCGGAGATGTGCACCAGGCCCTCGATGCCCTCGCCCAGATCGACGAAAGCGCCGAACGGGACAAGCTTGGTCACAGTGCCCTCGACGATAGCGCCGACGGGGTACTTCTTGACCAGTGCGCGCCACGGATCCTCGGTGGTCTGCTTGAGACCCAGGGAGATGCGCTCGCGGTTGAGATCGACGTCGAGAACCTCGACCTCGACCTCCTGGCCGACCTTGACAACCTCGGAAGGATGGTTGACGTGGTTCCAGGAGAGCTCGGAAATGTGGATGAGGCCGTCGATACCGCCGAGGTCGACGAAGGCGCCGAAGTCGACGATGGAGGAAACGGTGCCCTGGAGACGCATGCCAGACTTGAGCTTGGACAGGATCTCGGAGCGCTCGGCCTTACGGGACTCCTCGAGCACGACGCGACGGGAGAGGACGACGTTGTTGCGGTTGCGGTCCATCTCGATGACGCGGGCCTCGATGCGGGTGCCCATGTAGGAGGTGAGGTCCTTGACGCGACGGAGGTCGACGAGGGAAGCGGGCAGGAAGCCACGCAGGCCGATGTCGAGGATCAGGCCGCCCTTGACAACCTCGATAACCTCGCCCTCGACGTTCTCGCCGGAGTTGAACTTCTCCTCGATGCGGTTCCAAGCACGCTCGTACTCGGCACGCTTCTTGGACAGGACCAGACGACCGTCCTTGTCCTCCTTCTGGAGAACCAGAGCCTCGATGGGATCACCGAGTGCAACGATGTCTGCAGGGTTAGCGTCCTTGCGGATGGACAGCTCGCGGACCGGGATAACGCCCTCGGACTTGAATCCGATGTCAACGAGCACCTCGTCATGCTCGATCTTAACGACAGTGCCGTTAACGAGATCGCCCTCATCAAAGTCGGTAATCGTACCGTCGATGAGGTTGTTCATCTCCTCCTCATTGACATCGTCAAGAGAGAAAATGGACGAGTTCTGAATCTCACTCAAAGGTGGACCCCTTTCGAACTACGGGGCCCCGATTGCTAGGACCTACAGAAGGGTGCGACAAGCACACAACGTTTAGGAACACTCGGGAGCCGACAGATACTAATGTGACGCTTATGCAATCACGTTCGTATAGGTTACGGGGAAATGAGTTCGATTTCAAGCGTGAACTGCGATTTTTTACTCGTGTGGAGACTTTTTCGTAATCTTATGAACACACGTCTCCGCAACTTGACGATAACCGGCTAGGCATTCGGCTTTGGGGTAAAGTATCCGGAGCCAACGATTCTAGATCGATTTTTCGAGAAAGGTGCCCGCGTGCTCAAAGCAGTCGTTTTCGATATGGACGAGACGCTTCTTAGCATCAACCTCAACGCGTTCATCCTTCGCTATTTTAAGGATGTCTCATCGATGCTCGCGGATATCGGGCGCCGCAGCCGCGGTGGCACGATGGCGCGCCTCGGCACCATCCTGGTCGACCTCAACGCCAATCGCCGCAGCGGCACGGACAACCGCACCAATCTTGAGTTTTACCAAGAAGAGGTCGAGCGCCGATGCGGGATCTGCCTCTCCGATCCCCTCATCTACGAGGCGTTTACCTACTATGACCGCGAAGTTCTTCCATACAAGAACGACGATGTCATTAACGCCCACGCCATGCCGGGCGCACACGCCGCGCTCCAGGCCGTACAGGACGCAGGGCTGCGCTGCGCGCTCTTTACCAACCCCAGCTTTCCCCAGGGGGCCATCGAGTGCCGCATGGGCTGGGGCGACCTGGCCGACGCCCCCTTTGAACTCGTGACGCACATGGGAAACGCCACCCGATGCAAGCCCGATGCCACCTACTATCTAGAGCAGCTTCAGGTGATGGGGCTCGAGCCACACGAGGTCCTTATGGTGGGCAACGATCCCAAACGCGACTTCCCGTCCCCCGATTGCGGCATTCAAACCGCCTTTGTGGGCCAAGGCAAGCCCAGCCGAGCCACCTGGCGCGGAACCATGGAAGACTTCGCCCGCGACTTCAACGCCGTAGTAGAAGCCTTCTACGAACACCAAGTAGCCGACGAACTGTCATAGGACCCCTCGCTCAAAACAAAATAACGCCGCAGGTTGAGCATAAGTCAGCGAAAACGCCCCTAAGCGCGCAATGTGCCTTGAAAGAGGAGGGCTTAGGCCTTCTGGCCATGCCCGACGATTGAAAGGCAGATTGCCGTTTAGGGGCGTTTGCAGCGTCGGCCGGTCCGCCGTTCGGCAGAACGGCGGAACCTCAGGCGTAACTAACACACCTGGGTTTTACCGATCATGATGTTGAGGATCTCGACGTCAGTATCTTTCATACCCACACGGCCCACGTAGCCCATGCTGGCGATTGTCTGCTCAACGGTATCCTGGATCAGGCCCTCGCCGGCGCGGAAGCCGCGACCCTGCATGGCCATATCATGGCCCAGAATCGCCGCATCAACGGCAGCCGAGATCTTGGCGGCACAGCTCGCTTTGGCGCCGTCGCACACGATGCCGCCCACGTTACCGAGCGTATTCGAGACCGTCGCGCCAATCTGCTCGCGCGTGCCACCGCACAGCCAGGTAATCGCGGCGCCGGCGCCGCACGCGGCGCAAATAGCACCGCAAAACGCCGAGAGCGCACCAATATAGCTCTTGATATGCACGGCGATAAGATCGGACAGCATCACGGCGCGCACCAGGCGCTCGTGGTCGCAACGCAGGTACTCGGCATACTCCATGACGGGCAATGCGCAGGTAATTCCCTGATTGCCCGAGCCGCACACAATGGCGACCGGCAGCGCGCAGCCGTTCATGCGAGCGTCGGATCCGGCGGCCGCACGGGCACGGGCACGGCAGGCGACGTCATCGGCACGAGCACCCAGCAGCGTACGACCCACCTCGGCGCCCCAAGTGTGCGCAAGGCCCTCGGCACTGATTGCGCCATTCAGCTCAATCTGACGCTCAACGGCAGCGCGGGCGTCCTCAATGTCACCGTACTCGATAAAGTCGATGATGGTCTCAATCGACATGGGCGTGTCGGCGTTATCTGCCGCCCGCTCAGCCACAACGCGCTCGGCGCAGGCGGCGCACTCCCCCTCCGACTTGCCGCATACCGGAATACCATCGAGCGTATGGCACGTGACATTGGTGTGGTGGTCGGTAATCTCGACGATCGCGGTATGGCCCCCGGCCGTCGCAGTCACCTTGATGTAGAGGTTGGGCACACCCTCGACAAGCGACACATCGCAGTAGTCGGCGTCGGCGAGGAGCTCGGCCACGCGAGCGCGGTCTTCATCGTTAACGCTCTCGAGCACCTCGAGCGCGCTCTTAGCGTCGCCGCCCACGGCACCCAGCACGGCCGCGGCTTCAATACCGTGCATACCGCCCGAGTTGGGCACGGTCACGCTCTTAACGTTCTTGATGATGTTGCCCGAGCATGCAACATCCATATGATCGGGTTCGCAACCGAGCGTCTGACTCGCCAGCGCCGCTGCATAGGCAACGGCAATGGGCTCGGTGCAGCCAAGTGCACAGACAAGTTCGCGGTTCAAAACATCGCAAAACGCGGCATCACGGATGGAATCGGTAGGCATAGGTATCTCCTGCTTGCATAACGGGCTAGGCTCTCAAAAAATGTTAGCTCCTTTATTTGATAACAATGCATCAAAAACCGCAACCATGGTTCCGGCGGACGGCGCTCAAGCGCAAACTGACGACATTCATTCACGAGAAGCCAGTCTTGTTGCCTGCTAAAGCGTTTGACCAAAAAAACGCTCGAGCGTTTACGCAAAAGTCGCGCTATCATGCAGTCGAACGCGGTAAACACCTTTAGCATTTGCGCCGCACAGACCAGAGAGGAACCATCCATGAAGATCGGTATCGGTAACGACCACGCCGCCGTCGAGCTCAAGAACATCATCTCCGAGCACCTGAAGGAGCGCGGCTACGAGGTCGTGAACTTTGGCACCGACACCTCCGAGAGCTTTGATTACCCCATCGCCGGCTACAAGGTTGGTAAGGCCGTTGCCAACGGCGACGTCGACCTGGGCATCCTGATCTGCGGCACCGGCGTCGGGATTAGCCTGGCTGCCAACAAGGTCGAGGGCGTACGCGCCGTCGTGTGCTCCGAGCCCTTCAGCGCCAAGCTCTCCCGCATGCACAACAATACCAACGTGCTCGCCTTTGGCGCCCGCGTCGTGGGCTCCGAGCTCGCCAAGATGATCGTCGACGAGTGGCTCGACGCCGAGTTTGAGGGCGGCCGTCACGAGCGTCGCGTCAATCTCCTCAACGAGATCGACCAGACCCGTGGACTCAAGGTCGTCGACGAGGCTTAAACTACTCAGTACCACAAGCTAACAGCAGGGCCCGCTCGGAACACATGTCCGAGCGGGCCCCTTCATAGATTTTGGAATAAAAAGGGCGCCGCGGATGGAATTCCGCGGCGCCCAAGCCACACGCTAACAGCTTTAAGGAGTCAAAGCTGGTTTAGCCAAAGAAGCGCTTGATCTCGATCTCGGCGTTCTCCAGGCAGTCGGAGCCGTGGATCACGTTGGCGTTGACATCGACAGCGAAGTCTCCGCGAATGGTGCCGGGGGCAGCATCAAGCGGGTTGGTAGCGCCCATAAGGGTGCGCATCTTGGAGACAGCGGAGAGACCGGAAACGACCATCTTAACGACCGGGCCACTCGTCATAAAGTCGCAAAGACCGCCAAAGAAGGGCTTGTCGGCCAGATGGGCGTAGTGCTCCTCGACGGTAGCGCGCTCGAGCGTGGTCATCTCCATGCGCTCGATGACAAGGCCGCTGCGCTCAATGCGAGCAACGATCTCGCCGATCTTGCGGTCGCGCACGGCGTCGGGCTTAATCATGATGAAGGTCTTCTCGATAGCCATAAGGTAGCCTTTCAAGTAGGTTCGCGTGTGCCCAAGTCCCATTCCGGCACCCGCCTGGACTGCATCGTAACAGAGTTTTAGCTGCAGTTAAACAAAAAGCTGTTTATTGAAACGTTGCAATTCATTGAAGCGTTCCATATGTGTCACTTCTGTTTCGAAGCCCGATTAGAGTACCATCCGACTGCCCATCAACCGTATCGAACAGAGCAGACGGTCGGTTGCCGCCCGCAAACGTACCCCCTTCACAACCTGCCCAAAGGTCCTACAGAAGTTCTCGACAAGCCTCTCCCCCATAGCAACAAAATACGGACGCCCACATCAGCAGACGCCCGTAAAGCAAAATACGATTCCTCAATAAATGGCAAAAACGGCTTCGGCCAAACCCTTACTTTATCCCGTGGCCCATCTCGACGACCTTGGTCAGCGATCCAAACACGCCTTCGTCGGCAACGAGTTGTGCCTCGGCACGCTGCAGCTGCACGGCAACGGCGGCAGGGGCGGTACCGCCCTCGGTCGTGCGCGCGGCGACAATCGACGGGATGTCGAGCGCCTCGGTTATGTCGTGCTCAAAGAGCGGGCTTGCCTCCTGGAACACCTCAAACGGCAGGTCCTCAAGATTGCAGCCGCGCTTCTCGCACATCAGGACCAAATGGCCCACCACGGCGTGCGCCTCGCGGAACGGCAGGCCACGCTTGGCCAGGTAATCGGCAACATCGGTGGCGGCAAGGTGCCCCACGCCGCACTCGCGCGCCATGGCATCCTCGTTGACGGTCCAGGTCGAAATCATACCGGTCATAACGGACAGGCACTGCATGAGCGTATGGGCGGTATCGAGCGCGCCCTCCTTGTCCTCCTGCAAGTCCTTGTTATAAGCGAGCGGCAAGCCCTTCATGGTCACGAGCAGCTGCACCAGGTTGCCATACACACGGCCGCTCTTGCCGCGGATAAGCTCGGCAAAGTCGGGATTCTTCTTCTGCGGCATGATGGACGAGCCGGTGGAGTACGAGTCGGAAAGCGTGATAAAGCCAAATTCGGAGCTCGACCACAGCACGATCTCCTCGGAAAGACGCGACAGGTGCATCGCCATGACGGAGCCGGCGTAATGCAGGTCGAGGAGGAAATCACGGTCGGAAACCGCATCGAGCGAGTTGGGAATCACGTCCGCAAAGCCAAGTTCGGCAGCCGTCATCTGACGATCGAGCGGATAGCTCGTGCCGGCAAGCGCGGCAGCACCCAGCGGACAGTTGTCGGCGGCATCAAAGGCGGCCTTCAGGCGTGTAAAGTCGCGCGCGAACATCCAGGAATACGCCAGCAGATGATGCGACAGCAGCACGGGCTGAGCGTGCTGCATATGCGTGTAACCCGGCAGAATCACCTTGTCGTACTTCTTAGCCGCATCCACCAGCACATGGCGCAGCTCAAGATTGGCCTCCATGAGCTCCTTGGCCAGCGCCTTGACGCCCAGGCGCGTGTCGGTCGCCACCTGGTCGTTGCGCGAACGTCCGGTATGCAAGCGCTTACCGGCCTCGCCGATGCGACGCGTCAGCTCGCTCTCGATGGACATATGAATGTCTTCGTCGTTGATGTCGAAGGTGAAGTTGCCGGCATCGATATCCTGCTCGATTCCGGTCAGGCCCTTGGCAATCGCCTGCTCGTCCTCGGCACTGATGATGCCCTGGGCCGCCAGCATTTTGGCATGCGCCTTAGAGCCGGCGATATCCTGCTTATAGAGATGTTTGTCGACCGGCAGCGACGCGCCAAACTCCTGCGTGACCTCGGCCACGCCTGCCTCAAAACGACCGCCCCAAAGAGCCATGGAACCGTCCCCTTTCTCCAAATACCAAAACAAGCGCCCAAAGCAATGCGCCATATCGCTAAAGCGATTTTTCAACCGCTAGTTTTACACATTCCCCACCGTGTGCGGAGCCATGTAGCTAATTTGCAAAGAAGTGACGCGCCATGCACTTGGCGCCCAACGTCTCCCTCCGGATGTTGCCCTGCGAACCATCGATCCAGGCCTTCAGGCTCATAGGGACGTCCTCGACCCTTGCAGCATCGAACTCGGGCGCGAGGGCAAGTAAAGCATGCGCGATAGCATTGAACATAATGGATACTCCTCATATATATAGGCGCAGAGCCGCCAAATTGATAGAAGGAACCCCGCCGGACAACCCCGGCGGGGCTCGGACTCAGCCGCAGACGCGGCATCATATATGCGGGCGGAACGTAGGGGCCACCGATGTTAAGAAGTGTCAGCAAGCATAACGAAAGGTAGGGACCCCGTGTGCCCGTTATGTATCACGCGGATGGGCCGCGCGGATACCAAGGGGAGGAGGCGCTAGGCCTGGGCGGCAGCAGAGCTGGGGCCCTGGACCTTTGCCCACGTCTTGAGCGACAGCGTATCGATCTCGATAAAACCGGCGCTGGCCTTCTCGTCAAACGTGGTGTCGCGGTCGTAGGTAGCCAGACCGTAGTCGTAGAGGCTGAAGGGGCTCTTGCGGCCGACGACATGGCAGTTGCCCTTAAAGAACTTCAGACGGACAGTGCCGGTCACGAACTTCTGGGTATCGGCCATAAAGGCATCGAGCGCGTTTTTGAGCGGGCTGTACCACTGGCCGTTGTAAACGGCGGTGGCCCAATCCTGCTCGAGCTTAATCTTGGTCTTGAGCAAATCGCCCTCGACGCAGATGTCCTCAAGCGCCTTGTGGGCGGTGATGAGCGTCAGGGCTCCGGGAACCTCATAGCACTCGCGGCTCTTGAGGCCCACCAGACGATCCTCGACCAGGTCAAGACGGCCAAAGCCGTTGTCGCCCGAAATCTTGTTGAGGGCGATGACGATCTCGGAGAGCTTCATCTTCTTGCCGTCGACGGCGACGGGCTTGCCGGCCTCAAACTCAATCTCGGTGTAGGTCGGGGTGTCCGGCGTGTCCTCGGGGTTCTTGGTCATAACCCAGGCGTCGTCGAGCGGCTCGTTCCAGGGATCCTCCAGGTGACCGCACTCGATGGCGCGACCCCACAGGTTGTCGTCGATGGAGTAGGGGTTGTCGTTGGCACCCTCGGGAACCGGCACGTTGTGGGCGTGGGCATAGGCGACCTCGTCGGGACGGCACTTCAGGTCCCACTCGCGAACCGGGGCGATAACCTTGAGCTCGGGGTCGAGGGCCTTGACGGCGGCCTCAAAACGGACCTGGTCGTTACCCTTGCCGGTGCAGCCGTGGGCGACGTAGGTCGCGCCAAACTCGTGGGCGACCTCAACAAGCTTCTTGGCAAGCAGCGGACGAGACAGAGCGGAGAGCAGCGGGTACTTGTTCTCGTACATGGAGTTTGCCGCGATGGCTTTAGTCAGGAACTCATCGGAGAACTCGTCGCGCAGGTCGAGCACCTGGCAATCGAGAACGCCCAGGTCGAGCGCCTTCTGCTTCTTGGCATCCAGTCCGGTCTCTTCCTGGCCCACGTTGCCGCAGACACAAACGACATCGAGATTCTTCTCGTCCTGGAGCCACTTGACACATACGGATGTATCAAGGCCACCGGAATATGCGAGAACGACTTTTTCCTTGCTCATGGCTGTTTCCTTTCGCCCTTGGTAGCTAGTTAGAACATCGGTCAGTTGCAAGTCACCTTGAGGTCAAAAACCGTGCAATATCAGGTTATTCAGCAGAATGCATCACAGGCATGCCCTAGAAACATGCGGCTATGTCGTGCTTAAACCCAACGACCTCAAAATGACTCTGTTGAGGCATTGCGCCCCATGCGGACAGAGACGATTGTTATCGTCGTCGGGAAATTGCGCGCTGGCGTCGGATGGCATTGTCTGCAGTGGTGATGATCTTTACGAACTGCATCTGCCTCTCCTCTCACGTATCGCCGGGCGCAATTCAAATATCGCAAACGGTACCTTTTCCTCGGTAAACGGCTCTTTTGCCGTCTCCGTTTTCGATGTTCGCTATATTACGATAAAGTGCACGCTGCGCAAGCGACAAATTCAAATTTCTGAAAAGTTTTTTCATTAGTTTGTGAATTGCAGTGCAAATACGCACCATTCCTGCGAAAATACGCTCGACTACTAGTTGATGGTTATAACGTCTGAAACAATCTCGAAACGAAAGGCGCTTTTTTATGCAAACTTACGAATCGGACGCCAACATCGGCAACATTAAGATTCTCGCCGTCGATATGGACAAGACGCTGCTGACCGACGAGCGTGTGCTGCCCCAGGGTCTTGATGAGCGCCTGGACAAGCTCGCCGACGCCGGCATCGTATTCTGCCCCGCCAGCGGACGTCCCGCCCCCAAGCTCGAAGAGATGTTCGAGGGCATCAAGAACCGCCTCGCCTTTTGTCCCGACAACGGAGCGTGCGTGATCTATCGCGGAAGCTATATCTATAAGAGCAATATTGACGTGGAGCTGTATCAGCAGGTCTTGAACCGTGCCTCGGAGGATCCTCGCGCTGTCCCAGTCCTGTGCTGCTTCGACGAGTTCTACGTGCTTGCCCGCGACCATCAATACCACGACGAGATCAGCGTCTACTACAACACAATCAACTACGTCGACAGCTTTGAAGGCATTGATTTCGAGTCTAACAAGATTTCGGTCTTCTTCCCCGGCTACGACGCCGAGCCCGCTTTCCGCGAGACCTATAGCCCCGAGTTCTCGGACAAGCTCTACGTCACCAACGCCGGGCGCGAGTGGATCGACTTTATGAACCTGGGCGTCGACAAGGGCGCCGGCGTCGCGCACCTGTGCGAGCACCTGGGCATCGATATTGCCGATGCTGCCGCCGTGGGTGATACCTACAACGACATCCCCATGCTGGAGCGCGTCGGTCACAGCTTTATCGTGGACAACGCCGAGGAGCATATGAACGCGCACGCCAAGTGGCGCATTCCGAGCAACAACGACGGGGGCGTACTGACGCTCATCGACGCCATCTTGGCGGCTCGTTAACGTGGCTCGTCGGACCTGGCCGGGCGAGGCGGGTAAGTTTTTCGCTCGGTCAGGTCCTGGGCTCGCTCGGAAAGCACATTAAGTGCTTTCCGGCTCGTGCGGAATCTACGAAAAACTTACCCGCCTCGCCCGGCCAGGTCCTGCGGTGACTTGCTTGCCGCCTGGATGGCGTCTTGGCGCCTAGATACTTTGGCTGATTTTTATTGAACGAAGGGCGCTCCTTGTTGATGAGGAGCGTCCTTCTGGTTTTGATTACTTTGGAATTGTGGGTGTGCCCTTACTTGGCGTCTGCCCAGGTCACTCCAGTCGATGCCTCGGCGATTAGGGGTACGCGTAGGTCTACGACGTGCTCCATGACGTCGCGGACCATGGCGGTCAGGCGCTCGACTTCGTCGACGGGGCACTCAAAGTCCAGTTCGTCGTGTACCTGCAGGATCATGTGGGCGGCAAAGCCTTCTTCTTCCAGGCGACGGCTTACGCGGGCCATGGCGATCTTGATGATGTCGGCCGCGGTGCCCTGCATGGGATGGTTCATGGCCGTGCGCTCGCCAAAGCCGCGAAGTTGCGGATTTTTGGCCTTGAGCTCGGGAATATGGCGTCTGCGGCCATACATGGTCTCGGCGTAGCCCGTCTGCTTGGCACGTGCTACCACGTTGTCGAGGAACGTACGCACGCCCGGGTAGGCCTCGTAGTAGCGGTCGATCATGTCGCGCGCCTCGGCCATCGAGATATGCAGCGACTGCGACAGGCCGTAGGCCTGCTGACCATACACGATGCCAAAGTTCACGGCCTTGGCGCGACTGCGCAGGTCGGGCGTTACCTCGGACACCGGCACACCGAACACGCGCGCCGCCGTCTCGGCATGGAAGTCCTCGCCCTCGTTAAAGGCGCGCACCAAGTGCTCGTCACCTGAGAGATGCGCCAGCAGACGCAGCTCGATCTGCGAGTAGTCCACCGCCAAAAAGACGCTTCCCTCGCCTGCCGAAAACGCCGTCTTAACGGTACGACCCAGCTCCGAGCGCGTCGGGATGTTCTGCAGGTTCGGGTCGCTCGAGGACAGACGCCCCGTTGCCGTGATGGTCTGGTTGTACGTAGTGTGTACGCGACCGTCACCACGGCGTAGCGGGCCCAGGGTGTCCAGATAGGTGGACTTGATCTTAGACTTCTCACGCCAGTCCAAGATCAGACGCACGATTTCGTGGTCACGCGCAAGGTCGCTCAGCACCTTGGCGTTGGTCGAATAATAGCCGCGCTTAGTCTTCTTGAGGCCCTTGGTCGGAAGCCCCATCACATCAAAGAGCACATGCGACAGCTGCATGGGACTGCCAATATTAAAGGTCTCGTCACCCGCCAGGTCGCGAATACTGCGCTCAACCTCGGTAATCTGGGTCGCCAGACCCTCGGACAGACTGTGCAGACGGTCGGGGTCCACGAGCATGCCCGCGCGCTCCATCTTGGCAAGTACCGGAACGAGCGGCATCTCGATGCCATCGAACACGTTGGCGGCATTCTCACGGGCCATGCACTCGCGCAACGGTGCCACGAGCGCCAGCGTCAGAGCCGCAGTACGGGCGGCAGGCGCCGGAGCGTCCTCACCAGCACCCTCTGCGCCGCGCGCCGCAGGCAGCGCCATCTGCAGATACGTATCGGCAAGATATGCCTCATCGAACTCGGAGCGATCGGAATCCAGCAGATAGGCAGCGACCACGGTATCGAAGATACGCGTGGAATCGGTAGCGAGCGGATCCATGAGCTCGAGTTCAGAAGAATCGATGGGCGAAAGCTCGTGCAACAACGCCTTCATATCCGGGCTCGCCACGCGGCACTCCACAAACAGGCGCGCAAGCACGCCGGCAATCACGCCGTGGGCGAAGTTGAAGCCATCGACTACGGCAGTGGAGGCGCCGTCGCCCTCCTCGAGCGCGAACAGGCCCTTGGACGTCGCCAACCACAGCGTGCGCGTCAGTCCAAAGAGCGCGCCCTCTTCCTTGTCGTCGTCCACCACGGCGGCGACCCACTCGCCGGCATCAATCGCGCGGGAGACCTCAGCCGCAACGGCACCAAGCGCGTCGGCATCGCCGGCGGCTGCGCGAACCATAGCAGGTATCTCAAACACACTGGAGGCAGCAGCAGCCCCGCCCTCGCCGCCGATCAACGCCAAGAAACGGTTCTGCATGGCGGTGATACCAAGCGTACCCAGTGCCGCAGACACCTCTTCGGCAGAAAACGCCGGGAAGGACGTCGCCTCAAAATCGAGCTCAACGGGCGCATCGGTGCGAATGGTTGCGACCTTGCGGCTCAGCAGTGCATCGTCGATGTGTGCACGCAGGTTTTCGCCCATCTTGCCCTTGACCTCGTCGGCATGCGCGATGACCTCATCCAAGCTGCCGTACTGCGCGATGAGCGCGCTCGCCTTTTTGGGGCCGATACCCGGTACGCCGGGAATGTTGTCCGACGTATCGCCCTTTAGACCGTAAAAATCGGGCACGAGCGCCGGCGTAATGCCGTGATACAGGTCGTCCACGCTCTCGGGCGTCATGATCGCTACGTCGGACAGGCCCTTGCGGGTCGAGACCACGTTGACGTGCTCGGTCACGAGTTGATACATGTCGCGGTCGCCGGTCACCAGCAGCATGTCGCAGCCGGCCTCTTCACCCAGGCGCGCCATGGTTCCCAGGATATCGTCGCCTTCCCAGCCCTCGGACTGCAGAATCGGCACGTTGAGCGCGGTGAGCAGCTCCTTGATCATCGGAAACTGCGCATGCAGATCGGGGTCCATGGGCGGGCGTTGCGCCTTATACTGCGGCAGCATCTCCATGCGCACGCGCGGTTTGCCCTTATCAAACGCCACGACCACACCGTCGGGGTTAAAGGCATCGATCATCTTGAGAAACATGTTCAGAAAGCCGAAGATCGCGTTGGTGGGGCGCCCGTCCGGCGCATTCATGGTGGGCGGCACGGCGTGGAAGGCGCGGTGCATGAGCGAGTTGCCGTCGATAACGGCAAAGGTGCGGCGCTTGTCAGACATATTGAATACCTCGCTTTGGGCTGGGCACGGTTTGCTCACACCAGTTTACACGCTCCCCGCCCCGCGGCCACCGCACATCAGGCTTCCCTGCCGCCGCGGGCCCGCGCGTGATACGATGGCTCACGGTACATCAACCAGCACGATCGATCCGAAAGGAGCCTGCGTCATGGAGCGTCCCTGCGCATGGAAAAAGTACACGCCACAGCAAGTCGAGGAACTCGAGGAGCTTTGCCGCGGCTATAAGCAGTTTTTGAGCGAGAATAAGACCGAGCGCCTGTGCGTCAAGACCGGCATCAAGATGGCCGAGGAGGCGGGCTACGTCGACTTGGAGACCGTGATTGCCGAGGGCCGCGAGCTCAAGGCAGGCGACAAGGTGTACGCCGCCAACCACGGCAAGGACCTCATGCTCGTCAACCTGGGCACCGCCCCGCTCGAGCAGGGCTTTAACATCCTGGGCGCCCACGTGGACTCGCCGCGCCTGGACCTTAAGCAGAATCCCGCCTTCGAGGCCGGCGACATGGCCTACCTCGACACGCACTACTACGGCGGCGTCAAGAGCTACCACTGGGTAGCCTCCCCGCTCGCACTCGTGGGCGTCATCTGCAAAAAGGACGGCACCACCGTCGACATCAATATCGGCGACAAGGCGGACGACCCGGTCTTTACCATCTCCGACCTGCTGATCCACCTCTCGAGCGAGCAGATGTCCAAGCCCGCCAAGGACGCCGTCGACGCCGAGATCCTCGACGTGATCGTGGGCGGCCGTCCCGTCAAGTTCGATGGGGACGACAAGGACGCCCCCAAGGAGCCCGTCAAGCAGATGTTCCTGGACATCCTCAAGGAGCAGTACGACGTCGAGGAGGAGGACTTCCTCTCCGCCGAGATCGAGGTCGTGCCCGCCGGCCCCGCCCGCGACATGGGCCTCGACCGCTCCATGATTTTGGGCTATGGCCACGACGATCGCGTCTGCGCCTACCCCTCCATGCTCGCCCAGATCGACGTCGCCAACGTGGAGCGCACGAGCATCACGCTCATCGTCGACAAGGAGGAGATCGGCTCCGTGGGTGCCACCGGTATGACGAGCCGCTTCTTCGAGAACACCGTCGCCGAGATCATGACGCTCGCCGGCGAGGATAGCCCGCTGGCCCTGCGCCGCGCACTCGCCCGCAGCCGCATGCTCTCCTCCGACGTGTCCGCCGGTTTCGACCCGGGCTATGCCGGCAAGTTCGAGACCAAGAACGCGGCCTTTATGGGTCGCGGCCTGTGCTTTAACAAGTACACGGGCAGCCGCGGCAAGGGCGGCTCCAACGACGCCGATGCCGAGTACATGGCGCTTATCCGCGACATCATGGACGAGGCCGGCGTTGACTTCCAGACCTGCGAGCTCGGTCGCGTCAACGCGGGCGGCGGCGGCACCATCGCCTACATCATGGCCAAGTACGGCATGAACGTCATCGACTCCGGCGTTGCCGTCCTGTCCATGCACGCCCTGTGGGAGGTCGCCAACAAGGCCGACATCTACGAGGCCTATCGTGGCTACAAGGCCTTCCTCGAGCGCGCCTAACCAACCCTCGCAACTTGCGGTGAAATAGTTCCCAGACATGCCTTTTAACAGGCAAAACAGGAATTATTCCACCGCAACTTCCTTTTTGGTAGAGGAGAGTCCATGCTACAGGTCGTCATTTCGCCCGCCAAACAGATGCGGACAGCTCAAGATGCCTTTGACGTTTGGGGCATACCGCCTTTTGCACATCAGACGGCCCGGCTCCATCAGGCACTGCTGGGCATCGAACGCGAGGATGGCGCGGCAGGTCTTCAGGCCCTTTGGAACGTGAGCGACAGGCTGCTTACAACGTGCCTGGATACGCTTCACGAATTTATGCCCGTCCTGAGCGATACCGACCTCGCCGATCCCGATATCGCGCGTCGAATCTCCCCCGCCGTCATGTCCTACCACGGCATCCAATACCAGAGCATGGCGCCCGAGGTGATGGATTCCGCGCAGCTCGCATGGCTGCAAGACCATCTGTGGATCCTCTCGGGACTCTACGGATGCGTACGCCCCTTTCATGCCGTTGAACCGTATCGGCTGGAGATGGGCGCGAAGCTTGCCGTCGACGATACCCGAGACCTCTACGCGTTTTGGGGCGACAAGCTCGCACGAGCCATCGCTCCGGCAGGCTCCAACGCTACGATCGTCAACCTCTCCAGCGTGGAATACGCCAAAGCCGTTCTGCCCTGCCTCACCACCGATGCCACGGTCGTCACATGTCTCTTTGGCGAAGGCGTCCGCAACGGTAAGCCTATCCAGCGCTCGACCGCCAGCAAAAAGGCGCGCGGCTCCATGGTACGCTGGATGGCAGAAAACGAGCTCGAGGATGCAAGCGAACTTACCGCATTCAACATCGGCTATCGTCACATCCCCGAGCTTTCAGACGAAAACACCCTGGTTTTCATGAACGCGCAGGCACAATAGGCCCGCCGTTTCCAACCCCCCCGTTACTCCGCCAAGCCATCGGCCTTTACAATCTCGCTCGTCGAGCCATCTTGGTAGTTAATCTTGACATGCTCCACCTCGGACACCTTGACACCCGACGGGGGCTCCAGGCGCCATTCCGTCAGGGCGATATCCATCGTCGTGGGCACATCCCCTTGATCTTTGAGCTCGACCAACAGCGTCTTAAGCGACGCATCGAAGGTCACGTGCTCGATCTCTTCACCAGGAATGGAACCACCGCTCAGCTGCAGCTGGACAAATCCATCGCGCGGATACCAATAGTCGCCCGGCGCGGCAACGGTATTGCCGCCAGAGACCTTCATCGTCATAATCGGTAGGCTATCATCAGCCTCGAACTCCCATGCAACGCCGCCGCGACCACCAAACGTCCAGATACAAAAGGCAATCACCAGCACAGCAAGCACCGCAAAACCAATCGCGACAAGGCCATGGTGCGCACGGCTTTCCTCGGCCGATACATCCCATTGCGTCTCTCGATACAGATGCTTGTCTTCCATGTTCGCCTCCCCACAGGCACGCTCGTTGGCCCAATCGTACCCATTCAGGCTATACTTGAGCCCATGACATAACGGGGAGCTTGCAGGACAAGACGGCAGGCTGAGACTGGGCGCGCCCGCCCTGACCCGCAAACCTGATATGGGTAATGCCAACGAAGGGAGCCGTGCCAATGAGCACACAGACCGAGCCCAAGCTCGTCACGCAAATCGACTTCGCCCGTGCCGGGCAGATTACGCCGCAGATGAAGGAGGTTGCCGAGCGCGAGCATCGCGACCCCGAGTACATCCGCGAGCGCGTGGCCGACGGCCGCATCGCCATCCCCGCCAACATCGTGCATATCAAAAAGGGCATGCGCGCCTTTGGTGTCGGCGAGGGCCTGTCCACCAAGGTCAACGTCAACCTGGGCATCTCGGGCGATAAGGCCGATGCCGCCGAGGAGTGGAAGAAGGTCAAGATCGCCGAGGACTTTGGCGCCGACGCCATCATGGACCTCTCCAACTCGGGCAAGACGCGCCAGTTCCGCCAGCAGCTCATCGACGAGACACCGCTCATGGTGGGCACCGTCCCCATGTACGACGCCATCGGCTATATGGAAAAGCCGCTGGTCAAGCTGACCAAGGATGACCTGTTCGAGGTCGTGCGCGCGCACGCCGAGGACGGCGTGGACTTTATGACCATCCACTGCGGCATCAACAAGTCGGTCACCAAGACCTTTAAGGAGACCGGCCGCCTGATGAACATCGTCAGCCGCGGCGGCTCGCTGCTGTTTGGCTGGATGGAGGTCACCGGCAACGAAAACCCCTTCTACGAGTACTTTGACGAGCTGCTCGAGATTTGCCACGAGTACGACGTGACGATTTCGCTCGGCGACTCCTGCCGCCCGGGCTGCCTCTACGACTCCAACGATGCCACCGAGACCGCTGAGATGATCGAGCTGGGCAAGCTGTGCAAGCGCGCTTGGGCCGCCGGCGTCCAGGTCATGGTCGAGGGCCCGGGTCACATGGCGCTCGACGAGATCGCCGCCAACATGAAACTGCAGAAGCGCCTGTGCCACAATGCCCCGTTCTATGTGCTCGGGCCGCTGGTGACCGATATCGGCGTGGGTTACGACCACATCACCGCTGCCATCGGCGGCGCCATCTCCGCCAGCTCCGGTGCCGACTTCCTGTGCTATGTGACGCCGGCCGAGCACCTGTGCCTGCCCAACGCCCAGGACGTGCTCGATGGCCTCATGGCCACTAAGATTGCCGCGCACGCCGCCGATATCGCCAAGAAGGTGCCGCACGCCCGCGACATGGACGACAAGATGGGCCAGGCACGCCGCAAGCTCGACTGGGATGCCATGTGGAAGTGTGCTCTCGACCCGGTCACCGGCAAGAAACGTTACGAAGAATCCCCCGCCGCCACCGAGGGCACCTGCACCATGTGCGGCAAGATGTGCGCCGTCCGCACCGTTAACAAGGTGTTCGAAGGCACGACGATCGACCTCGGCATGGAGGACTAACTCGTCACCGGAGCCACAATCGGTAACATGGTGTTCGTCAATTGTTGACGTGTGAACATTTGCTTACATTTGCGTAAAGATTGCATCGCCCGCCCGGGTTCGACATAGAGTCGGCCCGGGCATCTTTATAATGCTGGCTTGAAGACCCATTTGATTCCGACCGAACAAGGGAGCAAACATGGATCGCAGTAAGGTACCTGCCGTTCTATCCATCGCAGGATCCGATTCCAGCGGTGGCGCCGGCATTCAGGCCGACATCAAGACCATCACGGCGCACCGCCTGTATGCCGAGACGGCCATCACCGCCATCACCGCACAAAACACGCTCGGTGTCACCGCCGTGCAGAATATCTCCCCTGATATCGTCGCTGCGCAGATCGACGCCGTATTTGACGATATCCGCCCCAGCGCCGTCAAGATCGGCATGGTTTCCTCTGCCGAGATTATCGAGGTTATCGCCGACCGCCTGAGCGCCTGGAACGCGACAAACGTGGTCGTCGACCCCGTCATGGTAGCCACCTCGGGCGCACGGCTGATTGCCGAAGATGCCGCCGAGGCGCTCACCCGCCGCCTGTTCCCACTAGCAACCGTCATCACGCCCAATATTCCCGAGGCCATGGCCCTGCTTGACTACGAGGTCGACTCCGAGCGCACACAGCAAAATGCTGCCATGCTCCTCACCCGCCGCTTTGGTTGCGCATCCCTCGTTAAGGGTGGGCATCTTGTCAACGAGGCCAACGATGTATTGGCCGAACCCGCGCCACTCGATGACGAGGGCAACCATCTGGGCGATCCGCTCACCACGTGGTTCCGCCACAAGCGCATCGAGACCGACAACACACACGGCACCGGCTGCACGCTTTCGTCCGCCATCGCCTGTGCGCTGGCCCAGGGCATGGATCTTGCCGATGCCGTCAACGCCGGCAAGGCCTACCTAACCGGCGCTCTCGCCGCCGGCTTTGACATGGGCAAAGGCTCTGGCCCCGTCAACCACATGTGGCAATATTAAGATTCGCAGCCCAAAACCGCCGCAAAGGGGACAGGCACCTTTGCGGTGGCTCCCACAAACATCTCGATCTGTAACAGTAACTCGGCAAAATCGACCCTAGATGTTACAGATCAAGACAAACAAACGAAATAAGCCACCACAAGGGTACCTTTGTGGTGGCTTGGGGCCGTGCTACTCACCGAGCATCTCTTTGAGCTTGGCTGCCACGGCGTGACCCAGGCTCTCGTGGCTTTCGGGCATCATATGCAGATAGTCGATATCGCCCGGCTCGGCAAACTCGGCGGCATTCAAAAAGTCGCAGCCAAACTGCCCGGCCACGTGCGCATAGTACTCGCCAAAATGCTCAGATGCCTCAACGGAATGCTCGTCAAAGTCGGTCATATACACATCGGCGATCTGCGGCTTGATCTTGATAGGAGCCATCAGCAGGATGCGCGGGCAAGGCGCAGCGTCGGTCCACGGAAACGCGCGGACGGCGCGAATCAGCGCCATGGCGCCACGGGCGATATCGGAAGCTGTCACGTTAAAGACCGTCTTGCAATCGTTAGTTCCCAGCATAATAACGATCGCATCCAGCGGCTTATGAGCCTCGAGCAGCATCGGCAGCGCGCGGATGCCGTTAAGATTGGTGTCCAGATGGCACATATCGTCGCGTACCGTCGTGCGGCCGTTGAGGCCTTCTTCAATTACATGCCAGCCCTCGCCTAAGTCACGTTGGGCCACGCCGCACCAGCGCACATCCTGCACATAGCGCACCGCGGTGCCATCGCGCATACCAGCCGGATCATAGCCATAGGTGTTGCTGTCACCAAAGCACAGAACGTTTTTCATCGTAAGCTCCCCACTCAATAAAAAGCCGGCGGGAGCAGCCCCCGTCGGCTCGGTATATCGCATCACGCGCACCGTTTACAGGTACTTGCGCCAGTCGTCGTCATCCTCGTCATCCTCGGCAGCGGCCTGAGCCTGCTCGGCGGCACGGGCGGCCGCAGCACGGGCGGCAACCTGGGCATAGGACTCCTCGTTGCGCTCGGGGAAGTTTGCCAACACGTGCTCGAACTTGGCGAAGTCCTCGTCCCAGCGCGTAGAGGGCACGGCAAAGAAGACCTGCTTGACCTTGAAGTCGCCCGATGCGAGTTCCTTGCGGAAGAGCTCGGCCACGGCCTCGGCATCAAAGCCGTTGTTGTCGCAGCCCCATGCGCCCAGCACGAGCTTCTCGCGACCCAACTCGTCGCAGATGGCAAGGACAAAGCGGATGCGGTCGCGCAGAGCATCCAGCAGAGCATCATCGCTCACGCGATACTCCTGGCGGGCACGCTTAACGTTAGGCGCGGCGGCCACGATCACGTCGGCGTATGCATGCACGTGGTTGCGGTCGAAGCGCACCGCAGGCACCACCAGGGCGCGGTTACGATAGAGCTCGCAGTTGATGTTGCGGCGACGGTTCTCGCCGTACCACTTACGCTGCTTGTCGAGCACGTTGTACAGATACGAATCGGCGCAGAGCGTCGCCTCCTGACCCAGATAACCCTGAATATAGCCACCGCCCGGGTTGGTGAACGAGGCAAAGGCGAGCACGGCCATGTCGCAGAACTGCGCATAGCCACGACCGTTGTCCAAGATGACCTGCGTGGCGGAGGCATCGAGCACGGTGACCTCAGGCAGAACCGGAGCGGGCTCCTCAGCAGGCGCGGACTCAGCTTCGGCGATTTCCTCGGCAGGCTCCTCGACGGGCTCGGGCGCTGCCTCGGGCTCGGGCGCTGCCTCGACATCGACAGCGGCCTCGACGTCCTCGGCAGCTTGCTCCTCAGCAGCCGCTGCCTTCTGGACCTTGGCCTTCATCGCCGCGACAAAACCGGCAGGCATACCATCGAACTCGCGCACGCCGACAAGCGAACGCTCGATGTCCTTGGCGCAGGCCTCGGACACAGCCGCCACATGGCGCTCGGCGGCCTTGGCACGCGCCTCGCGCTTGGGATTGGGCTGACCCGCTCGGTTGGACCTGCGGTTACGGTTCCTGTTGTCGACGTCTGCCATACATGGCCACCTTTCCTGTCGCTGCCGCTATCGGCTTTTCCCATCCATGATACCCCGCCGCGCACAAAAAAGACGGCCCCGAAGGACCGCCTTTCGCATCGTTTTACCGTGTCCGGCAGGGAGCATCGCAATGCCGCGCTTTAATCGCGACGGCCGAGGATGTTCAGAATGCGCAGGAACACGTTGATGATGTCCACGAACAGGTTGGATGCCATGAGCACGGCGTTGGGCAGCGTGGGCGGCACCGTCGTTGCCACATAGGTGTCGTAGCCAATAAAGCCGGCGAACACCACGATCACGATCAGGTCGGTGATGGACTGCGAAACGCCCATGAACATCAGCACGATCTCGACCAGAATCGTGGCAAGCAGGATGCCAAAACCAATGCCATACACACGCTGGAAGAACTTGGGGAAGGTCACGCCCAGCGCACCAAAGACAAAGGTGATGGCGGCCGTGGCGATAAAGGCGGTGTTAATGGTAGGCAGGTCGTAGTTGGCAAGACCAAACGACGCCGTCAGGCCAAAGGTGCTCGCAAAGACCACGTAGCCCACGAGTGACAGGCCCACGGACTGTTTGCTGGCAGCAGCCGACATCATGACCATGCCGACGATGGTCAAAATAAATGAGCCAAAGACCAGCGGCAAAGCGGCGCCGCTCATCATCATGCGCGCAAACGACATGGTGCTCGTAAAGTAAGCACCGGCGCCCATGGCGCAAAAGCCCAAAAAGATCAGAGCAGACATGACAAGGTTGTACGCGCGCGGCGACATCTCCTTGGCACGGCTTGCGCCGGTCTCGATGGGGCCATTCTGATAGCCCTGGATATCGTTCATAATTTCGTCCTTTCAAAAAGCACCGCGACGGCGCCGTAGCTGACAAGTTTCCTGCCATTGTACCCGAACGCCACGCGTTCTTACCTGCGACGCTCGCTCTCGAGTGTTCGGTCGAACGCCCACACCCACCAACGCATCAGATGAGTCTGCGAGCCATCCGGTCGCTCGCGTGCCTGTTCTTCCAGATACAGTTCGGTCGCATGTCCGCCAAAACGAACCTTATAAGTCGCCGTACGAATGCCGTGAACCGTCAGGCCAAAACCGGTGGACGAGACAATCTCGTCGATCGTAAAGCAGCGACCGTCAACCCAGCAGACGGTAACCGGCACAACCTGTCCGCCCGCGAGGATGCGAGCCACGACGTCCACATACTGCTTGTGTACGCGCCGAGTTTTGCCGTCTGTCTGTCGATATTCCATGCCTCCTATTATCGAACGCATGTTTGCATATTGTAAAGCGAACAGACTGTGGTTTTGGGGTGTTGGGGCGCGCGCACGTGTCCTCATGGTGTGTTAGCAAAAAGAACACCCGCGGTCAACAGGGCTAATATTCATTTTTAGTGCCAAAAAATTCACTGCTCCCATCAGAACTCGGTAAAGAAACCCGCAGGAGGTGATACGATTTATCATGTTTCTGTAACGTGCCTGCAAACTTCGAGAAAGCCCATATATGGACGTAACGTTCTCAACCTTCCTCGGCCAACTTGTGTCGAACCCAGTCCTTGCCGTCACCGTGATCCTCGCGCTCGGCGCCATCTTCGTCAATGGATGGACCGACGCACCCAACGCCATCGCGACCTGCGTCACTACGCGCTGCATGCCCGCCCGCGCCGCCATCCTCATGAGCGCCGCATTCAACTTCCTCGGCGTGCTCATCATGACGCACTTTAACGCGAGCGTCGCCAACACCATCTCCCATATTGTCGACTTTGGCGGAAACAGTACCATGGCGCTCGCCTGCCTGTGCGCGGCGCTGTTCTCCATCGTCGTCTACGGCGCCACAGCGTCGCGTTTTGGCATCCCCACCTCGCAAAGCCACAGCCTTATCGCCGGCCTGACCGGTGCCGCCATCGCCCTCGGCGGTGCGAGCAGCGTCAACGTCCACGAGTGGATGAAGGTCATCTACGGCCTGGCGCTCTCCATCGGCCTGGGCTTTGTCATGGGCTGGGTCCTGTGCAAGCTCGTCTCGATTCTTTTCGCCGCCGCCAACAGGCGACGTGCCAATGTCTTCTTTAAATACGCTCAGATCGCGAGCGCTGCGGCCATGAGCTTTATGCACGGCGCGCAGGATGGACAGAAGTTCATCGGCGTGCTCTTTTTAGGCGTGGCCTTTGCCAGCGGCCAGACGAGCGTCGGCGATGCAGGCATCCCCATCTGGATTATGCTGCTGTGCTCGGCCACTATGGGTATCGGCACTAGCGTGGGCGGCGAGCGCATCATCAAGTCCGTCGGCCAGAGCATGGTTAAGCTCGAGAAGTATCAGGGCTTCTCCGCCGACCTGGCAGGCGCCGCGAACCTGCTACTTGCCACCCTTACCGGCATCCCCGTGTCCTCCACCCACATCAAGACCTGCGCCATCATGGGCGTCGGCGCCGTCAAGCGCCTCTCGGCGATTAACTTCGGTGTCGTCAAGGACATGATGTTCACCTGGTTCTTCACCTTCCCCGCCTGCGGACTCATCAGCTTTGTCATGGCCAAGCTGTTCATGATGTTCATCTAGTCAAACCGAGCGTCCATCCGGACCGTAATGCCTCGCCCACCCGTCTTCGCCTCGAAAGGACCCACTCATGGCAAAGAAACCCGATTCGTTCTACTTTGACAACTACGTCGCCTGCGCCGACCTCGCCGTCCAGGCCGCCGAGCTGCTTACCCAGATTTTTGAGAACTTCGATCCCGCGAAGATTCACGATATGCTCGAGGAGATGCATGCGATCGAGCATGCGGCAGACAAGAAGCACCATGAGCTCGAAGACGCCCTGCTCACCGCCTTTATCACCCCGCTTGAGCGCGAGGATCTGGACCTGATGAGCTGCTCGCTCGACACCGTGCTCGACCGCATCGAGGGCGTCGTGCAGCGCGTCTACTTCACCAACATCCAGAGCATCCACCCCGATGCCATCGTCATCGCTCACAAGGTGACCGACGCCTGCCGCGCCATGAAGGACCTTATGGTCGAGCTTCCCAACTACCGCAAGTCCAAAACGCTGCGCGAGCTCGTCATCCAGATCAACACCATCGAGTCCGAGGCCGACGAGCTCTATATCAACGCCATGCGAAACCTGCACGTTAACGGCAAGGACCCGCTCGAGGTCATCGCTTGGCGTGACGTGTACGCCTTCCTGGAGTACTGCGCCGACTGCTGCGAGAATGTGGCCGATGTTGTGGATTCGATTGTCATGAAGAACAGTTAATTGGGGGTACGTGTCCCACCGGTCGCGGGCCCGACCACTCATAACCTTTTTCACTCCGGCTGCAAGCAGAGTCGTTCAAAGGTTATGAGTGGTCGGGCCCGCTCCCTTATGTACCACCATTGGGAACCTTGGCTGAGGGGTTGGTCGTGGTGAGGCCTTTGCTGTAATGGCCCTTGATTGCCCGGGGTATTACTTTGGTATTCGATGAGCGATTGGCTGGATAGGGCTTTGGGTATCCTTTTGCTTAGTTTTGGGTTGTTTTATTAGCTTTGGAGGGCTTGTATGTCTTATTTTGATCTGGCTCGGGGTCGTTATTCTTGTCGCGAGTTTGAGGACCGTCCTGTTGAGCAGTCGGTAGTGGATGCCATCGTCGAGGCGGGGCGGATTGCTCCTTCTGCTTGTAATAATCATCCAGCCCGTGTGATGGTGCTGGATACGCCTGAGCTGTTGGAGAAGGCTGCTGCTTGTCAGCCTCGGTTTGCTCGTGATGGGTCTATCTTTGGGGCTCCGCTTGTCTTCCTTATTTGCAGCGTTACCGATGATGCTTGGGTGCGCCCGTATGACCAGATGAATTCCAGTGAAATCGATACGTCCATCGTGTGCGACCAGATGATGATGGAGGCCACCGAGCAGGACCTGGGAACGTGCTGGGTATGCCATTTTAAGCCTGAGGTGGCACAGGAGCAGTTCAACCTGCCCAAGGGCGTCTATCCCTATCACATGCTCGTCTGTGGCTATCCTGCCGACCACATCGCCGATCCCGAGCATCGCGAGGCCCGCACCATTCCCCTCCCCAACTTCCTCCTCAAGTAGTTTTTAGACATACCTTAAAATCTACCTTTTACCACGCGCCCTTCGCCGAGTTCTGTCCTATCGCATGCAGAGCTCGGCGTTTTGTTTCCCAACCCGTATACAGCCACAAAAAAAGAGCCCGCAGGTGCGAGCTCCTCTTAAGGACACTAGATTGTAGCTCTGATGTTAGTCCAAGTCGTCGGCGGCAAAGTTGTCGATCGGGGCGAAAGGATCGGCCACGGGGACAACCGGGTCAGCGACGGGCAGCGGCTCGGCGGGAACAGTCACCGCAGGAGAAGCGGCAGAACCGACCGGCGTGGAGGCCATGAGGTCGGCCGGGAAGGAGTTCTGGGCATCATCCATGAAGTGCTGGATGAGCTTGAGATACTCTGCCTTGAACTCCTCACGGGAAGCCTTGAGACGATCGATCTCCTCGAGCTCGGCCTGCTTCTCGGTCAGAGCCTGGCGGATAACCTCGCGGGCCTTGGCGTCAGCCTCGTTGCGGATACGCTCAGCGTTCTCGTTGGCATCGTTAACGATGGTCTCAGCGGTCTGCTGGGCAGCGATCAGGGCAGCGGAAATCTGGCGCTCCTGAGCGGAGAAGTCAGGGGCGGGAGCAGCCACGGGGGCGGCAGGAACGGCCTGGGCGGTGGCATCCTGAGCCTGGGCAAGCTGAGCCTGTGCATCGGCAAGCTGCTGCTCGGTAGCAGTCAGACGACCCTTAAGGTCGACGATCTTAGCGAGCATAGCGTCAACCTCGGAGGACAGCGTCTCCAAGAAGACGTCGACCTCGGCAGGATCGTAGCCACGCTTGGCCTCAGAGAAAGTCTGAGCCTGGATGTCTGCAGGGGTAATAGCCATAACAAGTCTCCTTTTTCATCGCCTCGGCGCTACACGCCCGACGTAAGTTACTAAGTCAGTTCTACACGAGTATACCTATAAGAAGCTGCAGAACCAGCCTCTGTACCAACTGCAACGCAATAATCGCAACGACCGGCGAAAAATCGATACCGCCCATCGGCGGGATGAAACGACGGAACAGGTTGAGCCACGGACCGCACACGCTATCAAGCACCGCGGCAATATCCTGAAGCAAACCACCCTGCTTCATGGGAATCCACGTCATAAAGCAGTAGACGACAATGAGCGTGGAATAGAAGTTGAACAGCGTGTTGACCAGCTGGACGATAGTGTAGATGTTGATGGGAATCTCCTCGTCTTGTCTTTACTTAAGGTAGCCGTCCGCACGAAGCTTCTTGAGATCGGAATCTTTGACCTCGCAACCGGCGGGCAGCACCATGAACACGCGGTCGCCTACCTCCTTGACCGTGGCGCCCAGACCGCAGGCAAAGCCGTAAGAGAAGTCCAAGACGCGCTTGGCAACTTCGGTGCGTACGCCCACAAAAATCAGTGCGACAGGCTGCTTGGTGCGAACGCGGCGCACCACAGTCTCCACGTCGTCATAGCTCTCGGGGCGCAGGACATAGGCCGGCAGCTGCGGCGTGGCGTTGATGATATTGCTCGCATAGGCCAAGGCATCGCTCGGTGCAGGCGCGGGTGCAGCGGCGGCACGGGCGCGGGTGTTCTCGGCGTAGCTCGACGGCGTGTCATAGGCACCAGGACGATAACCGCTCGCAACACTGTCCTGCGAGCGCGAAGGCGGGTTATACGTCGTGGCATGGCGGGAGTCATCGCCGACCAGCTGACCGGAGCGCGTATACACGGCAACCGACTCAGCTTCACCGCGGCGCGTCTGACCAAGCAGGCCGTTGCTCGGCTCGTCTTGGGTGTAGAAGCCCTCGCCCGAAGCACCGCTGTAGCCGTTGCCCTGATAACCATCGTCATAGCCGTCATCGTAGCCGTAGTCGTCGTCCTGGCCATAACCCTGGTCGTAACCCTGCTGGCCGCCCAGGTGCATCTTATTTTTAATCTCGTCAAGGAAGCCCATGGTTGTGTCCTCTCGCGGTTTAGTGCAGGCGCCCCGATAATCAGTGCGCACTTCAGAGCCTTATTTTACTGCAAACTCCGGGCTAAATACTACCCTGCCCAGGCGAACGAGCGTAGAGCCCTCCTCAAGGGCAGGCTCAAAGTCCTCGCTCATGCCGCAGGAAAGCTCAGGCAGGTTCAAATCGGGATGCGCCGCCTCCAGCTCATCCCTCAGCTCACGAAGCCCCGCAAAGGTGCGGCGTGCCACATCCTTATTCCCCCGGGGCGCCATAGTCATAAGCCCCTGCACGCAAATTCCCTCGAGCTCCGCAAGCTCACCCGCGGCGGCGCGAATCTCATCGGGCGAAAAGCCTCCCTTCGACTCCTCACCACTCACATTGACCTCAATGAGCACGCGCTGGGGGCCGGCGAGCTCGCCTGCCTCAATCTTGCGGACAGCACGGCTCGAGATCGCCTGTGCCAGATGCAGCGAACCCACCGAGTGAATCAGCTCGGCTGAGCCCAGCACCGCATTGATCTTATTGGTCTGCAGGTTGCCGATCATATCGAAGCGCACCTCGGGCAGCTCCGGATGCTCCGCCAGACCCGTAAGCTTGCGAACCAGCTCCTGCGGGCGGTTCTCGGCAAAATGGCGATACCCCGCCTGGATGGCAGCAACAGTCTCATCGACACCAACGGTCTTGGACACGGCAATGAGGCGCGCGGCGTCGTGGGGGCGGCCCGCGTAATCGAGCGCCGCATAAAAACGTTCCAGAATCTGCTCGCGGCGAGCGCGCATCAAGTCCAAATAGTTATCCATTGCTAATCGCCTCCGCTGACAGCCAAACAAGTAGTCCCATGCTAACGCAAGAGCGCGGCCCCGCATGTGCAAGGCCGCGCTCACTTAGGTATTTACAATCTTTCGACGAACGGGGCTACTTACTCCTCGTCGTCCTCGCCATCGTCCTCGTCCTCAAGATGATCGAGCAGGTAGCGAAGACCCTCGCTGACCTCGTTAACGGGCACCTTGGCAACGTAGCGCGCGTCGACGGCGGGCCTCATGATAACACCCTCGCCCGAAGGCGCGCGCATGCTCTCGAGCTCATCCTCGTCCACACGGGCGATATCGCCGGCGTTCATACGCTGACCAGTCAACAGGAAGGTCAGACGGCAAGCGGCATCGATGGAAATCGAAGCGATACGATCGAGGTAGCGCGAAACCATGATGGCGCGGCGCAGGTCGTCATAGTTGCTGTCGTCGTCCATAAAGTCGCCCGTATCCATACGGTTAAAGGTGCGGAAGAACTTCTCGTAGGCGGCGTGCACCGGCTCGTCCTCGACGGCCAGGTTGCAGATGATGGACATATCATTGGTGACGAGCGCAGAAAGCGAAGAGCCCAGCACCTGGTAGACGGCCTCAGCCTCGGCCTTGACCGTGCCGACAAGCTCCTTGGGCAGCGAGATGTCGGCCTTGATCATATGACGCGTGGCACGGCAGATCTGACGGACCTTATCGGTCATGCGCTGCAGGTTAAAGTCGACGTAGATGATCGTCTGAAGCAGGCGGAAGTCGGAGGCGACCGGTGACTGCGTGGCGATCAGGTTGTAGCAGACGGCCTCCAGGTTGGCGCAGCGCGCGTCAATCGAAAGCGTGCGCTTCTTGGTCTTGGTGGCGAGCTTGCGGTCGTCGGTCACATAGGCCTTCACGGCATCGTGGAGGGCCAGATCGACGGCCTCGTAGATGCTCAGCATCTCGTGACGGGCCTCGACGAGCTGACGGGAAAACAGTTTGCGCATGGTTCACTCCAATCAGTTGGGTGCGGTCATGCCGCCCGCACAGTAAATACGCACCGGACCAGGTCCGATCGGCTTGGGACTAGTCGCACCGATCAGCCAAAGCGGCCGGTGATATAGTCTTCCGTCCGCGAGTCCACCGGGCTGGTGAAGATCGCGTCGGTTTGACCATACTCGATGAGCGTGGCGGGCTCGCCGGCAACTTCCTGCAAGAAGAATGCGGTGTAGTCGCTGATACGAGCTGCCTGCTGCATTGAATGCGTGACGATGATGATCGTCATCTCGGGCGCCAGCTCGGCCATCAGATCCTCGACCTTAGAGACGGACGTGGGGTCGATGGCGGAGCAGGGCTCGTCCATCAGGAGAACATCGGGTTGCACCGCAAGCACGCGCGCGATGCACAGACGCTGCTGCTGACCGCCCGAGAGCGCCAAACCATCCTTGTTGAGCTGATTGGATACCTCTTTCCAGAGGTTGGCGCGCTTGAGCGATTCTTCCACGATGTCATCGAGGTCGCTTTTGCTAGTCACGCCCTGCAGACGAGGGCCAAAGGCGACATTCTCGTAGATGGATTTGGGAAACGGGTTGGGCTGCTGAAAGATCATGCCCACGCGACGACGGAGATCGACCGGGTCGACGCCCTCGGCATAGATATCATTGCCGTCGAGCGTCATGGTGCCCTCGACGCGCGTACCCTCGATCAGATCATTCATGCGGTTGATGCAGCGCAAAAACGTCGACTTGCCGCAGCCCGAAGGGCCAATGAAGGAGGTGATGGCGTTTTTGGCGATGTTGAGGTCAAGCCCCGTCAGCGCATGAAAGTCACCGTACCAAAAGTTGAAATCCTTGGCCGTAATGGCCGCTTGCTCCAGCGTGGGAGCGGACTGATAAACGGACATGGGACTCCTTAACTAGCGACGCTTGCGCGACAGGAAGCGCGCAAACAGGTTGAAGGCCAGAATGATCACCATCAGCAAGAGCGCGGTGCCGTAGGCTGCGTTCATGTTGATGCCGTCGTTTGCAAGCAGGTACAGGTGAACCGTCATGGGGCGGCCGGAATCGAGCGGCGAAATAGGTAGATTGATGGCTTGGCCCATGGTGTAGAGCACCACCGCGGTCTCGCCAATGGCACGGCCAATGGCGAGGACGATGCCCGTGGCAATACGGCCAAAGGCAGAAGGAAGCACGATCTTGGAGACGACCTGCCACTTGGTGGCGCCCAGGCCGTACGCGCCCCAACGGATATAGCGCGGAACGGCGCGAATGGCCTCTTCGGTGGTGCGCATGACGATGGGAAGCATCAAGAGCGCGAGTGCCAGAGCGGCCGAGACCATCGAAAGGCCCAGACCCATGGCCTCGACAAACAAGGCGTAGCCAAACAGGCCCATAACGATAGAGGGCACCGAGGCCAAAGCGTCAGCAGCGTAGCGAATGAGCTCGACGACCTTGCCCTGCTTGGCGTACTCGGCCAGATAGACGGCTGCCAGCACAGCAATCGGCGTGCAGATAAGCATGGCGAGCGCCGTCACATAGACGGTCGAGACGATCGTGGGCCAAATTCCGCCCTCGGCGTTGACGCCCTGGGGCCAACCGAAGATAAAGTCGAGCGAGATATGCGGCAGGCCGTTAATGACCACGTAGGCGATGATAGCGACCAGCACCAGTGTGGTGATGTATGCCGCGGCACGAAACACGCCAAGCATGATCTTGTTGGACAGGTCCTTGTTGATGCGGCTCTTCTTGCCGTGGGAAAGGGCACGCTTGATGCGCTCGCGCGACGAGGTCATATCGACCGTCGTGTCAACGGAATCGGACATAGCCTACCCCCTCTTTTTCTTGGAAATCAGACGGACGATACCCACCAGCGCGGCGGAGATGATAAACAGGACCACGCCCATGCCAAACAGCGCCGAGCGGTGCAGACCCGAGGAATAGCTCATGTCGAGCGCGATCTGGCTCGTAAGCGTCGAGATGGGGCTCGAGATGCTGTCCGGGATGACCGGAGCGTTGCCCACGACCATGAGCACGGCCATGGTCTCGCCGATGGCACGTCCCATGCCCAGCACGATCGCATCCACGATACCCAGCTTGGCGGCAGGCAGCACGACCTTGTAGATGGTCTGCCACTTGGTGGCGCCCATGGCATAGGATGCCTCGCGAATGCCCATGGGAATGGAATTGAGGGCATCGATGGTAAGCGTGGTGATGGTGGGAACGATCATGATGGCAAGCACGAACCACGCCGTCAGCGCACCAAAACCAAGACCACCGGTCACCTGCGCGATAAACGGACGGATGATGATCATGCCAAAGAAGCCATAGATGATAGAAGGGATACCGGCCAACAGGTCAACGGCAGGGCTGATGAGCTTGCGCACGCGCTTGCCGGCAATCTCGACCAGATACACGGCCGTGCCCACGCCTAGGGGCACACCCATGGCGAGCGCACCGACGGTCACCAGACCCGAGCCGGCAAGCAGCGACACGATGCCGTAGTGGCCCTCAGAGGGCGCCCACGTAAAGCTAAAGAAATCCGCCAGACCGATGTCGGTAAAGACGGGCAGCGCCGAGTACGTGGTAAAGACAAAAATCAGGATGACGGTAACAACCGCCAAGAACGCGCAGGCAAAGAAGATCCACTGCAGCGCCTTCTCCTTGATATAGGTGCCGCGCGATACGAGCGCCAGCTCGCGCTTCTTGGGCGCCTGACCATTCTGCTCAGTCTGGGAGTTTTCCTGTGCTTCCATGCTACTCACTCCCCTTCTCGTCGTTGGTGACGGGAATAAAGCCCGCCTCGCGAATCTGCTTGTCCATCTTTTCGGACGTCACGTAGTCGATGTAATCTTGCGCCTGCTGCGAAGGCGCACCCTTCACAAAGAAGTAAAGGTCGCGCGAGATGGGATAGCCGCCGCTCGCGACCGTCTTCTCGGACGCCTCAACATGATTGACCGAGACGGCCTTGACCGAGGTCTTGGCGTTGAGGCTATCGACGAAGCCCAGCGAAATGTAGCCGATAGCCCCGCGCGAACGAGATACCACGTCGCGCACCTGGCCCGTGCCCGAAAGAACGGCGGACCGGCGATCGAACGGGGTGCCGTCCATCACGATGGTGCGGAAGGCCTCACGCGTGCCAGACGCCTCGTCTCGGTTGATGACCTGAATCTTCAGGTCCTCGCCACCGACCTCTTTCCAATTAGTAATCTTGCCGGCATAGATATCGCGGAGCTGCTCGGTCGAGAGGTTATCGACGGGGTTGCCTTCGTTCACGATGACCGCGATACCGTCGTGGGCAATGACGATGGGAGTCAGGCCCAGATCCTGTTCGTCGGCATTGAGTCCACGGGAGGAGCTGGCGATATCGGCCGTGCCAGTGCTGACGGCTTCGATGCCAGCGGAAGAGCCCAAACCGGAAACGAGCACGTCGATGCCGGTCTCCTCCTTAAAGCCCTCTGCCGCAATCTCGGCAATAGGAAGGCAGGTCGTGGAGCCGGCCACGGTAATGGAAGAGGTAGAAGATCCCGAAGAACAGGCGCACAGCGTAAGCGTAAGCACAGCGGCGCTCAGGACCGATACGATCTTTCTCATAGCATCACGCCGATCGCAGCATGGCGCCCACAGGTGCCGTCCTCGTTACGGTAGGAATAAAAGCGGTCGTTCTGACGCACAGTCGAAAGCTGGGTATCCACGATATTATCCGCGTCCACACCGGCATCTACCAGCGCCTCACAAATGGCAGCGGAAAGATCGAGCATGCGAGAGGCACTCGCATCGATGCAAGAGAACTCGGCGGCAAAGCGATCCATGAGCTCCTGGGATACCTCATATTCATCAGCCAAGATATGGGGGCCGATATAGGCGGAAACGTCGCTCGCATCGCAGGCGGCAGCATCGCAAAGCGCCTGGCACGCCTTGGCAGAAATACGTGCAATCGTGCCCTTCCAACCGGAGTGCACCACGGCAAATCCGCCGGGGGCCACCAGCACCACGGGAACGCAGTCGGCAAAGCAGAGAAGCACGGGCACGTCATGGGCCGTACAGACGATGGCATCGCAGCCCTCGGCAATCTGCTCGCGAACAGCCTCAAGATCGTCGGCGCCGTTCGAAGTCACCGTAACGATATGGTCACCATGTACCTGATTGGGCACGAGCAGATTATGCTCGCACTCAGTGGCGCCCATAGCTTCGAGCGCTCGACGACGATTTTCTTGAACAGCAAAGGGGTCATCGCCTACATGCGAGCCCAGGTTGAGCGAGGAGTACGCATCTTCAGAAACGCCACCGGTGCGCTCGGTAAAGGCAAAGCGAACATCGGATGTCGCGCCCTCCACCAACGTAACTCCATCATGGTCGACACGCGAAACGTTGTCCGCACGTGCTGCCATACTAAAGCCTCCTAATAACACAAGTACCGCGGCATCGCCGCTACAGCCAGCGTTTATACGGCTGTCATACTTCCCTAAAAGGATACCCGCAGCGGTAGGGACCAAACGTAAAGGGAACGTAAGGAGATTGGAGGCTTTCGTTTACAAACGAGAAACAAAACGGGGTGCATCCAAATGGACACACCCCGTGCAGGTCGTTGAGAAAAACGAACTAGAAGCTACCGCGCTTCAGGAAGTCGGGAAGCTCGAACTGGTCGTTGCCAAAGTTGGGCAGCTCGGTACCACCGACGTTGCGGGTCGGAGCGGCCTGAGCTGGGCTGGCAGCCGGAGCGGTGCGCTGCGGCTCAGCGGAGGCAGCGGCCTTGCTCTGAGACTGCTGAGCAGCAAAGAGCTCGTCCTGACGGTTGACGTTGGAATCGGAGAAGCCCGTAGCAATGACGGTGATACGCACCTGATCGCCCAGGGATTCGTCGACAACGGTACCGAAGATGATGTTCGCCTCGGGGTCGACGGCATTGGCGACAACGTCGGCGGCGTCGCTGATCTCCTGGATGCCCAGGTCCTTGGAACCAGCGATGGAGAGCAGCACGCGCGTGGCACCATCGATGGAGCTCTCGAGCAGTGGGCTGGAGATGGCCTGCTGGGCAGCGTCGACGGCACGTGTATCCCCAGAAGAGGTACCGATACCCATCATGGCGGTACCGGCCTGCTTCATGATGGTCTTAACATCGGCGAAGTCCAGGTTGATGATACCGGGGACGGTGATGAGGTCGGTGATGCCCTGGGTGCCCTGGGAAAGAACGCCATCGGCGATCGCGAAGGCCTCGAGCATGGTGGTCTTCTTCTCGGCGATGTCGAGCAGCTTATCGTTAGGGATGACGATCATGGTGTCGACGCAATCGGAGAGGGTCTTGATGCCCTCCTCGGCGCTCTTCTTGCGCTTGCGGCCCTCGAAGGTGAAGGGCTTGGTCACGACGGCGACGGTCAGTGCGCCGACCTCGTTCATCGCGATATCGGCAACGATGGGAGCAGCGCCGGTACCGGTGCCACCGCCCTCACCGCAGGTGATAAACACCATGTCGGCGCCAGCGAGCGCCTCGGCAATGTCGTCGCGGGACTCATCGGCAGCCTTGCGGCCAACCTCGGGGTTGGCGCCGGCGCCCAGGCCGCGGGTAAGGTCGGTGCCGATGTGCACCTTGATATCGGCATCAGAGATCGCGAGTGCCTGAGCATCGGTGTTGATGGCAACAAACTCGACGCCGCGGATGCCCTCTTCGATCATTCGATTGACCGCGTTGGTACCGCCGCCGCCGACGCCGACCACCTTAATGACGGCAAGGTAGTTGTTGATCTCTGTCTCGTGCATGTCGGTCCTCCGAACAAAGGTTATAGCCATAGCATGGGTCGACCCCTGCGCACATTAACCTTCAGGTTGAAAGTAAATGCAAAGGTAAACCGTATTATGTTTGCACATTATGAACGTATCAGTCAAATAATTGACCGTGAAAACCAAACAAACCAGATAAACGGCGTGGTATGGCCCCTCAACAAAGCATCAACCAGCGCTACGAGGTCGGAGCATTCCTAAATGTGTAGTTGCCCGGAGAGCGCACATTGATATACGTTACGCCCTCTACCTGCGAAAGCAACTTGGTGACTACGCGTTCCTTCTTGGCGATATCGTCCGAATCGCCCAGCGACACCTCAATGCCGTTATTGAGGTTTGCCGAGATGGCTTCGACCGAAGGCGTGGAAATATCCTTGACTTGTCCCAAGAACTCGCTCGAAAAACCACGCACATAATCCAGGCCGGCCTTAACGGCTTTGGAGTTCACCGCCTGGCCGGAAACCGGAGCGACATCCGCCGAGACATCAGTCAACAACACCGCGCCATAATGCTTGGCGAGCGCCAGCGCGGCATCGATACCGGTCAAGGTATTTGAGCCCTGCCCTGTCGTGATGACGTTGCCCTGGTCGTCCACTTCGACCGACGTCGACAGCGGGGCGATCCAGGTGTCATCATCTCCGATAGCCCAGGCAAGGTCGTCGGAGCTGATATACGCAATGGCGATAACCTTACGCTCCGTCGGCGTGATGATAAGCGTATGGGGAAACTGGCGCTGGACATCCACGCCCGAGACCCACGGGTTCTGCTTGAGATCCTCGGTAATCTGGTCGGGATCGACGTTAAAAAGCGACGTTCCCTCGGGCAAGTCGATCAGCTGGATAGCATCGTGCTTCGTCACATGCTCGCTGCCTTGAATCTGAATATCAGTGGCAGTAAACAATCCAGAGTTGATCACCACGATGGCAACGACGACGAGCACGGCCAAGACGGCCAGAACGCCGCCCACGATTTTGCCTTTGCCGGTAACGACAGAAGCGGCGTCTGATGTTTTATTTGCCATCGCTCCAAGTGAAGATAACGGGTTGAAACCTTTTTTACTCGAAGGCTTCTTGGCGGTAGCCGGCACCGATGTCAGCGAGCGCGGTTTCGATGCGCCCAGCGTGCGACCTGGACGCGCCGCTTTAGTTCCCGTCGAGGGCTTGGGAGCTGCCATGGGACGGGCAGGCTTGGCGCCCATAACAGGCTTTGACGTCACCGAGGGACGCGAGGACTTTTTTGCGGCCGGACGATTACCGAGCTGCGAGCCGACGACCGGTCGACTGGTCTGTCGAGCATGCCCGACAGACTTAGAGTGCGCGACGGTATTGCGTTGAGGTTTGGCAGGCGCGCCGGAACGCCCTCCGGCGCGGCGGAAGGTGGGTTTCGATGCTCTAGAAGCCGAGGAATTTAACTTCCGGTCTGAGCTCGATGCCATACGCCTCCCTCACCTTTCCGTGCACATGTCTGATAACCGCGGCAACGTCATCGGCCGAGGCAGTTCCGTTATTAACGATAAAATTAGCGTGAACGGGCGAAACTTCCGCGCCGCCAATCGAAAAACCCTTTAATCCACAATCCTCGATAAGCTTGCCCACACTCGCATCGGGCGGGTTGCGAAAGACCGACCCGCAGGATGCGCGACCCATGGGCTGCGTACGCTTGCGCCTCGTCAGGTACCGCTCCATGCGCTCGCGAATGTCGGCCTTGGGCGCCGGTTTAAGCTTGAGCACGCACTCGAGGATGATCTCATTGCGGGGAAGGCTGCATTCGCGGTAGCCCCAAGTGATCTCGGACCCCGCATAATGCTTGATACCGGATGCCGGGTCAAACGTTACGACATCCTCAACCAGCGAGCCAATCCACTCGGTCCGTGTGCCGGCATTCATAGATATCGCACCGCCGACCGAACCAGGGATGCCAACGGCAAACTCAAGGCCCGAAAGGCTACGCGACAGGGCATCGTTGACCAGGCGCGCAAACATCACGCCCGCACCGACCGTCAGCGTACAACCGTCATCGGCAACAACCGTGCGCTGAAACTCACGTCCGAGCGAAATGACGGCACCGCGATAACCGCCATCGGCAACCAGCAGATTGGAGCCCTTGCCGATGATGACCCACGGCACCTGCTCGCGATCGAGCACCGCCACGGCGCGGCGGAGGGCATGATAGCTATGGCACGTCACAAAGAGGTCGGCCTTGCCGCCGATACGATAGCTCGTATGACGCGCAAGGCGCTCGTCCTCGATCACATCCGTGTCGATCATACCCGAGAGCGCCATGACGGCGTTAAACAGACCCATTAGTCTTAAGCGTCTTTCTTGGCAGTCAGATACTCAATGAACTCGGGACCGACGGTCGTAACGTCACCGGCACCCATGGTGAGCAGCAGGTCGCCCTCGCCCACCATCTGCTCGAGCTCCTGATTGAGCTCAAGACGGCTGGAGCAGTACACGACCTCCTTGCCAGGATGCTTGGCGCGCACGGTATCGGCGAGCATCTTAGAGGTGACACCCGGAATGGGCATCTCGCCAGCCGAGAACACATCAATCAGCAGCAGCTTATCGGCATTGGCAAATGCATCGGCAAAGTCGTCGCACAGGGCCTGCAGGCGCGAATAGCGGTGCGGCTGGAACACGACGTCGACGTGCTTGTAACCCAGCGACGAAGCGGCAGCAAGCGTCGCCTTGATTTCGGTGGGATGATGGCCGTAATCATCGACCACGGTGATGCCATCGATATCGCCCACGTGGGTAAAGCGACGGCGGACGCCCTCAAAGCTCGAGAGCGCCTTGGCGGCGGCGTCGATGTCAAGGCCCAGGACATGGGCGACGGTGAGCACGGCCGTGGCGTTGAGCATGTTGTGGCGACCGGGATTGCTCTTGATCTCCACAGCGTGCTCAGTGCCGTCCTCAAAGCGAACGATAAAGTCACTCTGGATGCCCTTGACATCCGGGTGCACGCAGACGATGTCGTTGCTCTCGGCAAAGCCGTAGGAAAGCACGTGACGGCCCGTCGACTTGGCGAGCTCGACCAGATGCGGGTCCTCGCCGCAGACGATGACGGTACCGTCCTCGCCCACCAGGCTCATGAATTTGGCGAAAGTTGCCTCAATCTCCTCGATACCCGAGTAGTGATCGAGGTGGTCGGCCTCGACGTTGGTCACAATGACCACGTTGGGGTTCAGGAACAGGAAGGAGCTGTCGGACTCGTCGGCCTCGGCGACAAAGTAGTCACCCGAGCCGTTCTTGCCGTTCGTGTCATAGCCCTCGACGATGCCGCCGATCAAGAAGCTCGGATCCAGACCCATGCGGTCGAGCATGGTGGCGCACATCGAAGACGTGGTGGTCTTGCCATGCGTGCCGGCAACAGCGACGGTAGTGTAGCCGTGGCCCAAAGCAGAGAGCATCTTGGCACGGGGCCACACGGGAATGCCCAGCTCGCGAGCGCGCACGAGCTCAGGGTTGGACTCCGGAATAGCGGTGGAGACAACAACCACGTCGGGCTTGACCTCGTCGATCGTGGCGGCCTCATGGCCCACGTGCACCTTCACACCAGCGCGGGTAAGCTGGCGGATATAACGTGACGTCTTAAGGTCGGAGCCGGTAACGGCATAACCGCGCTCGTGCAGAACGAGAGCGATGCCGCTCATGCCGGCGCCGCCGATACCGATAAAGTGGGCGCTCTTAAACTCGGGCGCGGAGGTTGCAGTCTGGGAATCAGCCATGTGCTCGTGTACTCCTTGCGTAAACACTGCCTGTAACCCGTTAACTGTACCGCACCTACCGCATCAGCGCGAGGGCGACCGACGATATCCCGTCTAACTAACGCAAACCCTCTACCGCATCGGCCAGAAGAGCGGCGGCCCTATCCTGAGCCAGACCACGCGCCGCCTGACGCATGGCGTCGCGCGCCGCCGCGTCATCGACCAGGTGCAGCAGCTCATCGGCAAAGGCAGAACCGTCGATATCAGCATCGGCGCAGAGCACGCCGGCCCCGGCGTCGACCAGATAACGGGCATTGGTGGTTTGATGGTCGGCCGTCGCATGCGGATACGGCACGAGCACCGAGGGCACGGCGAGCGCAGCGATCTCGGCCACGCTCGATGCGCCCGAACGCGAGAGCACCAAATCGGCAGCAGCCAGCATATCGCCCATATTGTCGATGTAAGGCTGGACGCGATAACGTTTCGCCTCCTCGGGCGTCAGCGCCAAAGCGCACTCGGTGTCCTCAAAGCCATCGGCACCCGTCGAATGCAACACATAGAGGTTCTTGCGCGAAAGCAGCTCGTTTTTGAGCGAAACCACGCGCTCGTTGAGGTGCTGGGCGCCAAGTGAACCGCCAAAGACGAGCAGCAGCGTAGCGTCCTCGGGAACGCCAAGTGCCTTGCGGCCGCGAGCGTGATCGCCCTCGATCACCGAGCGACGAACAGGGTTGCCGGTCATGAGCACATGGTCAGGGTCACCTTCGCGCTCAAAGACCGAGCGCGCTGCCGGCACCGAGATGCACACGCGGGCGGCATGGGAGTTCATCATCTTGTTGGCCAGGCCCGGAACAGAGTTCTGCTCATGTAGCAGATACGGAACGCCTGCGCCCTTGCACCACCCCAGCAGCGGAACCTCGACATAGGCACCAAAACCGATGGCGGCATCGGGCTTGCCGACCTTTGTGAAATGACTGGCGAGCTCACGCTTGGCCTTGTTGACACGCCACAGCGAGGTCAGCGCCGTCCAAGGACGGGAGCGGTCGAAGCCCGTGACCGTAATGGGCACAAAATCAAACCCAGCCTCGGGGACCAGACGACCCTCGAGCTTGCGCGACTGGCCCACGAACACAACGTGGTGGCCACGGTCACGCAGCTCTTCGGCCAGGGCGAGCGCGGGGTTGATGTGCCCTGCCGTGCCGCCGGCTGCAATAGCAACGGTCATCTTATCGGTCATGGTAGTCCCTTCGTACACGCGGTCCCTGGTCGTCGGTGCGCAGACGCGCCGACGGGTCCGAGTTCAAATCGATTCGATTATATCCGCCGCCCGCATTGCGAGGAGTGGGGTGCTGCGGACGGCCTTGCGGCGCTGTTCGCTGACGCGGACGGGCTGCCGGCTCGGTCGCAGAGCCATCCAGAACGGTAAAGCCGTTACGCGAAGATCGCTCGCCGCGCACGTGGGGCACGCCGGCGGTACTCTCATCCATAACGGCAAAGCTCTCGCGGCGACGGTCGTACTCATCGCGACGGGCGCTCTCATACGAAACGCGCAGGATCAACCCGGCAAGCATGAGCGACACAATAATCGACGAGCCGCCGTAGCTAATAAACGGCAGCGGCTTGCCCGTCATGGGAAACACGTTGAGGATGCCCAGCGCGTTGATCAAAAACTGCACCGCAAGGATGACCGCGGAGCCAGACGCCATGAGCGCGCCCCGGCGATCGGTCGCCTGCTCGGCAATGCGAAACGCCGAGTAGATCAGCATCGCAAACACCAAGAAGAACAGCACGGTTCCGACAAAACCGACTTCCTCGCCAATGATGGCCAGGATGTAGTCGTTGTGCGCCTCGGGCAAATACGAGTACTTCATGGTGGAGTTGCCGATACCACGGCCGAACAGACCGCCCGAGGCAAAGGCCATGATGGCAAGCGTGGCCTGATAGCCGTCACCATACTCGTCGGCCCAAGGGTTCAACGCAACCTGAATACGCACCATACGGTACGGCTCTGCAACAAGCGCAATCACAATCACGAGAATGCCGAAGATTATCACGCCGATGATAAATTTGGGGTCGAGACCCGCAAACAACGCCATGCACATGAGGGTCAACAGGATGATCAGGACGGTACCGAAATCGGGCTGGATAAAGATCAGAAAGAGCGAAATGCCCAGGTAGATGCCCATCTTGCGAAGGAATTCGTTGATGTTGCCACCGGGCGAAAAGAAGCGATCAAGCATGATGGCCGAATACGCAATGGCAAATGGCTTTAAAAACTCGGAAGGCTGGAACTGAATGCCGGCGATGTTGAGCCAGCGCGTGGCGCCACGGCTGCCGCTGCCCACCAAGAACACCAGAAACAGTAGCCCTATCATACCTATGAGGAAGATCCTGAGCACATCCTCCCCAAACCAGCTGTCCGGCAAAACGCGTACGATGGCAATCAGCGCCAGAACACCAACCACGGCAAACGCAGCCTGTCGACCCAAAAAAAACGTCGCTGAGCCATTCTCGTGCAGTGCCTCGACCGAAGACGCCGAGTACACCATCAGCAGACCAAAGCACACCAAAGTAAACAGGCAGGCCATAAATATCAAACGGGGGCGCATGATGCGGGCGGGAACGCCGGCAATATAGCGTTCGCTAAACGACTGCCCGCCGCGACCGGAACGCGGTGTGATGCGACGTGAGGAAGCACGGTCCGAGTCGGGCCTCCTCATACCTTGTCGGGGGCTCTCCTCTCTCACCGGCAACCCCTATTCCATTTGCGATTTCGCTGCAGCGGCAAGCTGGGCCACATAGTCCTTAAACACGCGGCCGCGCTCCTCATAGCCCGAGAACTCATCGAACGAAGAGCACGCAGGAGAAAGTAAGATCACGTCGCCACGGCTCGACAGCGAACGGGCAACGTCCACGGCATCGCGTAGGTCATCCGCCTGGGCGATATCCACATCGCCATCGACATCGGCCTCGTCCATAGCGGCGGTGAAGCGCTCGCGCGCATCGCCAAAGCAGACGACCGAGCGCACGTTATCCATAACAACGCGCGCGAAGTCCGTGAGCGGCGTGCCCTTATCGTGGCCGCCGAGCAGCAAGATCACGTCGTCATCGGGAAATGCCGTCAGCGCCTTCTCGACCGCGTCGGTGTTGGTCGCCTTGGAATCGTTGACGTAGCGCACTCCGTCAATCTCGCCGCACGGCTCCACGCGGTGCTCGAGCGGCTGGAACGAGGCCAGACCGCGGCGGACACCATCGACATCGGCACCGACTGCCAGGGCAACCGTGGCAGCGCACAGGGCATTGATAACATTGTGATGGCCCGAGATCTTGAGTTCGGATGTAGCGATGAGCGGGGTCTCGACGCCCTTCAGGCGCACGATCATCTTGCCATCGCGCACAAAGGCGACATCCTCACCCTTTGGCTCGTCAAAGGCAACCTTGCAGATGCGACGACCCGGCGTGTAGATGTACTCATCGAACTCGTGAATGCCGGCGTCTTCGACGTCGACAACCACCAGATCGTCATCGACCATATTGTCAAACAGTTTGATCTTGGCAAGCGCATAGTTCTTATGGCTCTTATGCCAGCCCAAGTGGTCGGGAGTGATGTTGAGCAGCACCGCCACACGAGGGTGGAGCTCGTGGGTCGTAGCAATCTGATAGCTCGAGAGCTCAGCCACAAACCACTCGTTGTGGGCTCGGCCGTCAATCTCGTTGACCGGCGGCTCGCCGATGTTGCCGACAGCTACGCTGGCCTCGCCGGCAGCCTTGAGCAGATAATCAGTCAGCGACGTGGTAGTCGTCTTGCCGTTGGTGCCCGTGATGGCAATCCAGTTATCGGGCGACAGGCGATAGGCAAACTCTGGCTCACCCATAATCTGGGCGGCATGCTCGCGCCCGGCCTTAAAGAAGCCCGAGAACTCCGAGATGCCCGGGCACGTCACGCATACGTCATAGGCGCCCTCGACCTGTTCGGTCCCATAGACAAACGACGCACCAGCAGCCTCGAGCGCACGCGTGGCGTCATTGGGCTCAGAGGTGCCGCCGCCATACACGGTAACGGCGCTTACGCGCTCGGGATGTGCCAGCGCCCAGCGGGCGACATCGAGACCGGATTTGCCCTGACCCAAAACGAGCAGGCTAAAGACATCAGCAAGAGGCATGAAAGACCACTATCCCAACTGGAAGAACAGAGCAAGGCCAACGGCACCAAATGCCGCAGCGATAATCCAAAAACGAATGACGACCTTGGTCTCGGCCCAACCCTTCTTTTCGAAATGATGATGGATGGGCGCCATAAGGAAGACGCGCTTGTGCGTAAAGTGGAAGTAGACAACCTGAATCATGACCGACAGAGTCTCAACGATAAACAGGCCGCCGATGATGAGGGAGACGACCTCGGTGTTAGTCATGATGGACGTACAGGCAAACGCGGCGCCCAGAGCAAGCGAGCCGGTATCACCCATAAAGATGCTCGCCGGATAGCAGTTGAACCACAGAAAGCCCAAGCAGGCACCGGCACACGCGGTGCAGAAGATGGACAGGTTCACGTCTCCGTGCAAAAACGCCATGGCAGCCATGGCGAGCATGGCGATCATGGAGGTGCCGCCAGCAAGACCATCAAGGCCATCGGTCAGGTTCACGGCATTAGAAAGACCGGCAATCATCAGCCAACAAAAGACAATATAGAGCCACGGGAACGAATAGCCGCAGATGGTGGTCGAAAGCACGCCAAGGTCGATCGTCAACCCACCGGGAAAACGAATCTCGGGGGCGACGCCGCACCAGTTGACGGCAAGTACCGTAAAGGTGACACAGATAATGGTTAGGCCGATCATCTTGGCATGAGGCGTCAGACCGAGCGAGCGTCCATGCGTAACGGAGGTCAGGTCGTCGATCAGGCCCAGCACGCCGGTCGCCAGCGTGGCGAGCAGTACGAGTACGAGCTCGGTGGTGAGCTTGCCCATCAGCAGGCAGGTCAGCGAGATCGCGACGAGGATGACAACGCCACCCATGGTGGGCGTTCCCTGCTTAACCAAATGACGCTTGGGGCCGTCGGCACGAACCTGCTGGCCGATACCCTCGACCTTGAGCAGCTTGATCCACCACGGCATGAGCAGCAGCGCAATGGCTGCGGCGATGCCAAGCCCCAAAAAAGCCTGATACGTTGGATACGAGGGATTGCCGAACATGGGCTAGCACACACCTTCCACAAAGCGGTCGAGCTCAACAAAGCGGGAACCCTTGACCAGTACAACATCATGTTTTTCAAGCGCGCCGCCCATGCGGTCGAGCACCTGCTGATAATCGGAGAACACCTGGATGCGGTCCTCGTCCATGCCCATCATGCGTGCGGCATCGGCCATAAGCTGGGCCAGCTCACCACCCACGCACGCCAGCATGTCGAGCTTCTTGGCAGCGGCATAGGCGCCCACGAGCTCATGCATGCGAGGAGCCTCATCGCCCATCTCGCCCATCTCGCCCAGGATCGCCATGCGAGACCCCGTACACGAAAGCGAGCACAGCAGATCGAGGCCAGCAGCCATGGATTCGGCACTGGCGTTATAGGAGTCATCGATGACGCGTGCACCGCTCTTGGCGCGCTTGATCTCCTGGCGGTGTCCGGTGATCGTGAGACCCCTAAAGGCAGCATCGATCTGCTCGGGCGTCACGCCCAGGCGATAGGCAACCGCGGCGGCCTTAACGGCATTAGGAACGGACTGCACGCCGGGGATGGCAAGCATGGTATCGATCGTCTCACCCTGGCCAAAATCGAGCGTAAAGACCGGACGGCCTTCGTCATCAACACGAATGTCGCGGGCACGGACCTCATCATCGTCCGAGACGCCGGCCAGCATCACGTCGATACCAGCAGGCTGGGCGAACGTGTCGCGAATGAACGGCGTAAAATCGTCCTCGCCGCCCAAAACCAGCAGCGGCAAATAGTCGCCGGCGGCGCACATGCCCTGGACAATCTCGGCCTTAGCGCGGGCGATGTTCTCGCGGCTGCCCAAAATGCCGATATGAGAGGTGCCGATCTTGCTCACGATGGCAAGGTTGGGATTGGCAGACAGAGACAGGCGCTCGATCTCGTGGAAATGGTTCATGCCCATCTCGAGCACCAGGACCTCGGTATCGGCCGGAGCGGAAAGCACCGTGAGCGGCATGCCGATCAGGTTATTGAAATTGCCCTTGGTGGCCCAGACACGATAGCGCTTGGCGAGCACAGCGGCGAGCACGTCCTTGGTCGTCGTCTTGCCGATGGAACCGGTAATGCCAACGACCAGGCAGCCAAGCTCCAGGCGATACGCGTGCGCCAAACGCAGCAGAAACTCCTCGGGATCATCGGTCAGCAAGATGGCACAGCCCTTGTCCTGCGCCAGCGAGACCAGCTCGGCCTCGGGCTCACGCGTCATCACGACGGCGCCGGCACCCGACTGGACGGCACGGGAAGCAAAATCATTGCCGTCGACGTTTTCACCGGGAAAGGCGACGAAAATCGTCCCTTCCTCGACCTGGCGCGAGTCGATAACGCACCCGCGGCATACCCGATCGACTTCTCCCGTCACGGTTCGGGCCCCTGTTGCGGCCGCGAGGTTGTTGACGGCGATCTCTATCATTGCAGCTCCCCTGTAAACCTAAATAATGCTATCGGCGTATTGTATCCCAGCGCCGCGCATGCGTGGTGCAGGGCATGTGAACACCCCTCATATGGGACAACAAACCACGCCCCAAAGATTGTAACCCCCTACTTCGTGTGCGGGATACCCAGCACGTCGAGCGCGTTGGCCATAATGGACTGGAACGGCACCGCAGCGGCATCTGAGCCGCTCGGCGTTCCGTCGAGCGTGATATAGCACAGCACCTTGGGCGATTGTGCCGGTGCAAAGCCCATAAAGGACGACATGTAGTTCTCCTTGAGGTAGCCGCCGTTCTCGTCGGCACGTTCGGCCGTACCGGTCTTACCCGCCACGTCATAGCCGTCAACCGCGCCGCCAACGCCCATTCCCTCCGACACGACCGTCTGCATGCACGATGTCACCTGGGATGCGGCGTCCTCCGAAATCGCGCGCTCGCCTTCGCCCCAGTCCTTCTCGTCGCCTTTGCTGGACTTATAGAAGTGCGGGGTCATCATCACGCCGCCGTTGGCGATGCCGCCCACGGCACGTGCGATCTCAATCGGCGAGACAGACAGCGCCTGTCCAAAGCTCATCGAGCCCAGCGTGGCGCCGTCATACTGGTCACGCTCCTTGACGATGCCCAGGCTCTCGCCCGGAAAATCGACACCAGAGCTGTGACCGATGCCCCACTTGTCCACATAGGCGGCAAAGTCGTCGGCACCGATCTTGCGCCCCACTAGGACAAATCCCACGTTGGACGAACGGCGCATCATCTCGCGCACATCCATGGTCATGGCGTAGTCGCGCTTGTCGGCATCGGTGACGGTATCGTCGCCCACCTTGATGCTCGCCGGCACCTCAAACGACGTACTCGACCGCACGACACCCAAGTCGAAGCCGGCGCCCGCCACGAGCGCCTTAAAGACCGAGCCGGGCTCGTAGGCGTCGGTGACCAGGCGCAGGTTCATATCCTCGGTCTTGGCGTTTTCCAAATTGGTCTGGTCGTAGGTCGGATACGAGCAGGCTGCCAAGATCTCGCCTGTCGTAGGATCGGTGACCAGCGCCGAGCCGTTCTTGGCCTTTGTCTTCTCGACAGCCTCTGCCAGGGCATCCTCGGCCGCACGCTGGATATTGACGTCGAGCGTCGTCACGATATCAACGCCGTCGACCGCAGCCACCTTTTTATAGGCACCGCCCGCGATATAGCTGCCGTCCCTCGCGCGCTCGCGTACGAGAGAGCCGTTCGTGCCGGTCAGAAGCTTGTTGTATTGCTTTTCGAGACCCGTCAAGCCGTCGTTGTCTACATTCACTACACCCAGCACCTGCGATGCCAGATTGCCGTATGGATATACGCGCTTCATGGCCTGCTCAAAAAGCACGCCGGGCAGGTTCTTCTTCTCCAGCGCCGCAGCGTCGTCTTCGTCCACCTGGCGCTTGATATACACCCAGGTTCCATCGGACTCAACGAGCTTGCGGCAGGTCTTTTTATCGATTCCAGTTGCCTTGACCAGCGCCGACACCGTCTTGTCAACATCTTCGACAAGCTGGGGGTTCACGGCGATGTTGCGACATTCGACCGACGACGCTAGCACGTTACCGTTGCGGTCGTAGATGGTGCCACGTTTGGCATAGAGGGTCTGCGCAAGCAGGCGGCGCGCATCGGCACGCTCGCGCAGTTTATCGGCTTCGACAATTTGATAGTCGGCAAGGCGAAAGACGCCCAAGCCCAAGCCAAGCCCAATGAAGCCCATGACGGCTTTGCGGCGAGGCAGAGGCGTGCCTGTGAGCCATTCGGTCGACGAACTCTTGCGCGACCTGGTGTTATGCACTTGAGGGCCGCCCGAGCCGCGAAGTCGCGACGCCGGGTCGTTGCCACGGGACTGCCCGGCGTTGTAAGATTGCCGACCCGTTCCTTGATAACCAGAACGTCCCCGCGACGAGGGACGTCCAGAACCGCGGCCCCCATCGGAACCGCGGCGATAGTCATTTGTCATACTCAGCTACCGTCTTGCTACTGAGCGGTCGCGGTCGCGTTGGCGCCCGCGGCTGCATCCTGCGAAAAGTCAAGTGTAACGCTCTCGCTGGGCTCCACCATGCCATAAGCGCCCGCAAGGTCGCGAATGCGCGTGTCGGCGCCATAGACCGAATGCATGACCTCCAGGTCGGAGCTCTCATCGGTCGCCTTTTCGAGCGTGTTGGTAAGCTCGGCGTTGCTGTTGAGCACCTGGGCCGTAACGCCGGCGAGCGCCACGCGGGCGACGCCGATCGTCATGAAGATAGCCGCAATGATGCAAAACGTTTTAAGAACGCTCATGAAAACCGGGCTTACCGCCTGGTTTGCCTGACGGCCCGCGCCCGTGTAGACATCAAAGCGCGGCGTGCGCTGCTCACGGGGAGCAACGGGGGCCTGCGGCGTCTCACGATAGGCGGGCATGGCGTTCATATCATAGGCGAGTGCTGCGCTTGAAGTGTTGTAGCCCATGATATGCCGCCTCCCATCCCGAGTACGTTGGTAGTGTGTTTAAGCTTCGTTTATGGTGCGAGCGGGAGGTCCAATATCGCGCGGTCGCGCCTACAGACGCTGCGCCACGCGGATTTTGGCTGATCTCGCCCGAGGGTTGCGCTCAACCTCATCAGGCTGGGCAACCAAGGGTTTGCGAGTGATGACCTTGAGTATCGGCACGTTGCCGCACACGCACACCGGAATCTCCGGCGGACACGTGCACCCCTGGCTCATCTCCTTAAAGTGATTCTTTACGATACGGTCCTCGAGCGAGTGATACGAGATGACGCAGATACGTCCGCCCGGGTTGAGCCACCTGGTGGCGGCATCAAGCCCTCGTTCGAGCACATCGAGCTCGTGATTGACCTCGATGCGAATGGCCTGGAAACTTTTCTTGGCCGGGTGTCCGCCATGCCGACGAGCGGCAGCCGGGATACCCGCCTTGATGATCTCGACAAATTGGCCGGTGGTTTCGATCGGTTCTTGCTCGCGGCGGCGCACGATCTCGCGCGCGATCTGCGAGGCGAACTTCTCTTCGCCGTAGACGCGTAGAATCCGGGCGAGGTCGTGTTCGTTATAGGTGTTGATGACCTCAGCTGCGTTTAAGGTGTTATTACCCGGATCCATCCGCATGTCCAATGGGGCGTCCTCGTTATACGAAAAGCCCCTGCCAGGGATATCGAGTTGCGGTGACGAAACGCCCAAATCGAACAGGAAGCCATCGACCCCGGGCACCTCGGCCGAGCAAAGCAGCTCGTCCAAGTCGCCGAAGTTGCCCTTCAGCAGCTGGTGCGGAACGCCGGGAACCTCGCGGTCCAGACGAGCGCCAGCGGCCTCGAGGGCCATGTCGTCCTGATCGACGCCGAGCAAAAGGCCCGTCTCCCCCACCTGCGCGGCCATCTTTACCGAATGGCCGGCACCGCCAAGGGTGCAATCGCAGACAACGGAGCCGCTCTTTAGCCGCAGCGACTCAAGCACTTCGCCGAGCATGACAGGTTCATGCCGATATTCTTGTGTCAAGATCCCACGCTCCATCCGTTACCCGTGCCTTGCCCTTACGAGAAGAAGAGGTCCAGCAGGGCCTCATCGTCATCGTCCTCATCGGCCGCGGCGCGATCCCAAACCTCAAGGTGGTCGTAGTTGCCCACAACCGTGACCTCGCGGTCGAGGTTCGCCTGCTTGCGGAGAGACTCGGAAAGACCGATACGACCGGCACTGTCCACGTCCATCGACGTAGTGCGCTTGTTGATCGCCCTCATGAGCTTCTGGTCGTTAATGTCACGCGGGTTAAAACCCTCGTGGCCCTCACGACCCGCGAAGAGTCCTTCGACCCACTTATCGAAGGCCTCGGCAGAGAACACGTACAGAGCATCGACATCCAGGGCTTTGAACACGCGAACGTGCTCTCCAAGCTCCTCGCGAAGGGGTGCAGGCAGGGACAGACGACCTTTTGCATCGAGATTGCGCTCGTATGCACCAGTCATTCCCATGTGCGCCCTCCCCTCGGTTACTCAGATGGCACGTACGCGGGGAACCACCCCGCCTGTCGACGTCATCAATAATATGGGGAACCGCCCCATTTTTCAACACCTTTCCCC
>DBFEIO010000024.1:0-24414 GCA_048330275.1 Collinsella sp.
CTGCAAAGACGAGCGTCGGTAAGACACGCCGAGGTCGCCGCGGACGGGCTGATATAGGGAGAGGGCCTGACCCCATATCGTCGGGGCCAGGCCCGATTTTGCCTCTTGACAATGTCCTGCTCATATTAAAAGGAACGTCCCTAAGTGCCGGCAGTTGGGGACGTTCCTTTTCTGTCGGCATTCGGGGACACTCCTTGCGGATTTGCGAGTGATTTGCTTGTTTGTCGACGTACGGGTGTTCATTTGTCGACTTCTTGGGCTGTGGTCAACTGTTGTTTCTGTGGTGGCTGCGGGCATTTGGCTCAAAAGGGCGGGTTGGCCGTCTATGTTTACCTGCGGTTTTGTTGCGGTGCGCATTTTCGGTCAAGCTTTTCGTCAAGTGTTTGGTCAGCATCTGGTTTGCAGTCGGAGGCCTATTTTGCCCGTGCTGGTCATGGCTGCCCACCCTCCTCGTAAGCTCAAATTGAGATCCATCAGTTTGAGGAGGATGCCATGACTGACCACGCTTTTGACCGAGCAGAGCTGGCTGAAGCCGTCGGCAACGATATTGCCGACATGGCCCATTTTTGGATGCTGCGGAAGTTTCAATTCCTGGAGCCGGCGCGCGAGCAGTTCGAGATTATCGTCGACCCGTGGCTCAGCTATTGCGAGGAACCTTCTCAAAACGAAATCATGGCCTACAACATGGCGTTTACTGATTGGCTGCTCTTCGAGCGTCCCTATCGCCAAGGCAAAACGCTGCTCGAGCTATATGTTGACGAGCCGCCGGCATCGCTTTCGCCTGCCTCGCTCAAGCGGCTCGAGCAGGTGCGTGATACGCAGTATTTCTCGCGCTTTGGCATTTTGGACAAGAATCCTGCGTCCGGCATGGTCGTGCTGAAGGACACACGCACCGATCATCGCTTTGATGTCTACGACCCACATATCGTGCAGAAGGAGCACTGGAGCGACGGCGCGATTGCGGTGCGCCTCGCCTCCGTCGACGATGTCTGGCTTGCGGCGGGACAGCTCTACCTGTATGACATTGCGCGCCTGAACGACACGGCGGTCGACGGGCCGGGTGCGGTGCATCCCGAGGACCTGCAGGACGGCTTTGACACCTCGTGCATCAGCTTCTTCTTGCGTCTGGTCCGCGACATCATGGGCGCCCAGGGGCGTTACGTAAAGTCGCTCAATATTTACGAGCAAGAATGGGAGTAGGGGATGGGCGGTTGTCGCCTGCCTCGCCTTCTGCCTTTATGTCTCGATCTGTAACGTTTGGGGACAAAAAACCGGTCTACCTGTTACGGATCGAGACGAATGCTTGGGCGCCGCTGGTTTGTCTCAATCTGTAACGTTTAGGGGTCTGGAGAACGGTTTACTGTTACAGATCGAGACGTTTGGCGTCTGGCTGGGGGAATGTCTCAATCTGTAACATCAACAGGCCAAAAATCGGTCTTCTTGTTACAGATCAAGACGTTTGTCGGCGGAGGCAACGGTGACGATGGTCCATTTGTCCGATGTGGTGGTGATGGAAGTGCCTAATACCGTTCTCAAACACAAACATACGACTCGTAACACGTTGGCGCGGAATAGGATGCTCGCGCGACTCACGGAGGCGACCGAGCAAGGTGCGCTGCTCGCAACGCATGACAATGCCGAGCTCATGTGGCTGCGGCGTCATGTTGGAACCGACGATATCGCGGAACCCGAGCCGTATTTGTTCTGCTTTCAACATGATTGGGGTGTACTGACGCCGGCGGAGCGAACGCTGCGTACCATCAAAGGGCTTGCAGAGTTTCATCCCGATTGGGCGTTTTGGGGCTATGACGCGGCGCTTTTGTGGGGTCTGGAGGTGCCGAATGATCTGCTTGGGTCGCGTTTTCTTGTTAAGACGGGTTGTTCGGTGACGTTGAGCGGCGGGTGCAGGTTGTTGCGTCCGCAGATGGCGGGCGCACTCGAGCATGTTGATGGCGTGCGGGTGACGTCGTTTTGGCGCACGGTGGAGGATTGCCTACTGCGTGCGCCGTTCTCCTACGGGTTGGCGATTGCCGATTCTGCACTGCGGGCGAAAGGCGTATCACGTGGGGATTTGTGCGAGCGCCTCCGCGCCGATTGCGAGGGCAGGCGAGGGTATCGCAGGGCACAGGTGGTTGCGTCGTATGCGGACGGGCTGTCTGAAAACGGCGGCGAGTCTCGGTTCCGAGCATTCTTTATTGCGTACGGCTTTCCGGTTCCGGAGCTGCAGGTGGAGTTTCGCGACCCGCTCGATCCGAGCCAGGTGTTTCGCGTCGACTATTTTTGGCGGCTCGAGGACGGGACATGTGTCATCGGCGAGCTCGACGGAAAGGGGAAGTACACCTTGCAGAACAGCGAGGGTCGGGAGTCGGTCGACCCATTCGTGGCAGAGCGTCAGCGGGAATCTCATCTGACAATGCTCGGGCATAAGGTGCTTCGGTTTACGTTTGATGAACTCAAAGACCCGGGGAAGCTGGTCGAGAAAATGAGGCTGGCGGGTATTCCTCGGCAGGTTGAATTGGCTGAGGAGTGGAGATGCCAGTGGTATGGGCGCTGAGAGGTTTTGTCTCGATCCGTAACGGTTAGAGGCTGTTTGAGCTCGTAATTGTTACAGATCGAGACAAACCGGCGAAACGTCGACCGAATGTCTTGATCTGTAACATCAAGGGGCCCAATAACCCTGTACTTGTTACAGATCGAGACATTTCCCTGGTGTCGCCGGGGTGGGACTGCAACGTATTCCGTCCCCCCACATCCCCTCTTCCTTCCGTTAACCGATGCGTCTGCGGCAATCCGGCGGGACTGGGCGATAATGGACAAATGTTCAAGTTAATCGTGAGGGAGGAGCTCGATATGGCATCTGCCGATCGTTCCACGTTGTTTATCAATGCGACCATTCTGGATGGTTCGGAACATATGGAGCCGCAACCCGATATGGCCGTGACTGTTGAGCGCGGCGTCATCACCTGGATGGGGCCGAGTGCTGTGGCGCAGGCGCCTGCAGGTGCCGAGGTTATCGACCTGGGTGGTGCGTATCTCATGCCCGGTCTCATCAATATGCACGTGCACCTGTGCGGCTCGGGCAAGCCTGTCTCGGCCGGCGATGCGGGAGCGCTGATGAAGAAACTCGATAATCCCGTGGGCCGTGCCATCGTCTGCCGCATCCTCAAGGGCAGTGCCCAGCAGCAGCTGGCAAGCGGCGTGACCACGGTGCGCGGCGCGGGCGACCCGTTGTTTGCCGACATTGCCGTGCGCGACGCTATCGACGCCGGTAAGTATCAGGGTCCGCGTCTGGTGGCACCGGGAACGGGCGTCACGGTGCCGGGCGGCCATGGTGCGGGGCTGTTCGCGCAGGTCGCCAATACCCCCGACGAGGCGGCCGAACAAGTGCGTGACTTGTATGCACGAGGCGCTGACGTCATCAAGCTGTTCGTGACGGGCGGCGTGTTCGACGCGACCGAGGTGGGCGAGCCGGGCGTGCTGCGCATGCCGGTCGAGGTTGCCGCTGCGGCGTGCAAGGCTGCCCACGACGTGGGGCTGCCGGTCATGGCCCATGTCGAGAGCACCGAAGGTGTGAAGGCCGCGCTTCAGGCCGGCGTCGACACAATCGAGCACGGCGCTCCGCTGACGCCTGAGATTCTGGAGCTGTACCGCGGCGCCGCGGGAACACAGCTCGAGGGACGCGCGCCGAGCGTGACCTGCACGATCAGTCCTGCACTGCCGTTCGTACTGCTCGATCCGGAGAAGACTCATTCGACTGACACGCAAAAGAAGAACGGCGACATCGTGTGCTCGGGCATTATCGAGAGTGCTCATGCGGCGCTGGAAGCAGGCGTTAAGGTGGGCCTGGGCACGGACTCGAGCTGCCCGTTCGTGACCCAGTACGACATGTGGCGCGAGGTGGCCTATTTTGCCAAGTACGTGGGCGTGAGCAATGCGTTTGCGCTGCATACGGCCACGCAAGTCAATGCTGAGCTACTGGACCTGGGTGACGAGACCGGCACGATCGAGTGCGGCAAGGCGGCCGACATTTTGGTGACGCGCGAGAACCCGCTCGATGACCTGTGTGCTCTGCGTGAGCCAATGCACGTGATGTGCCGCGGCAACCTGGTGCGCAAACTCAAGGTGAAGCGTATTCCCGAGGTGGACGCCGAGCTCGATGCGATTATGGCCATGCCGGCCGAAGCGCTTGCCGACGAGCTCGCTCGCGACGGCGTAGCTTAGGCGCTGGCGCGACGGGGCGACAGCTTCATCGAATGATGTCGCTCCATGCAAAAAAGCCGAGGTCTCAACACGAGGCCTCGGCTTTTATTTTTCCTATGGTGTAGCTGCTAGGAGCGCGTTTCCATCTTGGCGTGGCACTTGGGGCAGGTGACGCGGATCTTGCCCTTGCCCTTGGGGACGGACAGCATCTGGCCGCAGTTGGGGCACTTAAGGTACGCCGTGGTCTTGCGGCCCTTCCACATCTTCTTGGCCGTGCGCTTGGCGCGCTCAAAGTCTTCTTTGCTGGTGCCGGCTGCGCGCGAGGCGTTGGCAGCTGCAGCCCCGCCGCCCAAGCTGGCGACGAACTTGCCGAGGCCGGGGACGTTTGCGGTCGCCGCGACAAAGGCATCGTTCTCCTTGCGGCGCGCATCGATGTTTTTGGACAGACCGCGCAGCACGCCGAGCACGATAACGGCGATGGCGATCCAACTGAGCCACTGGATACGGGCCATCGATTCAATCATCGCGATGATAATGCCTGTGAAGCCCATCACGATGGTGAGCTCGTCGGCGCCGTTGCGACCCTTCATAAAGTCATTCATGCGAATTGCCTTTCGTTCGATATGCTGCACGCCCTTATACCCCTTTTGGTGCATTGGGGACAGGTCAATCTGCACCAAGGTGGTGCAAACGTACCTGTCCCCCTTGCACCAATTATTTGGCGAGCTTGTCGACGACGCGCTCTATCTCGGCGAGCTTGGCGGCTTTGAGCTCCTCGTCGCCCGATTCGATGGCCGAGGCGACGCAGCCCTCGATATGCGCCTTGAGCACGTCGGCATTAATACGCGCGAGGAGCGCCTGCGTGGCCATGAGCTGCGTGGAGATGTCGACGCAGTAACGGTCTTCCTCCACCATCCGCAGGATGCCGTCGATTTGCCCGCGCGCCGTCTTGAGCATGCGGGTCACCGATTTATGGTCTGCCATCATGGCGGGTCCTCGTTTCTGGTCGATGGGGTCGAATGCCTCTGGTAGCTGCTACGCAGCGGTCACAGACAGGGCGTGGAACTTCTCGCCCGCGCCCTCGACGGCGGCAGCGAGCTGCTCGGCGGTCACGGTGTCGGCGCACTCCACCTGGACGGTCTGGGTCTCGTGATCGGCGTCGGCGTCGGTCACGCCGGCCACGTTGAGCAGTGCCGTCTCGACAGTAGCGTCGCAGTGTCCGCACATAAGGCCAGACGTTTTAACGATGTAGTTCATGATTGTCTCCTTTTCGTTGAGTACCTAAAGTTGCGGTGGAATACGGACTAAATAGCGGTTTAGCTAAGCATGTTACGCCTTATTTCACCGCAACTGATGGCTTAAAGGTTCGCAGGCGCAGCGCGTTGCTTACGACGCAGACACTCGACAGGCTCATGGCCGCAGCGCCAAACATCGGCGAGAGTTGCCAACCGGTGAGGGGGAAGAACACGCCCGCGGCGAGCGGAATGCCGATGCCGTTGTAGAACAGTGCCCAGAACAGGTCCTGCTTGATGTTGCGGATCGTGGCGCGCGAAAGTTCGATGGCTCGCGCAACATCCATGAGGTCGCTGCGCATGAGCACCACATCAGCCCCTTCTTTGGCGATGTCGGCGCCGGTACCGATGGCAAGGCCCACATCGGCGCGCGCCAGGGCGGGGGAGTCGTTGATGCCGTCGCCCACCATGGCGACCTTGCCGCCCGCATCCTGCAGTTCGCGCACGTGGCGTTCCTTGTCGGCGGGGAGGACGTCGGCGATAACCTGTTCGCTGGTGAGTCCCACGCGGCGGGCGATGGCCTCGGCCGTCACGCGGTTGTCGCCGGTGAGCATGCGCACATCGACGCCGAGCTTGCGCAATGCGGCAATGGCAGCAGCGCTCGTCTCCTTGACCTCGTCGGCCACGGCGATGGTGCCGGCAAGCTCGCCGTTCTTGGCAAAGAACAGCGGCGTTTTGCCCTCGGTGGCAAATTGCTCGGCAAGACCGGCGGGCACCTCCGCGCCCAGCTCGTTCATCAGACGCACGTTACCGGCCGCGATGATATTCTGCCCCTCGCGCGCGGTAACGCCTCGTCCGGGCACGGCGGCAAAGTCCTCGACCATGCGCGCGACGATTCCGCGCGACTCGCACTCGGCCATAATCGCTTCGGCCAGCGGGTGCTCGCTCGAGCGCTCCAGCGCGGCGGCCAGCTTGAGCAGCGCCTTTTCGCTCATGGCGGGCGAGCCGTCGGCGCGCGTGGCCACCTCAATGTCGGTTACAGCCGGCTTGCCGCGGGTGACGGTGCCCGTCTTATCGAGCACCACGGTGCCCACGCTGCGCAGATTCTCCAGCGCCTCGGCGCTCTTAAACAGAATGCCCATCTCGGCGCCCTTGCCGGTGCCGACCATAATGGCGACGGGTGTGGCCAGACCCAGCGCGCACGGGCAGCTGATCACCAGCACGGCGACGGCGGAGGTGAGCGCTTCGTTGACGCTTCCGGTCAAAACCATCCATGCCACAAAAGTTACGGCAGAGATTGCGAACACCACGGGCACGAACACGCCGGCGACCTTGTCGGCCATGCGGGCGATGGGCGCCTTGGTGGCGTTGGCGTCCTCGACGAGCTGGATAATCTTGGCGAGCGACGTGTCGGCGCCCACACGCGTGGCGCGGAAGGTAAACGAACCGGTGCGGTTGACGGTGGCGGCGCTGACGGTGTCGCTGGCGGTCTTTTCCACGGGGATGGACTCGCCGGTGAGCGCACTCTCGTCCACGGCCGAGCTGCCCTCGAGCACCACGCCATCGACGGGGATGGACTCTCCGGGGCGTACGCGCAGGACCTGGCCGGGAAGGATACTGTCGACGTCGACGGTGGTTTCGGTGCCGTCGTCGGCAACGACGGTCGCAGTCTTGGGTGCCAAGTCGATGAGCGCCTCGATAGCGCCGCCGGTTTTGGACTTGCTGCGCGTTTCGAGGTATTTGCCCACGGTGACGAGCGACAGGATGGTGCCGGCGCTCTCAAAATACAGGTTGTCCATGCCCGTCATCATGGCCTCGTGCACCTGACCTGTGGCCAGCTGGTCGGCCATGATAAACATGGCATAGAGCGACCAGGCGATCGACGCGGTGGCGCCGACGGCGATGAGGGCGTCCATGGTGGGCGCGCCGTGCGCGAGCGATTTAAACCCGTTGATAAAGTACGCGTCGTTGACGTAGACGATGGGGATGAGCAGGACGAGCTCGGTGAGCGCGAGCGTCATGCTGTGGGTATGGTCGGTGAAAATGCCGGGTAGCGGCCAGCCAAGCATGTGCCCCATGCCTATGTAGAACAGTGGGATGAGGAATACGATCGAGACGATGAGGCGGGTGCGCATGGCGGAGGCGGCGGCCTCCAGCTTTTTGGTAGGCGACTCCATATGGGCGGCGCCGGACCTGGCTTGCGCACTGCCGTTTGAGCCGGCGGCACCGGTGCCCGCATCAACGGGTGAGGCCGAGTAGCCCGCGCGGTCGACGGCGGTGCAGATGTCATCGGGGGAGACCTGCGCGGGGTCGTAGTCCACCAGCATAGAGCTGGCGAGCAGATTGACCGCGACGCTCTCGACGCCGTCGAGCTTGCTCACGGCACGGTCCACGTGCGCCTGACAGGCGGCGCATGTCATGCCACCCACATCGAATTTATCTTGAGCCATGGCTTCTCCTTTCTGTGGCTCGGTATTGGAATTGTTAACCTGCCGATACTATACACCCATACCCCCTGGGGGTGTCTAGTGGAGATGAAAATGTATGGCATTCTGTTATTGGTCGAGGTGACAGCCAGTTCGGCGGACCGTAGCCAGTCTAATGTCTCAATCTGTAACATCTAGAGAGGTTTTTAACCCCTTACTGTTACAGATTGAGATGTTGTCTCGCAGGGTTGGGGTTTGTCTCGATCTGTAACATCTAGACCTGTATCTGCCGAGCTAGTGTTACAGATCGAGACAATTGCCGGGGAGGGGTCCCGTCACGGCAAGACGCCCGCCGCCTAGATACAGAACCCGGGGATCACACAGGTTAGCTTGTTTGGCTTTTCCGCAGGCGTTGCGTACGTAAAGACGTCGCCGTCGTGCCCCACGCGGTTCATATAGAGCGTGCCTTCGCTCTCCGATGTGTCGGGGCTCACCGTGCGCTCCCACCAACAGGCGTCCTTGCCCTTCCACTGGCGAACCAACGTCTCGTTCGTGGTATACGGACTTACCTTGAGCTCGCGGAAGAGTTGGTACTCCTTGCCCTCGCCGTTATAGATGTCGGCCAGGTAGTGAAAGCCCTCGGCAAACGAATCGGGTGGTTGCGTACCGCACAGCTCGACCATGGCGGGCAGCCAAAGGGTTGCGGGCAGCTCGCTCAGACACGACGCACTGTTGGCGGCGCCAACGTTATTCGAGACCTTTTTGACAGATTTGATGAGCGCGCGCAACTCGTTGGGCAGCAGCTTAAGGCCGTCGCCGTTGAGCCATTCCCGCAGCTCGCAATCTGCCCAGCCGGCGCTCGGCGGTTCAGCCGCAGCGTTGCGCTCGGCAATACCCGCATCGAACATAAACGTCAGTCCGGCCTTGCCCGTCCCGTCCAGAAGCTCATCGTGGCGGATGCCCACAAGCTGCGCGCCAACCTGCAGCCCGTTGGTGAGCGTGACGCGCTTGGTACACGGATAGGGGATATGCCCATCGGCATTGAGCAGGTGATAGCGCTTGGCAATCTCGCGTGCCTCGCTACGGGTCTCGGCGGCCTTAATCTTGAGCGAAATCTCCTGCAGCTGATCCCAGGTGTAGTCGTCAAGTGAACCGCGGATGCCGTCCAGGTAGTCGGGGATGCCAAAGCCATGGGTTGCCGCCCCGATAACGCCGAGCCCCGCAACGGCTGCAACGACGCCGCCGATGACAAAGCGGCGGCGGGTCATGGCATCGTGACGGGCCTGCTCCAGGATCTCTCGTGCGCGCTCGCCGGCGACGTCGACCTTAAGGTGCGTGCCAGAATCGATATCAATTGCGGCCTCGTCTCCTGCGCCCTCGCGGTCCTCAGATTCTGCAGCGGGGAGGTATGCCGAGAGCGCCTCGAGCATCTGCTGCTCGGTGGGGCGATCGCCCTGTTCAACCGAGATGCCTTTCATGATGATCTGGACAAGCGCCTTGTCGCCCTCGCAGCGCGGCTCGAGCGGTGCCGGTTTGGTCTTGGTCTTTATGAGGTAGAACGAGCCGGTTGCCGCGGCACCCGTCGACTCGACATCGAACGGCTTGCGACCGCTGTAGAGCTGGTACAGAATGCTCGAAAGCGCATAGACGTCGATCGCGGGCGAGCGGCGAAGGGCCGCGATGCCTTCGATATCCTGCGTGAGCATTTCGGGCGCGGCATATGCGGGTGTGGCAAAACGCCAAATGTCGGCACGTCGGGTGATTGTGTCGTCGCCGAGTGCCATGGTCGCGGAGCCCATGTCGATGAGGCAGGGGTCAAAGGAGCAATCGGCAATCTGCTGCTCAAGCGTTCGGCTGGTGGTGCGGAACATGATATTGGCAGGCGACAGGTCGCGATGGATGACCGGATTCACGAGGCCTTGGGTCATCAAGAGCGCGCGAAGCACGGCGTTTCCGACGGCGGCGACCATCTGGGTGGTCAGCCCGCCCGAGGCGTCGTGCGGAAGCAAGGGCAGCGCCTGCTTGAGCGAGGTGCCCTCGACCCACTCCATGAGGATGAGCGGGTCATCCTCGCACGATCCGTAGCCATAGACGCGCAGAAATCCGCGCAGGTGCGAGACGGTACACAGATGACGATACTCCTCGAACAGCGCGGCGGTGTTGGCCAGGTGAGCGGCCGATTGCTCGGCGGAGCGGTCGGGGGCTTGGCCGGAAAGGATGGCGTTGTCCTTGAGTAGCTTGACGGCAAAGACCTCGCCGCTCGTGTTGGTCGCGCGCAGCACGTGCCCGATGTTGCCGTTGTTGCGGTGGGCCGTCTGGAGAATAAGCGTCATAAACCGACGCTTGGCGTCGTCCTCGGCGCTGGGGTCGACCGCCACGGCGCTGTCGAACGTGTCAAGACGGATGAGTTTGTCGCCATAGGCGCTATCGGTAGTATCCATGGCGTTCCTTTGTCTAGCATGGGTTGCTGCGCGTATACGTGGGCAGTGTGGATATCGGTAAAGTACCATGATAGCCACACTGCCCACGTATACCGCTGAGTATTGTCGTTTACGACGCAGAAGGTAGAAGACGAAAGACGGACGGCGACCGTCTTTCGATCGCCGTCCGCGCTAGTCCACAATGACAAGGAATGTCGTGTAGAGACCCAGATGGAGCCTGTCGCTGTTTTCGATTTCCACCGGGGGATAGACTTTGCCGGGCTCGCGTTGGTCGCGCGGCGGCTCGATTACGATATCGCCGTCGCCCGCGCCCGATTCGAGCACTGTGCCGTTGGTCGACCCAAGGCCCTGGGCGTACCAGTGTCCGCCTTCGAGCCAAATGCGGAGATGCTCGCGCGATGCATCAGCGCCTACATCGGTGATGCTGGGCGAGGTTTTGGGCAAGGACCCAATTACCGTGCCGCGCGGATCGCGCGTGAGGGGATGGATTTGCATGTCGACGCAGTTGTCGGCATGGGTTCTGAGCAGACCGAGGTTGGGGGCGACAGTGCGCGGCTGCTCCAGGCTGCTCATAAAGCCACGTCCGACGGTAGTTTCGGTGGTGCCAAAGTGCCCGCCTGTCTTGCTGTCGCAAAAGCGCTCGACGGTGGCCACGCCTTGGATGGGGTCAGCGAGCGCCCCCGTTGCCACAAAGAGCATAAGGTAAAGCGTACTCTTCTCGCGCACGGCATTGCCGTCAAAGTTGTCGATGTGATTGAGGGCATTTGCATATAGGCGGCTGTCCAGCTTGTAGCTGGCGAGAGCCGACATCATTTCGTTGGCGGCCGGGCCGCGATAGTGCTCGGCGATTGCCTGATAGGCGGACTCGCCGCCGCCGAGCTTGCTGCAGATTGCCGCGGAAAGATTGAGCGTGGTGACGGCAAAGTCGCTGTAGATGGCGGGCGCGCACTGGTCAGGCTCGCGATGGACGATGTAACGGGTGAGATACGAGCGGTTGGAAGAGCATTTCTCGAGCAGGGTACTGCCGAGATAAGAGTTTCCATTGATGAGCATTCGGGCGATCTCGAGATGTTTAAGACCGCCGAACGAGCGAATATCGTTATAGAGGACCGAGCAAGGCGTCTCTGCTGCCACGGATACCTCCTTTGATTGCTTCCTAGCCAATAAGGCGATAGGAATTAATGGCCCCCGGTGGGCGACGTATTAAATGGCTGCGCAATATGTAGCGTAACCAAAGCAACATTATAGGCCACATGTTCGAAATTGCAGGAAGAGCGAGAGATTTGGTTTGGACTGGACGGTAATCCCTCTCTGTCTTGTTCTGTAACATTTGGGGCCGGTTTTGCTCCGTAATTGTTACAGATTGAGACAATCAGCCGGGCCCACCTCGAGCCCGCCCCGTCCGCCCCGTCATCTGTGGTTTACGTGGGGGCATACGGAGTACGGGTATACTAACCGGCGGCGAATCTGCTCCATCGCTTAGAGCTGCTGCGTCTGGACGGCGCGTGATAGGGCTGCCAAAGCGATCGCCAGCGTGCTGAGCAACGTCCTCTCTGTGCGCACCCGTTTTTGTATGTATTAGCGCACTACCAAGCACGCCCGCACGGCCGCATGCCATGCCCATTGCGCGTGCAGATAAGGAACAACAACATATGCGTAATTCTGTATCCGACGTCACCGACGCCGAGATCTTGGACGAGACCCGCGAGGCCATGACCCAGGCTGCCTTCGATGCCGCCGATGAGGCCAGTGCCGCCCAGGCCGTCGAGTCCGCTACCGAGAGCCTGCCCGCCTTTGACGAGCTGGGCCTTTCCGACGAAATGCTTCGTGCTATCGAGAACCTGGGCTACACGGCGCCGACGCCCGTGCAGGCCGGCTCCATCCCCGTGGTGCTCGAGGGCCGCGACCTGCTTGCCGCCGCCCAGACCGGTACCGGCAAGACGGCCGCCTTCTTGCTGCCGACCATGAACAATCTGGAGCACATCGCTCCTCCCAAACCCGTGCGCGATCGTGGCGGCCGCAACCGCCGTCGCGGTGCCAAGAAGCCCGAGGGCAACGGCCGCGGCCCCGTGATGCTCGTCATCACCCCCACGCGCGAGCTCGCGCAGCAGATCGACGAGGTCGCGAGCAAGATCGCCGACGTCACCGGCCATGTCGCCGTGACCGTCGTGGGCGGTGTGAGCTACAAGCCCCAGACCGCTGCCCTCAAGTACGGCTGCGACATCCTGGTCGCCACGCCGGGCCGTCTGGTCGATCTGATCGAGCAGGGCGCCTGCCACCTGAACGAGGTCAAGGTGCTGGTGCTGGACGAGGCCGACCGCATGCTCGACATGGGCTTTTTGCCCGCCGTCCGCCGCATTGTGCGCGAGACGCCGGCCGAGCGCCAGACGCTGCTGTTCTCAGCGACCCTCGACGAGGAGGCCGTGGGCGAGATCACCGACCTGGTGAGCGACCCGGCCCGCGTGGAGATCGCACCCGCCACGTCGACTGCCGACACCGTCGACCAGTTTGTGTTCCCGGTGTCCATCGAGGCCAAGAACAACCTGCTGCCCGAGTTCCTCAAGAAGGAGGGCCCGGAGCGCACCATCGTCTTTATGCGAACCAAGCACCGCGCCGACAGCTGCTGCCGTCGTCTGGAGCGCAAGGGCATCAAGGCCGCCGCAATCCACGGCAACCGCAGCCAGGCCCAGCGTGAGCGTGCGCTTTCGGCCTTCCGCGACGGTACCGTCGACGTGTTGGTGGCAACCGACGTGCTCGCCCGCGGCATCGACATCAGCGACGTGCGCTACGTCGTGAACTTTGACGTGCCGGCCGAGCCAACCGACTACATTCACCGTATTGGCCGTACGGGTCGTGCCGGCGAGCTGGGCTGGGCCATCACGTTTGTGACCGAGCAAGATGTCGATGAGTTCTACGAGATCGAGAAGCTCATGGACAAGACTGCCGACATCTACGAGGCCGGCGACCTGCATGTGGGTCCCAACCCGCCTGCGGTTGATCCCGATCGCGACCCTGCGGTCTTTAAGGTGAAGAAGAAGACTAAGCGCGGCAAGTCCAAGAGCAAGAAGAAGCTTGAGCAGGCACGTCGCGACGGCAAACGCAACGGCGACGATTACGGCGATGTGGCCGGTCGTTCCAACCGCGGTCGCGACGAGCGCTGCGGCGATGGCGAGCGTCCGAGCCGTCCCAAGCGCGGCGGCAAGACCCGCGTGCGCGAGGGCGTTCAGGCTCGCGTGGACGAGGCCGTGGAGAGCGTGGCCCGCGAGGTGGCTACCGAGGAGCGCGCTGGCGCTGTCGAGCAGGCCCCGCGCGGCAACCGTGCCGAGCGCCGTGCCAAGCAGTTCCAGGGCGAGGCGCATCGCCGTCGCCGCGAGGACGAGGACCGCGGTGGTCGTCGCCGTGTTGAGCGCGAGGACGAGGTCCGTGGCTCGCGTGGCGGCAAGCGTGGCTCGGGCGATCGTCGTCGTTCCGGTCGCAATGACGAGCGTGGTGGCCGTGACGAGCGTCGCGGCGGCGAGGGTCGCGGTGAGCGTGGCACCCGCAGCGGTGAGTCCCGTGGCGGCAAGCGCTTTGAAGAGCGCGGCGGTCGTGGCGGCGAGCGTCGCGAGGGTACTCGCGGTAATGGCGGGCGCAGCGGCGCTGGGCGTTCTGGTGAGTCGCGCGATCGTCGCGATCCGCGTGCTAGCCGCGATCGTCGCGATGACTGGCGCAACTACGACGATACCCGCGAGGAGCGTCGCGGCGGCTATCGTGGCGGTCGTGGCGGTAACCAGGCCGGCTCCCGTGGCGGCCGCGCCGGCGGTCGCGATAACCGTGGCAGCTATGGCAACAGCCGTGGCGGCAAGCGCGGCGGCAGCTCCCGTCGCCCCGGTGACGGCGGCGGCAAGCGCAAGTAACACACGAGTCGTGCTCTAAGTCGAGGCGACCAGAGGGCTCCGGGCATGTTTTTGCTCGGAGCCCTTTTTGGTGCAAGGGGGACAGGTTAATCTGCGCCAACGTCTTGAAGTTGCGGTGGAATACGGACTGTTTTGGCCTTTTGAGCGGCTTTTCAGTTCCTATTTCACCGCAACTCATGATTGGTGCAAACAAACCTGTCCACGATGCACCAGAGTGAGGAGTGTCCCCAAGTGCCGCGTTGTGGGTAACGCGTTTTATCAAATATGGCATTTATCTGCGGTAATGTTCTATTTCACCGCTGAGGACGACGTTTCATACCGCCTGCCGAACCGTATCGTTGTCAAACAACTTTTTAGGTCAGTGTGTTGCGTGTAGCAACTTCGCTCGGCTTCGCCTCCGGGCTGCCATGTGAGAGGGGATCTTATGGCTCGACTGCATGTAATGGAACGCAGCCACGCTCAGGCCGTCATGGACGACCTGCACGATGCGCTCGGACGTCGTCTGGCGGTGAGTTCGCTTGCCCCGTGTCCCGTTGAGTTTACGGCAGCGCTCGTTAACCTGTGCTCCACCCAGAGCTGTGGCAAGTGCACGCCCTGCCGTGTGGGCCTGAGCGCGCTGAGCGACCTGCTCGCCGATGTACTCGAGGGCCGCGCCGACGAGTCCACGCTCAACCTGATTGAGCGCACGGCCCGCACCATCTACCTTTCGAGCGACTGCGCCATTGGCTACGAAGCTGGCGCCATGGCACTCACGGCCATTCGCGGCTTCCGCGACGACTTTGAGCACCACATCCGCGAGCACTCCTGCGGCTTTGACCGCGAGGCCCGCGTCCCGTGCGTCTCGGGCTGTCCGGCGCACGTCGACATTCCCGGGTACATTTCGCTCGTCGAGGCCGGCCGCTATGCCGACGCCGTCAAGGTCATCCGCAAGAACAATCCGCTGCCGCTCGTTTGCGGCCTGGTGTGCGAGCATCCCTGCGAGATGCACTGCCGTCGCGGCATGGTCGACGATCCCATGAACATCCTCGCCCTTAAGCGTTTTGCCGTTGAGCACAGTGACCTCAACGACCATAAGCCGCATGTAGTGGACAACACCGGTAAGCGCGTCGCCGTGATCGGCGGCGGCCCGGCTGGTCTTTCCTGCGCCTACTACCTGGCCGTGATGGGTCACAAGGTGACCGTTTTTGAGCAGCGCCACCACTTGGGCGGCATGCTGCGCTACGGCATCCCCAGCTACCGTCTGCCGCGCGAGCGCCTGCAGGCCGAGACCGACTGGATCTTGAGCGCCGGCATCGACGTGGAGCTCGACCACTCCGTGAACGGCGAGGAGCTCGCCAGCTTGCGCGACGAGTTCGATGCCGTCTACCTAGCCATCGGTGCCCACAGCGATAAGAAGCTCGGCCTTCCGGGCGAAGAGGCGCCCGGCGTGGAGTCGGCCGTCAAGATGCTGCGCGCCATCGGCGATGACGAGCTGCCCGACCTGAGCGGCCGGCGCGTGTGCGTCATCGGCGGCGGCAACGTTGCCATGGACGTTGCACGCTCTGCCGTGCGCTGCGGCGCCGAAAAGGTAAGCATCGTCTACCGCCGTCGCATCTGCGATATGACGGCCCAGGACGCCGAGATCGCCGGTGCCCAGGCCGAGGGCTGCGAGGTGCTGGAGCTGACGGCCCCGCTCGCCATCGAGACGGGCGAGGACGGTCGCGTGAACGGCCTGCGCGTGCAGCCGCAGATCATCGGCGAGCCTCGCCGTGGTCGTCCGGCTCCGCGTGCCGCCGCCACGCCCGAGCGTGTCATCCCCTGCGAGCGCGTGTTCGTTGCCATTGGCCAGGACATCGATTCCAAGCCGTTTGAGGAGATGGGTATTGCCTGCAAGTGGGGCTGTATCGTTACCGATTCGGACGGCGCCGTGCCTAACTTCGATGGCCTCTTTAGCGGCGGCGACTGCCAGACCGGCCCCGCTACCGTCATCCGCGCCATCAATGCCGGCCGCGTGGCTTCGGCAAACATCGACCACTACCTGGGATTCGACCACAAGATCAAGCTCGAGGTCGAGCTGCCGACCGTCCAGTTTAAGGGCAAGCATGAGTGCGGCCGCTGCGAGCTGGGCGAGCGCGAGGCCGGCGAGCGTATTCACGATTGGAATCTGGTCGAGCAGGGTCTCACCGAGCAGGAGGCACGCCAGGAGGCGAGCCGCTGCCTGCGTTGCGATCACTTTGGCTTTGGCGCGTTCCGCGGAGGGAGGAACCTGGAATGGTAGAGCCCAACAAAACTACCGTCAGCGACAACACCGAAAACGGAGCGCACAATATGGTCAAGCTCACTATCGATAATTGCGAGGTCGTGGTTCCCGAGCACACCACGATCTTGGATGCGGCCAAGTCCGTCGGCATTCAGATTCCCACCCTGTGCTACCTGCGCGATCTAAACGAGATCGGCGGCTGCCGCGTGTGCGTGGTCGAGGTCGAGGGCTGCGACCAGCTGGTTGCCGCCTGCAACAACTACGTGCTCGACGGCATGGTGGTCCACACCAACAGCCCCAAGGCCCGCGAGGCCCGTCGCACCAACGTGCAGCTGCTGCTGTCCCAGCACGATTCGCAGTGCACGAGCTGCGTGCGCAGCGGCAATTGCAACCTGCAGACCATCGCCAACGACCTGGGCATTTTCTATCTGCCGTATCAAAGGCATTTGGCGGGTGAGGGCTGGGATTTCGATTTTCCCATCATCCGCGAAAACGATAAGTGCATTAAATGCATGCGCTGCATCAAGGTGTGCGAGAACGTGCAGGGCCTAGGGATTTGGGACCTGACCAACCGCGCCACGCATACCGCCGTGGGTACCCGCGGGCGCACGCCGATCGGCAAGACCGATTGCGTTGCGTGCGGCCAGTGCATCACGCATTGCCCAACGGGCGCACTGCGCGAGCGCGACGACACCGAGACCGTGTTCGATGCTCTCGCTAATCCCGACAAGATCGTGCTGGTGCAGATTGCGCCTGCCGTGCGCAGCGCTTGGGGCGAGGAACTCGGCATTTCGCGCGAGGAGGCCACCGTTGAGCGTCTGGCTTGCGCGCTGCGCCGCGTGGGCTTTGAATACGTGTTCGATACCGATTTCTCGGCCGACCTCACCATTATGGAGGAGGGCTCCGAGCTGCTCGAGCGTCTGGGTGCGGCCGCTAAGGGTGAGGGCGATGGCCGCGGCTGGCCCATGTTTACGAGCTGCTGCCCGGGTTGGGTGCGCTTTGTGAAGGCCCGCTATCCGGAGTTTGTCGACAGCCTGTCCACGTCCAAGTCGCCGCAGCAGATGTTCGGCGCCATTGCCAAGACGTACTACGCCAAGGTGTTGGGCGTGGAGCCCGAGCGCCTGTTTGTGGTGTCCGTGATGCCGTGCACGGCCAAGAAGGCCGAGTGTGCGCTGCCGAGCATGGTGGGCGAGGGCGGCGCGCCCGACGTGGACGTTGCGCTGACGGTGCGCGAGATGGTACGCATGATCCGCGCGAGCCACGTGAGCGTCGACACGCTTACCGAGCAGCCGCTCGATACGCCGCTGGGCTTCGGCACGGGCGCGGGTGTGATCTTTGGCGCCACGGGCGGCGTGATGGAAGCCGCCGTGCGCTCGGCATATTACCTGGTGACGGGCAAGAACCCCGATGCGGATTTCTTTACCGACGTACGCGGGTTTGACGGCCGGAAGGAAGCCGTCGCCGATATCGATGGTGCCAAGGTGCGCGTCGCCGTGGCGCACGGGCTGGGCAACGCCGCCCGCCTGCTCGACGCGATTCGCGACGGCCGTGCGAGCTATGACTTCGTCGAGGTTATGGCGTGCCCGGGCGGCTGCGTCGGTGGTGGCGGTCAGCCCATCCACGACGGCTGCGAGCTGGCGGCCGAGCGCGGCCAGGTGCTGTGGGGCCTTGATGCGAAGGCGGACATTCGCTTCTCGCACGAGAACCCCGATGTTCAGGCATGCTATCGCGAGTTCTTGGGTGCGCCGCTTTCGCTGCTGGCCGAGGAGCTGCTGCATACCGACCATCACGCCTGGTCGATGCCTAACGAGGGGACGTGCTAGCGATGCGCGCGTTTGATGTTGAGCTGTCGCGCCGGGGATTTGCCTCGGCGCTTGCCGCGGGCGCGTTGTCGCTCGCGCTTGCTGGTTGTGGCGGCGGGGCTGCCGGTACCGGGTCTGCTGCGGGGTCTGCCGCTGACGGTGCCGCCGCGGAGCCGGTTGAGGTGCACGTCGCCTCGCTCAAGGGTCCGACGTCGATCGGCCTGGTGCAGTTTATGGACCGGGCGGCCGATGGCGAGACGGACAACGAGTTCGACTTTGCGATCAGCGCTGCGGCCGACGAAATCGTGCCCAAGGTCATTCAGGGCGATATCGACATTGCCCTGGTGCCCGCCAACGTGGCGAGCGTGCTCTACAACAAGACCGAGGGCGCGGTGCAGGTCATCGACATCAACACACTGGGCGTGCTGAACGTGGTGACGGGCGACGCGAGTGTGGCCTCGTTTGGCGATCTGGCGGGGCGTACCGTCTACATGACGGGCAAGGGCACCACGCCGGAGTACGTCATGAACTACCTGCTGGAGCGCGCGGGCCTGACCGGCCAGGTGACGCTCGAGTTTAAGAGCGAGCCCACCGAGGTGCTGTCGGCCCTGCTTGCCGATCCGTCTGCTGTGGGCGTGCTGCCCGAGCCGTTCAAGACCGCCGCCATCGCCAAGAGCGAAGGCATGCTGTCGGCTCCGGTAAGTCTGACCGATGTGTGGGATGAGCTGGCAGGTGACACGGGCTCGCGCCTGCTGACGGGCGTGACCGTGGTGCGCCGTTCCTTTGCCGAGGAGCATCCCGACGCCGTGGCGGAATTCTTGCGCTGCCATGAGGCGAGCGTGAAAGCCGTCGATGCGGCGCCGGCAGATTGGGCACAGGCCGTGGTCGATGCGGGTATCGTCGATAACGCCGCGATTGCCGAAAAGGCGATTCCCGGGTGCATGCTCGTGTGCCAGACGGGGAAGGACATGAAGGCGGCGCTCGGTGGGTACCTGCAGGTGCTGGCCGATGCGGACGCGAGCGCCGTGGGCGGCAAGCTCCCGGCTGATGATTTCTACTACATGGAGTAGCCCGTGCATGCGTTTGCTCGACAAATGACAGAGCGTATGAAGGCGGTGGCGGCAGCAGGTGCCGTTGCCGCCTTTTGGCTTGCCGTGTGGGTGCTGGTGGCGGCGTTGGTAGCGCAGCCGCTGATCTTGCCGGGGCCGGGTGCCGTTGCCTTGGCGCTGCTGCGCCTGGTGTGCGATGGCGGTACCTGGGCGATTCTGGCAGGCTCGGGTGCGCGTATCTTGGGCGGGCTGGCGCTTGCCGCGGTGTGCGGCGGCGTACTGGCGGGAGTCTCGGTGCGGTCGCTGACGTTTGCCCGCTTGGTGGCGCCGGCGCTTTCGTTTGTTAAGGCGACACCGGTTGCCTGCGTGGTGGTCCTGCTGCTCATTTGGTTGGGATCGGCGCGCGTGAGCATCGCGGCGGTCTTTTTGATGGCACTGCCGGGCGTATATTTCTCGCTGGTCGAGGGCTTGGTGCAAGTGGATAAGCCGCTGGAGCAGATGTTTCGTCTGCATGGCGTGCGGGGTTGGCGACTGTTTTGTGCCCACACCTGGCGTGAGGTGCTGCCGTTTGTGCTTTCGTGCGCGAAGGCGGTCATCGGCATGAGCTGGAAGGCCGGTGTAGCGGCGGAGCTCATCGGCATGGCGACGGGCACCGTGGGTGAGCGCATCTATCAGGCAAAGCTTTTGATCGAGACGGCTGATCTGCTGGCGTGGACCGTGTTGGTCGTGGCGGCATCGTGGGCATGCGAGCGCGTGCTGGTGTGGCTGCTGCGGGCTTCGGGGCCTGCGGCGTGGCGTGCGGCGGTGCGGTCGCATGGGCATGGATTGCGTGGGCGTGCGGGGGCTGCGAGCGATGGCACTTCAGCGGAGCTTGCGCTTGCCGTGGGTGATCGCGCGCCCTGGGCGCCGGCGCTGGATGGTCTGGTGCTCAACTTGCCCGCGGGTGGGCGTATCTGTGTGATGGGCGCTTCGGGCATGGGCAAGTCAACGCTGCTTTCGTTGACAGCGGGGGAGTGCGCGCCGTGCTCGATGGTGTTTCAGGATGCACGCTTGGTCGAGTCCGCCGCGGCGCTGGATAACGTGCTGGTGTGCGCCGATGCACGCGTGGACGCCTCGAGTGCCGCTGCCTTGTTGCGCCTGCTGGTGCCGGGGATCGACGTGCATGCGTGCGTGGCCGAGCTTTCGGGCGGGCAGCGCCGTCGCGTCGAGATCGCCCGCGCCCTGTTGTGCCCGGGCGGCGCGGTGATTTTGGACGAGCCCTTTACCGGTCTCGATACCGCTGCGCGCGATGCGTGCGCCGGAGTCGTGCTCGACTTGCTCAACGGCCGCACGCTGCTGCTTGCCACACACGACGCCGCCGACGCTCAAGCGCTCAACATCTCGGGTGTCATTACGCTCTAGAGGCCATTTCAAGTGCTAGCTCAACAATAAAATGATCCTTTTTTCTCCGTCCCTATGGGACCGGATGTGGTATTCTATCTGCGGGGTAATACTTAGGGATACCAAGTAATACCAACGCCGCAGAAACAAACTCCGGATGCGGGCCAATCGGGTTGCCTTCACAGCCCGTCGCCCAGCCGCGTGGCCCGCATCTATCCGCACTACCGTCGTTTCAAAAAGGAAGCGCCATGGCAGAACACATGACCCCGGTTGTCGCGAAGGTCTTGCCCGAGGAAAAGGCGGCCTTCGCGGCGGCAACCCAGCTCGTGGGCACCACGCCGTCCAACGCCATCCGCATGTTTATCGCTGCGTTCAATCGCTGCGGCACCTTCCCGTTCGACATCTCGCCCAACGGGGCTTTTGGCAAAGACTGTCCCCAACAGCTAGTCGCTGAAGAACGTCCCCAATGACTAGTCGTTGGGGACGTTCTTTAATGACTACCTGTCGGGAGGAGGTTGGCATGCTCAATGCGCTGGTTTGGGCGCTTGCCTGTTTTGGTGTTGTTGCTGCCGATATTGCCCTGAGCATTGTTTTGTTCTCCGCGCTGGACATCGTGTCGGCACTGACGGGTTTCCCGATCGACAACCTCGATATTCAATGGTTTCAAGCCGCCGCTCAGACGGCGTCGTTTTTGATGGCGCTGCTGTGGTGGCGCTATCTGTGGCCCCGCTCCTTCATGGCGCGCCGGCAAGGTGAGCGCCCGCTCGGCGGGGGAGCAAATGCTGCATGGAAGCGCATCGCATGCGTTGTCGTGATCGGCCTATCCATGCAGGTGGTCATTAGCTACCTATGCGATGGCGTGCTGTCGCTGCTGCCCGAGGTTGCGGCAGACTATAGCGAGCTCGTCGAGGAAACAGGCTTGGGCGATACCAACCTTCTTGCCGTCCTGACCACGGTGCTCGGCGCTCCGTTTTGCGAGGAGTTGCTGGTGCGCGGCATCATTTTTGAGTTTTCGCTCCGAGCGTTTAACCAGCAGTGCCGCCCACTTTGGAAGCGCCTGCGTCGCACGCGGGCGCAAGACGGCGCCATGGTGCTCTGGGCGGCCCCGAGTGCCTGGGGTAACGCCGCGGCGATTGTGCTGCAGGCGGCAATCTTCGGTTTTATGCACATGAACTGGGTGCAGGGCTGCTATGCAGGTGCCGCCGGCCTCATCTTTGGCTGGGTGCTCGTGACCACCGGAAAGCTCCGCTACACGATCCTGCTGCACTTTGCCTTTAACGCCGGGTCTTACCTGATGGGTCTGTTGTGGTTTGTGAACACACCGCTTGACGTGGTAATCACGGTCACCATAGCCGGCATCGTCCTCGTGGAGGCGATGCGGTCGCTGCGCCACGCGTGCGGGATGGACGCAGCGAGCGCATCGCTGCCCTAGTTGCGGCGTCCGCCGCCGTTGGCGCCCTGGCGGCCCTGGGCTGCACGGTTGCGCCCGGCAGTGTTTTGCGCGCGCGACATGCCGCCGTGCCCCTTGCTGCCTTTGGGCCCCTTGCTGCCAGCACCACCGTGGGCCTTGCCGCCCTTCTTGCCGGTGCCATGCCCACCGCCAGCAGACGTCTCGCCCGGGCGCGGGGGCACGGGACGAATCAGGCAATGCTTGGTGTAGCCAATCAGATCGCGGCGGCCGGCCTTTTCCAGCGCCTCGCGTACCAGCTTGTAGTTCTCGGGTTTGCGATACTGGATGAGCGCACGCTGCATGGCCTTCTCGTGCGGGTCACGCGCCACGTAGATCGGCTGCATGGTACGCGGATCTACGCCGGTGTAGTACATGCAGGTCGACATGGTGGACGGTGTGGGGTAGAAGTCTTGCACCTGTTCGGGCATGTAGCCCATGTCGCGCACGGCCTCGGCAAGGTCCACGGCTTCCTTCATGGTCGAGCCGGGATGGCTCGAGATCAGGTACGGCACCACGTACTGCTTGAGTCCGTATTCGCGGTTCAGGCGTTCAAATTTACGACAGAATGCATCGTAGACGGCGCGGCTCGGCTTGCCCATCACACTCAGCACCGCATCGCTCACGTGCTCGGGCGCTACGCGTAGCTGGCCCGAGACATGGTGCTCCAGCAGCTCGCGCAAAAACTCGTCCGAGGAGTCGGCCATGGTGTAGTCAAAGCGGATGCCGCTGCGGACGAAGACCTTCTTGACGCCCGGCAGCTGGCGCAGGTCGCGCAGCAGCTGCGTGTATCCGCTCTCGTCGACCACCATGTTTTTGCACACGCTCGGCCACAGGCAGCGCTTGTTCTTGCACACGCCGTGCTTGAGCTGCTTGTCGCAGGCAGGGCGGCTAAAGTTAGCCGTCGGTCCGCCCACGTCGTTGATGTAGCCCTTAAACTCGGGATCGCGCGTGAGCAGCTCGGCCTCGCGCATGATCGAGTCATGGCTGCGCATCTGCAGCACGCGTCCCTGGTGGAAGGTGAGCGCGCAAAACGAGCACTCGCCAAAACAGCCGCGGTTGGAGCTAATGGAAAACTTGATCTCGGCAAAGGCCGGCACGCCGCCTACCGCGTCGTAGTCGGGATGCCAATCGCGTGCGTAGGGGAGTTCGGCAACCTCGTCCATCTCATCGGTGGTGAGTGTTGCCGACGGCGGGTTCTGCACCACATAGACGCTGTTGGGGTAGGGCTCTACCAGGCGATGGCCGGTGATGGGGTCCATGTTCTGCTGCTGCACGTTAAAGCTGCGCGCGTAGTTGAGCTTGTCAGCGGCAAGGTCGTCCCAGCTGGGCAGCAGGTCGTAGTCGTAGACCTCGTCGAGCGAACCCGTGCGGTAGACGGTACCGTTGATGTAGGTGATCTGATCGACAGGCAGTCCGGCATCGAGCGCGTCGGCGATCTCGACGATCGCATGCTCGCCCATGCCGTAGATGAGGATGTCGGCGCCCGAGTCGAGCAGTACCGAGCGCTTGAGCTTGTCCTGCCAGTAGTCGTAGTGGGCCAGGCGGCGCAGGCTTGCCTCGATGCCGCCGATGATGATGGGAGCGTCCTTGAACGTCTGGCGGATGAGGTTGCCATAGACCGTGACGGCTCGGTTGGGACGACGCCCCTCCTCGCCGCCGGGGGTGTAGGCGTCGGAGTGGCGGCGGTGCTTGGTCACCGAATAGTGGTTGACCATGGAGTCCATGTTGCCGGCACTGACGAGAAAGCCCAGGCGAGGCTCGCCGAGCACCGTGATGCTGGCGGGGTCGGTCCAGTCGGGCTGGCAGATGATACCCACCTTGTAGCCATGCGCATCGAGCACGCGGCTGATGATGGCCATGCCAAAGCTCGGATGGTCCACGTAGGCATCGCCGCAGATGTAGACAAAGTCGCACTGGTCCCAGCCACGTGCATCCATGTCGGCGCGGCTGACGGGGAGGAACTTGTCGCGGCCCGGTCGCCAGGGGCGGGCGGGCGTCGCTTGGGAATACTTGGTGCGGGCGACCGTGGCCTGCGCCTTGCCGCCGCGCTTTTGCTGCTGGCCCTGTTTGCCTTGCTGTCCGCGTTGGCTGTTCTGAGCGTGCTGAGGCTTTTTTGCCACGATCCCTCCCGGTGTCTGTATGCTGCACGTAATTGTAACCAGTCTTTTTGGGACGTGTCTCTATAGTTTTGTCAACCGCGCGCTTCGCGACATTTCGGCACGACGCATCCGGGCGCCTTGCGCCCCCGCCTCCTCTTCGGTTGACCTCGCCGCCCGCTAGGCCGCGTACGGGACGGCGT
>DBFEIO010000025.1:0-3985 GCA_048330275.1 Collinsella sp.
CTGCAAAGACGAGCGTCGGTAAGACACGCCGAGGTCGCCGCGGACGGGCTGATATAGGGAGAGGGCCTGACCCCATATCGTCGGGGCCAGGCCCGATTTTGCCTCTTGACAATGTCCTGCTCATATTAAAAGGAACGTCCCCAAGTGCCGAGAACAGCAGCATTGCAGGTAGAGGACGGAAAGCGAAAACGCCCCTAAGCGAGCAAGGTGACGTGAAAGAGGAGGGCATTGACCTTTTGGTCATGCCCGGCGATTGAACGTCAGATTGCCGCTTAGGGGCGTTTGCAGCGTCAATTGGTTAGGCATAGACCTGATGGTCATGCCTCGCCTTTTGAATGACAAATTGTCGCTCTGGGCGGCGCGCAGCGTCGACCCGTTAGGCAAAGACGATTAAATTGTCCCTATGGATCGCGGGCTTCTCGGCTAGGTCTGCCAGTAGACGGTTGCCGGCAATCTGGTCCTGGCGGCGGCCGGCGGCAAGCTCCAGCACGTCCGAATCGGCCTCGGCGATACCGCGGGCGACGACCATACCGCTCGGGTCGCACACGTCGAGCACATCGCCCTCGGAAAACACGCCATCGACCTCGCGAATACCCACCGCGAGCAAGGACGAGCCACGGCTGACCAGTGCCTTCGCAGCACCGTCGTCAACCGTTACCGAGCCATGTGCCTTGTCACCCAGTGCGATCCACAGCTTGCGGGGCGCGATGTCCAGACGCTCCGCCGGCGGATCGAACAAGGTTCCCACGCTCTCGCCGCGGGCCAGACGCACGAGCGCATCGGGCTCCTCGCCCGAGCAAATCACGCTCTGAATGCCAGCCGTCATCAAAATGCGGCTCGCGCGAATCTTGGTGATCATGCCGCCCGTACCCACCGAGGTCGAGGAATCGCCCGCCGAGGCAATGATCTTGGCATCGATCTTATGCACGACCGGGATAAACTCGGCCGTGGGGTCCTCGTGCGGATTGGCGGTATAGAGGCCATCGATGTCCGAGAGCGTCACGCACAGATCGGCAGAAACCAGGCAGCTCACAAGCGCCGCCAGCGTGTCGTTGTCGCCAAACTTGATCTCATCGACGGTGACGGTATCGTTTTCGTTGACGACCGGCACCACACCCAGCTCCACAAGGCGCAGCAGGGCGTCGCGCGCGTGCAGGTAGGACGTGCGGCGCGCCGTGTCGTGACGCGTGAGCAGCACGAGCGAGGTGAGCAGGTCGCGCGCATGAAACTCCTCGTCGTAGGCCGACGAGATGATGCACTGACCGGCCGAGGCGCAGGCCTGCAGGCTCGGCAGGTCACCGACCGGCTTGCGGTCGAAGCCCAGCACGGGATAGCCGCAGGCAATGGCACCCGAGCTCACCACGACCAGGCGCCAGCCAAGCTCGCGCAGCGCTGCGGCCTGGTCGGCAAGCCCGCCGATAAAGGCGCGGTTGACCTTGCCGTCGGCGCCCACCACCGTGGACGAACCGATCTTTACCACCATCGTTTTATAAGAAGTCGTCATACGTCAAACCAATCGAATGTCGAGCGTTCGGGTGAGCTGGGGCAGTCGGGGCGCCTAGTGCGGAACGGACGAAAATGATCCGTTTTCCTCCGTCCCCTTCGGATCATTTTGCCCAGGGAAAGGCAGAAGCCGCGGCCATGTTCTTGCGCACGAGCTCGTCGCGCACCTGAGCCAGGCCCTGCTCCATGCCCACCACATAGGTCTGCGGGTACAGGAAGCGCTTGAAAGCTGCGTCCAGATGATCGAGCGCCCAAGCACAGCGCTCGCGCGCGTCCTGGATGCTCTCACGCGGAGCCACCGCACTGCCATCGCGCACGATCGGCACCAGCAGCTCGCGATACTCAAGTTCGGACACGTCGGTCACCAAGGCGGCATCATTCACGGCCACGAGGGTATTGCCGCGCGCGGCGCCCTCCCCCGCCAGATGGTCCTCGTCGTAGATCATGTCGCAGACCGGGCCGCCAAAGCCGTCGTAATAACGGCGCACACGTTGCACGCCCGGGATCGTGCGCTTGTAGGGCTGCTCGGAGAGCTTGACCACCGGCGTCCATGAATCTGCCTCGCTCGCACGGCGGGCGGAAAGCTTGTACACGCCGCCCAGCGCCGGCTGGTCATAGCAGGTCGCAAGCTTGGTACCCACGCCAAAGCTGTCGATGGGCGCGCCCTGGTCGAGCAGCGACTGAATCGTGTACTCATCCAGATCGTTGGAAACCGAAATCCCCACATAGGGCAGGCCCTCGGCATCAAAACGGCCGCGAACATACTTGGAGAGCTTGGCGAGGTCGCCGGAGTCGATGCGAATGGCCGACAGACGCTCGCCCACCGCCTCCATCTCCTTGGCAACCGTAATGGCATGCTCGCAGCCCTCGCGCACGTCATAGGTGTCGATAAGCAGCGTACAGTTCTTGGGACTCGACTTGGCAAAGGCGCGGAAGGCCTCGAGCTCGGAATCGAAGCTCATCACCCAGCTGTGCGCATGCGTGCCAAAGACGGGAATACCGTAGCGGCGGCCGGCGAGCACATTGGACGTAGAGGAGCAGCCGGCAACGTAGCTCGCGCGCGCAACGGCCAGGCCGCCATCGGGACCCTGGGCTCGGCGCAGGCCAAACTCCGCCACGGGGCGACCGTCGGCGGCGAGCACCACGCGCGCCGTCTTGGTGGCGACAAGCGTCTGGAACCCGACGATGTTGAGCAGCGCCGTCTCGAGCAGCTGGCATTCCAGCGCGGGACCGGTGACGCGCACCATGGGCTCGCGCGGAAAGACGAGCTCGCCCTCGGGCACGGCGTCGATGTTTACATGCGCACGAAAATCGCGCAGGTAGTCGAGGAATCCAGGCTTGAACATCGCGCCGCCGGCAGGGGCCTGGAGCGAGGCGAGGTAGTCGATGTCCTCGGGCGTAAAGCGCAGATTCTCGACCAGCTCGGGCAGTTCGGCGGTGCCGCACATGACGGCATAGGCGCTGCCAAAGGGATGGTCGCGGTAAAACGCGGTAAAACAACCCTGCTCATTGGCCTTGCCGCTCTCCCACAGGCCCTGGGCCATAGTGAGCTCGTACAGATCGGTGAGCATTGCAATGTCGGTGGGGTGCGAGATGTCGGTCAAAGCCATGGGGCGACCTTTCGGATGCGTTGTGCAGAGGTTGAGGGTTGGACAAGGGCAGAGCGTTCGGACATGACGCCCGATGCAAATCGGTTAGAGCAGGCCCATGCTGGTCAGGATCGTGTAGCCCATAAAGATGACAAACGCGATGAGGGCAAGGACAATGATGATTTTTTGAGCCGGCGCCATGCCAGGGATCTCGTTCTCGCCCGTAGGTTCCTTGGAGGTAACCATGCGCTGGGCAAAGGTCATCTCGTCACGGCTCGACTTGGGCTCGACGGACTTGGGACGAGCGGCCTTTTTAGGCTGAGGTTTGGGCGCGGCAGGCGCAGGCTTCGCAGCAGCGGGCTTGGGTGCGGGCGCGGGCGCCGATGCGGATGCGGCGTTCGAGGCGACCTCCTCGGCCTTCGCACGCTCGGCACGCAGGGCGGCCAGCTCCTCACGCTCGCGGCGTGCCTCTTCCTGGGCCTCGCGACGAGCTTTCTCGGCGCGGAGCTCTTCCAACTCGGCGCGTTCCTCGGCAGACAGTGGTTGGGACTCAAGCTCGGCCATGGTACAGCCCTTTCTTTTAAAAAAAGCCGCCGACACAATGTCAGCGGCTTATCAAATCCAAGGGTGGAGACGAAGGGAGTCGAACCCTCGGCCTCTGCCATGCGACGGCAGCGCTCTCCCAACTGAGCTACGTCCCCAGGACAAGTTGATATTTTACCTACGGCTCGCCAACTGTCAACGCCCAATACCCAGTCTTTTTGGGACGTGTCTCTATAGTTTTGTCAACCGCGCGCTTCGCGACATTTCGGCACGACGCATCCGGGCGCCTTGCGCCCCCGCCTCCTCTTCGGTTGACCTCGCCGCCCGCTAGGCCGCGTACGGGACGGCGT
>DBFEIO010000026.1:0-85730 GCA_048330275.1 Collinsella sp.
CCTCGACGACTTCGTGGTCCATTGGAACACGAGGAGGCGCCAGGTTAAACTGAAGGGACTGACCCCGGAGGAGTTCCGGAGACAGTCCCTTGCGGCGTAGTTTTTATTTAAGCCGTCCAAGTTTTGGGGTGCAGTTCAATGGCGCGCAGGCCGCGAATCCTGTCGATGAGGTCTTCGGTATCGTGCTGATCGAGGTTTGGCACATTATCAATCGCGATAAGGGAGTGCGGTTTGTCTTTGAGTTCTTCGGTAACCACCTCGAGCTGCATAAACACCTCGCGCCCAATGGCGCGATCGGCCTCGATAATCCGCACGGGGCCTCGCGTCGGGTCGCATTTAACCTCATGGGTGTACTGCAGCAGCACCGAGGTCTTCCCAAACCCGTCGGGCGCATAAAGAACCACGATGCCGGCCTTTCGGCCCTTGGCGAGAAGCTCATTCATCAAGCGTTCGCGTCGCACCATATAGCCACCGCCCAGCGGCATCAGCTCGAGGTCGTCTATACTGCTCAAATCGTTTACCATGCCCGCTCCTCAACTCGACCGTATGGACACTGTAACCGCAAGACCATACAAGCCGCGCCATGAATAGAGCGACCTTGTGTTCTAGGTTGTCTTTTGGTACGCAAGCGGCAAGCTTTTGTACAGCGAGGGCCGATTGTTATTAATCCCCCGACTAATCGGTCTTTAAGCAGGTAAATGGCTTGTCAGCTTGTCCCATCTAAGCGGCAGTGTAACGCAAATGAACAAGGTTCAGCCATGTCATTCAACTCGCCTAGCACCCGCTACCGTCTACGACCTTTTAGTGGCATTTTTGCATAGAATCTGGTATGGAATGAATCAAGCTGTTGGGCATCCGGCATTCGTCAAGCTTGCGACAAGATTTTGGTCAAGCGGGCGGAAAGGGATAGCAAAAAGGCCCCCGCAAAGCGGAGGCCTTAGGCAAGGCTATGTCGAGATGCAGGATTCGCGCTACTCGCAGAGCGAAAGGGCGGCCTCGTCGGCAACGACAACGCAGTTGGTGTGCAGCTGCAGGATCGAAGCCGGGCACGCGGGCGTAACCGGACCATAGCACATGTCATGCACGGCCTGAGCCTTGGCCTCGCCGTTGGCGACGACCAAGATCATGCGGGCATACATGATGGTCTGGGTACCCATGGTGTAGGCCTGACGGGGAACATCGTCGATGCTGTCGAACAGGCGGCTGTTGGCCTGAATGGTGCTCTCGGTGAGGTCGACGCAGTGCGTGCCCTTGGAGAAGTGGTCATCGGGCTCGTTGAAACCGATATGGCCGTTGTTGCCAATGCCGAGCAGCTGCAGATCCGGGTAACCGGCGGCGGCAACGATCTTGTCGTACTCGGAGCAGGCAGCGGCGGCATCGGGGTTGGAACCGTCGGGCACATGCGTGTTGTTCAGGTCGATGTTGATGTGATCGAAGAAGTTCTCACGCATGAAGTAGTGATAGCTCTGGGGATCGTCGTGCGAAAGGCCGCGATACTCGTCCAGGTTGTATGTGCTGACCTCGGCAAAGTCGACGTCGCCCTTCTCGTACCAAGCAGCGAGCTGCTTGTAGGCACCGATCGGGGTGGAGCCGGTGGCAAGGCCCAGCACACAGTCGGGCTTGAGGATAACCTGCGCCGAGATGATATTGGCGGCCTTGCGGCTCATATCCTCGTAGTCTTTAGCTTTAATGATCTTCATTACGCGTCCTTTCTCGTACAAGAGAGGCAAGGCTCCCCTTACAAGCACTTGCCCGCGGCCCGCGTCGGCCGCAACCAACGTGTGCGGCCACCAGGGCGAGGTCGCGTAATGTATGTGTCTCGTGTCTACCCGCGTCGAGGCCCCTGCCCGTCCACGGTGACCCGAAGCCTTTTAGCTTCGGACAAATCCCATCTTGCCACGGAGGGCGTCCTCTTTCAAGGGCGCCCTCCGTAAACGTGTTTGAATTGTAGGCTAATGGCCACGTGCACTTGCTAGCGCTCGCGAGCAACGATGAGCTGGTCCATCTCTTCGACATGCACGCCAACGGAGCCCTTGATGCTCGAGAACTCAACAGAGTTGCACACCAAGATGGGAACCGTCACATCGTAGCCCTCGGCAGCAATCGCCTCGCGATCGAACTCAATGAGCACATCGCCCTTATGGACGATGTCACCCACTTGCGCATGTACGGTAAAGTGCTTGCCCTCAAGCTGAACAGTGTCCAAACCAACGTGGATGAGCACGTCCAAGCCATCGACCGTGTTAAGCGCAACAGCGTGTCCCGTGGGAAAAATGGCCTCGACCTTGGCATCAGCCGGTGCAATCACACGCGTGCCGGTAGGCTGAATCGCCACGCCCTGGCCCAAAAGGCCGGTGGCAAATGTCTGGTCGTTTACCTCGGAAAGCGGAATGACGTCGCCCGAGATGGGAGCATCCAGCGTAAGGACTCGACCACGCATACCAAAAGACCTTAGGACTTTAGTGAACATGCTCCCCCTCGGACATACCAATCGACCAAAATAGCCTTAACAGTTTACCACTTGGCACTCGTTTTTGACCATTAGGGAAGTTCGCGCTTGACAACCTCGACGATGTCGTCGACAACGCGCTGGGTCAGCTCGTGCGTCTCGGCCTCGGCCATAACGCGGACCAGCGGCTCGGTACCGCTCGGACGTACCAGAATGCGGCCGCGGCCGTCAAGCTCCTTCTCGGCAGCAGCGACGGCATCCCAGATGGGCTGGCAATCATCCAGGCCGGCCTTGTTGTCCGAATGCACGTTGACGAGTACCTGCGGGTACTTCTTCATGATGCCGGCAAGATCGGTGAGGGTACGACCGGTGCGCTTGAGCACGGCCAGCAGCTGCAGAGCCGTCACCAGACCGTCACCGGTGGTGTTGTGCTCCAGGAAGATGATGTGGCCGGACTGCTCGCCGCCGATGACGGCGCCATCCGCGAGCATACGCTCCAGAACGTAGCGGTCGCCCACGGCGGTCTGAACCATTTCGAAGCCCTGCTCCTTCATAGCGATGGAGAAGCCAAGGTTGCACATGACGGTCGAGACGATCTCGGAGTTGGCGAGCTTGCCGCGGGCGGCGAGGTCAGAACCGCAGATAGCCAGGATGTAGTCACCGTCGATCTCATTGCCCTCACTGTCCACGAACAGTACGCGGTCGGCGTCGCCGTCGTGGGCCAGACCGATGTCAGCATGGGTGCGCAGCACGAGCTCGCGCAGGGGCTCGAGGTGCGTAGAGCCGCACTCAACGTTAATGTCGGTGCCGCAGTAATCGGTGTTGATGGCATGGACCGTGGCGCCCAGGCGCTGCAGCGCGGCAGGCGTGGTCTGGCAAGAAGCGCCATGGCCGCAGTCGACGGCAACGACCAGGCCATCGAGCCTCAGGCCATCAAGCGTATCGATGGCGTGGTCGACGTATGCCTTGCGGGCGTCTTTCATCTTGATGATGTGGCCCACGCCGGCACCGGTCGGCAGCGTGTCGGCAGCCATGGCTTCCTCGGACATGACCCAGGCGCTGATCTCTTCCTCGACCGCGTCGGGAAGCTTCATGCCCTTGCGGCTAAAGAACTTGATGCCGTTGAACTCCGGCGGATTATGCGAAGCAGAGATGACGATGCCGCCGTCGAGCTCGTTCTGAACGGTGAGCAGCGCCACGGCAGGCGTGGGGATGACGCCGCAGCAGTGCGGACGGCCGCCCTCGGCCATGATGCCGGCGGTCAGAGCGCTCTCGAGCATGGTGCCCGAAAGACGCGTGTCGCGGCCGACACAGATATCCGGGCCAAGGAACTTGGTCGCCGCGCGGCCCAGGCGAAACGCGAGGTCGCACGAGAGGTCGGCATTGGCGACGCCACGGACGCCGTCGGTACCGAAGATGTTCTGGGGCATAGGATCGCTCCTTCCCTAGCAGGCGATATGCAACCGCCCACCCTAGTCGAAAAAGAAAAGCGGGACCCGCCGAGGAATCGGCAGGCCCCGCTTGTACATTGTATCTCGAAAGGAGATAAAACCTTAGCGCTTGGAGAACTGGGGAGCGCGGCGGGCCTTCTTGAGGCCGTACTTCTTGCGCTCGACCACGCGAGCATCGCGCGTAAGGAAACCGGCCTTCTTGAGGTCAGCACGGTAGTCGCCAGCGTTCAGAAGAGCGCGGGCGATGCCCAGGCGCAGAGCGCCGGACTGACCGGAGATGCCGCCGCCATCGCACAGAGCGATGACGTCGAACTGACCGGCGGTGTCGGTCACCTTGAAGGGAGCAAGGGCGTTCTCAACGAGCTGATGACGGCCGAAATACTGCTCGGCGTCACGCTTGTTGATGGTCACCTTGCCGGTGCCGGGGACGAGACGGACGCGGGCGACGGCGTTCTTACGACGGCCGGTACCCTGGTAGACAACGGTGTTCTCAGCCATCTTTAAGCCTCCAGCTCAATCTTCGTGGGGTTCTGGGCAGCGTGCGGATGCTCGGCACCAGCGTAGACCTTAAGCTTGGTCATCTGGGCACGGCCGAGGGTGGTCTTGGGCAGCATACCGCGAACGGCGCGCTCGATAACCTTCTCCGGGTGCTTCTCCATAGCCTGGCGGAAGCTCTCAGCCTTGAGGCCGCCGTTGTAGCCGCTGTGGCGATAATAGGTCTTCGTGTCGGCCTTGTTACCGGTAAGCTGGACCTTATCGGCGTTGATGACGACAACGAAGTCGCCGCAGTCGCTGTTGGGCGTGAACTGGGGCTTGTTCTTACCGCGCAGGATCATTGCGATCTGGGTGGCAAGACGGCCCAGGACAGCACCATCGGCGTCGACGAGAACCCAGTTGCGCTGGACCTCGCCCTGCTTGGCGTAGTGAGTCGATTTCGAAATCACTTAGACTCCTCCATGTACAGTACGTGTTGTTACAGAGATTCACGGGGCTCTGCAAGTAACCCGTCCATATTACCCCGCTCGCCGTACGAGTCAACAGGTATTTTGGCTCCGACCAGAGTTTCTGCACATGTCATCCACGAGCCGTGACGTTGCAGCGCTAGCGCTCGACAAATGCCTCGATATCTCCCAGCAAGCGCTTTGCCTCCTGACGGCCCTGGATATACAGGTCCAAAAGCTTTGCCGGATCGTGCTCGACATGGCCGACCTCGACCGGCTTTTGCGGAGCAACGACCAGTGCACGGCCCTCGCGCTCATACTGCCACAGGTGCATGCGCTGAATGTTGTAGCGGTCGTGGCGCGTCTCGATAGCCTCGAGCAGGTAGGGGTAGTCGGCATAGCGGGCGCGCGCGGCAGGCATAAACTCGTAGGGCTTTTTCTCGTACGAGCGGTCCTGGGTGACGATGACGACCGCACGGTCGAAGCCGGCCTCCTCCAGCACATGCTCGATAGGAACCGAATCGGCTACGCCGCCGTCGACGTATTTGTGCCCGTCGATCTCGACCGGCGGCGTCACCAGCGGCAGCGACGTCGAGGCGCGCACGGCGTCGAGGTCGAGCACGGCGCTTTTGACCGGCAGGTAGGCAGCGGTTCCAAACAGCATGTCCGTCGCGACGGCGTACATCTCGATAGGGCTGGCGTCGAACGTCTCGTTATCAAAAGGATCCAGGCGGTCCTGGACGTCGTTGAAGATAAAGTCGTAACCCACGATGGAACCCGTGGACGCAAACGACGCGGCGCCCATGTAGCGGCTGTCGTTGCAGAAGGTCAAATTGACTCGGTTGGTGCGACCGATCTGGTGCGACTTGTAGTTGACGCCATTGAGCGCACCGGCCGAGACGCCGTACACCGCCGGAATTTCGACACCGGCCTCCATGAGAACGTCGAGCACGCCTGCGGTAAATTGCCCGCGGAAGCTGCCGCCCTCCAAAACGAGCGCGACCTTGCCGGCATTCTTTGCCTTATCTTCTGCAGTCATATTGACCTCCTGCGATTGCGTTTTGGCCTTCTTCTACCCAGTTTTGGGATGGAGGGCGCATGGGTTTTGGAGCAGAGTTCGATTCTCCGCGGATGAAGGGGATCTGTCGGCGCGGGGCACAGCCAGCAGAAATGCCGTCGGCAGCACATCCGTTTTGGGCTGGGGCTTTGCGCGGAGAATCCGCGTATTTGCTTCGCAAATACGCACCGGCTTCGGCCGCCTGCCGGCGTCCTCGCCCGCTCGCTACAAACGCTTCGCGTTTGCTTTACGCTCGCGCCCTGCACAGAGTTCGATTCTCCGCGATATCTATAAGTAATAAAAAAGCAGGTAGGTGCGTTTACCTACCTGCTTGTAACTATTGGTGGAGCTGGCGTTCATTCGGTCGAACACCTCGCCACCTGGACCTATAGCGCCAGGCAGCGACGGATTATCGCCCAAGCCGGCAGAATCGTCAAACGTGAACGCCACGCGCAGGCCGTCGTCATCGTCGGGGCCGCCCAGCACCACGCGCGCCACGAACGTGCGCAGAAGCTGCGCGTCGTCCACCTCGGCGGCGGCCATGCCCTCAAGCCAGAACAGCGCGCGGTCGTAGTCAAGGCGGGCGGCCTCAAGGGCCTCGGCCGTGCGCAGCTCGTCCTTGAGGAGCGCCTGCCGCTGCTTCAGCGCGTCTATGCGCTCCTTGCCGCCCGGCGGCGCGATGCCCGACTCGATGGCCGCCCATATGTTGGAGAACGCCGTCTCGATCTTGGCCAGCTCGCCCTTTATGGTCTCGCTCAAGGGCTTCTCGTCGGCGCGCTCCTCCTCGGCGTCGGCCAGCATGCGAGCGATGCGCTCGCGGCTGTCGGCGCTGCCCAGGGCCTCGCGCACGGCGTCGGCCACGCGCTTCTCCACGACATCGCGGCGCACGGTGCGCCCGCAGCTGCGGCAGCGGTAGTAGTGATAGGGCCTGCCCGACTTGCCCGTGCCGCTGGTGCCGGTCATCAGCCCGCCGTCGCGCCCGTCGTAGAGCTTGCCAGTGAGCGGGAAGTCCCACGCTTCGGTCTTGGCGCGGGGCCTGTGCGAGTCCTCAAGCATCCGTATCACCCTCTCCTCGTCATCCATGGGAACGATGGCAGGCATGCCGCCGGGCACGACCACGCCCGCGTAGCGGTACTCCCCGCCGTTCTCCCGCCGCATCAGTATGCGGCGCACCGTCTGGAAGCGCCACTTGCCGCCGCGCTTGGTGCGGTACGGCTCCCAGGCGCGCACCACGTCGGCCACCGACTTGCCCGACAAGACCATGCGCACGCCCAGGCGGATGGCGGCGGCCTCCTCCTCGTTGACCACGTAGCGCCCGTCCACTATGTCCCAGCCGTAGCGCACGCAGCCGTTGGCCATGCACCGCTCGGCGTTCTTCTGTATGCCGTCGCGTATGCGCTCGCCGTCGAGCGCGCTCTCGTACTCCGCCAGCACCTCCAGCATGCCCAGCTGCAGCACGCCCGCCGAGCCGTCCGAAATGTCCTCGCCCGCGTACAGTATCTCGACGCGGCAGCGGCGCAGCATGATGCGCGCCATGGCCATCTCGTCGCGGTTGCGCATGATGCGGGTCACCTTCCAGATGACCACGAAATCGAACAGCCCTCGCTTGGCGTCGGCCATCATGCGCTGGAACTCGGCGCGGTCGGTGTTGGTGCCTGTCTGCGCGTAGTCGCAGTACTCAGCGACCACCGTCAGCTCGTTCTCGCGGCAGTAGTCGCGGGACTTCTCCACCTGTATCTCGATGGACTCGCTGCGCTGGTTGTGGCTCGAGAAGCGGGCGTATATCGCCGCGCGCCCGCCCACGGCTACTCCATCTCGTCGGCGGCCTGGAACCACACCACCGTGCCGATCACGCGCACGGGGCCGTCGTCCATGCCGAAAATCATGTCCTCGTAGTCCTCGAAGCTATCCGCCGACAGCATCAGCTTGGTGCTGCCCTTGTACCAGCGGCGCATGACCGCGCGGTAGTCCTCCGTCTCCACCACGGCGATGGACCCGTTGGAGGGCTGGCGGTCGGGGTCGACCAGCACGTGGCTGCCCTCGGGTATGACGCGGTTCATGCAGTCGCCCTCGACCTCCAGGGCGAACGCGCGCGGATGCCCGGCGCACACCGAGGCGGGCACCTCAACGCGGTGCGCTATCTCCTCCTCGTCGACGAGCGCGCCGGCGTGCACGCGCCCGAGCGTGAGCAGCGGCACGGTGGCGCTGCTGGCCACCACGGGCATGGCACCGGCGGGCATATAGGAGCTGCCCTTGGGCTTCTTGGTCACGGGGTCAATCTGATCCATTCCGCCGTCTTCTATAAGGTGTGACTTACTAATCTGATAGCAGGCCGCCATGCGCTCAATAGCTCCCATACGGGGTTCGGAGCGGCCATTTTCCCACTGCGAAACGGCGTTACCTGTCACACCTGCAATCTCACCCAGTTCATCCTGGGTAACGTCGAAAATCTGCCGTAACTTCTTTATGTTGTCGGATATCGGCATCTTAACTCCTTCCAGGACTTAAATTTATTTTCAATTTTACCAAAATTAATCTTGACCGTGTTCTGAAGATTAATTACAGTTATGGACAGAAAGGAGGGAGTATGAAGTCACTCAAGCAGGCGCGCATGAGCAAGGGCGTAACCAAGAAGGCAATGGCTGAACATCTGGGCATTTCAGGACCTACATACGATGTTTATGAAGACCACCCCGACCGTATGCGCATCGAGACGGCTAAAAAGGCCGCCGACTTCTTGGGCTACAAACCCGAAGAAATTTTTTTCGCTTCAAACTGTAATTAGATTTACCTATCAGAAAAGGAGAGAAACCATGACCAACAAGAGCCACCAGCCCGAGTTCGTCGCCGAGATCATCGGCAAAACGCTCGACCACCTCATCGACGACCGCAAGCGCGTGGCCGTCAACTTCGAGCCGGCCGAGAACGGCTGCATGGAGGAGACGCACGTCAGCCTCAAGCGCCGCATCGCGGCCATGTGGGGCTTCCAGACGAGCGGCATCGAGCTTCTGGAGGCGAGCACGACCTGGTTCGAGCTCGGCGGCATGCAGTTCAACGTCTACAGCTCCGTGCAGTTCAGCGTGAACGGCAAGGGCTGGAGCACCGACTTCAAGACCATCGCGCGCGACACCGCGTACGACGAGAAGGAGTAGGCCATGCTGAACGAGGTGACCGTACGGGGGGGTTCACCGCCCTCAACGTGAAGAGCGGCAAGTGCGTGCTGCAGTTTGAGCTGGACCCGAAGTTCCGTGACTTCATCCCCAAGCTGGTGGAGTTCACGGGGCAGATGCTCAACATCCACGTGTACGACGACCAGGAGGTGATGTTCGTGGATAGGGACACCGGTGAGGTCGCCTACGAGGACGCCCCGCTGCTTCTGCCGGGCGTCGCGGGCGAATGACCCCGATACAGCGCGCCATGTGCGACGAGTGCGCCGCCATGATGCGCGAGTTCTACAAGGACCCAGAGAACGAGAGGAAGTTCCAGGAATGGAAAAGATCAAGGGAAAGAGGGTGCGCGTCGCAGCCGGCAAGCGAAAGACGCGCACCGCAACGGTTCGCTTCCGAACCGAGACCAGTGTAACACCCGAGCAGCGCCGCGAGAGGCTGCAGGCCGTTTTCGCCGCCCTGTTCGTCTGCGCGTGCATCGCCGCCACATGGGCGCTGGAGGCAACAGCATGGCCGAGGTAGACGCCAAGGCCCAGGCCCTCGTGGCCAAGGCGTGCGGCTGGGTTGCCTCGAACCCCGATACATGGGCGAAGCTGCGCCGCATCTGCTACCGCCTGATGCTGGAGGGCCACGTCATCCAGCGCGACAACGTGTACACCCTGGCGTGCCAGAACGGCATGACCGTGAGCGAGGCCAGCGAGTTCAAGCGCGACCACAACCTGTGGAGCGTGCTGTCCCGCTACATGGTGCTGCAGCACCCCTCCATGCTGGCCGCCGTGAGCTTCCGCCGCACGCCGGTGGACTCCGTGGACCTGGTGGGCACGTGGGAGGCCATCGTGGGCCCAGCCGTTTTCGCCGCCTCCACGCTAACCGAGGCGCAGGGCATCTACGACAGGGGCGCGCAATGAGGTGCACCGTCACGGTCGAGGGCCGAATGCCGAGCCTGAACGACTACATCAGCGCCGAGCGCGCCAACCGCTACAAGGCGGCGGCCATGAAGAAGCGCGAGACGGCGCGCGTGAGGGCGGCGGCCATGCAGCAGCGCGCGCCGCGCTTCGAGCGCCGGGTGACCGTGCGCACCACGTTCTACGAGCCCGACATGCGCCGCGACGCCGACAACGTGGGCTTCGCGCGCAAGTTCGTGCTCGACGGCCTGGTGGCGGCGGGCGTAATCAAGGACGACTCCCGCAAGTACGTGGAGCAGTGCCCCGACAGGGTGCTCACCGACAGGACGCGCCCCCGCGTGGTCGTGGAGGTGAGCGACGAGTGACCCGCCGAGACAAGGGCAGGCCACACAGGGCGTGGCGCAAGGCCGACCTCGACCGCATAGCCGAGCTGGCGGGAAAGGTGCCAGCCCGCGAGATTCGCCGCGAGCTGCGGCTGTCCAAGAACCAGTTGGATAACGCGCGGCGCGTGATCAACGCCAGCGGCGGCCACGTGTCCCTGCGCTGCTACCGCCACCGCCTGGAGCTGTGCCCGTCGTGCGGGTGCCGCAGGGCGACCCTCGGCAAGGACGGCATCTGCGAACCGTGCAGACGCCAGCAGCAGCTTGAGGCCATAGAGGCCCGCATAGCCGAGCTGCTGCCGAGGCTGACCGCAGAGGAGCGCCGCACTTACGAGCGCACCGAGTGCGGCCGAGAGAGCCGCGCCGACCCCATGCCGCAGGCCCCGGACACCTCGAGCATGAGCCGCTACGCCGCCGACAAGGCAGCAGAGGCGCACGACGAGGCCATGGAGCGGTGGCTGTGCCGTTACCTGTACCGCAGGGTCAAGGCGGCGCAGAAGCGCAAGGAGCGCATAGAGAAAAAAGTTCCGAAATCCTGAAAAGTTTTTATCACTTTTAGTTTTCCCAGTTAGGAGACCCAAATGCTCACGGAAATCATCAGCAAGACCGTCGCGGACAAGACGGTGGACAGCATCCTGAAGCGCATCGAGCGCGCCGTCCCCGTGCCCGAGCCGGGCGACGGCGGCTTCGACGCCGCCATGCGCCAGGCGTTCAACATGGGGGCCGCCTGCATGGCCGCGCAAATCAAGAACGGCCCCGTGCCCACCAAGCGCATCGCGCTCATGGGCGAGGTGGCCCGCGTGGCGTGCCGCGCCCGCCTGATGGGCATGGAGTGCCGCGTGGTCGTAGACGAGGAGGCCCGCGCATGCAATCGCTAGAGGAGGTCGCGATCTGCGACGTGTACCCCTACGAGCGTGCCGACGGCGAGCCGATGAACCCGCGCGACTTCACCACCAGGGAGAGCGCCGAGCACATCGCGGGCCTGGCCGCGCAGTTCAAGGCCAACCGCCTCAACCCCGGCCAGCCCGTCATGAAGCCCATCCTGTACAAGGAGGGCGGCATCTACTGGATCATCGACGGCGAGTGCCGCGTGCGCGCCATGAGGGCCATCGGCACCGAGCGGTTCCTCGCCGAGGTCTACGACGACCTGGACGACGCCGAGCTGGCGCGCGTGGAGGCCGCCAAGGCCATGGTGGAGACCGACGCCAAGCTGGGGCTGACCGCCGAGGAGAAGTCGCGCGGCGTGCAGACCATGCTGGCGCTCGACATTCCCGACGAGGAGGTGGCCGTGGCCGCCCGCACCGACGCGGGCACCGTGGCCAAGGCGCGCCGCGCCGCCCGCAGGGTGCAGGACGCCGCCTACGACATGACGCTCGACCGCCTGGCCGCCATCGCCGAGTTCGAGGGCGAAGACGACGCCGTGGCCGAGCTGCGCGACTGCAAGCAGTCCGAATGGCAGCGCGTGTACGCGAGCCTGAAGGCCGAGGCCGAGCAGAGGCGCAACCGCGCCGAGGTGGTGGCGGTGCTTGCCGACGCGGGCGTCGAGTTCGTCAACGAATGCCCCGAGGGCTTCGCCGCATGCCGCACGTTTTCCGACTACCGCCCCGACCTGGCGGCGCTGGACGCCTACGTGGCCGACAACGCGGGCGCGGGGCTTCTGGCCGAGGAGACGTCGTTCGGCGTGACCCTGCTGGCGCCGGTGGCCGAGGGGGCCGACGAGGCCGCACAGGCCGCAGCCCAGCGCAAGGCCGACTTCCAGGCCGCCTACGAGGACGGCGCGAAGGCCCGCCGCGAGTGGCTTACCGCCCACGCGGGCGACCTCAAGTCGATGCGCCGCACGGCTCTGGCGCTGACCGCGTTCGCCATGGAGACCGAGGCCGTGGAATCGTTCGAGGAGCTGCTGGGCCGACCCATCGACCGCACGCCCACCGAGCTGGCCGTGGCCATGGGCTGGCGGGCAGCGTGGAACATGAGCGGCTGGACGGCCTGGAGCCTCATGGAAGGCGGCAGCTCCGTGTACTTCAACCGAGCGACGGTCGAGAACGTGACCATCATCTACGAGGCCATGAAGGCCGACGGCTACGAGCCGAACGCGGCCGAGACGGAAACCTACGAGGCGTGCATGGCGCGCCTGGGAAGCGAGGAGTAAATGAGCGAAGCAGTTGAGGCCGAGATCATCGAGCCCGAGGAGGCGTCAGAGCTGACCGTGGCGTACTCCCCCGCCGTGATCGAGGCCAACTTCGACGCCCTGGAAGCGCACGTGCGCAGGCTGGTGGCCGACTACGAGGGCGCGACCTACGACATGGGCAAGGACGAGAACGTGAAGGCCGCCAAGCGCGACCGCGCCTACCTCAACGGCATCGCCAAGGAGATAGACGAGCGCCGCAAGGCCGTGAGCCGCGAGTACACGAAGCCCCTGGCCGCGTTCGAGGACAGGTGCAAGGCCGTGGCGGGCATCGCGAAGCAGGCAGCCGACGGCATCAAGGCGCAGCTGGACGAGGCCGAGGAGGAGCGCCAGCTGCGCGCGTACGCCAAGCTGCGGGAGCACTACGAGGAGTTCGCCGGGCTGCTGGCCCCCGTCGTGCCCTATGAGCGTTTCCACGAGAAGCAGTGGACCAACAAGACCTTCGGCGAGGTGAAGGCATTCAAGGCCCTGGAGGCCAAGGTAGAGCGCCTGGCCCAGGACTGGGAAACCCTCAAGGCGCAGTTCCAGGGCGAGCCGTTCTACGACGAGGCCGAGCGCGAGCTGTTCGCCACCCTGGACCTGGGCGCGGCCATAACGGCGGCGCACAAGGCCGAGGAGGAGCGCCGGCGCATCGCCGAGCTGAAGGCGGCCATGGAGCCGGAACCCGCGGAAGAGCCCGAACCCGAACCCGAAGCGGTGCCCGAGCCCGCGGAATGCCAGCCCGCAGAGTTCCCGCAGCCGCTTGAGCAGATGCCCGAGCCGCAGCCCGCGCCCATGCCCGCCCCGGTGCCGCCAGCGCCGCCCGCACCGGCACCCGTGGCCATGGCGGGCGACCCGTGGACGGTCGTGGTGCCGTGCGCCACGCGCGAGCAGATGCAGGGCGTCGCGGCGGCCCTCAAGGCGCAGGGCGTCGTGGGCACCATCATGCACGGCACGGTGGGCCAGGTTTACGAGCGAATGAACGGAGGCTACTAGCATGACCCAGGAACAGCAGCCCATCGACCTCATGACGGCCGTTGCCCGCGTGCAGCGCGCCGTGGTGGTGCCCAAGGCCAAGTACAACGCTTTCGGCAAGTTCAGCTACCGCAGCTACGAGGACATAGTGGCCGCGCTGAAGGAGCCGTGCGCCAAGGAGGGCCTGGCGTTCTTCATGACCGACGAGCTGGTGCAGATAGGCGACCGCTACTACGTGAAGTCCACGGCGTGCGTGTTCCCCGCCGAGGGCGGCGATGGCCTGCTGCAGGTGAGCGCCTACGCCCGCGAGGACGAGCACAAGAAGGGCTCCGACGACGCCCAGGTGACCGGCATGGCGTCTAGCTATGCGCGCAAGTACGCGCTGTGCGGGGCGTTCGCCATCGACGGGCAGAGCGACCCCGACGCCATGGAGGAGCAGCCCTCGCCCGAGGAGAAGCAGCCGCCCGCAGACGGCCCCTTCACGGCCCACTGCCGCAGCTGCGGGGCGCGCTACCAGTTCGCCAGCATGCCGCAGTACATGGAGTTCGTGGCCAACAGCCCGTGCTGCCCGCGTCCCGACTGGCAGGTGGAGTAGATGCAGGCGCTCACCGAGGAGCTGGACGAGCTGACCGACAGGCTGGAGGCCGAGCTGAAGACCTGCAAGGAGTCGGGCTGCCAGTACGCCGAGAACGAGGCCGAGTACCGCAAGGCCCTGCGCATCGCCATCCTGAACGAGCGTCAGAAGGGCACGCCCGTCACCATCATCGGCGACGTGTGCCGGGGCCAGGAGCAGATAGCGGAGGCCAAGCGCCGCCGCGACTGCTCCGAGGCCATCTACAAGGCCTCGCAGGAGGCCATCAACGTAATCAAGCTGCGTATCCGCATGGTGGACGCGCAGATCACCCGCATCTGGAACAGCGGGGACGTAACCCAAGGAGGGTATCTATGAGCATCAACCGCGTGTGCATATCCGGCAACCTGACCCGCGACCCCGTGCTGCGCTCCACGTCTGGCGGCACGTCCGTGCTGTCCATGGGCGTGGCCGTCAACGACCGCCGCAAGAACCAGCAGACCGGGCAGTGGGAGGACTACCCGAACTTCGTGGACTGCACGCTGTTCGGCACCCGCGGCGAGAAGCTGGCGCAGTACCTCGCCAAGGGCAGCAAGGTGGCCATCGAGGGCAAGCTGCGCTACCGCAGCTGGAACGACCAGCAGACCGGCCAGAAGCGCAGCGCGCTGGAGGTCGTGGTGGACGAGCTGGAGTTCATGAGCGGCCAGCAACAGCAGCAGGGCTACGCGCCGCAGCAGTACGCGCCCCAGACGGCCCCGCAAGCGCCGCAGGCCCGCGCGTACGGCCAGGGACGCCCCGCCCCGGCACCTGCGCCGCAGCAGCCCGCCTACGCGCCCCAGGCGGCACCTCAGCAGGCGTACGCGCCGCAGCAGCAGGCCATGCCGCAGCAGCAGGCCATGCCCGATCTGTACGACGAGGATATCCCGTTTTAGGGAAGGCGACGGCGACACTATGGGCATGGTTATACACGACGACTTCTGGGCGGCCGCGCAGGCCATGCCCGAGAAGCAGCGCGCGCCGTTCATCTACGCCATCGTCGAGTACCGGTTCACGGGCAAGGAGCCGCAGGGCAGCCCCGCGTGGCTGCCCACCTTCCTGGTGCTCAAGGGCAGGCTCGACATGGGCGACGAGAAGAGCGAGCGCGCAAGGAAGGCGGCCAACGCCCGCTGGGGCAACAGGCCGGGGAAGGAAGACGCGGTGGACGATGCGGCGGCACGGGCGCAAGCCGATGCGCAAGCACATGCGGGAGCATATGCGGATGCAGATGCAGTCGCACATGCGCAAGCAGATGCGGACGCACATGCAGGCGCATCGAGTTGCGGCAATGCAGAGGTTGAGGTTGAGGTTGAGTATATAGATAACCCCTTAATCCCCTTTGACGAAATCGTGCATGCGCTCAACGAGGCGGCCGGCACCCGCTACCGCTCAAGCAGCGCCAAGACCCGCAGGCTGATACACGCCCGCTGGGCCGAGGGCTACCGCCTCCCCGACTTCCTGGCCGTCATCGACACGATGGCAGCCGAGTGGGCGGGCGACCCGAAGATGGCCAAGTACCTGCGGCCCTCCACGCTGTTCTCGCCGAAGTTCGAGGACTACGTGAACCGCGGCCCGAGGACCCGGAAGGAGGCCGACGGCTATGCCGAGTACGACTGAGTGCCCCCACTGCGGGGCGCAGCTGGAGGGCAACTACGTGACCCTCATGGGCCGCCGCGCGTTCTGCGGCTGGAAGCCCTGCGGCTGCCCCGGCGCGGTGGCCGAACGGGCCGAGCGGGCGCGGCAGGAGGCACGCGCCAAGGCCGAGGAGGCCGCAGCCAAGCGCCGCCGGGCCTACGAGCGTGCGGGCATCAAGCCCCGCTTCATGGCCGCCGCCTCCCCCATGGCCGAGGGCATCGCCGCGAAGGTTGAGCAAGGGCGCGGGGCGTACATCTGCGGCCCCGTGGGAACCGGCAAGACCCACCTGGCGAGCGCCGTGGCGCGGCTCCTGGTGGACGGCGGCACCAGCGTGAGGGTGACCGACATGCTGGGCGTGCTGGCCGCCATCAAGGGCACCTACGGCGGCGACGGCACCGAGGACGGCGTGCTGTCCAGGCTCTCCCGCGTGGGGTGCCTGGTGCTGGACGACCTGGGCAAGGAGTCCCCCACCGACTGGACGCTGGGGCAGGTGTTCCGCGTCGTGAACGACAGGTACGAGAACATGAGGCCCGTGGTCGTAACCACGCAGTACGGCAAGGGCGACCTCATACGCCGCCTGGCCAAGAACGGCGACGAGGAGACGGCGGTGGCCATCGTGAGCCGCCTGTCGGAGATGTGCGACAAGTACGAGCTGCAAGGCAGGGACAGGAGGCTATCGAATGGCAAACGTTGACACGCTGCCCGAGATCCTGCGCCCCCTCATGGAGGGGCCGAGCATCGAGACGCCCAGGTGCGCCGTGTGCGGCGCGCCGTGGCCGCTCAACCGCCACCACATCGTGAGGCGCGGGGCTGGCAAGCTGTTCCGCGACGGGCGCGAGGTTCCCAAGCCCACGGTGATGCTGTGCGGCAGCGGCAACGGCAGCGGCTGCCACGGGCTGGCGCACGCCAACCGGCTGCACTTCCGCTGGGTCAGGGCCGAGCAGAGGTTCAACCGCCCCGCCCCGCCGGGCTCGGGGCACTGGGAGTACCTGCTGCTGCCGGAACCGACCAAGTACGCGGATGCCCTGGCCATGGACGGCTGGGGGCGGCTGCCGAGGGGCAGGCGGTGCATGTGAGCGGGTACGAGCCTTCAAGCGGGTGGAACCTCCCGCCCGGGTGCTTCGAGTCCGACCCCAGGGCACCGTGGAACCGGCCCGACCCGTGGGAGGGCCGCACGTGCCGGGAGTGCCGCTTCTGCGGCCGCGTGCAGGGCGCTGGCGGCGAGGCCGTGTGCGCCCGCGACGCCATGACGGGCGGCGGCCCCGACGTGGAGGCGGTAGACGAGACAAGCGAGGCATGCGAGTGCTTCGAGTTCGAATAGGAGACGAAACGATGAAGAAGATCTACGCAGTGGCCACGGAGAGCGACGTGGTGCTGGCGTTCGAGAGCAGATCGGACGCAGACGAGTACGCAGGCGAGCACGACGGCATGGCGGTGCTGCCGGTGCCGTGCGTGGGGGCCTACGAGTACCCCAGCGAGAAGCCGGCCACCGACTGGGACCGAATCGCCGACGCTCTGCCGAAGGGAGGCGAGCAGGCATGAGGCTGTACATGTGCGCATGCGAACGCTGCGGCAAGGAGGTGCCGGCGACCCTGGCGGGCTACGCCAAGATGGTGCTGGGGAACAGCGCGCGAATCGACGGCAAGGCAAGGGCCTTGTGCCCGGAGTGCGCCGAGAGCCTGCGGGCGTGGTTCCTCGCAGGCGCGGCGAAGCCGGAAGGAAGGGAGTAGCCATGGGAATCATCTGCGAGACCTGCGGGCGCGATATCGACGCCCTTGGGCAGGACAACATGGGCGTGGACGCGCCGCTGTGCGAGGACTGCTGGAACGAGCAGCAGGGCCACGCGGTGGCCGCGCTGCGCCGCGAGGTTCGCAACCTGAGGTTCAAGAACGCCCGGCTGCGCGAGGAGCTGGACGCCGTGACCGAAGAGACGGCCTTGCAGAACCTGCGCAAGGGCATCGAGACGGCCTACGAGGCGAGCCGCGAGCGCGCCCTGGCGCTCACGAAGCTGGACGAGTGCGAGTTGTGGCTGGGGCGCTGCGAGCCGAGGGCGACAGCGTCACCGACGCTCAAGGGCGCGGCCCAGGACGCCGCCATGCCTTGCCTCAAGGCCGAAGAGGCGCGCGGTTTCGCGATGCCCGACGTGAACGTGGAGGTGAAGGCCGAGGTAACGGCCGAGGAGCTGGCCAAGAGCCTGCGCGAGGCCATGAAGCCGGCCATGCGGATGGCGGTGGAGTAGCCATGGAGCAGCAGACCGAGAAGCCGAAGCGCCGACCCAGCATCGAGGTGCGCTGCCCGAAGTGCGGCATGCGCGAGATCTGGCACCACCTGCCCAGGGGCGGCGACCGCTGCCGCTGGTGCGGCCACCTGTTCGAGGACTTCACCTACCGCAAGGTCGGGCCGAGCGCGAAGGAGGGGGCGCAATGACGAACTGGGAGCACCTTTTCGGCACGCCCGAGCGGGCCATCCACACGGAGGTGGAGTTCCACTCGTGGCCCTTCTTCATCGCCGTGCATGAGACGAGCCGCATGAGCAGCTGCACTACCAGCAAGCGGCTGCTGGCAAGCTTCTACGAGGAGGCCGACTACCTGGAATGGCTCAAGGCCGAGCATGACGACGGCACCGTCGAGTTGGAGGACGAATGAACCGCCCGGGATGCAACTGGGGCTGCCTGCTTTTCATAGCGGCGGCGATCGCCATAGACGTGGCCGCGTTCTTCGCCATGCGCGCGCTGGCGGCCGGCCTCGTGGCCATGGCAGCGGCGGCGTGCGGATAGGGGCAACCGAATACGGAAACAGGCAGAGGGCCGTCCTTCGGGGCGGCCTTTTCCGTGCCCGGCGACACGCTTGCGACCATATGGGCCGAAAGATAAGGGAAGGAGGCCGCAGGTGCCCAAGAAGGACAAGCCGCTCACGGCGAAGCAGGAAGCGTTCGCCCGCGAGATGGCCAAGCCCCGCGCCAAGCAGCAGGACGCGTACCGCGCGGCCTACGACTGCAAGCGCATGAACTACAACTCGATAAGCTGCGCCGCCTCCAAGCTGATGCGCGACCCACGAATCGCGCACAGAATCCAGGAAATCCGCGACGCGGCCGCCAAGGACTGCCGCTGGGAGCTGCAGGACGCGGCCGCCCCGCTGTTCGAGGTGCTGGACGGCGCGCTGCCCATCTTCCGCCGCCAGGCGGCCGAGGGCAGCATCAACGGCGACGCGCGCCTGGCCATAACCGAGAGCGTGAAGCTGCTCAACGACATGTTCGGCGTGGACGGCGCGAAGGCCGCCATGGCGGAGGCGGGGGTGACTATCGTTGACGACCTCGGTTAGGCTCTCGGACGTCGTGGCCTCCGTGTTCGCCGGCGTGTGGCGCTCCATCAAGGCGCACGAGTTCACGCACTACTGGTTCAAGGGCGGGCGCAACTCCACCAAGTCGTCGTTCATATCCATCGCCATCGTGCTGCTGATCATGCTCAACCCGGAGGCCAACGCCGTCGTGCTGCGCAAGGTCGGCAACACGCTGCGCACGTCCGTGTACGAGCAGATAGGCTGGGCGTGCGACGTGCTGGGCGTGGCGCACCTGTTCGACTTCGGCCTGTCCCCCATGGAGGTGACGTACCGCCCCACCGGGCAGGTCATACGCTTTGTGGGATGCGACAAGCCGAAGAAGCTGAAGTCCGCGAAGTTCCGCACCGGCTACTGCGCCGTGGTGTGGTTCGAGGAGGTAGACGAGTTCGATGGCATGGACGAGGTGCGCAGCGTGCTGGCCACGTTCCTGCGCGGCGGCGACATGTTCTGGGTGTTCTACAGCTACAACCCTCCCCGCTCGGCTCGCAACTGGGTGAACAAGGAGGCGCGCGACCTGGAGGCCCACCCGGGCGAGGACGGGCGCTTCATATGCCACACCACGTACCTGGACGTCATAGACGAGCACCCCGAGTGGATAAGCGCCACGGCGCTGGCGGAGGCCGAGCGCAGCCGCCGCAAGACGCCAGACTCTTACCGCTGGCAATGGCTCGGCGAGGTTATCGGCACGGGCTCCGAGGTGTTCCCAGACGAGCTGCTGGACATACGCCCCATAACGGACGAGGAGCGCGCGTCCATCTCCCTGCGCTCGTTCGGCGTGGACGCGGGCAGCGTGCACCCGTGGGTGTTCATGGAGGCGGGATACGACGAGAACGAGCGCGTGCTTTACCTGCTGGACGAGGAGAGCCGCCAGGGAACCGAGGCCATCGACGTCAAGACCGCCGAGCTGGTGGCGGCCAAGCTGCAAGCGGCCGAGGACCCCGCCGCCGACGTGTGGTGCGACAGCGCGGCGCGCGGCATGATCCTCTACTACCAGGAGCAGGGCATCGGCGCGCAGAAGTCGCTCAAGCAGGGCCTGAACGCGCCCAAGAGCCGCATCAGGTGGATGCAGAACCTTACGCGCATAGTCATCGACCCCGACCGCTGCCCGCTCGCCGCCAAGGAGTTCCCCGAGTTCGAGTACGTGTCGAACGGGCAGGGCGACATAACCGAGACACTGCCGAAGGTGAACGACGACGCGATAGACGCGGCGGGCTACGCCGCAGGACTGTGGATAAGGAGCAACCTCTGATGGAGAAGCGAGGCAACACGGGCTACGCCGAGGCGTGGCTGCGCCGCATGGGATACCAGCCGGACACCCGCATGCAGGGCATGGTGGGCGTCTGGTTCGGCTGGTTCGCGGCGAACAACGGCTGGTACCACTACAGCGAGCGGCGCGGCTTCCGCGTGTACAAGCGCGAGCGCGCCAGCCTGCACCCGGCGACGCTCGTGGCCGACGAGTGGGCCAGTCTGCTCATGAACGAGAGCACGATCATCTCCAGCACGAGCGACGAGCGCCGCGCCTGGATGGCGCGCTACTTCGCCAACCCCACGGCGACGGGCGGCGTCGGCGACGAGGGGCACGAGGACGGCCAGGCCGCGCCGCAGCCGACAGAGGACGGCGACGCGCCCACATCGTTCGCCATGGACAACGCCGACTTCATAGCCCGCGCGTTCGCCATGGGCACGGGCGCGTGGGTCATCGAGCCGCGAGGCGTAACCGACAGCGCCTACACGCCCGACGCCGAGCTGCGCATCGTGCGCTACGACGCCACGCAGATAGTCCCGCTCACGTGGAGCGCCGACGACTGCACGCAGTGCGCGTTCGTGGGCCGCGTGGAGGTCGCCGGGCGCGACTACGACCAGTGCCAGGCCCACGTGCTCAAGGGCGGCACCTACCACATCCTCACGCAGCTGTTCGACACCCGCACGCACAAGCAGGTGACGGTCGAGGGCATCAGCGCCGACATGGACACGCGCTGCACCCGCCCGCTTTTCGCGCTGGTGCGCCCCGCCGTGTCGAACCGCTTCTACGACTACTGTGCGATGGGCGCGAGCGTGTACTGCAACGCCGTGGGGGCCATGAAGGTGGTCGACGAGGCCGCCACCTCCCTGCTCGACCACATTCGCGTGGGCCGCCCGCGCACGTTCGTGGACAAGACCCTCATAGAGTCCAAGACCGACAAGGGGCCGGACGGCAGCCTCACGAAGACCTACTACGCCTTCGGCGAGGCCGACGACACCATCTTCAGCATGAACCCCGGCGACGAGGGGTCGGCCAAGATTCAGACCGTTCAGAGCGACCTCAAGGCCGACGAGAACGCCAGCGCCATCAACACGGGCCTGCGCCTGCTGTCGGTAGCGTGCGGCTTCGGCAACGGCTACTTCTCCTGGGAGTCGCACACGGGCCTGAAGACCGCCAAGGAGGTGGCGGCCGACAACTCGCAGCTGATGCGATCCATCCACCGGCACGAGAACGCCCTGCGCAAGTCCATCGTGCGCCTCGTGAACGGCATGGCCGACGCGTGCCGCAGCATCAAGGGCGAGGCCGTGCCCTACGGCGACGTCACCGTGGACTTCGACGACTCCATCATCAGCGACACGCAGAGCGCGCGCGAGATGGCCATGAGCGAGGTCGGCGCGGGCATCATGGCCCCGTGGGAGTACCGCCGCCGCTTCTACGGCGAGACCAGCAACGAGGCCAAGGCCAACGTGCCCGAGCAGCAGGGCGGCGCGTTCGACATGCTGGGCGACGGGCTCGCCTGATGCTGGGGCCGGACTACATAGAGCACTTCACCGACGCGGCGCAGGGGGCCATGGACGAGTACACCCTGCGCCTGGTGTGCATCTACGCCGCGCTCATAGGCTCCATCGACTTCGAGGGCGACAGCGCCTACTCGCAGGCCGCCCGCAGGGCGACGCTTGCCGCCAAGGACGTGCAGAAGGCCATGAACGACGAGGGCCGCAGAGCCGCGCGCGAGGCTGCCAAGGCTGCGGCCGAGGCCGTGGCCAAGAGCGCCGAGGCCGACCTGGCCACGCTGGGCACGGCCATGGGCGCGCTGTCCAAGGCGATGCAGTGGAGGCTGCACAACTCCGCGCGGGCCACGGCGGCGGGAGTGCAGGACGTCGTGAGCCGCGACAACCTGAAGATGCCCGCCAACGTGCAGCGCGCCTACCTCGAAGTCGTGGCGCAGGCCGTGGCTCGGGTGAACTCGGGCATGGCGGGCTACGAGCAGGCCACCCGCGAGGCCGTGCTGAAGCTGGCGCGGCGCGGCGTGTCCGTCGTGGACTACAAGAGCGGGGCGTGGGCGCAGGCCGACGTGGCCATGCGCCGCCACATCCGCACCCAAGCGGTGCAGGCGGGCAGCCGCAACACGCTGGAGCTGCTTGAGGAGACCGGGCACGACCTCGTGCAGACCTCCTCGCACGGCGGGGCGCGCGAGAGCCACGCCAAGTGGCAGGGCCGCGTGTTCAGCCTGTCGGGCAAGTCCAAGAAGTACCCGCCGTTCTACCGCGAGACGGGCTACGGCTCTGTCGATGGCCTGTGCGGCGCGAACTGCAAGCATGACTTCGGCATCTACGTGGAGGGCCAGCCGCTGCGCTACGAGCGCGACCCCGACGGAGGCGACGAGAAGCGCGAGGAGCGATACCAGGCCAGCCAGCAGCAGCGCGCCATCGAGCGCGAGGTGCGCACCACGAGGCGCGAGGCCGCCGCGCTCGAAGCGGCTGGCATCGACAACACCAAGGAGCGCATGAAGCTGAGCAGACTCCAGCAGAAGCGCCGCGACCTCGTGGCGAAGTACCCGCACCTGGACGCAGAGCACGGGCGCGAGAACCCCTACGAGACGGGCAGCAAGGTGTACGCCCTCACCCGCCAGAAGGTGAGCCGCACGGCCTACATGGCGCACCCGAACACCAAGGCGCTCATAGCCGAGGCAGGCGTGAGCCAGAAGCGCGTGGGCGAACTGGTCAAGGCCAGCGGCGATGGCTTCGAGCTGAAAACCGCAGCAGAGCGCCGCGCGGCGCTGGACAACGCCATCAAGCGCGCCAAGGCCGAGAAGGAACGCGACCGGCGCGTGGCGAACGCCGCAGCCATGGAGGTGCACGCAGACAAGCAGGCCAAGCACATCGCGGGCAGCCGCCAGCACGAGCAGTACGTTGCGAACCTGAAGCGCAAGGGCGGCGCGTACAAGGAGCCGAGCGGCATCACGGTGACGCTTGAGGAGGTGCGCGACCTCATAGCGAAGCACGCGGGCACGGGCACGGCGCAGACCACCAGAAGCGGCAAATGGAGCGGGCGCGAAACATGCGACGCCGGGCGTGTGATCGGCTACGTGATAGGCGATAATGGGGAGCACATACCGACGACGCGCTTCACCATCCACTACGCCGACGGCGACGTGCACATAGTCCCGACCAAACCAGAGGAGGCACAGCAATGAACCTGAGCGAAACGCTGAAATACTACGGCAAGCAGGTGCGCGTGACGTGCACCGACGGCGAGGAGTACCGGGGCAGGTACGACTGGTACCAAAGCGACGCCGAATCGCTAGACGAGCCCAACGCCATCGGCATAGAGGGCGCGGGCATCATCACCGAGATACCCATCGACGAGGTGGCGAGCATCGCCGCCCTGTAGCGAAGCAACGGCAACCGAACAGCGACACGGCATCAAGGCCGCCCACCACGGGCGGCCTTTTCTTTTGCCTGGCGACACATTGGGGAAGATGCAGGCACGCGATGGGGCGGCGAGAACATGCCCCGCACGCGACCACGGCGACAACGGTGGGCCATCCAAGCGCGCAGGGAAGCGCGACAACCAAACACGGAAGGAGCAAGCGATGGCTGAAGACAACAAGCCCAAGGGAAACGAGGGCGGCGAAGGCCAGGGCACCGAGCCCCAGAAGGAGGTCGTGTCCTACGCGAAGTACAAGCGCGAGACCGACGAGTACCAGGAGCAGGTGAAGGCCCTCAAGGCCGAGCTGGAGCAGCGCGACAAGCAGATCGAGGAGTTCACCTCCAAGGCGGGCAACGCCGAGGAGCTGCAGGCCGCGCTCGACAAGGCCAAGGCCGACAACGAGGCGTACAAGGCCGACGCCGAGAAGCGCGAGGCCGACATGCGCCGCGACTTCGCCATCGACACCAAGCTGGCGCAGATGGGGGTGCGCAACGCCAAGGCGGCGCGCGCGATCATCCCGAACATCGCCGACGCGAAGTTGGACGAGCAGGGCAACCTCACGGGCATCGACTTCGAGGCCCTGAAGAAGGACAACGCCTATATGTTCACCGACCAGCCCCGCGAGAGCGCGGGCGGCGACCCCAAGGGTGGCGCAGGCTCCGACGGCCTGGCCGACTTCCGCGCAGCTTTCGGACTCACCGACGAATCTTCAAAGGAGTAAATCATGCCAAACAGCATCGAACTGCCCAAGGGCTACGAGAACGTGCTCATGGAGGCGTACCGCAAGGAATCCCTGACCGCCGTGCTGGAGAGTGCCGCGCCGCAGGGCAACATCGCGCAGATGGAGCAGCTGGGCGAGTTCTACTACCCCGTCTACTCCATGGGCGGCCTGGGAGACGTGCAGGCAAACGGGCGACTGCCCCAGAACAGCGGCGCGTCCCTGACCTGGAAGCCCATCAGCGCCAACTACGACCGCGGCACCATCCTGGAAATCGACCAGAAAGTGGACGCCCAGTCCTTCAACCTGGCGTTCGGCAACGCCGCCGCGCACTTCAACCGCACCAAGGTGGTGCCCGAGGGAGACGCGTTCGTGTTCTCCACGCTGTGCGCAGGCACCGGCATCACCAAGGAGCAGAAGACCTACGCCGACGGCGCGGACATGCTCAAGGGCCTGAACGCCGCCATGTGCGACATGGACGAGAAGGAGGTGCCGGAAGAGGGCCGCGTGCTGTTCATCACCCCCACCCTGCTGGGTATGGTGAAGGACCTGGACACCACCAAGTCCCGCGAGGCGCTGGACGGCTTCTCCTCCATCGTGAAGGTGCCGCAGTCCCGCTTCTACAGCGCCATCGACCTTTTGGACGGCACCACCAAGGACGAGGAGATCGGCCACTACAAGAAGGGCACCGGCGCGGTGGACATGAACTTCCTCATCGTCCACAAGGACGCCGTGGTGCTGCGCTGGAACTTCGCGCACGGCAAGGTCATCGACGCCGAAGACAACCAGCAGGGCTTCGGCCACCTGTTCAAGTACCGCAAGTACGGCGTGTGCGGCGTGCGCGAGAACCTGGCGCACTACATCACCGCAGGCATGAAGGCCGCGTAGGAAGGAGGCGCGACATGCGCACCGTTGGACTGGCCTTCGAGAAGGAGGCCCCGAAGAAGGCCAAGCCCGCCAAGGGCAAGGCGGAAAAGCCCGAGGCGAAGGCCGCAGACGAGCAGCCCACCAAGGGCAAGGCGGAAAAGCCCGAGGCGGCCGAGGACGATGGAAACTAGAGCCCCGACCCACGAGGACTACCTGGCAGCCGGGCGCGGGGAGCTGTCCGCCGAGGAGTTCAAGGCGGCGCTCCCCCACGCCACGGCAGTCGTGCGCGACCTGATCTTCCCCAACGAGCCGGACGGCTCCGAGGAGTGGGCGCGCGCGGTCATGGCGGCCTGCGAGGTCGACGCCGCGTACGGATGCTCGGGCGGCATCATGGAGGGCGGCGGCTTCACCGTCGGCTCGTTCTCGTGGAACCCCGGTACCGAAGGGGCCAGCACCTACCGCAGCGACATGGAGGCCGCCGTCCGCCGCGAGCTGCTCGGAACGCCGCTGCTCTACGCGGGCATCGGGGGTACCAGATGATGCGGGTGCCGCGCTCGGCGCGGCCCTCCACCATGTCCGTCAAGGTGCCCAGGGAGGGCGGCTACGGCGGCGAGTTCGAGCAGCCCGTCGAGGTGCGCCGCGTGCGCTTCGAGCCCGTCTCGGCGTGGCTCGTGCGCGAGTACGCCCTGGGCGACGGCGCGCAGGGCCTCGTGATAGCGGACGGCGCGGACAGCCCCGGCATGTTCGACGTGCCAGTGGGCAGCCGCGTGAGCATCGACGGGGGCGAGTGGATGAACGTGGCGAGGTGCACGCCCCGCCGCGCGTTCGGCACCCGTCCCCACCACTGGGAACTGGAGGTGAGGTAGCCATGCCCGCAGCAGTTACGGTCGACCTGACCAAGCTCATGAAGCGTTTCAGCGCGAAGGAGCTGGAGGCCAAGCAGGTGAAGTTCGCCATGAACGTGGCCGAGGACATGAACGCGTTCACGCCAGAGGACACCAAGCGCATGCATAACTCCATGCAGGCCGCCTCCGACTTCAGGCAGGGCCTCGTCATATGGGACGCCGACTACGCCGCCTACGTGCGCGACCTGCCCGACAGCTCCATCAAGCACGGCAAGAACCCGAGGGCCAAGGCCGACTGGCCGAAGGCCGCGAAGGAGGCGCATGGCGAGGACTGGGAGCACCTGGCCGTCGACCTCCTGACCGAGGGGGCGTGACATGGCCCCGGACGTGATGGAGGCGGCGAAGGCCGCCATAGAGGCCCTAGGCTACGGCCCGGTGCTCCTCACCCGCCTGGCCGCCTCGCGCGGCCACGACGACGCGGTGGTGCTGCGGCCCATGCCCACCACCGACGTGGTGCGCCACATGGACGGCACCCGCCGCGTGGGATACGTGCTGCAGGTCATCGTGAAGGACACCTCCGAGGCCAAGGCCATGGGCGACGCCTACGACCTGGCCGACGCGCTGGACGGGGCCGACCTGTCCTCGCCCACAGGCTCCTACGGCTTCACGAGCGCGTCGCTGTACACCGAGCCGCAGGAGATAACGCCGCCCGAGGGCGGGCCGTACCTGTGGGAGTTCCGAATCAAAGCGATCATAACCATAGAGAAGGGATAACGATGGCAAAGAACCAAGACCTGGGCTTCGCGCCCAACTACATGAGCGCGCTGGAGATCGACACCACGCCAGACGCGGCCAGCCCCACGTGGGCCATCTTCTCGCGCGGCATCACCGAGGTGAAGCCGACCACCAACGAGACCACCGAGACCAAGGACTACTACGACGGCTACGGCACTCCCACCGACAAGGTGAAGAGCGTGCAGCCGCAGTACGAGGTCACTGGCGACCGCTGCTACGGCGACCCCGCGCAGGACTTCGTTGCCAGCCTGGCGCTTGAGACCGGCGAGGGCCGCACGGGCCACTTCCGCCACACCGACCCCAACGGCGACGTGGTGGAGGGCGACTGCACCTACCTGGGCCTGACCGTCGGCTCGCAGCAGGGCGCGGCGTCCGACCCCGGCGCGTTCTCCTGCACAATCTCGGGCGCTGGCGCTATGCGCTACATCCCCGCCAACAAGCTCAAGCAGCCCACGGGCGTCACCTGCACCGCGCCGACCGGCCCGGCCGTGGGCAAGTCCATGAAGCTCGCGCCGACCGTCACGCCCGCCGAGGCGAACGCCAAGTGCTTCTTCGCATCGGGCAACACCGACGTGGCCACCGTCGACAGCGACGGCAACGTGACGGGCGTGGCCGTAGGCGAGGCGGTCATCACCGTGCGCTGCGCGTCCAAGCCGAGCATCTGCACGCAGGTGAAGGTCACCGTGTCGGCGAAGTAGCCGCAGGCGACACCAGACATAACCTCCTGGACATGGGGGCGCGGGCTAGTGAGCGGCCCGCGCCCCTTTTCTATGCCCGACGCTCACCGCTCACGAAAGGGGCAACAAATGGAACTTCTGAAAAACATCCGCGCGTACGAGGACGTGTTCTTCGAGGACCCCGAGGAGAACCCCGACACGCCGCGCTTCCGCGTGTGGTTCGACGACAAGCACATTGAGGAGTACCTGGCCAAGGTCGGCAACGCCATCGACCGCGCGCAGGCCAACGAGCAGATGGCCCGCGAGGCCGACACCCCCGAGAAGGCGGCCGAGGCCAACGCCGCGCAGGCCCGCCTCATGAAGCGCACCATCTCGGCGTTCATCGGCACCGAGGGCTGGGAGCAGCTGCTCGCGTGGATGGGCGGCGACGAGGGCCCCATCGCGCCCGAGGAGAACATCCGCATCCTGGGCGAGGTCTTCGCCACGTTCCTCAACATGTTGGCGCGCCACGCGACCAGCGAGCAGCTGATGGCGTGCGGCCTTGCATACAGCGAGCGCGCCGATCAGGTCCAGGCGCTCAACCGCGCCCAGCGCCGCGCCAAGGCCAAGCGCAAGAAGAAGGGCGGCAAGTAATGCTGCCAGCCGCGCTCACGGCCGAGCGGGTGCGGCTGCCCGATGGCACGAGCGCCACGCGCTACCCGTGGAACGGCGAGGAGGTGCTGGTGCGCGACGACGCGCTCACGATCATCCGCGTCATCGAGGTGCTGACCGACGAGGGCAAGTCCGACGACCAGCGCCGGGACGAGTTCCTGGCGCTGGTCGTCGTGGACTGGGCGGACGCGTGGTGCGCATGCGACTACGACGCCGCCGAGTTCGTGCGGATGCGCGACGCGGCGGTATGGGACATGTGCGGACTCGACCTGAGCGGCGACCGCCCGCACGAGACCCCGCTGTGGGACTTGGAGGAAGACGCGGCGCGCATACGCACCAGCTTCCGCCAGGCCTACGGCATCGAGTGGGACGAGGTGCGCGGTCGCATCAGCTTCGCCGAGTTCGTGGCACTCGTGGGCGGCTGCCCGCAGGACACGCCGCTCGGCGCGGCCATCCACTACCGCAACCCGGCGACCAAGCCGAAGCCAACCAAATACAACAGGCAGGAGGTCGAGGCCTGGAACGCCGCCCACAAGGCGTTCGAACTCGGCAAAGGCCGCAGCTCACACGGCTCTGAGGAAGGAAGCGACGCGGCGATGCGCGATGTGTTCGCCGCGCTCAAGAGAGCGACGAGGTGAGCATGGACGGCAACGTCATCATCAAAGCGGTGCTCGACACCGTTGACGTATCCAAGAACATCAAGGCCCTGGAGCGCGACCTCCAGGGCATCTCCTGGAAGAACATAACCGAGGGCGACGAGAAGGCCGCGAAGCTGTCGTCCTCGTTCAAGAAGGCCGGCACGGCCGCCACGGTGACGCTGACCGCGCCCGTGGTGGCCGCCGGCAAGGCCGTATTCGGCGTGGCCAGCGACTACGAGCAAGCCAACGCCCGCATAGCCGCCGCGCTCGGCGTGTCCGGCGAGGAGGCCGAGCGTTTCAGCGGCATAGGCAAGCGCATATACGAGGGTGGCTGGGGCCAGTCCCTGGACGAGGTCAACGATGCGCTGATCCAGTGCAAGTCCACCCTTCGCGACGTGTCCGACGAGGACCTGCAGACCGTCACCACCAACGCACTCATGCTGTCGGACACCTTCGGCGCAGACGTGAACGAGTCCATACGCGGCACCAACGCCCTCATGGAGGGCTTCGGGCTGTCCGCCACCGAGGCCAGCGACCTGCTGACGGCGGGCATGCAGCGCGGCCTGAACTACACCGACGAGCTGGGCGACAACCTGAGCGAATACTCCGTGCGATGGGGCGAGGCGGGAATGAGCGCCAGCGAGTACTTCTCGCTGCTAGAAGCGGGCACGTCCAACGGCGCGTACAACCTGGACAAGGTGGGCGACTACCTCAACGAGTTCCTGACGGCGCTTTCCGACGGCCGCATGGAGGAATCCATCGGCTCGTTCAGCGAGGGCACGCAGGAGGTCTTCGAGAACTTCAAGAACGGCAGCGCCACCGCCGAGGACATGCTGCAGGCGGTGCTGGGCGACCTCACGCAGATGCCAAACGAGTACGACAAGGCCGCGCTGGCCTCCACCCTGTGGTCCTCGCTGGGCGAGGACAATGCCATGGGTATGATCGAGTCCCTGGCAGGCGTGCAGGACAGCTTCGGCGACGTGGCGGGCGCTGCGCAGCAGGCCCAGGAGGCCGCCTCCAACAGCTTCGCCGTGAAATCGCAGGAGGCCATGCGCGAGCTGCAGGGCTCCATCGAGCCGCTTGGCGAGCCGCTGCTCAACATCGCCACCAACGTGGCGGGCGTCGTCAAGTCGTTCTCCGAGTGGTTCGCCGGCATCGGCGAGGGCGGCCAGACCGCCGTGCTGGCGATCGCCACGATAGCGGCCGCCATAGGCCCCGTGCTGTCGACGGTCGGCACCGTCGTGGACACCGTGCCGAAAATCGGAGCGGCCTTCCAGGTGGTCGGCAAGCTGGGCACCGGCGCGCTGGGGCTCATAGCCGCGCACCCCGTGGTAGCGGCCATAGCGGCCATCATCGCCGCCGTGGTGCTGCTGTGGAACAACTGCGAGGAGTTCCGCGACGCGGTGACCGCCGTGTGGGATGCCGTGTGTGCCGCGTTCGAGGTGGCCATCCAGGTGGCGGGCGACGTGGCCCAAAGCGTCGGCGAGTTCTTCTCGCAGCTCGGCGAGACGCTGGGCGGCGTGTGGGACGGCATCTGCTCCACGGTGCAGGGGGCCATCGACGCCATGGCCGGGTTCTTCCAAGGCCTGGCCGGCACCGCCTCGTCCATCTGGGACGGCATCTGCAACGTGGTGCAGGTCGCCGTGATGCTGCTGGGCGAGATTCTGAACCTGGCCATCGAGACGCTGCTCATACCCTGGAACTTCATCTGGGAGAACTTCGGCGAGCAGCTGACGGCGGCATGGGACGCAATCTGCGGCGCGGTGGGAGGCTACATCGACGCGGTGAGCCAGGTCATCACCGACGTGGTGACGGCGCTCTCCGAATGGTGGGGCGCGACGTGGGAAGGCATCAGCGGCACCGCCAGCGCCATATGGGAGGCCATCTACGGCGCGGTGAGCGCATACATCCAGTACGTTAGCGACGTGATAGGCGCAGCCCTTTGGGTCATCCAGGGCGTGTGGGACACGGTGTGGGGCGCGGTGTGCTTCACCGCCTCCAGCATATGGGACGCCATCAGCTCGGCGATAGTCGCGGCCATCAATGCCATCAGCTCCACCATATCGGCGGTGCTGTCGGCAATTCAGGCGGTGTGGGACTCCATATGGGGTGCCGTGAGCAGCACGGCGTCGAGCGTGTGGGGCGGCATCAGCTCCACCATATCCAGCATCGTGAACGGCATCCGCGACACGATCTCCAGCGTGTTCAACGCCGCCAAGGACACCGTGAGCAGCGTGTGGAACTCCATCAAGAGCGCCATCGAGACGCCGATACAGAACGCCCGCGACACCGTGCGCAACGTAATCGACTCCATCAAGGGGTTCTTCAACTTCTCGTGGTCGCTGCCCCACCTGAAGCTGCCGCACCTGTCCATCTCCGGCAGCTTCAGCATTGCCCCGCCGAGCGTGCCGCACTTCGGCATCGACTGGTACGCCAAGGGCGGCGTGTTCAACGGCCCCAGCGTCATCGGCGTCGGCGAGGCGGGCCCCGAGGGCGTGGTGCCGTTCAACGAGCGCGGCGCGCGCCCGCTGGCCGAGGGCATAGCCAAGCTGCTCGACGGCAAGGGCGGCGCTGCCCATGGCGACACGAACGTGACAATCAACCTGTACGCGACCGTGCGGGAGGAGGCCGACATCGAGAAAATCTCCCGCCAGATAGCCAAGGAAATCAAACGGCAGGAGTGCTTCGCATGATATACAACGGCTTCGACTTCGCGCCGTGGTTCGACACCCGGCTCGTGACCCGCTCGCTGCTGCCCGAGTACGAAATCGCCACGCGCGACGTGCCCGGGCAGCCCGGCTCGCGCTTCATGCGCGCAGAGCTGAAACCCCTGACGATAGACGTGGCGGCGGCCTGGAGGGCGCGCCCCGCCGACGACATGGCGGCCCTTCGCCGCCTCATGGCCTCGCGCCTGCTGTGCCTCAAGGAGGCCGAGCTGTGGCTGGACGACGAGAGGCACTTGGGCCTGCGCTACATGGCCGTGCTGACCTCGCCGGGCGCGCTCGACACGCTGTGGCACACCGGCGAGGCCACGCTGACGTTCACGGCATACGACCCCGTGGCCTACGGGGCCGAGGGGCGCGCAACCGTGTCGGGCACCTCGGGCGTGCAGGTGGGCGGGACGTTCCGCACCTACCCCACCGTGACCGTCAGGCCCGGCGGCAGCACGTCGGCGCTGCGGCTGACGAACATGGACACGGGCGAGTTCGTGCAGATCGACAAGGCGGTGACGGCATCGAGCGCGGTGGTCATCGACATGGCCGCCCCGCAGGCCACGGTGGACGGCAGCCCCGCGCCCGTGACCTTCGAGAGTGACTTCTTCCCGCTGGAGCCGGGGGCCAACAGCCTCAAGCTGTCCAGCGGCACCGCGACGGTACAGTGGACGGAAAGGTACGTGGGCTGATGATTCTGTGGGCATGCGACCGCTGGGAGGCGTACAAGGGACCCATCAAGACGCTGTTCGAGTGCGAGGACACGCGCGAGGTCAACGGCGAGAACGCCCTGAGCATCACAACGCTGGCGCGCCTGGACAAGGGCGACCGCCTGGTGTGGCGCGACCTCAAGGGCCGCTGGCACGAGAACATCGTGGACGGCGTGGAGGAGGAGCGCGCAAGCGCGGGCATCCTCTACACGTACTACTGCCCGACCTCGGCGCAAATCGAGCTCCTGGGCGACTACCTGGAGGACAAGCGCCCCTACGACGTGAGCGCCTACGCCGCGCTGGCCTCGGCGCTGTCCTCCTCGCGCTGGCAGGTCGGAACCGTGGCCGACCTCGGGCAGGCCGGCACGAACTTCTACCACACCAACGCATGGGCGGCCATCCACGACGTGGCAGACACTTGGGGCGGCGAGCTGTCGTTCGAAATCCAGGTGAGCGGCACCAAGGTGACCGCACGCCGCGTGTGCATGGCCAAGCAGGTCGGCGAGGACAACGGCAAGCGTTTCACCTACGCCAAGGACCTCGTGAGCGTCAAGCGCAGCGTGGACGAGGGCAACGTGTGTACCGCCCTGTACGGCTACGGCAAGTCCCTGCAGACCGCCGACGAGGACGGCAACCTGACGGGCGGCTACGATCGCAAGCTGACCTTCGGCGACGTGAACGGCGGGCAGAACTGGGTGGGGTCGGCCGACGCGCTGGCGCGCTGGGGACGGCCCGACGGCAAGGGCGGCAAGGCGCACGTGTTCGGCGACGTGGAGTTCTCCGACTGCGAGGACGCCGCCGAGCTGAAGAAGCTCACCGAGGCGCAGCTGGCGCAGTCGTGCGTGCCCACCGTGTCCTACACCGTGGACGCCACGGCGCTTGCGCGCGCCGGCGAGGGCTTCGAGGGCGCGGACGAGGGCGACCTGGTGACCGTGGTGGACAAGGTGTACGACCCGCCGCTGCGCGTGCGCACCCGCATCACCAAGGTGGTGGAGGACCAGCTGCGCCCCGGCGAGGTCACCTACACGTTCGGCAACTACCAGACCGTGGCCGAGCTGATGGCCGCCCAGAAGTCCAGCGCAAAGAGAACGGCTTCGAGCATCCGCGCCACCGTGGCCGACGCGGTAAACGCGTCCAACAAGGCATCGACCGGCAAATGGGGCGAGAGCCTGGCGGCCTCCGAGAAGCGCCAGGAGGCGTTCGCCAGGGAGCAGGGCGGCGCGGCCAAGGACTACACCGACGAGGTGAAGGACGCGCTTGACAAGGCCCTCAAGGAGTACGCCGACAACGGGGACACCACGCTGGAGGAGGCGCTGAAGAAGTACTCCGACGACGGCAACCTGTCCCTTGAGGAAGTGCTCAAGCTCTACACCGACACGTCGATAGAGCAGAGCGAGAGCGTCCTCAAGCAGATAGACGAGGCCAACAAGGAGTACCTGGAAGGCGTCACGGACAAGCTCGACGTACGGCTGACGAGCGCCGAGGGCGAGGTGGAGGGGCTGCAGAAGCAGCTCGACCAGCTGCCGACCGATATCCGCAAGAAGATCGTGGAAATGCTCAACAGCGAGATAAACACCACGGGCGGCTGGGTGTACGAGGAGCCCGGCCAAGGCATCCTGGTGTACGACAAAAAGCCCGAGAGCGCCACCAAGTGCGTCAAGATAGGCGGCGGAATCATCGGCGTGGCCAACTCCAAGTACTCCAGCGGCGCGTGGAAGTGGCGCACGGCCATAACCGGCGACGGCGTGACCGCCGACGAGCTGACCACGGGCCGCATCAAAGGCGGGAACTCGTACTGGGACCTCGACAGCGGGGCCTTCTACCTGCGCGACGGCTCCATCTTCATGACCGACAGCAACGGCAACAGGGTCTATATCAACGCCACCAACGGCTTCCAGATATACGACAAGAACGGCTCCATCATCGCGGGCACCGTGCTGGTGGGCAGCACCTCCATGTTCCGCTGCAACATGGTCGGCACGTCGTCAACCAACTACATCACCACCGGCACGACGACGAACAACCACCCGGGAGCGTCGTTCGTGAACGGCTCGACCGAGTACTGCACCATCGAGGCCGTCCACGCGAAGGACAGCCCCACGGCGAGCTCGACCGACGGCGTGGGCATATCCACCTGCGGCTACGGCTTCCTGGCAGTCAACCGCTACTACCGCCAGACGTGGCTGACGACCCCCTACTACGCGGGCTACATGAGCCATCCCGACGAGCAGCTGTACATGAGGAGCGGCAACAGCAACGCGGGCGGCTCGGCGTACGTGAAGCTGCAGGAGAACTCCAACAACTACGTGTACCTGGATAGCAGCCGCGCAGACATTGGGTCGTCGGGCACCGCCAGGATACTCGCCCCGAAGTTCGCCATAGGAACCAGTCCGAGCAGCGGCGGCACCTACGGGTACACGGGCTCCACGCAGTTCATCGGGTGCATCACCAACAACGGCAACAACTGGACGTGGGGCACCATCAACGTGGTGAACGGAATCATCACCGGCATGAGCAGCATCACGGGAAACTAGACCAGCGAGAGAGGAAACGGAATGTTCTACCACCTTGTGCAGCAGCCCGAAGCGCCGCAGGCGCTCGACGGCGCGCCGAAGCCGCCCGAGGCGCTTCCGGTGTTCGAGTGCATCAGCGACCCGGCCACGGCGCGGGCCATCGTGGAATCGGAAGACGTGTTCGAGTTCGACGGCAAGGGCGGCTTCACGCTCGTGTCCAGCCCCGTGGCCGTCATGGACGCGGAAGGCGGCGAGGCCAACGCCGTTGACTTCTCGGCGCTCACTGACGAGGAGATATGCGGGGTCCACAGAGCGCAACCCGGCGACATATCGCGGACACTTGCGGCCGAAGGAAAGGAGTGAGGCATGGCAACGCACGAGCTTACGCTCAACCTCAAGAAGACCAACATAGCGCCGCCCGTCATCACCGTGCACCAGGGCGACAGCGCCGAGGTCCTGAAGGCCGCCATCTACGACGGCGACAAGAAGGCGGCCCTGACGGGCTGCAAGGTGCACCTCATGGCTGCGAAACCCGACCACACCTACGTGGAGCAGCAGTTCACTGGCATCAGCGACAACGTGGCCACCGTGACGGTCGACCCCGCCGTCTTCGGCGTGGCCGGGCTGCTCAAGGTGTGCTACGTGCGTGTGCGAAACGCGGCGGGGCTGGACGCCACCACCGAGAACGTCCTGGTGAACGTGCTGCCCTCGGCGAGCGCGTCGGGCGAGATATCCGGCCCGTACGTCGATGCGGTGGAGGCGATCATCGCGAACCTCGAAGGGCAGCTAGCCGACGTGAGCGCGCTGAACGCGCAGATGCAGAAGGCCGAGGCCTCCCGCGCGAGCGCGGAAAACCAGCGCGCCACGAACGAGAAGGCACGCCAGACCGCCGAAACCAAGCGCGCAGAGGCCGAGAAGAAGCGAGCCACGGCGGAAAGCGACCGCGTGACCGAGGCGTCGCAGCTGAAGACGGCCTCGCAAGCCGCCACGGCTGCGGCAAACGGCGCGGCCTCGAACGCCGACGCGGCGGCAAACATCGCCCTGCAGATAGCCAACAGCGTGGCGCAGGGCAGCGCAGGCAGCTCGGACATGGCCAAGCAGAAGCAGCAGATAGCCGACCTGTACGGCAAGCTGGCCGACGCCACGAACGCGTTCATCTACGACGACGGCACCGTGTACTGCCCCGCCTCCAAGGCCAGCGCATCTGGCAGCACCATCACGTTCGGGAGCACCTGCACGGCGTCCGGCACAACCCTCAACCTCAAGTAGAAAGGCAACGAAATGGCACAAGCGAAAACCCTGTCGGTGGGCGGCATCGGCTACGAGGTCATCGACGATACCGCACGCAGCAACGCGCAGACGGCGCTCAACAACGCCGAGTACAACCGCCAGGGCCAAATCGGCAAGTACGGCGGGCAGAGCATCGCCACCATCCTGGCGGGAGAGATCGGCAGCGGCAGCGTGTACGACGCGCTGCACAAGCGAGCCGCCAACGGCAACTTCGCGGGCCTGCGCGTGGGAGACTACATCGACGTGCCGCTGGTAAGCGCGTCGGGCGTGGCGGCCCAGCAGTCCGTGCGCTTCCTCCTGGCGCACTTCGACCCGTACTACTGCTGCGGCGACAGCTCCAAAGGCCACCACATCGCCTTCGTGGCCTCCGCGCCCATCGCCGTGGCCAAGACCGTGACCGGCGTTGCCAACGACAGCTTCCTGATGTGGAACACCACCAACACGAACCAGGGCACCGCCGACCGGAAATGCCCCTACCCCAACAGCAACCTCAAGGCGTGGGAGACGGCCTTCGAGGCGTGCCTGCCCGAGGGGCTGACCAAGTACCTGCTTACCCAGCGCGCGCTGCTTGAGGAGCGGTACAGCGCCAGCGGCGCGCTCAACGACTCCAACTCGTGGAGCTGGCAGGATATCGGCAAGGTGTTCTCGCTGTCGGAGATGGAGGTGTACGGCTGCCCCGTGTGGGGGACGAAGGGCTACAGCGTGGGCTTCGACTGCCAGTTTGACCTGTTCCGAGACACGGCGCACCGAGTCAACGGAAATCGGTACGATTGGTGGTTGCGTTCCGTCATGGGTGGCTCCTCGTCCGACGTGTGCTACGTCGGCGGCAACGGCAATGCCCACTACTACTCGGCGACGAACGTCTGGGTTCGCCCCCGCCCCGGCTTCCTCGTCGGCTAGCCAGCCGAGTGCTCTATACTCTGCTTTTAGGCGACCGCCTTGCGCGGTCGCCTCCTGCCCGCGAAGCGGGCCGTTTTTTTCGCCAGTTTCCCCAGGAGGTGCACGTGAGCGGCGTCTACCAGCGCAACCGCGAGGTGTCCGAGTACAAGTTCTTCACACAGGCCATCGCCATCCGCGTGGAGGTTAATAAACTGATGGCGTCCTCCTCAGTAGTGCCCAAGGCCTACAGGCTGCTGAACGCGGTGCCGACCGTGGAGACGGCGCGCAGCATCGTGTACAACGTCAACCGCGCCGACTGCTTCTACCCTAACAGCTCGTTCAACGCGCTGGAGAGGAAACGCTACCTGACGCTGGCCATAGCGGACTGCGAGCAGCTTATGCTGGACATGCAGTGCCTCATGGATATCGGCCTGCCCGTGAACGCCAACCGCTTCGAGGAGCTGGCGGCCATGGTCGAGGAGGAGATCAGGCTGCTGAAGGGGGCGCGCAAGAACGTGCGCGTGACGGGCAAGAAGTCCACCGAGGAACGCATAGCCGAGGCCGAGGCCGAGCTAGAGCGCCTGCGTTCGCTATAATGGACGGCGGTCGCGCCTTGTTTATCGGTACAATTGGTGGTTGCGTTCCGTCATGGGTGGCTCCTCGTCCAACGTGTGCTACGTCAACAACAACGGCAATGCCAACTACAACTCGGCGACGAACGTCTGGGTTCGCCCCCGCCCCGGATTCCCTTATTGCCAGACCGAGTAGGCCCCAGGGCCGAAAGCAGAGCGCGAAGAGGAAGGAAGGCGCGACCATCGGGCATGCGCCCGTAAATACGCACCCCGCGAGGGTGGCCGGACGCTGCTTGCATGGCGCGGCGCTCCGTGGCTTCGCCGCGTTTCATGGCCATACCTCAAGCGGCTGTCAGAGCCACATTGCAAGCCGTGCGGGGTGCTCTCTATGAACTCAGAGCAAAGAAGGGCCGCACGCCGCAAGCGCCGCGAGGAGAAGCGGGCCAAGGCAAAGGCCGAGCGTCTCAAGGCGTGCACCCTTGAGACGGTGGCCGACCTCAACAGCCTGTGCAAGGCTTCAAAGCAGGCCGCGCGGGGCGTCATGTGGAAGTCGTCCACGCAGCGGTACATGAAGGACTACCTACGCAACGCCGTCCTGTCCCGCCGCGACCTTTTGGAGGGCCGCGACATATGCCGGGGCTTCATACGGTTCGACCTATGGGAGCGCGGCAAGCTGCGCCACATCAGCGCCGTGCACTTCCCCGAGCGCGTGGTGCAGAAGTCACTGTCGCAGAACGCGCTCGTGCCCGCGATCGTGCCCACCCTCATAGCCGCCAACTCCGCGAACATAAAGGGGCGCGGCACCGACTACGCCCTGAGGCTGCTCAAGCGCCACCTGGCCGACAACTGGAGGAAGCACGGCGACGATGGCTACATACTGCTCGGCGACTTTTCCGACTACTTCGCCCGCATAGCGCACGGCCCCGTCAAGGAACAGGTGGCTGCCGCGCTGCTCGATCCGCGAGTAATCGCCCTTGAGCACCGCCTGATAGACGCACAGGGCGAGGCTGGCCTGGGCCTGGGCAGCGAGCCGAACCAGATATGCGCGGTGGCGCACCCAAACCGCATCGACCACTACGTGGCCGAAATGCTGCGCCCCGAGGCCTACGGGCGCTACATGGACGACTTCTACCTGATCCACGAGTCCAAGGAGTACCTGCAGGTATGCCTGCTGCTCATAGAACGCGAGTGCGCGAAGCTCGGCATAGAGCTGAACCCGCGCAAGACCCGCGTGGTGAGGCTGACGCGCGGCTTCACGTGGCTGAAGAAGCGCATCTTCTACACGGAGACGGGCCGCATAGTCGTGAAGCCGTGCCGCGACTCCATCACGCGCGAGCGCCGCAAGCTGAAGAAGATGGCCCGCATGGTAGCCGATGGCATCATGACCCCCGAGCAGGTGGAGCAGAGCTACCAGAGCTGGCGCGGAGGCATGAAGCGGCTGGACGCGCACCGCAGCGTGCGGGCCATGGACGCGCTGTACCGCAGCCTGTTCGGAAATCCCGCGGGGGGGGGTTGCTCAATGCAATCCAAACCTGGAGGCGACACGGATGGGAACATGCCCCTACCCTAGCAACGGAAGGAGCGACCCATGACGGAACAGGATATCGCCGGGGAGATCAACGGCTACAAACAGCAGCTTGAGCAGAGCGACTACAAGGTCATGAAGGCGGTGGAGCGCATCTTCTCCGCATCGTCCATCACCGACCTGCTCTCGGCCATCGCCGCAGCTGCCAAGGAGGTGGCCGAGATCATCTCGCAGCGCCAGACGTGGCGCGACCGCATCAACGAGCTGGAGGCCATGGAGCCCGACCAGCCGGAAGCGCCGCAGGAGTAGCGAGCGCCCCTTCGGGGGCGCTTTTCTTTTGCCCGGCGACACCTCGCGGACAATCGCGGCAGCGATTCGAGGAGGTGAGAAAACGAATGACCGACGTGCTGGAAATCTTCGCGCCGTACGGCCCCGGGTCGCTTTTCGGCGCGCTGCTCGTCCTAGTGGTCCTGTACTTCGGCAAGCAGTTCCTCGAAGAGTTCAAGGCCCAGAACGAGCGCAAGGCGAACATCGACCTCAAGCGCGAAGAGCGAAAGCAGGACGAGGTGAACGAGCGGGCGCAGCGCGACCGCGAGCGCAGCCAGATGGAGGGCCGCATCGCCGCGCAGATGGAGCGCAGCAACGCGCTGATGGAGGCCATGAAGGCGCTCATGGAGTCCGTCGTTACCTCCAACGAGGTGCTGCACGCCGACCTGGCGAACAGCCAGGCGCGCAGCCAGGGCATGGCGGCGAAGGTCGACCACATCGCCGACCGCGTCGACCTGCTCTACAAGGAATCGGCTCGATAGAAAGGAATCCGAAATGACAGAAATGCAAGCAATCGCAGCCATCGTGCTGTCTTTCGCCGTGCCGTTCGCGGTGCAGCTGATCAAGACCGAGGCCATGACCGGCAAGGCCGCCCGCGCCCTGGCGCTGGGCTGCTCGCTCCTGGCGGGCGTCGTGACCGGCTTCGTGGGCGGCGTGCCCACAGACCCGGGCGCATGGGTAACGTGCGCCTTCGCCGTGGTAGGCGGCGTGCAGGCGGCCTACACGCTGTTCAAGTCGGTAGGCATCACATCCAAGTGGCTCGACGCCCTGCTGGGCGTGACCGTAGGCGGGAAGGAGTAGGCAATGGCTAAACTGTTCGTCATCTGCGGCCACGGCGCTGGCGACCCCGGCTGCTGCGCAGGCGGCTACACCGAGGCCGAGCGCGTTCGCGCCCTGGGCCAGCGAATCAAGGAACTGGGCGGTTCCGAGGTCGAGCTGGGCGATACGTCCCGCAACTGGTACGCCGACGGCGGGCTTAACCGCCTGAGCACCGACGCGCCAGTGGTGGAGCTGCACATGGACGCCAGCGGCATCGCCACGGCCCACGGCGCGCACGTCATCATCAAGGAGGGCTTTGAGCCTGACGAGTACGACAATGCGCTGGCCGACAAGCTGGCGGCGTTCATGCCCGGGCGCTCCGAGAAGCTGGTGCGCCGTTCCGACCTCGCGAACCCGAACCGAGCCGCCGCGCGCGGCATCAACTACCGCCTGTGCGAGAACGGCTTCATCGACAACGACGGCGACCGCGAGAAGTTCAACGGCAACCTGGACGAGCTGGCGCGCATCTACCTGGAATGCTTCGGCATCACTGCTGGAAGCGCCCCCGCAGCCGTCCCGCAGCCGCAGCCTGCGCAGCAGGAAACGATCGAGAACTTCGGCGGCACCTACCGCTGCACTGTGGACTACCTGCGCGTGCGCGACGCCCCCGGCCTGGGCGGCACCGAGGTGGCGCACTATTCCAGCGGCGAGACCGTGACGCTGGATAACTGGTACAAGATCGCCGACGGCTACGTTTGGGGCCGATACACGGGCTACAGCGGCGCAACGCGCTACATCGCCGTGGGCAAGGCCACGGGCAAGCCAGAGGCCGACGACTATCTGGTGAAGGTGGGATAGGCCATGCCGTACCCGAGCCCCGCAGACGAGGAGCGCAACGGCGGGTGCGGCCCCATCCTCGCGGCGGTCGTCCTGCTGTTCATCGTCCTGGCCGCCGCCAGCTGCGCGTCGCAGGCCATGGGAGCGCAAGACGTGACCGTGAGGCAAGCCCGCACGGACGGCCCCATATACGACCTGCCCGAGGGCATCGGCCAGGAAATCGTGTGCGACGAGCACAACCGCGAGTACCTGCTGCTTACCACCGAGCAGGGCGGCGTGTTCCTCATGCCGTACATGGACGAGGACGGCGAGCAGGAGATCATGCCGCAGGCCTAGAACGCAAAGAAGCCGCCCCGTATGGAGCGGCTTCTTTCTATCTGACGAGCAATACGAACGCCCGTCTAACGACGAACACGCGTATGTGTTCGCCTACTGAACAGTTGGTGGAGGCGCGGAGAATCGAACTCCGGTCCACGAAAGCCCCCTGATTGGCATCTCCAAGCTCAGTCGCTGGTTTAGTCTCGGACGCTTTGCGCGCAGCGACACGCTCGCAGCATCCCAACCGGTTCGATCTTAGCCTGCGCCATACCGATTACGTGCGCAGGAGCATTCCCCTAACATGACGTCGCACCGGTGTCGGGGAAATCACCGGGTTGACGCGCCGCTATAAATTAAGCAGCGAGAGCCATAGGCTCAAAAGAAGAGTTGTTGTCAATTCAATTTGACGGCACCCCTGTTTAACGAGGCGAGGAGACCTCGGCTTGCTTCCTCTCTCAGAGCTATCGTGTCGAAACCAGTCGCCCCCGAATGTCGGGAAAGTCTGGATGGTATCGGGCCTGCAAACACCCGATAACCGTCGACTTTTCAAGGAACATGCAGGGCAAGCCCCGCTTGTGGAGTGTTATCTTACCACGTTCTGAAAGCGGACAGCTGTTCTATGCACGAGCTGTGAAGACCCCAATGTGCGCCGCACTTCGCACTTTTGTTACCGACCGCGTCACGTATATTTTCGCCAAGCAAAATTGACCCGTCGAAAGGACCGTTATGGATACCAAGCAGCAACTCGTCAATGCCCTCGCAGGCCTGGGCTCAACCATTACCGAAGCCATGGATGTCATCGAAGGCTTTGTCCCCTGCGGACATCCCGCTCTCACGGTATCGAACGCACTCGTCGCGCTGGACGCTGACGATGATGCAGTTCTCGCCCAGCAGCTCGAGACCGTCGAGGGCTTTATCGACCACGTGAGCGAGAACCGAGGCGTGGCCGCCTACCACGGCATCGAGGTCGAGCTCGCGGGTCCCAAAGCCAATCTGTTCGCAGCAATCCGCGAAGTAGGCGCCCTTATGCAGACCGCAGGCGTCAAGAACACCCAGGTCAACGAGTGGGTCTACCGCAGTCTGGCAGCACTCGACAGCTCCGACGAAAAGGCAGCCGAGCAGCTCGCAGAAAGTCCCGCCATCAAGGCCGAGCTTTTGTAAATAGCAGACGCGGGCCCCTTGGCGCATCGTCGTCCAAGAGGCCCGCAAACAGTTCGCATCAACCGATAGCCGCGCTGCCGCGTTCGGCCAAAGCCAGAATCGGCATCATTTGGCGCGGGGTCTTTGCTGCAAGATCGGCATGTTCGAGCAGCTTGCGATCGTTGGTCACCAAGTAATCGACCTGCGCGCGCTTGCACGCGGCGAGCACCAAGTTGTCCTCGTAATCGCGATGGAGCGCTACGTATTTGTCGGCCAACCAAAGGTCCGACGCATCTGCACCCACGGCCGTGGCGTTTTCGGTCATGTTCCGAACAAACGCCAACGCCGCATCGCCAATTGCACGGGCAGACGCCTCGTCGAGCGCTCCCCCGCTGGCAAGAACGCTACGCTTCAGCTCGTGTTGGACAACGTACAGCACGTCCTTAGCGATATGCACCGGAAAGAACAGCAACGCCCCCGTCTCCGTCGCCCGCCCAATAAACGCACGCGCGGCAAGCGACTCGGCATGGTCGACGCAAAACGAATCGACCCATACGTTGGCATCCACCATTATTTTGAGGGGAGTCCCGCTCACAGGATCATCCCCTTTTGGCGATAGCGCTCGTCCATGGCCTCGGAATAGATTGTGTCCCAATCGCGATCGTCGGATACGGACGACGTAGCAATGCCCAGGTCCGCGTAAAGCTGATCCGCCGCCGCCCATGATGCGGCGAACGGCGTATCGGGCGCGACGGTCTGCTGCCGGCCATCAACGGCAGACAGCACTTCCTCACACTGTCCACCACCCTGCGCGACCTTGGCCACGACCTTTTTGATGAGCTCGGGCAGTGACCTGCCCGAAAGCTGCAGCGCTTCCTCGGCGCGCTCTTTAACCGAGCGATCTACGCGAACATTCACCTGCGCCATGCTGCCAACGGTAGCCATCTCAACCTCACCTTCAGCATTTGCTAGCTCTGCTAGCACGAGCATATATCCGAGCTAACATCTCGTCAAACAAAAGAAGGCCTGCACCCTGGCGGCTGCGGTGTCGCCAGGGTGCAGGCCATTTACTCAATCGAAAACGCTAACGCAGGTAAGCCTTCGCGTTGCTCAGGCTGTAGGCAATCGTCGAGCCGTTGTGCAGCAGCGACGACGCCTGCGGGGTAATCGCGCCGGTAATACCCAATGCCAACAGCGCCGAATTGGTGAGCATCACCTTAGAATAGGAGCTCGTCAGACGGTCGATGAGACCCTGACTCATGCGGCGCAGGCGCACGATCGCGGCAAGATCCGTATCGGTCAGGATGATATCGGCGACCTCCTTGGCGATGTCGCTTCCGCCACCCATGGCCAGGCCCACGTCGGCCAGGCCCAGCGCCGGTGAGTCGTTGACGCCGTCGCCCACCATGGCAACGTGGCGCCCCTCGCTCTTAATGCGCTCCACATACGCGTATTTGTCCTCGGGCAGCAGCTCGGCCTTAAACTCGTCGACACCCGCCTCGCGCGCGATGCGCTCGGCCGTGCGCTCGGAGTCACCCGTGAGCATGACCACGTGCTTGACGCCCAGCGCATGCAGGTCGGCGATGGCCTCACGGACCCCGGGCTTGAGCGGGTCCTCGATACCGAGCACGCCGACGACCTTTCCATCGACCGCCAGATACAGCGGCGACAGGCCCTGCATCTGGGACTCGATTTGCTCCTTAATGTCGGAATCGAGCTGCGCGCTCTCGTCCTCAAACACAAAGTGTGCCGAGCCGATAATCGCGCGACGCCCTTCGATGGACGAAGCGATGCCGTGCGCCACAATATACTCGACCGCAGCGTGACGCTCGCGGTGCTCGAGCCCGCGCTCGCGGGCGGCGTTGACCACGGCACGCGCCACCGGATGCGGAAAATGCTCCTCCAAGCAAGCGGAAAGGCGCAGGACCTCGTCCTCGCTCCAGCCGTCGGTCGTGAGCACGCAAGCTAGGCGCGGCTGGGCCTCGGTCAGCGTACCGGTCTTGTCAAAGACAATGGTATCGGCCTTGGCAAACGACTCAAAGTACTTAGCGCCCTTGACCATAACGCCCATCTTGGCAGCATCGCTCATGGCAGTCATGACGGCAACGGAACCCGTGAGCTTGAGTGCGCACGAGTAGTCGACCATCAGTGCCGCGGAGGTCTTGATGAGACTGCGCGTGGTGAGCGCAACCAGGCCCGCGAGCAGGAAGTTCCACGGGACGATCTTGTTGGCAAGGTCCTCCATATGCGACTGGCCCTCGGATTTGAGCGAGTCGGCCGTCTGCACGAGCGAGACGATCGAGCGCAGTTTGGTCTGCGCCGTATTGGCGCGCACGCGCACCAAGATGCCGCCGTCTTCCACGACGGTACCGGCGAACACGTCGTCGCCCACGCTGCGCTCGACGGCCAGCGGCTCGCCGGTCAGGGTCGCCTGGTTGACCATAGCGCTCCCCTGCTCGACAACACCGTCGATGCAGATGGACATGCCGGTGCGCACGGCGACCAAGTCGCCGGGCTCGAGCTCGGTGGCGGCAACGCTTACCTCGGTGTCGCCGACGACCTTTTGCGCCTTGTCGGGCACATCGAGCAGCGAGTTGATGAGCTCGTTTTCGCTCATGGCGCGGGTGTAGTCCTCGAGCAGCTCGCCCACGTTGAGCAGGAACATCGTCTGGCCCGCGGTGTCGACATCACGCTTGACGAACGAAATGCCGATGGCCGAAGCGTCGAGCACGGGAACGGTCAGGCGCGGCTGCGCGAGCTCATGAAGGGCAGCGCGCAAAAATGCCATGTAACCGGCCACGACAAACACCGCACGCAGAGGCGTCGGCAAGAACCAGCGGCGCGCGTAGTGGGCGCCGATAAGTGTGGCAAGATCCATGACGAGCTTGTGCTTGCGTGGCTCAAGCTGCATCACGTAGCCTGTCTTTGCGTCGGCAATGGCCCGAGCGTCGAGCGCACCGACGGCGGCCAGCACGGCATCGCGGCGCGACTCGTCGTATTCGAGTGCCATCTGGCCGATGCGGCCGTAGACGCGCACCTTGTGCACGCCGTCGATATCGCCGCTGAGCTTAAGAAGTGCATCGAGATCGCTCTCTGGCACAGGACCCGCCAATTGAAGACGGGTCCTGCCGGGGATCTCGCTGATAATCGAGAATCTCATAGTTTGTGCCTGGGAGCGTTACTCGGCTGCCTCGTCAGCAGCGGCCTCGCTCTGGGTGATGTAGGCCGCCTCGGCAACCATGTCGTCGACATTAGCCTTGGCCTGCTCGACCATGTCCTGGTAGCCGTTCTTGATGCGCATGCCGCACGCGATACCCTGCACGCAGGCGTTCTTTACCGGAGCGCTGGTGAGCAGCTTGATGCCAGCCGTACCAAGCAGAAAACCGCCACCAACAAGCAGGGTGTTGAACGTGGACTTCTTCATGATGTCTCTCCCTTTTGCCGCATTGGACGCGGCATGGTGCCTCAGCACCCGAGTAAACAAGTTTGCTCGAGCACGCTTTTGAAATATCTCAATTTTATCTAACTATCTAGGTCAGCCATGGCTAACCTTTTGAAAATTAACGATGCGGAGTAACCGATTGTCAATGTGACAAAGGGACTGTCCCTTTGCCCCTTCTTACAACTGCCAGGTAGCTGCTTCCTTTTGCAGCGCCACCATGCGGGCGAATTCTCCACCTGCCGCCTTGAGCTGCGCCGGAGTGCCCTGCTCGGCAACCACACCATCCTTGAGTACAACGATTTTGTCGGCATTTTCCACCGTACGCATACGGTGGGCAATAACGATCACCGTCTTACCTGCAAGCAGACGGGAGAGTGCCTGCTGAACCACGGTCTCGTTCTCCACATCCAAGCTCGCCGTCGCCTCGTCCAACAGCACGATAGGCGCGTCTTTGAGCAGCGCGCGGGCGATAGAGATGCGCTGGCGCTCACCGCCGGACAGCTTGGAACCGTTCTCGCCGATCATGGTGTCATAGCCCTGCGGCATGCGGCTCACAAACTCGTCGCAGTTGGCGGCACGCGCGGCAGCAAGCACTTCCTCATCGGTGGCATCGCGACGACCAAGACGGATGTTCCCCATCACCGTGTCGTCAAAGAGCAACACGTCTTGGAACACAATGGCGTAGTCGCGCAGCAGCACCTCGGGATCGACGCTCGCAACATCCACACCGCCCACGGTAACCTTGCCCGCGGTGGCATCCCAAAAGCGCGCGGCAAGGCGGCTCACCGTGGACTTACCGGAGCCCGAAGGACCGACCAGTGCCGTGACCTCGCCTTCCTTGGCGGTAAAGCTCACATCGGTAAGAACTTTCTCGCCGGCGCGGCCGTCCTCGCCCGCACCATAGCCAAATGCCACGTGATCGAACACCACATCGTGGCCTACGGGCTCAAACTGCTCGCTGCCCCGCGCCACGGGCCCTTCCATGATGGAACGCATGCGCTTGGCAGACGACTCGGCGGCAAACAGCTCGGACATTAACATTAAAGCCTGGTCAAAGGGTGCATAGATACGGCTCACCATAAGCAGGAAGGCAAACATCACCAAAAAGTCGACCTGCCCGGAGGCGACCATCGCAGCGCCCGTGACCAACGTGGTGGCAATCCCCAGGCGCAGGATGGCAAAGGCGGAGTTGACCAAAAGCCCGTTGGCGAGCTCGCCTTTGGTGGTCTCGCGCTCCTCGGCATCGATCACGGCGTTGAGTCCCTCAAGATAATGGGCCTCCTGGTTGGTGGCGCGGATCTCGCGCACGCAGTCGAGCGTCTCCTGGATCGCCTCGGTGACCTTGACCTTCTCGGCGCGCACATGGTCGAACACCGGGGTCATGGGCCCGCGTGTCAGATACAGCACGGCAAAGGCCACGGGCACGCTCCAAAACGCCGCAATCGCCAGCTGCCAGCAAAAGAACAGTGACGCCACGAACACGATGGCACTTGCGATGATGGCACCCCAAAGCTCTCCCAGCACGTGGCTGTAGGCGTGCTCCATGGCCTGGACGTCGCCCATGATGGTCTCGGTTAAATCGGCCAGATCACGACGGCCAAAAAACGACAGCGGCAGCTTGCGCAAGCGCTCGGCGATCTCCATACGCTGCTTGCCGCACTCCTCGTAAAAGATGCAGTAGGTGTAGTAATACTGCTGCCAGTTAGAGGCAAAGAGCAACACGAAAAAGACCAGGAGGCCGCCCACAATCGGCAGGGCATCCGGCAGGTCAGCCCCGCTGGCGAGATGTTCGACAAAACCGCCCATGACCAGGAATAAAAAGCCCATGCCGGCCATGGTAATGAGATTAGTGAGCGTGGTCCAGAAAATGCCGCGTTTTACGCCGGCGACGCCTTTATCGGATAGGAAATACTTCTTTTGGAATGAGGCGAACATTTAGGCCTCGCCTCCCTTCGTGACGGCGGCATCCGCGGTCGCTGCAGTGATTTTCCAGCTCGCGGCCTGTTCGTATTCAGCCCACATCTTGGCGTATAGACCCTTTTGGGACAGCAGCTCGGCATGGGTGCCAGTCTCCTGCACGCTACCTTGGTTGAGCACCACGATCTTGTCGGCCCCCACCACGGTCGAAAGCCGGTGCGCGATCATAATGACTGTGCGACCCGCCGCCAGTTTGCTAAAGGCGCGCTGGATGAGCGCCTCGTTCTCGGGGTCGGCAAAGGCTGTGGCCTCGTCGAGCACCACGATGGGCGCGTCCTTAAGGATTGCGCGGGCGAGCGCCACGCGCTGGACCTCGCCGCCCGAAAGGTACGCCCCGCCGGCGCCGAGCATGGTGTCGATGCCCTGCGGGAGCTTGGCCACGATATCGTCGCACTGGGCCGCGGAGAGGGCCGCGCGCACTTCGTCGTCAGTGGCTCCAGGCTTGGAGGCGCGCACGTTATCGGCAAGTGTTTGGCGGAACAGCTGGTTGGTCTGAAACACAAAGGCGACCTGGTCCATGAGCTCGTGCGGGTCCATGTCGCGAACGTCCACACCGCCTACGAGCACTCGACCCGAGGAAACATCCCAAAAACGCGGGATCAGGCTGGCGCAGGTTGACTTACCGCCGCCCGAGGGACCCACCAACGCGAGGGTGCTACCTGCGGAAACGCTAAAGCTCACATGGTTGACGGCAGGTGCCTCGGCACCCTCGTACGTAAAGCTCACGTCCTCAAATCGCACGTCGCCGCCGACAGGGTGCTTGGGTTGGGCGGGCACGGAGAGCTGCTTGGAATCCATAACGCTTCGGATGCGCGCCAGCGAATCGGCACTCATCTGAGAGGCCTCGCCCACAAACATGAGCTTGGTCATGGCCGTCGGCACCACGGCCGAAAAGATCGCGTAAAACGTGAAGTTGACCATAAAGTGCGCGAAGTCCGTCTCGCCCGGCGCCAACAGCAACGCCACGGGCAAAAGAAATGCCACGAGGCCATTGAGCGCGGTAAGGGTGAGCACCTGCGGGCCTCGGCAGAACGTGCCCGCATAGCTTTGCGCCATGTCGGCGTATTCGGCGATCGCATCGTGAAACGCCTTAAAGGAGTAGACCGTCTGCTGGAACACCTTGACCACGGGGATGCCGCGCACGTATTCGGTGCCGGTCTTGTTCATCTTGACCAGCGCGCCCATGTAGGCCTTCATAAACTCGGCGCCCTTGCCGCTCATCATGGTGGCCATGGCGCCAAGCGAAACGGCGACCGAGATAAGGCATGCCGCGCCCAAGCGCCAATCGAGGGCGAAAAGCAGCACGAGCAGACCTGCGACCATGGCGGTGGCGCCGGCGATATCGGGCAGCATGTGCGCGAGCAGCGTCTCGGTTGAGGCGGCGCATCCGTCTACGATACGGCGCAGCTCACCGGTGGCGTGCGTGTCAAAGTAGCCGAGCGGCAGCTTAAGCAGATGCTCGCTCGTAGCCTTGCGGATATTGGATGCGCAGCGAAACGCGGACAGGTGCGTGCACATGAGTCCCACGAAATAGATCACGATGCTCGCCAGGGCAAAACCGACAGCCCACCAACCATACATCGCGATGTCGGCGGCCTCGCTCCAGTTAGGCGCCACAGCGATCAGGTCTCGCGCAACAAGCCAGATGCACACGTACGGGCCAAAGCTCAACAGCTGCGAGAACGCCGAGAGGGCCATGCCCAAATACGTTAGGAATTTACGGTCACCAGCATATGCAAGTAGCTCGCCGATGCCGCCACCTTCCTTTTTCGATCCCTTTGCCATGAGATTCCTTTCTAACGGCTTGAGAGTTAACCGTAAGAAACTTATCATGGGCGTGTTAGCCAAGGCACACAATTGGGCCAGGCGTGGACGTTTTCGCAAATGAAGGGGACGCTTTTGAAAATGCGGCGGGCGGCAACCGATATAACCGAGCTCTACGCACCGCAGTTTGAGCAGTTTGGCCTGCAGCTTTCCGGCAAGGGCGCCGTCTTTACCGGTGAGGTGGCAAACGATCGGGCGCACGGACGCGCATGGATCATGCCCCTTTCCCCCACCTGCATCGTCATGGAGCATTTCATTACCCCGATGCACAACATGCACCTAGCCGAGTACACACCCGAACCGTACGCGTGCGTGAGCGAGGTCAGCGCGCCCACGCTCATGTGCATGCCCGAGGCTGGCATAACGCCTGCAAACCTTAAACTCTTGCATGGACCGTGGCCAAACAATGCCGTGTGCAGCTTTATCCAAGATAACTGTGGCGAGGAGTTAAGCCCGCTGTTTGCAGGGCAGCTCTATCACTCGCGCTCGGTGCTCTTTTTGCCTGGATATTTTGACGAACTGGAGCACCGCTATCCCACCGAGTTCGCAGGGGTCTTTGAGGCGTTTGCCGAGCCATGGCACGAGGAAGCGACGTCCGCCATCTGCCACACACTGCACCGGATTAACGAGGACCGCGCCCGCACCGTAGGCGGACACGTCTATATGCAAGGCATCGTGGAGACCATGGTCGCGGAGCTCGCCTGTTCGCGCGCGGCCCACAAGCAGGCGCAGCAGGCGGCAGACACACGCGCCAGCATAACCATTGCCGAAGAAGCAACGGCAATGATTGAGCGCGAGCTCGACAAAGGCAGACGTGTGGGTATCAACGAGGTGGCCGAGAGGCTCTATACAAGCCGCTCCAAGCTATGCGCCACCTTTAAGGCCCAAACTGGCGAGTCCCTGGGCGCCTACATTCGCAGACGCCGTATGGAACGAGCACAGGACCTTTTGGCCGATAGCTCGCTCACGATAGCGCAGGTGGCAGAGCGTCTAGGCTACCCTCAGCAGGCCGCCTTCGCCCAAGCCTTCAAACAATACACCGGCACCACTCCCACCGCTTGGCGTTCCCAACATACATAAAGAATGAAGGCGCCAACGGCGCCCTCATTCACCAAATTCCATTCAGCCCCACCTGACCCGAACGGCCGAGTCGTAGCAGAACCCGGGAACCCCGGCAGGGCGGGTGCTTGCTCAAAATGAGTTCCCTCCAAAACAATGGGCGCGCCGTTGGCGCGCCCATTCACTCTATTCCATTCAGCCCACCTGACCCGAACGGCCGAGTCGTCGCAGAACCCGGGAGCCCCGGCAGGGCGGGTGCTTGCTCAAAATGAGTTCCGCACGCAAAGAAGGCCACTTAATGTGGCCTTCGTCTTGCGCAGGACTGTTTGAAATTTTGAGGAAGCACCCGCCCTGCCGGGGCTCCCGGGTTCCCGCTTACGAGAGCGACGTTCTCAGCAACTCGTTGAAGAGCTTCGGGTTGCCCTTGCCGCGGCTCGCCTTCATGCACTGGCCCACCAAAAAGCCGATGACCTTCTGGTTGCCGTCACGATACTGCTGCGCCTGATCGGCACAGTTAGCCAGTACCTCGTCCACGATCGGCTGCAGTGCGCCGGCATCGCTCACCTGACGCATACCGCGCTCGTCGACGATCTTGTTGGGGTCGTCGCCGGTCTGGGCCATGGCCTCAAAGACCTCGTGCGCCTGATTGGAGCTGATGGCATCGGTCGCCAGCAGCTTGGCAAGGGCTGCCACCTGAGCCGGCGCGATGCCGGACTCGACCAGCGACACGCCCGCGCCCTTAAGGTAGGCGATCATCTCGTTCACCAGCAAGTTTGCGACCGTCTGGGCCTCCTTGCCGGCCATACCGGCAGCGGCAGCCTCAAAGAAGTCGGCAAACTCGGGGTCGCCGGCAATCTGCTCGGCATCGGCCGCCTTAATGCCAAAGTCGGCCTCAAAACGAGCGCGCTTGGCATCGGGCAGCTCGGGAATCTCGCCACGGCAGCGGTCGATGAACTCGTCGTCCAGATCGAACGGCGCCAGGTCGGGATCGGGGAACAGACGATAGTCGTCTGCCGTTTCCTTCACACGCATGACCACGGTGCGCTTGCGGCTGGGCTCCCAGTGGCGGGTCTCCTGATAGATGATGCCGCCCTCCTCAAGCACCTCGGCCTGACGGCAGATCTCGTAGGCAAGGCCGTCGTGCAGGCTCTTAAACGAGTTGAGGTTCTTGAGCTCGGTCTTGGTGCCCAGCTTGGTCTCGCCGCGGCGGCGCAGCGACACGTTGCCGTCGCAGCGCATGGAGCCCTTCTCCATGGAGCAATCGGAAATGCCCAGCGTCACAAAGATGCGACGAAGCTTTTCCATAAACAGACGCGCTTCCTCGGGCGTACGCAAGTCGGGCTCAGTCACGAGCTCAATCAAAGGTGTGCCGCAGCGGTTGTAGTCGACGAGCGACTCGGCCGCGGCGGTAATGCGGCCCTCGGCGCCGCCCACGTGGACCATCTTGGCGGCGTCCTCCTCCATATGGATGCGCAGGATGCGGATGGGCACCGTGTATGAACCGTCCTCGCGGCGCTCGGGCATCTGCAGGTTGGACGCATCGTAGCTGGCCAGGTGACCGGCGCGCTGGTTACCCTCGCGCATGGTCGACGTCATGGACGTGGACAGGACCTCGGCGTTGGCCGAGGCGCTCGCCAAGCTCTGGGCCTCGGCCTCGCCAAACGCGCAGTCGGGGCGCTCGGCGGCACCGCGACCGGTCACGTCCAGATCCAGGTGACCGTACATGGCAAAGGCGACCGGACCCTGCGTGGTCTGGAAGTTCTTGGCCATATCGGGATAGAAGTAGTGCTTGCGGTAGAGCATCGAGTGGCGCTGGATCTCGCAGTTGGTGGCCAGACCGGCCTTGACGATGCTCTCGATGGCGCGCTTGTTGGGCACCGGCAGGGCGCCGGGCAGGCCCAGGCACACCGGGCACACGTTGGCGTTGGGCTCGTCATCGTGGCTGAGCTTGCAGTTGCAGAACATCTTGGTATCGAGTGCGGTGAGCTCGGTATGGATCTCCAGGCCGATCACGGCCTCCCAATCCTGCAGGACCTCGGAAAGCTCCTTCATTACAGCTCGCCTCCCTTCCCGGCAAAATCGGGCGCGACGGAAAGCGCGGGCGCACCCGTGGCGGCATCGGCAAAGCCGCGCTCCAGGGCGCGGGCAAACGTGAGCAGCTGACGGTCCTTAAAGGCCGGACCCACCAGCTGGGCAGAAACGGGCAGCTGAGTATCCTCGCCCAGGCCCAGCGGCACCGAGATACCGCCGTTGCCGCAGATGTTGAGCGAAATGGTGTACAGATCGGAGAGGTACATCTGCGTGGGGTCGCTGATCTCGCCAAACTTAAAGGCCGTGCGCGGCGAGGCAGGCATGAGGATGGTGTCCACCTTGGCATATGCGGCGTCGTAGTCCTGCGTGATGAGCGTGCGGGCCTTTTGCGCGGCGTAGTAATACTTGTCGTACACGCCCGAGCTCAGCAGGTAGGCGCCGAGCATCTGACGTCGCTTGGCCTCGGCACCAAAGCCGTGGGCGCGCGAAAGCGAGCTCTGGTCGGACAGGTTGGCGCAGCCCTCCTCCTGATAGCCGTAGCGAATGCCGTCGAAGCGGGCCAGGTTGGAGAACGCCTCGGCCGGGCCGATGACGTAGTAGGCGGCGATAGCGGCGTCCAGGTGCGGCAGGTCGACCTCGACCAGCTCGGCGCCCTGGTTCTGCAGCTCCTGGGCGGCGCGCTGAACAGCGGCCTTGACCTCGGGGGTCAGGCCCTCGGCCTCCATAAACGCGGGGATGATGCCCACGCGCTTGCCCTCGATGCTGTCGTTGAGATGCTCGGTAAAGTCGACGGCGCAATCCTGGCTGGTGCAGTCGTACGGATCGTGGCCCGCGCCGGTAAGCGCGTTCATGGCCAGCGCGACATCCTCGACCGTGCGGCCAAAGGGACCCACCTGGTCGAGCGACGAGCCAAAGGCGACCACGCCGTAACGGCTCACGGCGCCATACGTGGGCTTAAAGCCCACCACGCCGCACAGCGACGCCGGCTGGCGAATGGAGCCGCCGGTGTCCGAGCCCAGCGAGAGCGCGACCTCGCCCGCGGCGACGGCGGCAGCGGAGCCGCCCGAGGAGCCGCCAGGCACGCGCTCGGTATCCCAGGGGTTGTTGGTGCGGTGGAACGCCGAGCTCTCGGTGGAGCTGCCAAAGGCAAACTCGTCCATGTTGGCCTTGCCCATGGGCAGGCAGCCGGCATCGAGCATGCGCTGGACGCAGGTGGCGGTGTAGACGCTCTGGTAGTCCCCGAGCATGCGGGAGGCGCAGGTGGTGCGCGTGCCCACGAGGTTCATGTTGTCCTTAATGGCCAGCGGCACGCCCGCGAGCGGGGGCAACGGCTTGCCTGCGGCACGGTCGGCATCCACGCGCGCAGCGGCCTCGAGCGCAAGCTCGGGCGCCACCTGCAGGAATGCCTGGACCCCGCCCTCGCGCGCCGCGATGGCGGCAAGGGAGGCCTGGGCCACCTCGGTAGCGGTAAAGTCGCCGGCGGCAACGCCCGCGGCGATCTGGGCGGCGGTAAGGGAATCGAAGCTTAGCGCCATTACTCGCTCTCCCCCTCTCCCAAAATGGACGGCACGCGGAAGTAGCGGTCGCGCGCGCTGCCAGCGTTTTCGAGCGCAACATCGAGCGGCAGGTCGCGCTCGGGCTCGCGCAGGTCATCGCCCATCACGTTGGACAGACTTCCGATGGGATGGAACGTGGGCTCCACGTCGGGCAAGTCATATTGCAAGACGGGCTCGAGCATCTGGACGGCGTCGTTCAGGTAAGACGTCATCTGGGTGAGCTCGTCATCGGTCAGTGCGATCTTTGCGTACTCGGCGATGCCGCGCACGTCTTTCTCGCTGAGTGCCATAGGCGCTCCCTTCCGCATAACAGATAAACCGCTCTAGTATACAAGGCAACGCCACTTGGAGCAGGCGCTTTACCTAAATGCAGCGAAAACGTAACGAGAGCGGCGGTTGGCAGGCGGCGGGCTGGCGGTTCTGCAGCGAAACCGCACCGTCCGTAGCGAAAACCGTACTGCCCGCAACGAAAACCGCGCCGCCCACAGCGATAACCATCACAACATTCGACGCTTTTCGCCAAAATCGAGATTTCCATCGAATGTTGTGATGGTTTGGAAGTCCCGACCACCACAAAGGTGCCTGCCCCCTTTGTGGTGGTTCTGGAGAATGTCTTATGCCGAGGCCTTGGCCTTGCGGCGCTTGCGGACCGCGTGGATCACGATATCCAGCAGCAACAGCACAATGGCTATGACCACGATAAGCACGGCAAACTCGCGCTTGCCCCAGTGGCGGCCGGCCAGCGACTTTTGCTTGTCGACGTCCTTCTTGTTGTACTTGGTGCGCACGCAATGCACCAGCAGGCGATGGTCGTTCACGCCGTAGGGCGTGCAGGTGACGAGCGTCACCTTGTCGGCGCCGGGCTCGATGGTTAGCGACTCCATCTCCTCGGGCAGTACCACCTCGGAATCCACCATCTTGTAGGCGAGCGTCTTGTTCATGGTGTGCAGCAGCACCAGGTCGCCGGGCTTCAGCGAATGGATGTCGTCGAACATGCTCAGGTTACGCATGCCCGAGTGCGCGGTGAGCACGCAATGCGTCGAGGTGCCGCCCACCGGCAGGCTCGTGCCTTCCAGGTGGCCGACGCCGGCCATAAGGACTTCTTCGCTCGTGCCGTGGTAGATGGGCATGCTCACGTCGATGGAAGGAATCTCGACCCAGCTCATCATGGGGTCGCGGTCAAAGATGAGCTGCTGGGCGTAGGGCTCAATCTGGTCGGCGGGGAGCTCGGTGGCCTCGCCTGCCAGCTGCTCGTTAAAGGAGCGCGCCTGGAGCAGGATGAGCTCGCGCTCCTCGGCAGACAGCGCGTCCACGGTGCTGGACACCGTGCTGATCTGGTTGAACACGCCCGAGGCCTCGAGCCGGTCCAAGATCCACGGCCAGGTCATAAGGCCCACGCCAATAAGGATGATGACGATAGTGATGAGCCGGTCGGCCCAGCGCGGCAGCCGCTTGCGGCGGCGCTTGGGCTTTGGTTGAGGTTTGGGCTGAGGGCTTGAGCCACCGTTGTCCGCGGCGTTATTGCCCTTCATATGTTTGGCGCCCTGCACCATCACCGGTCACTCCTCTACAACTCAAGTTGTCTAAACAAATAATAGCCGATTAGCGAGCTTCCGCACCGGACAACGCAGTCTGGCAGCATTGCGCAGCGCGAGTTGGGCGCGAGTTGGGTCAGCATTTGGGTTTTCAAAATGTCCCGGATCGGCGGAGCGATTCGGGATACAATGTCTGTAGGAAACGACGCACCCCGCGTAAGTGATCGAAAGCGCGGGCGACCAGTTTCCGGTGTTGTTAAATGCCCGGGCCTCTAACCCCGGGCATTCTTATTTGCGCTTGCGGCGCAACTGCCTTCTACCGTCCGCACCGCGCGTGCGCCTACGGACCTTAAACCGAACCTCATACGAGTCAAGAAACGCGATGACGAGCGTGCCCGCATCGGACGATGGAGGCTGACTGCGTTATCCCAAAAAGAACGGGGCAGACTCCAGTGCGGAATCTGCCCCGAAAAGAGAATGGCAAAGCAAGAACGTCGATGGACGAGAAAAGTGTCCGCAAGTCTCATGGCCATCACATCCCACCCGCCAAAGGAATGGATGAGCGAGCGTTACTCCTGCTCGGACTCCTCGGCCTGCTTACGGCTGCGGATGAGGTGCGCCACGCCGATGCACAGCACCGCGCCACCAGCGATCCAAGTGAAGGTCACGCCGTTGAGACCGGTCAGCGGGAGGCCAACCTGCTTGGTATCGCCAACGGTGATGTTGAAGATGCCGTCCTCGTCCTTTACGGAGCCAGGCTTCGCCGTCAGATTGTTATCGCCGGCATTCTCATCGGTGATACCGGCAATGACCTTGCCGCCCTGGTCAGTCGTAAGTACGCCCTTGAGCTCAGTAAGACCAGCACCCGGATCATCGGCATTCATGCTCGGCTTGATCTCGAAGGTGAAGGGGTCGACCTTAGCGTAACCAGAGGGGGCAGAAACCTCCGTGACGGTATAGGTGCCGGCGTCGAGTCCGGTGACCTTGATGACACCGCCGTTGGCAGTCACGAATTTCCAGGGATCAGAACCAAGAGAACCATCCTTCTGGACATACAAACTCTTGGATGCGTCGTCGTCCGCTCCAGTGGCCTGAATGGTGAACTCGGCACCGTCGAGGGCTGCCTCGGTACCCAGGTCAACCTTGTTGATCTTGAGGCCGTAGGTGTAATCCTTGACCGTGTCAGGCTGGGTCTCGCCGCGCGTGCTGGTCATGGGGTTATTGGAGTAGTTGAGCGTCACGGTGTTCTCGTTACCCTCGGTGCCCGCGACGACCGCATCCTTGTTGATTTGCGCCTTATAGGAGACGACGATGTAGGAGTCCTTAGTGACGTCACCGACCGTCTTCAGGTTATCGCAGGTCCACGTCGTCGTCTTGCTGCCGTCTTCGGCAGCCTCGGCGGGCGTTTCCTCCTTGAAATTCGCAGTGATATCCGTGCCCTTCGCGCGGGCGAGATCGCCCTTCGCGTCAGTCCTGTTCTCATACAGGTAGACCTTAGCGCCCTTCTGCAGCGTCAGGCCCTTGGAAATCTTGTCGGAGAACTGATAGAAATACGTGTCGTACTTGTCGAAGTTCTCTGCGACGGTGCCGTAAAGGTTGTACGTCACGTCCTGGCCGATCTGGGAGTCAGCTGCGTCGTGCTCCTTGCTGTCGGCATCGCTCACGATTTTCTTCTCAACGGTAGGGATGCCCGTTTTCTCGTTGACGTTAACGGGCGTGCTTCCCACGACAGTGAAGATGGGAGACGTGCCCGCCTCGCCGTCTCCGATGGTGCCGGCATCGGTCACAAAGAGCCAGTAACCGTGCTCTAGACCGGAGGCAACACCAGCACTCGTTGTCTTTTTGTCAGTAAGATCGTCCACAGCAGCGGCAATCTTATAAGCAATGTGATTAGAGTCAACACGGGTTGTCTTATCGGTCCCTGTCACATTGGACGTTATCCAGTCTGCAGCATCCTGAGCGGTTGTGCCGCTGTAACCGTTATCCTTAATGACATTCTCGACAGCCGTCTTCACATCATCGTTTGCCCAGGTGATATTACTCACAACCGTCTTACCTTCGACTGTCGCAACATCAGCCTTAAAAATCTGATAGCCATCGAATTCGGTATGGTTGCCCTCAACGTTCGCAATGGTCACCGAGCCATTGGCCGTTGCAGCCGCATCCTCAGCAAACGCCATCGTGACCGGGGCCATGACGCCGCCGAAGCTCAGCGCTGCTGTGAGGCCGGCGGTTACTGCCAGGCGTGCGATGTTCTTGCTCATGCTCATCTTCTTTTCCTCCATTTTCCGGTTGTTTCTCATTCGATCGGTCATCATCTGTCTGTGTCTTAGCATCTACTTCGCTACGTCTCGCCCCGCTCTCTGTGGGGCTGCCAGCTACTCTTTATGGCTGCCACCTCCCCGCTTGACCAGGAGCGCGACCACGATGAGCGCGGCTCCGGCGACCGCTGCGGCGGCCGCGGCGTACATTGCCATATCGCCAGTCGAGGGCATAAAGCCTCCGGTGGTAATGCTAGGGGGTGTGCCGGTGGGCGTGTTGATGAGCGACGCCTCCAGGCTGCCCGTCGACCCGTCCGCGCTGTCGGCGCGCAGGGGCGACTCGGCCGTGATGGTGAGTTTGGGCTTGGCGGCGGCCACCTGGTCGACGTCCAGGCCCTCGGCCTTGACCGTCACGGAGCGCGTGCCCTCAAAGGCGGTGTAGCCCTTGGGCGCCTTGAGCTCGCGGACCTCCAGCTTGCCCGAGTCCACGCCCGAGACGGTCACGCGGCCGTCCTCGCCCGTGGTGACGGTGGCCTTGCCCTCCGCATCCCACGTGCCGTCGGCCGCCAGCGTGCGGCCGCGGTCGTCGGTAATACTCAGGACCGCCCCGGCAAGCGGCTTGTCGCCGTCGCTGCCGCGCTTGGTGAGCGCGAGATCCCAGGTGTAGGCGCACGCATCGTCGCTCGGCGTGCGGGTGAAGCCCGCGTCGCCGGACTGATCGGCAAAGGGAGAGCGCGGGTAGCGCAGGTAGACCTCGTTGGGGTTGCCCTTCGCGATGCCGTGGTTGCATGCGCTGTTGAGCGGCGCGTTGTACACGGCGACCACGCGGGCGCCCGCGGTGAAGGCGTCGGTCCCGCCGAGCGCGGCGATGAGGTCGCCGGTGCGCACGGTGAAGGTCTTGCCGTCGGCCGCTACCTTGGTGGCGCACTGGGCCGTGATGTCGGTCCAGCCCTTCGCGGGCTCGGTGCCGGCGCGCCCATCCTTGCCGGTCTGGACGGCGTCGAAGCCACCGTCCGCGCCCGCCGCCACGTACACGCGCATGCTCGCGGCCACCTTGGAGGGGTCGAGCCCCGCGCCCATGGTGTCGACGAACTGCACCGTATAGGTGTCGTAGGCGGCAAGGCCCGCCGGGAGCGTGGCAGAGAGGCGCCAGTACAGGTCGTCGGTGACCGTCGCGTCGGCGGCCTTCTGCCAGGCGGCGGTGCTGTCCTCCAGCACGTGCTTAGCCACCTTGGGAGTGGCGGCCTTGGGCTTGACGGTGACGGCGCTGCCGCCCACCAGGGCCATGATCGGCGCGGTGCCGGCCTCGCCCTGGGCGATGGCGTCGTCGTCGGCAACGATGAGCCAGTAGCCGCAGGGCAGCTCAGCCGCCGTGCCCGCGTTAAGGGCCGCGAGCTCGGCGTCAGAGCCCTGGAGGGAACGAGCGAGCTGTGCGCTCAGCGCGCTCGTAAGGTGGGAATCGGTGTTGAGCCACTCGGCAGCTTCCTGCGCGGTGGTCTGGGAATTGGGCATGCCGGCGCTGTGCAGCACAGGCAGCGCGGCGTCGCGCGCGGCGTCGCTTGCCCAGGTGAGGTCGGTGGCGATCTTGGCGTCGCTGTCGCCGTCGACGACGCTGGCGCTAAAGATCTGATAGGCGTCGTAGCTGCTCGCCACGGTGCCGCTCACCGTGATGGAACCGGTCGAGGTCGGCGCGGCCTGCGCGGATGCGGGGAACACAACCGCGCAGGTGCCGATCAGGAGGGCAAGCAGCGCAAACAAGATTGGGAAGGAGCAAACTTTCTTATTCACGACGCTCGCCTCCCTTCGCATTCGCCTTGCGACGAATGTGCATCCAGGCTGCAGCAGCGCAAAGCACCGCTGCGCCGGCAAGGTACGTCAGCGTGACGCCCGACATACCAGAAAGGGGCAAAGAGGTGGAGTAGGTGTTGGTGAAGGTGGGGGTGGACTCGGGCTTGGTACTGTCAAAGTTAATGGGCTTCGAGTCGGCGATAGGATCACCGTGAGCGTCCTTGATTTTGGTAAAGGTCACTATCTCGGGTTCGATTTTACCTTCTTCATTGTCCTTCATCCTGACATCAAATCGATAGACCGACTTGTCGTACGTATAGTTCGAGAACAGCGAAACCTCTGTACTCTCACGCACGTAGTACTTGAAGTCTTTGCAAGCGCCACGACCCGGATCACCAGAATCCCCCTGTTTCAAGTCGTCAAGGTTGTACTCAATATTGGGGAAATAAAGCTTCTGAGGCTCGACGCCGCCGGCTTTGGTCTTAACCCTCCTGGCATTATCGAACTCCTCGTTATCCGCAAACTCGAGCGTAAACTCCTTCATCTCGCCGCCCTTAACGACCTTAGTTGCCGCAGGCGTCCAGGAACCAAGAGAGTTATAGGGCTCAATTTTGTTGGTAAAGGTCGGCTTATCATCGTTGCCGATAGTAAGCGTAGCCGTTGTCTTGTCCTCTGAGTACCTAACGGAATAGTCTCCGGAATCAGAATGAAGTGGTTTGAAGACGTTATCCTTCTCTGCCTTTTTAGAAACGGTTACTCCTTCTACCGTGTAATAATTAATAGGAATCTGCATGAGTTGGTCGGTTTTGTATGGTATGTCACCAACTTTTACCACGATCTTGTAAATGGTTTCATCGAATTTGGTATTCAATTCGTTTTCGCCGCTGATGGGTTCCTCAACTAGATAGAAAACGTATTGTCCCGAAGAATAGTCCTTGCCAGAGTCGAAGGTGATATGGCCGCTTGTTTGATCAACAGGCGCCTTGCCCGCAACACTGCACTCGCCCATATCTAATGTACCGTCCTCTTTCCAAGAAGGCTCAGTGGGGCCATCCTTGCGGAGCAGCTTAAACTTGTACCCGTGTCCATCAAGCTTTTGCAGCTCTCCGCCTGCATCTACAAGCACCTTGGTAGCGTTGAGCGTCATGTTCGGATAAACGCTCAAATCACTGACTTCGCCGACGGTGAGGTCGCCGTTGGTCATAATGCCGCCACCGTGGGTGTAGGAGTAGTTACCACTGATGATGGTCGTAGCTGCCAATTTCGCCTTTTTTACGGCCTCTTCATTCGGATGGGCCTCCAAACCGAACATGTACTTGGCCTCGGCGCCGCCATTAGGATCGATGGTGATCTTCTGGCGATCGCAGGTGCCCTTCCAGACAGCTGAGCCGCCGCCGAGCATCTTGCCGAGCACAACTGCAACCGTCTTATTGCTGTCATCCTTGCGCACGAGGAAGAAATCCTTGTGGCCGGCTTCTTTGAAGTCTTTGGTAATGTAGTTAGTGTTGCTGTCCTCGTTCTTGCCATTACCACCGGCAGACATGTGATTACTTAAACCATTATCCGTATTGTTGTAGATTGCGGCACCATTTGAGTGCGAAACAATTGTCTCGCCCGTAGGGCAGGCACCGATGCCACCACCCCAGCCACCGGCCTCATTATCAGTAATCAGCGTCCTTACGATGTTAAGCTTGCCGTCCTTTTGGACAAAGACGCCACCGCCGCCCCAATCGCCGCCACGGCTCTCACCCGTCATGGTCTTGTTGTTGGTGATGTAAATCTTGTTGGACGTGCTCGGCTCAGCCTTAATATCGCCGGTAGTACCGGTGGAAATACGGAGACCACCGCCCTCGGCGTTTTCAGATTCGTTGCCGGCAATCGTGCCGCCAGTCATTTTAAACGTAATCGCCTGGTTCCAGAAACCAGCGTAGATTCCGCCACCGGCCTCTTTGGAGTAATTGGCAGTAACGGATCCACCCGTCATGGTTAACGTCCCTCTGTGCGTGCATGCAATTCCGCCGCCGCCAAGCAGACCGAAGTTGTAAAGATTGGAATCAGTAATCCAAGCGTCAACTCGATTGTTGGTAATATTGGCAGATCCGCCGATGGTGACGTTCGCGCCCTTGGTATAAACACCACCACCGTATCCGCCGTCTCCGGTGTCACCGCCGCAGCTGCTGCCGCCGATGCCCTTAGCGTACGTAGCATTACCCGAGATGACACCGCCGGAGAGATCCAACGTGACACCGCTGTTGGCAAAAATGCCACCACCGGAAGCAGCCTTATTCGCTGCAATCACGCCGCCAGTCATGTTGAGTGAACCCTTTGCCATGCACAGGCCACCGCCCCAGCCACCGCCGTTGCCGTTGGTGACGTAACCGCCTTCGATTTTGACCGTACCCTCGGAATAAATCACATGGCCGTCGGGACTCAGGTTGGCAGCCGTGGTAATCATGCCGCCCTTGAGATCGAGCGTGCCGCCCGCTTCAACGTTGACCACATACTTTACGGAACCGCTGCCCGACGCCGCATCGATAGCGCCAAAGCCTGTAACGACATGCCGGTACGTAGTCTCGGTGGTGCCAAGTCCATCTGTCTTGGGCGTGCTCTTAGTCTCATAGTAAGTAAGACTCGTAGGAGTGCCGAGATTAGAGCCGTCCCCTTTTTCCCATGTCATACTCGCAGGCTGACCCACCGGCATATTGTTGACCGGAGTCTTTTCGTCTTTTGCGCTATCTGAGTCCTTGATAGTGTCCTCGATAGTGAGCGTGACTCCGTTATTGACCACAAAGAAGGAGCCTAAGCCGCCGGAGCGGTTGTAGAGCATGTTTCCCGCAAGATTGATGGTGGTGTTTTCGCTGATAGTGATCTGCTGATTCGAATAGGCAGAACCCGTCAGTCGAAACTTGCCGCCACTGGTAAATGCCCCAGCAACGTCACCGCTTATCTCGGTATAGCCATCGGCACCGACGTTGGCAGGAGCGTTCGCGTTTTCATCGTTATTTTCATCATCGGAAGGCTGTGCGTCGGAAGGCTGCGTGTCACCCTCGACCTCCGTGTCGTCGGACGGCAGGCCTGCGGCAGCGGCGTCTTCGCTCGCGTCATTCCCGGCATCGTCACTATTCTGGTTTTCGGTATCCCCGTTTTTGGTGTTTTCTACATCAGTAGACTCACTTGAGGAACCCCCCCCCATCACAGTTTCCTCGGTAGGAGCTGCCTGGGCATCGTTGGCAATGGCCTGCGAGATCGAGGGCATGACGAGCGACAGTACCAGGCTCAACACGGAGGCTCCGCACAAAACGCCTGCCAGTACACGGCGCGTCGCTTTATTACTCTGCTTAGATTTGTCCGAATTCGCTTTCATCGATGTCTCCTCCCCAAGAGACCGCGATCTTGCTCTTTCACCATCAAACGTATCTGCGCAATCTGTAATTGCGCTCGTTTAGTAATGCAATTATAGCGATTGTTTAAACATCTGAGCAAATAAAACCGATAGTTTTGTAGTGAGTTCTCAATTCTCTTGACAATTGCTCGGATTTGCCTTCGTTTATTCGCTATCTATTTTTTGTTTCTGCTGGTAATTTAGTTGCGTATTATTTTTTAATGGCATTAGATTTATTTGCACAACATTTTGCTCAAGAGCAAACATCCTGTGAACGGTCGAAAATCGACCGTGAGCGGTAGGTCATCAACCGGGATGAATATCCTACCAAATTGATGAGAATATCTTAAACCCATCGGTGGTTAGAAGCATGATGTTCAGACAACAATATTTGAATTTTCCCACAGATTTTAAGTATCAATTCGCCCAAATCGCCTGAGGCCACCGCAAAAGAGCCTGCCCCCTTCTGCGGTGGTTCTCCCCCAGCGCTACAGCAGATGTTCCTCGATAAAGATCGCGATGCCGTCTTTGTCGTTGCTGGCGGTTACAAAATCGGCGGCGGCACGGGTGGCATCGCTGCCGTTTGCCATGGCCACGCCCACGCCGGCGTCAGCCACCATGCAGGTGTCGTTGTCCGCATCGCCAAACACGCAGATGTCCTGGAGCTCCATGTCGTTGAGCTCCGCCACGCGCACAAGGCCGCGCGTCTTGGACACGCGCGGATCCATGAACTCGTAGAGCCGCTGCGTGGTTTGCAGAGCCGCCGCCTTAACAGTGTTATCGGCAAACGTCGATGCTCGCTCAATCATCCGCGGCATTACCTCGGGCGCCATGGTAAACATCACCTTGGGCTGCGGCTCGCGCAAGAACTCGGCAAAATCGACCACCTGGTAGGGCACACCGTCGACGCGCGACAGGTGCTCGACGCACGCGTTGCTCTCGGGCACGTAGAACACGCCGTCTCGGGGGCAGACGGGTGTTGCCGGAAGGTCCGCCATGTGCTTGCAGATGCGCGCGATGGTCTCGCCCGGCAGCGGATAGCTCAGCTCGTTGATGTCGTGCGCGCGGTCGATGACCTCGGCGCCACCGCAGCCCACGAGCACGTCCACCAGGCCTTCGATACCCCAGAGCTCGTACATGGCCTCGGTCGCGTGGGCGTCGCGCCCGGTGCACAGGCCAAAGAGCACGCCACGCTCGCGCAGGGCGCGGATCGCCGCCACGGTACGCGGGGACACCGTGTGCCGGCTCGTGAGCAGCGTACCGTCGATATCGCAGAACACGGCTTTGATGTGGCTGAAGGTGGCGTCCATGGGGGCCTTTCTGGGTTGTGCGGCGGTGTGGGGTGTATTCGTGAACGGCGTACATGGTATACCAAGGCACAGGCGCGGCCCGTCAAAGCAAAAACCACCACAAAGGTGCCTGGCCCCCTTTGTGGTGGAAGTGACGTTTGCGGGCCAAACCGTCACAACATTCGATGTTTTTCGGCAAAATCGCGATTTTTACCGAATGTTGTGATAGTTTCTTACCGCTTTACGGCACGTTCCAAGTGATTGCGTCCAAACAGCAGCAACGCCGCAGGGACCGCCGTCACGACCATGCCCGCCCCCACGAGTGTCCGTTGTACGCCAAATGTTGCCGCCAGCCACGGTGCAATCGTCAGCGGGGCCACGCCGGCAAACATATTGCCAAAGCCCATGACCGAGTTCACGCGACCGAGCTGCTCGAGCGGAGCCGTCGTTTGCACAATGGTGTTGTGGAGCGGGTTGACGACACCCCAAGCTATGCCCAGGGCGATCTGGCCGATGAGGGCCACGCCCACGTACGGTGTCCCCACATAGAGCAGACTTCCCAGGCCCACGGACATGAGCGCCACGAGCAGCGTTTTAAGGTTGACCAGGTGCGGCGGCAAGTGGAGCGCGAGCACGGCACCCAGCACCGCGCCCACGCCCGAAGCCGACGAGAGCCAGCCCATCCACTCAACGCCGACGCGTAGGACATCGCGATAGAAAAACGACTCGAGCGGATCGAAGGCTCCGTAGCCAAAGTTCGAGAGAAAAATAATGCAGAAAAGTAGCGCGAGGACGCTGTTGGTGAAGACTGTCTTGATGCTGGTCGCGAAGGTGGCGCGGGCGGGCGTGCTGGGGTTGGAGCTTTGTCCCGCACGCTCCCCTTCCTCTGTCGAATCGGCATCCGCATGCCCGGCGACATGGCTGGTCTGCGGCCTAAAGCCCCAACCGGCGACGAGCGCCAGCACGGTAAAGAGCATCATGAGCACGAACACCGCGCGCGACGACGCAGCCGCCGCGACAAAGCCGCCCAGCGTGGGGCCAACGATGATACTCACGTTTGAAACCATGGCGATGGCGGAGTTGATGTCTTTGAGCTCGACGGGGTCGTTGGTGAGGTAGGCCGGATAGGACGTGGCGACGGGCTGGGCGAATCCCATCACAAAGCCCAGAAACACCGCGCCGAGCAGGACGACGCCGGTCGCGCTACCAAAGGCGATGATTGCCGTGCCAGTTGCGAGAGCGCCGATGATGCTCAGCAAGAAATGGCGGCGCGGACCCCATGCGTCGAGCGCAGCGCCGCCCGCAAAGGATCCCAGGATCACGAAAACGTTCATGAACAGGACGGCCAGCGATGTCGCGACGACCGAGGCATCGTCCGCATAGGTAAGCGTTCCGATGACGCCGATAAAGTAGCTGGTCTGAAACCCGGTGTAGATGAGAAAGCGCATCGCTACCAGGCGCTTGGCCTGCATGGACAGCGAAGGTTGAGGTTTTGAGAGAAGAGATGCGAGCATGGAGACTCCTTGTTTCATACGAATACGGGCGGTGGGTATTCGCCACCGTCTGTCAAATCAATCTATCCGCATGAAACATTAAGGACGCATCAGGACCCTTCTCTCCGTTTTTCGCTCAGTATGAACTACTTGGTAGATTGTAAGGCATGTCCCACACATCTACCAAAGCAAAAACCACCACAAAGGCGCCTGTCCCCCTTTGTGGTGGAAATGACGTTTGCCCAGATAAAACCTGCCAAAACAAACCTGTCCCTTTTTGGCAGGTTTTAGGCCAGATGATCTTGGATCAGATCGCAGATGGCTCGGGCGTCGTTGATGTTGATGGCTCGGGTCGCAAAGCCGGCGTCGAAGGCCTGACGCGCCAGGGCTTCGTTGCAGGCAAGGGCCAGCGTGTGACCGTCGACCAGGTCGAGTGAGCTCTTGCCACGCAGACGGTCGACACCGGAGCGCGCGACCACGATGTTGTCGAAGCCCTCGGTCTTGTAGCCCTCAATGATCACCACGTCGGCATCGTTGTAGCGCGACAGCAGCTCGCGCGCGGGCATCTCGTCCTCCTCGCGCGTGTCGGCGTACTCCGCCCAGCGCGTGGCGCAGATGAGACCCACGTGCTTGGATCCGGCCTGGTGATGGCGCCAGGTGTCCTTAGCGGGCACGTCGATATCGAAGCCGTGGTGCCCGTGATGCTTGAGCGAACCCACGCGCAGGCCACGGCGGGTGAGCTCGGCGATGACCTTCTCGACGAGCGTGGTCTTGCCCGAGTTTTGGTAGCCGATAAACGCGATCGCGGGGACGACCGGGGCCGGAGCTGCGGGCGCGACGGCGACGGGCGCGCTCGCGGGTGCGTCGCCCGCGGCTCCCACGGCCTCAACAGCAGCGGCCTGACGCTCTGCACGATCCCACACGCCCGAGCGGCCGCCCTCCTTGTGCAGCAGGCGCACGTCGACGATCTCCATGCCGCGATCGACCGCCTTGCACATGTCATAGATGGTCAGGCACGCGGCACTCGCGCCGGTCAGAGCCTCCATCTCGATACCCGTCTTGCCCGTCACGCCCGCCGTAACCAGTACGTGAAAGCCAACCTGCCCGTCCACGCGCGCCGGCGCCCAGCCCTCGGGCACGTCCTCGGCCGGCGTCCCCGCCGGAGCGATGGGCGCAATGTCGCACTTGCTCTTAGTAATGAGCAGCGGATGGCACATGGGAATGATGTCGCTCGTGCGTTTGATGGCCATAATGCCCGCCACGCGCGCGCAGGCAAGCACGTCGCCCTTTTTGGCGCGGTCCTGCAGCACCATGGCCTGCGTCTCGGGATGCATGAGGATGGTGCCCTCGGCGATGGCGATGCGATGGGTCTCGGCCTTGTCGGACACGTCGACCATGCGCACCTCGCCCTTGGCGTCCACGTGTGTCAGCTCGTCGCGACGGGCGTCACGGGCGGGCCCGACAGCAGCGCCGGCAGTCGGCTGCGCGGACGCGTCGGCGTTGCCAGCATTCGCCGCAGCCGTGACTTTGTGGGCAGACATCGCGGCCCGGCGAGCGGCCTTGGTGGCATCGGCGTACCTGCTCTTGGCCATATGATCATCCTCCGATTTGGGACATAAATCGTTGCGTGCCCTCAATTATCGCGTGTTCCTGCGGTTTGTGGGCCACGGCATCGCGCCAAATCGAAAGTACCTGCATATCATCACCACGGCGCAGGGCGTCGCGCACCGAATACTCGGCATCGCTGAACAGGCACGGACGCACGTTGCCGTCTGCCGTCAGGCGCAGACGGTTGCAATTCGCGCAAAAATGGTTGGACATGGCGCTGATGAAGCCGACCGTTCCCGCCGCGCCCGGAAAGTGCCAGTAGCGTGCAGGGCCCGCGCCGGCAGGAGCGTCGTTGATGTCGAGCGGCTCAAGCTCGCCCAGACCAACCGCGGCGGCCCCGGCATTGATGCGCGCCCGCAGCTCGTCGCTCGGCACGGTGTCGCTCGCATCCCACAGCGCCGGATTGAGCGCAGGCGCATGCGGGTCCACAGCGCAATGCGAGCTCGTGCGCTCGTCGCCGATGGGCATATATTCGATAAAGCGCAGGTGGATGGGGCGGTCGAGCGTGAGCCGCGCGAGGGCCGCCACATCTTGATTGAGCCGGCGCACCACAACGCAGTTGACCTTAACGGGCTCAAAGCCCCAAGCCAGCGCCGCGTCGATGCCGGCCATGGTCTGCTCGAGTCGACCCAGGCGCGTGATCTTTCCAAACAGCGTAGGGTCGAGCGTGTCGAGCGAAATGTTGACGCGGTTAAGCCCGGCATCTTTGAGCTGCGGCGCCAGCTTGGGCAGCAGGGCGCCGTTGGTGGTGAGCGAGATGTCCTCGATCTGCGGGATCGCGCGGATGTCGCGAATAAGCGGAATGATACGGCGGCTGACCAGCGGCTCGCCGCCCGTCAGGCGTACGCGGCGAATGCCCTCCCCCGCCACCAAGCGCACAAAGCGGGCGATTTCCTCGGCGCTGAGCAGCTCGTCGTGCGCGCGGGGCGCCACGCCATCGGCCGGCATGCAGTAAATGCAGCGGAAATTGCACTTGTCGGTAACGGCAATGCGCAGGTAGTTGATATCGCGGCCAAAACCGTCATGTTGCACGTGCCCGTCCACGCAGCCCTCCCCTCACGCGGTGTTTTATTCTTCGGAAAACATAATACCCCACGCGAGAATCATGCCGACACCCGTACGACAGGACAGGTCGCTTCGAGCAAGACCGGCTTTCCAAGCCCATCCTCAGCATACAGACCATCACAACATTCGATGCTTTTCCCGATTTTGGCAAAAAACGTCGAATGTTGTGATGGTTTGCCTGCCCACGGCACCCCGTAGAAGGACCAAAGCGCCCCTAAAGACCGCCGTCCCAGTGCCGAATCACGAATTCTCGCAGGTCGTTCTGCCGCTTTTGGAACGCTTCGCTTCGGTCGCACTTAAGCCCCATAGCGAGCGCGATGGCGTTCATCGCCCGGTGCAATTGCAGCTGATGGGCAAACTGGGGCATCTCGACATAATCGTCCGTCGACAGATGATTCAAATGGTATCGGGCACAGATTTCGTAGCCATATTCCAGCTGTTCGGGCTCGCTCATCCACGGACCCGCCTGGACAAAGCACATGGCCTCATCAACCACCAGAAGACCCTCTGCCACCTCGATAAGATGGTCTGGAGGTACCGGCGCCCCAAACACGTGGCACCTAAATCCAGCCGGCGTCGAGCGCTCAAAATCGAAGTTGACGAGCGTATCGATATGATCGAGCTCTTCTCGTGGAACACCAAGCGAAACCAGATGGTCGGTAACAATCCCGACGGCCGTTGAAGCCCTCAGCCCCTTGGCATCGAGTCCCAATTTGGGCAGGCCCGCAGTCGGCTCCGCCTCGTTAGCAGGCGAATCCTCATCGTATAGGCTGCTTGCTCGCGAGAGCGGCTCGGACGGGCGCGCCACGTTGTGGTACAGCCAAGCGGTCTTATGGGACAGGACGATCGGCAGGTCCATGAGCCCTCCAATGGAGTCGGATAACCAACCTTATTCCCCTGCCCACGGGTCCGCACACCTTCGTGCGCAAGAAAGCGATTCCACCCGATCGAGTGGTAGAAAAACCATCGCAACATTCGATGCTTTTCCCGTTTTTGGCAAAAAACGTCGAATGTTGTGATGGTTTGAGGCGAGGTGAGGGGCACGGAGGGGTCAAAGCATCGTGCTCGAACGGGTTAATCCAGCTCTTTTAAGCCATGTGCCAGCTGCCAGTACTCGCCGTGCTGGGCGAGCAGCTCTTCGTGCGTGCCGCGCTCGATGATGCGGCCGTGTTCGAGGACCATGATGGCATCGGCGTCGCGGACGGTGGACAGGCGGTGCGCGATCATAAACGTGGTGCGGCCACGCATGATGCGGTCCATGCCGCGCTCGATGAGCTTTTCGGTGCGCGTGTCGATAGAGCTCGTGGCCTCGTCCAGGATGAGCACCGGCGGGTCGGCGACGGCCACGCGCGCAATGGCGAGCAGCTGGCGCTGGCCCTGCGACAGGTTGGCGCCGTCGGCCGTGACCGGCGTGTCGTAGCCTCTAGGCAGGCGGCGGATAAACGAGTCGGCGCAGGCTGCCTCGGCAGCGGCGCGCACCTCCTCGTCGGTCGCGTCGAGCTTGCCAAAGCGGATGTTCTGCGCAATGGTGCCGCTAAACAGGCGCGTGTCCTGCAGCACAATGCCGAGCGACCCGCGCAGGCTGGCCTTGGCAATGTGCTTGACGTCGATGCCGTCGTACGTGATCTCGCCGTCATCGACCTCGTAGAAGCGGTTGATGAGGTTGGTGATGGTCGTCTTTCCGGCACCCGTCGAGCCCACAAACGCGATCTTTTGCCCCGGCTTGGCAAACAGGTTGAGGTCCGTGAGCACGCGGGTGCCCGGCACGTAGGAAAAGTCCACGGCATGGAAGCGCACGTCGCCGGCAAGTGGGACCAAGCCGCACGTGAGCTCGGTACCGTCGGCAGCCACCGCGCGGCCCGACTCATCAACAGCGGCCACGTCGTGCAGGTGCCCATATGTGCCCACGCCCTGGCCCTCGGGAATCTTCCACGCCCACGCGGCGTCGCCCGTCTGCACCAGCTCCACGCAGCCCTCGTCCACCTCGGGCTTAAGGTCCATGGCGGCAAACAGGCGCTCGGCACCGGCCAGCGCGTTGAGCAAAAAGTTGCCCAGCTGCGTAAACTGGTTGATGGGCATGGCGGCCTGACGCACAAAGACCAGGTAACTTGCGAGCGCACCTACATCGGCCAGACCGTTGATGCAGAGCATGCCGCCTGCCACCGCAACGATGGCGTAGTTGGCATAGCCGATCACCACGGTCATGGGAACCATCGAGTTGGCGTAGGCCTGCGCGGCACCACCGGTGCGGCGCAGCTCTTGGTTGCGTGCGTCAAAACCAGCCACGTTGGCCTGTTCGTGACTAAAGACCTTGATGACCTTTTGGCCCGAGACCATCTCTTCGATATATCCGTCCAAATCGCCCAGCGACGCCTGTTGGGCGGCAAAAAAGCGCTTGGAACGCATGCCCGAGTAGCGCGCGTACAGCACAATGGCCACATCGCACACGAGCGTGATAATCGTGAGCTGCCAGTTGAGGATGATGAGCATGGCCGTGGTGCCGACCACCTGGATGCTCGCCTGAATCACGTTGGCAAAGCTGTTGTTGAGCGCCTCGGAGACGGTGTCGACGTCGTTGGTAAAGAAACTCATGATGTCGCCTGAGCGCGTGCTGTCGAAGTAACTGAGCGGCAGCGTCTGGATGTGCGCAAACAGGTCGCGGCGGATATCGGAGACCACGCGCTGGGCCGCGCGCACCATAATCTGCGAGTAGCCCAGAGCCGAGAGCACGCCCGCGGCGTAGATGGCAGCGGTAAAGATAACCTGCTTAGCGAGCAGTTCCTCGCCGCCCGTTGCCAAACCGTTGACGATGGGGCGCACCATGTAGGTACCGGCAAGGCTTGCGATGGCCGCAACAGAGGCAAGCACACCCACTGCGAGCAGCGAGAACTTGGCGTGGCCCATGTAGGAGAGCAGGCGGCGGAGCGTCTGCGCCAGATTGGCGGGACGGGCCTGAGCGGATGTCTTAGGCATGGCGCTCACCCCCTTCCGTGGCTTGAATTGATTCGTTGGGGCCGGCGGAAGACGGGGCATTTGCGCCGTCCACGACGCCCGCATCCCCCGCAAACTCCATCTGCGAGGCGTAAATCTCCTGGTAGATGCTATCGCCCGCCAGCAGCTCCTCATGCGTTCCCACGCCGTGGACACGGCCGTCGTCCAACACAATAATGCGGTCGGCATCCATGACGCTCGCAATGCGCTGCGCAATGACAATCACCGTCGTATTGGGAATCTGAGCGATATGCTCACGAATCTTGGCGTCGGTCGCCATATCGACCGCGCTGGTCGAATCGTCAAAGATGAGCACACGCGGATGTTTGAGCAACGTACGCGCGATGCACAGACGCTGTTTTTGTCCGCCCGAGACGCCGGCACCGCCCTGGCCCAGATAGCCGTCGAGTCCGCCGATGCGATCTAGGAACTCGTCCACGCATGCCGCCCGGCAGGCACGCAGCAGCTCCTCGTCGGTGGCATCGGGCGCGCCCCACTGCAGGTTCTCGCGCACGGTACCCGTAAACAGCACGTTCTTTTGTAGCACGATGCCCACGGCGTCGCGCAAGGCGGCCAGGTCGTAATCGCGCACATCGCGCCCGCCCACAAGCACGGCGCCCTCGGTGGCGTCGTACAGGCGTGCAATCAGCTGCACAAGCGAGCTCTTGCCCGAGCCCGTGCCGCCGAGGATGCCCACCGTCGAGCCGCTCTCGATGCGAAGGTCGATATGCTCGAGCACATCCTCGGCTGCATCCGTGCGGTATTTAAAGGAAACGTCGCGAAACTCGATACTGCCGTCCGCTGGCGCCGCAGTCGCGAGGTCTCCCACAGGGTTGGCGATAAAGGGCTCTTCATCGAGCACCTCCGCAATACGGCCTACACTCGTGAGAGCGCGCGTGAGCAGCAAAAACACGTTGGAAATCATCATGAGCGAGTTCATGATCAACAGCACATAGCTCATAAAGCCCGTGAGCGAGCCCACGCCGAGCTCGCCGGCAAGGATCATGCGACCGCCGATCCACAGAATGGAAAGCGCCGCCACGTACATCGAGAGTTGGAACACCGGCAGGTTGAGCACGGCAGTGCCGAAGGTCTTGGTCGCCGTGCCGGCGAGCTCGGTATTGACGGTGTCGAACTTGTCGCACTCGTGCTCGGCGCGCACGTAAGCCTTCACGGCGCGCACGGCGGTAAGGTCCTCTTGCACCACGCCGTTAAGGTGGTCCATCGAGGTCTGGAGTTGGCGGTAGAGCGGGCTCACGCGCACGGTAATGATACCGAGCACGATGGCGAGCATCGGCAGAATGACGGCAAAGACCGCCGCGAGCTCACGCGAGAGCGCAAAAGCGTAGACGAGGCCCATGACCAGATTTACCGGCCCGCGCACCATGGGGCGAAAGCCGTTGCCGATGGCGTTTTGGATGACGGTGATATCGGTGGTCATGCGAGTGACCAGCGAGCTGGCGTCGTAGTTGTCCAGATTGCCAAAAGCGAGCGTCTGGATCTTGCGATACTCGGCCTCGCGCAGGTTAGCGCCCAGCCCCGAGGCGACGCGAGCAGACGTGCGTGCATAGCCCAAGCCAAGTACCAGCGAAAATGCGGCGCATACCAACATATACGTGCCCTGCAACAGCATGTAGTTGATGTCGCCCGCGGGCACGCCCACATCGATGATATTTGCCATGATGACCGGGATAAACAGCTCGAGCGCCGTCTCGGCCGTCACAAAGAGCACGCCGAGTATGGCATCGCGGCGGTATGTCCCCAGATAGGAAAACAAAATCTTGAGATTGCGCACGCAGGTTCATCCCCCATCAAACGTTGTTCGCAAACCCACGTATTATGGCGCGCCGTGCGGCGGTGTCAAGTGATGCGAAATCGATTTCTGCAAGGCTAGTGCAGACGCCATGCTCACAGGACGCGCCCCTGTATTCAATTGGAAATGAACGCGAGCGTGACTTTTTCGCCCCGCCGCCAACACAAACCTTGACTCTACAATCGTTGTAGGGTTTTCACTACACTGGTACGTAAACAGACCAAGCCAGAAAGCCCCGCCCATGGAACACGACCTCACACGCGGCAATGTCCTTAAGACCATCGCGGTCTTTGCCCTGCCCTATATGCTCTCGTACTTTTTGCAGATGCTCTACGGCATGGCCGACCTGTACATGATGGGGCAGTTTAGCGGCGCCGCCGGCATCACCGCCGTGGGCAACGGCGCGCAGACGCTCTATATCATTACCGTGACGCTCGTGGGCCTGGCCATGGGAACGACGGTTATCGTCGGCCACGCCGTGGGTTCGCGTCGGTTTGACCGCGCCGAGACCGCCATCGGCAACACCATCACGCTCTTTATGGGTGTCTCGGTGGTGCTGGCCGCTGTCCTGCTCGCACTGTGTCCGCAGATCGTGGCGCTCATTGGCACGCCGGCCGAAGCGGTCGAAGGAACCGCCGCCTACCTGCGTATCTGCTTTATGGGCATTCCCTTTATCGCCGCGTACAACATCCTCTCGGCCATCTTTCGCGGCCTAGGCGATTCGCGCTCGCCCATGTACGTGATTGGCGTGGCATGCATCATCAACATCGCGCTTGATTTTCTGTTTATCGGTCACATGGGACTCGGCCCCGTGGGTGCGGCGCTCGGCACGGTCATCGCGCAGACGGCGAGCGTGGCCCTCGCGCTCGTGTGGCTCAAGAGCCGTCGCACGAACATCCACGTTAAGCGCAGCGACCTGCGCCCCCAGCCCGAAGTGCTCGGCAGCATTCTTAAGATCGGTGTGCCCGTAGCCGTGCAGGACGGCTGCATCCAGGTGGCGTTTATGTTTATCACCGTCATCGCCAACCACCGCGGCCTGGTCGACGCCGCCGCCGTGGGCCTGGTCGAGAAGATGATCAGCTTTTTGTTCATTGTGCCGAGTTCCATGGGTGCCACCGTCAGCGCGCTCACGGCGCAAAACGCCGGCGCAGGCAAGGGCGACCGCGCGCGTCAGGTGCTCAAAGATGCCATGACCATCTCGGTCGTGTACGGTTGCCTGATCACGGTGCTGATGTGGCTGGTGGCACCGGCGTTTATCGGCTTTTTTGCCAAGGACCCCGCGGTGGTCGCCGCCGGTACCGGCTATATGCACAGTTATATTTTCGACGCGATTTTTGCCGGCATCCACATTTGCTTTAGCGGCTTTTTCGCTGCATACGGCAAGAGCTACATCGGCTTTGCGCACAACGTGCTGGCCGTGGCGCTCATTCGCGTGCCCGGTGCATGGCTGCTGTCGAACGCCTATTCCGATACGTTGTTTCCCATGGGCATCGCCTCGCCGTGCGGGTCCATTCTGTCGGCGGTCATCTGTGTGATTGCATTTACCGTGCTCAACCGCCGTGGGGCTTTTGACAAACTGGTAGCGTAGCGGGGCGACGCAAAATCGCCCTGATCGACGACATCATCAGCGACGACCCGGCGACCTACGTGACGCAGATCACGGTGCCGGTCTCTCTAGGCTAGACCGAGCCTCGCCTCTAACTCGGTCAACGCCTCAAAGGCATCGCGAGATGCACCCGCCGCGCGCTCGCGCTCGGCAACGCAAATTCGCATCATTAAGCGCTCTTTCGCCTGTACTTGGCCTTGCCTCGCGCGCCCTTCCACCTGCGAGCAATTGAGATTCTCGATATCCATTACGCCTCCGGCACCTGACCAGTAGCGAGAATCTGCTCGAGCGCGTCCTCATCCAGCACGGGCACGCCCAGCTGCTCGGCCTTGGCGAGCTTGGAGCCCGCTTTGGGGCCGGCGACCAGATAGCTCGTCTTCTTTGACACACTGCCCGAAACCTTGGCGCCAAGCACCTTGAGCGCCGCGCCCGCCTCGTCGCGGGTGCGGTTGACGAGTGTGCCGGTGAGCACGAAGGTCAGACCCGCGAGTGGCTGTGCGTCGGCAAGCTCGCCTGCCACGCCAGCGTCGGCTGCGGCTTGCGCGTGCGCGGCGCCCAAGTCGACCTCGAGCGACAGGCCCGCCTGGCGCAGGCGTTCCAGCACGGCAAGGTTCTCGGGCACGGCCAGGAACTGCTTGACGCTCGCCGCAATCTTGGGACCGATGCCCTCGCACTCGGCGATGTCCTCTTCGCTCGCCAAGATGAGCTTGTCAATCGACAGGAATCGCTCGGCAATGACCTCGCCCACACTCTTGCCCACATGACGGATACCCAAGGCAAACAGCACGCGACCGAGCGGCTGGCTCTTAGACTTGTTGAGCTCGACGATGATTTTCTCGGCCGTCTTGAGGCCCACCGGAATGGGGTCGCCCTTCTTGACGCCCTTTTTGCTGTTGGAGCTGGCATACACGCGGCCCGTGTCCAGGCCGGCGATGTCGTCGACTGTGAGCTGGTAGAAGTCCGCGACATCGTGGATAAGGCCGGCGGCGATCATCTTGTCGACAATCTCGTCGCCCAGGCCGTCCACGTCCATGCAACCGCGGCTCACCCAGTGGAGCAGGCGCTCCTTGAGCTGTGCGGGGCAGTCGATGGACACGCAGCGGTAGGCCACCTCGCCGTCCTCGTGCACCACGGGGCTGCCGCACACGGGGCAGACCTCGGGCATCTGCCAGTCAACGCTGTCGGCCGGGCGCTTGTCGAGCACGGGGCCCACGACCTCGGGAATCACGTCGCCTGCCTTGTGCACGATGATAGTGTCGCCCTCGCGCACGTTTTTGCGGCGGATCTCGTCGATGTTGTGCAGCGTGGCGCGCGCGATGGTGGAGCCGGCGACCGTCACCGGGTCGAACTCAGCGACCGGCGTGAGCACACCGGTGCGGCCCACCTGGATGCGAATCTCGCGCAGGACGGTCTGCTTTTCCTCGGGCGGGAACTTAAAGGCGATGGCCCAACGCGGCGCACGGGCGGTAAAGCCCAGGTCGAGCTGCTGTTGGAAGCTGTCGACCTTTACGACCACGCCGTCGATGTCGTAGTCCAGGTCACCGCGATGCTCGAGGGCCTGGGCACAGAACTCGTGGACCTCGGCCGGCGTGGCGCAGCGTGCCACGTTGGGGTTGACGCTAAAGCCGGCACTGCGCAGCCAGTCGAGAAACTCACGCTGGCTGTGGACGTGCAGCGGATCGGTATCGGCAATGGCGTAGATAAAGGTAGCCAGGTCGCGGCGCGCCGTGACCTTGGGGTCCTTTTGGCGCAGGCTGCCGGCGGCGGCGTTGCGCGGGTTGGCGAAGGGGTCGCGGCCCTCGGCATCGGCCTCGTCGTTCAGACGCACAAAGCTGCCCTTGGGCATGTAGACCTCGCCGCGCACCTCAATGGTGCGCTCGCGGTCGGCACCCATGTGGGCGAGCGCAGGCTCGGACAGGTGCATGGGCACATCCTTGATGGTACGCACGTTGAGCGACACGTCCTCGCCCGTGGTGCCGTCGCCGCGCGTGGCGGCGCGTACGAAGGTGCCGTTTTGGTAGGTAAGGGCCACGCCCAGGCCGTCGATCTTAAGCTCGCAGGTATAGGTGACGCTGCCGGCACCGAGCGCATCCTCGGCGCGCTGGAGCCACGCGTCGAGTTCGTCCAGGTCCATGGCATCGTCCATGGAGTACATGCGTGCCACATGCGTGACCGGCGTAAACTGCTCGCTCACGTAGCCGCCCACACGCTGGGTATAGCTGTCGGGGGTCACCAGGTCGGGGTAGGTCGCCTCGATTTCCTGCAGCTCAACGAGCATTTTGTCAAAGGCGGCGTCCGTGATCTCGGGCGCATCGAGCATGTAGTAGCGATAGGCGTGGTAATCGAGCTCGTGGCGCAGCTCGGCCGCACGCGCCGCCGCCTGGGCACGGGCATCGGCCGGTGCGGCGGCATCCACGCTCGCGGGCGTTTCGGTATCGATGTCCACGCCGTCACCAAACAGGCTCGATTGCTCCATAGCGGCACTCCTTCGCTCGATTTCAAACGGATACAAGAGTACCACCGGTCACCATGGCGCCGAATAACCCTTTCGAACCGCACCGAATCGGCAGCCGCCAGACTGGGGTGGATCGCGCGATTAAACCATGCCCTTGCCAGTTCTAAATGATCCGTTTTCCTCCGTCTCCAAGGGATCATCGCGAAAAGAGGGGCTGTCCCGCGCTGGCGGAACAGCCCCTCTGGCTTCGATATGTGCGAAACGGCTCGTTAGAAACCCTGGCCGTTGCCCTGACCCTGGCCCTGCTGGCCAAGCAGCTCCTCCAGATACTGGCGCAGCTGCTCGTCGGTAATACCGCCGTTGCCGGTATCGGTCGCGCTGTCGTTCTGCTGATGGTTCTGTAGCTCCTCGTCGGAGCCCAGCTCAACCGTGACCTTCTTCTCTTCCTTGCCGCGCATGAGCGTGATCTCGACCTTCTCGCCCACCTCGTGGCTGCGCAGCGCGATGATCAGGCCGTCGGCGCTCGAAATCTCATCGTCGCCCAGCTTGGTGATGACGTCGCCCTCCTGAATGCCGGCCTTGGCGGCAGGACCATCCTCAACGACGCTCGCCACATACGCGCCGCTATCGGTGCTCAACTTGTTGGTGCGGGCGTTAAGCGCATTGACGCTCGAAAGCGTAGCGCCCATGTACGGATGCACCGGCGTCTTACCGTCGATGATCTGGTCGGCAATGTTCTTGGCGTAGTTAACCGGAATGGCAAAACCCACGCCCGAGCTGGAGCCCGAGTAGCTCTCGATAAGCGAGTTGATACCCACAAGCTCGCCATTGTCGTTGACGAGCGCGCCGCCGGAGTTGCCCGGATTGATGGCGGCATCGGTCTGGATCATGTTGGCATAGATGGTGTTGCCGCTGGTAGAGCTCATGGCCGTGGAGCGATACAGCGCCGACACGATACCCGTGGAGACAGACTGCTCGTTGCCGAACGGCGACCCGATCGCCATGACCCACTCGCCCACGTTGAGCTTGGAGGAATCACCGATTTCGATCGGCGTGAGCTTGGAGGCGTCGGCGTCCTTGAGCTTGATGACGGCAAGGTCGCTCGAGGCGTCGTTGCCCACGAACTCGGCCTCGTAGGTGGTGCCGTCGTCCATGGTCACCACGTACTGGTCGTAACCATCGACCACGTGGTTGTTGGTGAGAATGTGGCCCTCGGTATCGAGCACCACGCCCGAACCGACGCTGCCCGAGCTATCCGACTCGTCGGCAGACTGCGAAAGCGAGCCATTCTGGCTACCGCTCGAAGTGGCGGTGATGGAAACCACGGAGGGCAATGCCTTGGCAGAAACGGCCTCGGCCAGCGTGGTGTCCTCGGAGTCGATGGTGATCTTTTGCGTCGACGAACCCGAAGCGCCCGCCGTCACGGCATTCTTGCCGCCGCCGATATCGAGCGTGCCGCTCATAATGAGCGCGATAACCAACAGGGCTCCGCAGGCACAGCCGGCGAGTGCCGTAATAAAGATCGGCAGCTTTTTGGTCTTGGTCTTGACCACCGTGTGCTTGTTCACGACCTGTTGACCACCCAGCGGCTGGCCGGTCTGCGTGTCGTAGGCCTGCACATAGGGAATGTTGTTACCACCGGCAGGCGTCGACTCCACCTGCACGCGCGGCTGCTGCTGAGTCTCGCCGGCGTTGCCCGCATCCTGGGGACGCTGGGAATCGTTCTCGCTCATGGCTGCGATCCTTTCGTCTAATAACCAAAGGCCCGCCAAACATGTGGCGGGCCATCATTGTTCACGTTGAGTTGTACCCCAATATGCGGGCGAACGTGTATGAGAACGCAATCTTTTAGGAAGGCTTAAGTTCTGCTGCAGATTCGAGAGGAACCCGCACCTGCGTCAAAACCACCACAAAGGTGCCTGTCCCCTTTGTGGTGGAAATCTAGTCCTTAAACAGATAGCCCACGCCGCGGACGGTGGTGATGTGCGCCGCGATCTGCGGGCCCACCTTGGAGCGGATGCGTCGGATGTGCACGTCGACGGTACGTGTGCCGCCGCAGTACTCAAAGCCCCACACGCGGTGCAGCAGCACTTCGCGGCTGTAGGCGCGGTTGGGATGCGTCGCCAAAAAGCTCAGCAGCGAGTACTCCATCAGCGTCAGGTCGATGGGCTCATCATCGAGCGTCACCTGGTAGGTGGCCAGGTTAATCTCGAGGTTATCGATGTTGAGCACATCGTCGGCGGTGACGGTCTCCTCCTCGCCCATCAGGCGCTGCGCACGAGCCTTGAGCTCGTTGGGCGTCGCCGTGGGGCACACAAAGTCGGCATGCGCGTGATTGGGCAGGCGCAAGGTACCGAGCGCCTCGTCGTCGACGATCACCAGCATGGGGACGCCGCCGCGGTCGTCGAGCCATTTGGCAATCTGATCGATGCGGTCACTGCGGATGCCATCGGAATCGAGGATCAGCAGGTCAAAGTCGTGCGCCGCAGTCGGCGAATCGGGAGTGGCCAGGCTCACCTCGACACCCAGGGTGGTCGTCAGGCTGCGGGCAAACTCGTGGAAGCGCGTCGTGCGCGCCATGAACAGGGCACTCTTTTCGGACATATCGGCCTCCAAAGAAATGAGCTCAATCGTACTGGAACAAGCCAGCGCGATTAGGAGTTCGCCAGGTAATGCTTAATCTCCCACTCGGTGATCGTAGACTCAAACTTATGCCACTCGTCGCGCTTCTTTTTGAGGAAGAAGCTGTGGATGTGCTCGCCGAGGGCATCCTTCATAAACTGCGAGTCCTCAAACACGTCGAGCGCCTCTTTGAGCGAGCGCGGCAGCGGCGTGTAGCCGGCCTCGACCATCTGACGGTCGGTAAGCTTGAGCGTCTCGGCCGTGGCCTCGGGCGGAAGCTCCAGCTTGCGCTCGATACCGTCGAGACCAGCCGCCAGCGTGACGGCGTTGACCAGGTACGGGTTGGCCATGGGGTCAGGGCTACGAAGCTCAATGCGCGTGGACAGCTGCTTGCCGGGCTTGTAGACCGGGATGCGGACCATACTCGCGCGGTTGCGCAGGCCCCACGTGGCGTACTGCGGTACGGAGTCGCCGCCCGTGGTGATGCGCTTGTACGAGTTAACCGTGGGGTTGGTGATAGCGCTGATCTCGCGGGCATGCGCCAGGATGCCGGCCATATAGTGCTTGGCGATATCGGAGAGATGGTACTTCTCGTCGTCCTCGCCCCAAAACACGTTGTTGCCGTCGTGGTCGAATAGCGACTGGCACAGGAACATAGCGCTGCCGTCCTCGCCCGCCAACGGCTTGGGCATAAAGGAGGCGTGGCAACCGCTCTCGTAGGCCTGCTGCTTAATGATGAGTTTGGCCGTGGTAATAGCGTCGGACATGCTCAGGGCCTCGGCATGGCGCAGGCTCATGCCGTGCTGCGAGCGACCGGCGGCGTGGAAGGTATACTCCACGGGCACGGACATCTTCTCGAGCGTGAGGACCGTGTTGCGGCGCAGGTCGCGAGCGGCGTCACTCACCGAAAGATCGAAGTAGCCCACGTTGTCGAGCGGCTCGGGGGTGTGCTCGTCGGGGAAGTAGTAATACTCCAGCTCGGCACCCACGTTGAGCAGGTAGCCGGCCTTTTCGGCCTTGTGGAACATGCGGCGCAGGGCATCGCGCGGATCGCCGGCGAAGGGCTTGCAATCGGGAGTGCACACGTCGCAGAACACGCGGGCGACGCCGTTATGGCTCGGCCGCCACGGCAGGATCTGGAAGGTCGAAGCATCGGGGAACGCCAGCATGTCGGCTTCCTCGGGCGTGGCAAAGCCCTCGATGGCGGAGCCGTCAAAGCCAATACCCTCCTCAAAAGCGACCTCGAGGTCCTCAGGGCTGATGGCAAAGTTCTTGAGGCGGCCGAGAATGTCGACAAACCACAGACGAACAAAGCGGATGTCACGCTGCTCTACGGAGCGGAGTACGTAATCGATGTTCTGCTGGTTCATGTCGCTCCCCTTTCTTTCGGGCGGGTTTCGACTGGTCTATATCGCAGATACTATCGCAGAAAAATGTTTCCGCAGGGTTAAAGCGTATCAAGCGCTCAAAAAACGTGCGCGAACAGGCGGTCACGAACGAATGGTTAGCGCGAGGTCGAGGCGCGGTGTTCGATGTGGCCGGGGATCTCGATGCGCTTGGGAGCCAACCTTGCGGCCTCACCCACCGTGGTGGTGACCACATCGATGCGCTCGGACAGACGCTCGACTACGCGCTCGGCGATGGTGAGGGTGTCCTGCGCGGCCGTGGTCACGCCGCCAAAGAGGACGTGGTTCCAGGGGCAATCGTCAAACGTCGCGATCTTAAGGCCCGCCGGCAGCGAGGGGCCCAGCTGCGCCAGTGCCTCGGTCAGACGCAGAAAGACCAGGCCGTTGACGGCAATGAGGCCGAGCTTTTTTCCTGCGTACTCGCGGATAGCCTCGTCCAGGCGACTGACACCCTCGACGCCACCGTCGGCCAGGGTGACGACCTCGCCGGCCAGACCGCGGCGCGAAAGCTCGTCGGCAAACGCCTCGGCGCGCTCGCGACACACGGGGCTATCGTCGCTTGCCTCGGTAAGCAGGCACAGGCGCTCGCTGCCCGCAACAGCGAGCTCGTCGACCAACCCGGCAACCAGCTCGCGGTTGTTGGACATCACCAAGTCGATGCCGCTGTCGGCAACATCGCGGTCGAGCAGCACAACGGGCAAGCGTCCCGCGGCAGCGGCGATGGCCCCGTCGTTACCACCGCAGGTATTGACGACCAGACCATCCACGCCAGCGTCGATAAATCTGGTAAGCGACTCTGCTTCCTTTGCGGGGTCGTTGCCGCTAATGGCAGTCATAAGCGAGCAGCCGCGCGCGGCGGCACTGGCGGAAAGTCCTTCGAGCATGGCGCTGGAGAACGGGTTGGCGATGTCGGCCAAGATTACGCCGATGAGGTTGGTGCGCGAGCTGCGCAGATTGCGCGCGGCGGCACGTGGACGATAGCCGGTGCGCTCGATAACTGCCGCGATGCGAGCACGGGTTTCCTCGGTCATCTGCCCGGGGCGGTTGTTGAGATAGCGTGAGACCGTGGCCGGGCTCACGCCCGCCTCGGCGGCAATGTCCTTGATTCTCATCTGCGCCATAGCGCACCCCGTTTCCCAATTGCCAGCAGTCTGAGCCATTTTAGGCATTTTTTAAAATACTCGGTTGCAAAACGCTGTAGGTGAGCAGCATCGTTTTTGCGTCTCGAGCAGATGCGGTGATGGGCTAGATAGACGAGTCTTTAGGCAGCTCAAAATAGTCGGGATGCAAGGCGATAACCGGGCCCTGCTCCTCGGGCATCAGATGCAAGTGCGTCTCCGCCAGATAGCTCGCCGTGTCGGTATCGCCCCTCTTAATAGCCTCGAGAATTCGGCGATGCTGCCGACGAATCGGCTCCCAATCCAGATCCTGCGACACCATACGCAACCAGTTGTATCGCTCAAAATGTGTGTTGACGCTCTTCATCCAATCCCACAACATGTGGCGACCGGCAATCACAAAACACGTCTCGTGGAACAGGTTGTCCAGGTCAAAGAAACGACGCGTTTCACTATGGTCGAGCGACTCGGACTCGACAAGAATCTGCTCGAGCCGATGCTTTTGCTCGGGCGTAGCGACCGAACAGCATCTAATAAGCACGCTTCTCTCGAGCTTCTCGCGCAAGAAACAGGCATTCTCGGCGTGTTCCATGCTGATCTTAGAGACGTAGGTGCCGCTCTTGGGACGCGTTTCCACCAGCTCTTGCTCGCGCAGGCGCACAAAGGACTCACGAATGGGCGTGCGCCCGATCCCCGTCTCCTTTTCCAAACCAATCGCCGAAAGGCGCGTGCCGGGCTTGAGCTCGGCATAGATGATCTTGGAGCGCAATGCGTTGTATGCCTGATCTTGCAGACTCTGATAATGCTGGTGTTGTTCCATAAAGCCCTCGGATGAAGCCCACGGTTTGTCGAATACCACCATACAATACTATCGCATCGACACGCCCCAGCTCCCAATCAGTCTTTTTGGGACGGGGCTCTTTTAGCTACCCTGGCCCGCAGATCGGCCCCCTTGCCACAAAAGTGGACCATCTACTACGTTAACACGGATAGCCTCGGCCATACCGAAAACCGTGAAAACAAAACCGCAGGTAGACAGCTTGTCGATTTTCGAAAGAGCCGGCTATGGTTGACCCCTGCGGCTTAAACGTAGTAGATAGGCCCTTTTCGTGGTGCAGCACTACTGCACCCCAAATTGGCACCCCGAGCCTGTTATAAGTTGCTGTGAAATACGGACGGTTGATAATCAAGGGTTGAAAATCAAGGCGCGCTATACGGCTTGCTATATCTCACTATACTTTGCTGTACGTCGCTATACTTTGCTATAACTTGACAATAATCGGCCCGTTACCATCCGGGATATAACGGACCCCAAGCCAACGCTGGCTTGGGGTCCGTCTTGTACCATGGCTCTTTTTGACTATGAGCGCTTGTATTTCGTGGCCCGCCCGGTTCCCTGCCTTACGATTGCATTCCGTTCAAGCAGAGATTCGAGTGCCGCCAACGTCCGCATGCGGCTCAGCCCCGTCTGTTTTTCAATCTCGCTTCGCGACATAATTCGCCCGCCCGACAAGGCCTTGAGAACCTGAACCTCTTCCTCGGACCCTTCAAAGGCATCGGTAACGGGCAATGTGACGGCCACCATGCCGCCGCGAACATCAAAAATTGGTTGATTGATCGAATCGCGATAGGCACGTCTAATGCGCGCGATTCCCGTACCAAATTTCTCGATGTAATCCAGCTTTAAGAAGGCCTCTGCAACGATGGGGTTTCTGAGCACGGATATCTGCCCATACAGGTATTGTTCCGTCGTCAAACCGGCGGGCAGCGATCCGGGGGAGGTCGCAACGACACGATCATCGTACAGGGCAATTTGAACGTTCGCTCGAACGTCCCACGTCCGATGCACCAAAGCGTTTGCAACAGCTTCGCGGAATGCCTCAAGAGGAATTCGATCGGTTTGGACGCGCTCCATCCCTTCGATACGCTCATAACGGTAGTAGCGTGCAAACATAGCCACCGCCCTGTCCACCTGCTCAATTGCGGATACATTTGTCGCCGCCTCGCGATCCAAGATCACATCCTCGGTATCGCCAAAACGGACGCAGTCGATGCCTGGAAAATCATTCTTATCCGCTAAAATCGCCGCGGCATTGGTATAGCCATCCTTGCCGAGCAAGCGGAGCGTACGCATGATATCCGGCGTTAGCTCGGAAATGCCGAGGTGTTCAACACACTTATGCTCGAGCGTGTGAAAACTCAAGTCCTGGCGAGCCGACGTGAGCGCGTCGAACGTTACGTTGCTGCCTTCGAGCGTCAGCCTGCCATACTCAAACCGGTCGACCTCCACCGTTGCCGAATCGTTTCGCCTGTAGGCCTTTCCCTTGCTTCGATAGGGTTTGTCCTGCCCTTCATAAACCGTAAGGATTACGGTCCCGTGTTTCTCATCGGGCTCAAGCGAGTAACGGGGCGCGGGATCAAGACTGTCGTTAATCATGTTCTCGATGCGCAGGCATTCTGCAACCGGATCCGCAAGGCCGACAGCCACGCCATCGTCATCAACGCCAAACTCAATCTTGCCCGTCCCGTAGTTTGCATAGGCGCTCACCGTTTTAAGAAACGTCGGCGTAACGCTTTCCTTGTATTCGACTGTAGGGATCTCTCTAACAACCATATGAACAACCCCCTCGTTTCGTACAATTCATAACCGTATTATAAGACGAAAACCGTTTGCGTACTGATTTATTCAAGACGCAAACGGTTTTCGTCTGTCAATACGTCTGCAATCCAAACGAAAAAGCCCCGAACTCGTATTGAACTGCACCCCAAAACTTGGACGGCTTAAATAAAAACTACGCCGCAAGGGACTGTCTCCGGAACTCCTCCGGGGTCAGTCCCTTCAGTTTAACCTGGCGCCTCCTCGTGTTCCAATGGACCACGAAGTCGTCGAGGT
>DBFEIO010000027.1:0-60540 GCA_048330275.1 Collinsella sp.
AATTTGGGCTAATTATGGGCTAAAATGCTGAAACATCCTGAAACATCATTGGTGTCAGGATTTTTTGACGGGCTTTTAACCTGCGAAAATAGGCAATCGTGAAACAATCTGGCCACTAACAAGGTGTTCTCATAACCCGGAGGTCGTAGGTTCAAATCCTGCCCCCGCGACCAAGAACTTGCAGCTCGTCGGCCTAGCCGGCGAGCTTTTTTGTTATTCCGGGACCGTGTTTTTCGGTCCAATTCTCAGCCTCTCAAACAAAATCTCGATCTGTAACATCTAGACCCGATTTGGGCGGCTAGGTGTTACAGGTTGAGATGTTGAGTCCCCGCCTGGACGGTTTGTCTAAATCTGTAACACGAGGGATGGATTTTGCCGAGTAACTGTTACAGATCTAGATCTTTCGGCAGGCTAGATTGGTTTGTCTCAATCTGTAACAGTTGCTCGGCAAAATAGGGTCTTACTGTTACAGATTGAGACAAACCGACGGGCCGCCCCGCCCCATCCACCTGCCGCTACCTGCTGTCTGCCGATTTCCGTTGCGCCACTGTGCTCCCATGCCATATCCTCTAGACAACTACGCGGCATCATCGCCGCCGCGCCTACAAGAGAGGAATGTCCATGACCGCACCTGCATCCAAGCTGCTCCAGCCCATTACGGTTGGCCCCCTTGAGCTCAAAAACCGCATTATGTTCCCGCCGCTTACCACCGGCTACGAGGAGCGCGACGGTTCCATCGGCGAGCGCAGCCTGGCCTTTTACGAGCGCCTGGCCCGTGGCGGCGTGAGCTACATCGTCATCGGCGACGTCGCTCCCGTCATGACCGCGAGCCCCACGCCCAAGCTGGCGACCGACGCCCAGATCCCCACGTTTAAGGCGCTGGCCGACGCCGTCCACAAGCACGGCGCCAAGGTTGCGCTGCAGCTGTTCCACCCCGAGTACGACGTGCCCGGCGTCGGCCGCATGGTCATGGGCTCCATGGCCGCCGCCAAGGCCGCGCAGGAGGCCAAGGCCGCCGGCGACGAGGAGACCTTTGCCGCCAAGATGGCCGAGTCCAACGAGATCCGCAAGCAGGCCTACGCCAAGCTGCACCACGACATGCAGCACTTTGTGAACGAGGCCACCGTGGAGCAGCTCACCCAGATCAAGGAGGCCATCGCCGCCTCGGCCGCCCGCGCGCAGCAGGCTGGCATCGACGCCATCGAGGTCCACGGCGACCGCTTGGTGGGTTCGCTATGTTCGGCCATCCTCAACAAGCGTACCGACGAGTACGGCGGTTCGTTCGAGAACCGCGTTCGCTATGCGCTCGAGGTCGTCGCCGCCATTAAGGAGGCCGCGCCGCAGCTGATGGTGGAGTACAAACTGCCCGTGATCATGGAGAACCCCGACGGCACGCCGCGCGGCAAGGGTGGCCTGCAGCCCGACGAGGCCTGCGAGTTCGCCAAGCTGCTCGAGGGCGCGGGCATCGACATGATCCAGGTCGCGCAGGCCAACCACACCGGCAACATGGGCGACACCATTCCGCCCATGGGTGCCATGCCCTACAACTGGACGCTGCCGGTGGCCGAGCGCGTCAAGGCCCTGGTCTCCGTGCCGGTGGCCACCGTCGGCCGTGTTGTTTCGGTCGAGGCCGGCGAGAAGATTCTTGAGGACGGCGCGGCCGACATTATCGCCTATGGCCGCTCGCTCATGTGCGACCCCGACATTGCGCTGAAGGCCGCGACCGGCGAGCCCATCCGCGAGTGCCTCAACTGCAACAAGGGCTGCGTCGACGCGATTCAAAACCGCAAGTACATCTCGTGCGTGCTCAACGCCGAGAACGGCGACGAGGCGACCATCGCCATTAAGCCGGGCGAGGGCGACAAGAAGATCGCCGTGGTGGGCGGCGGCATCGCCGGCCTGGAGGCCGCACGCGTGGCGGCCAAGCGCGGCTACGACGTGACCGTCTATGAGGCGAGCGATCACTTGGGCGGCCAGATTGTGCTGGCGGCCGCGCCTCCGCGCAAGGACGAGATCATGCGCTCGGTCGAGTATTACGAGAAGATTCTGCCCGGCCTGGGCGTGAAGGTTGAGCTCAACCACGCCGCTACGGCCGAGGACCTCAACGCCGCCGACGCCGCGATTGTGGCCGTGGGCGCGCACGACGTGGTCATCCCCGTTCCGGGTGCCGACTCGGACAAGGTCGTCTCGAGCTGGGACGTGCTGGCCGGCAAGGTGGAGCTCAGCGGGCGCGTCGCCGTCATTGGCGGTGGCCTGGTGGGCACCGAGACTGCCGAGTACCTGCTGCAGCACGGCTGCGAGGTAGCGATCGTCGAGATGCTCGACAAGATTGCCGCGGGCGAGTCCGAGACCATTCTGCCGCTGATCATGAGCGACTTCGCCGCCCACAACGTGGAACAGCACGTTAAGACCCGCCTGACCGCCATTACCGACGAGGGCGTGGAGGCCGTGCACACCACCGAGGACGGCCCCGAGGAGCCGGTGAAGACCGCCTGCGATTACGTGGTGATGGCCGTGGGATCCAAGGCCAACGCGTTTGACCTGGATGGCGTGACGGTGCCCGTGACCTGCGTGGGCGACTGCTCGGGCGAGCGCACCGCCGACATTGCGAGCGCCATTCGCACGGCGTATCACGCGGCCAACGAGCTGTAGTTGAACATCGCGGCCAGGCGGGGCGGTAGCACGGATCCGCCTCGCCCGGCTGTGTCCCGTCGGGTGTCAACCGGTGCGGGGCCTGCAAGCGCAGCAGGCCCCGCCCTTTTTGTTTTGCTCCGGTGGATGGCAATGCGCGGTAATCATGAGGAGTAAGGACGTCTACTGCCTTGCCGATTACTCAAAATTATTGGGGGAGGGGTTAATAATCATATCCGCTATAGCAAAGGACATAAAGAGATGCCAATTTTGTTGACAGGCGAATGACGATTGGCTGCGAGTCAGCTACCAGCGTAAATAATCGATAAAGAAATGTCGTAAATTGGTGCCAAATGCCCAGATAACGCCGCGTCTATTTTAATTAACTGCTTTGAGCAAACAGTAAAATGCTACTATCTAACTTGCACGTAAGAAAGCAGATTAACGGTTAAGGCTAAGAAGTGGCAGGTATGTCGGAAGCAACTAGGACTCACACGCATGCGCCCGAGGTTAGGCAGCGCGCCGTCGAGATCCTCCAAGAGGGGGTCGGTCATCGCGCCCTCGCCGCGGAGCTTGGCATTCCCCAGGCCACGGCTCGTCAGTGGGCCCGCGCGTATGCCGTAGGCGGTGCCGACGCCGTTCTCAACGCCGGTTCGCATCATCACACCTATTCGTACGAAGTTAAGCTCGCCGTGGTCAAGGACCGCTTGGAAAACGGCTTAACGGTTCGCGAGGCCATGATCAAGCACAAGATTCCCAGCGAGTCTTCGGTCAAGGCTTGGTGCCGCCAGTATCGCGAGAGCGGTGAGTCCGCGCTGGTTGATAAGCCGCGCGGTCGCAAACCGCGCGTTAAAAAGGCGGAATAGCGAACGGGATGGTGCGTCCACAGGGGCGCATTTTTCTTGCCGCGCCAACTTTTTGGACCGTCGTGAGCCTACTGGAACATCCTCCAAAGTGGTTAATAAACCGCGCGCAGTGGCCCGTGCGCCCGCCGCCGCGATAGGGGGAGCGTCGCCTCTCTGCTCCAAAGCGGACAGACTCGTTACCCCGTACGCCTAAAACTCCCCAGTTGACCGAAAACCCGCCGCCGCTACTCCTCAACTGAGCTATAACGTTAAACAATTGCAGCGTTTTTGCATGGGGGAGTGATGGTATGACGCTACTGTATTTCCTTACCCTGTTTCCGCTGGTACCGGCGCTGGGCATGCTGCTCGCGCGCGGTGACCGCGCCCGCGATGCGCTAGGGCTTGTAGGCTCCGGCATTATTATGGCGGTGACGGTTGTAGTCGCCGTCATGTTTTTTGGCACGGGCCCGCAGAGCTTCGAGGTTGCCCCCGGCACCTCGCATGTGCTCTCGATCATCAGCTCCGTCATCGACGTGATCCTGTGCGCCGTCATCCTGTACAACGCGCACAAATATAGGAACGCGCTTACCACGGTGCTCGGCGTGGTGCAGCTGGTGGGCTCGGTCGTCTTTGCGGCCATGACGCTGCCTGCGGCCGAAGCCGTCACGGCGACGCCACTCTACCTAGACTACATGAGCGTGATCATGGTCCTTGCCGTCGGCATTGTCGGCAGCCTAATCTGCGTGTATGCCCTGGGCTACATGAAGGACTTCCAGGCCCACGACGAGCACGAGGCAGCGCTGCGCGGGCAGACCGCGCCCGACCGTCGCCCGCAGTTCCTGGCGCTTATGTTCCTGTTCCTCTCGGCCATGTTCGTCATCGTGACGAGCGACAACCTGGAGTGGCTGTTCTGCGGCTGGGAAATCACCACCGTGTGCTCGTTCCTCATGATTGGCTACACGCGCACGCCCGAGGCCATTAAAAACGCTTTCACCCAGATCATCCTCAACATGCTGGGCGGCATCGCGTTTTTGGCCGGACTCATGTACCTGCACGTCAACGGCATGCCGCTGACCATCTCGGGCATGATCGAGCTTTCCGGCGCCGGAACCGCGCAATCCGCGCTGCTGGTGATGCCGGTCGTTCTGCTGTCGCTCGCCGCACTCACCAAGGCCGCACAGATGCCGTTCCACACTTGGCTGTTGGGTGCCATGGTTGCCCCCACGCCCACGAGCGCCCTGCTGCACTCGTCAACCATGGTCAAAGCCGGCGTGTTCCTGATGGTCAAGCTGAGCCCGCTCTATGCCATCTATCCCGTGACTGGCTTTATGGTCACGAGCGTGGGCGCCATCACGTTTTTGCTCGCTGCCCTCATGGCCATCTCGCAGAGCAACGCCAAACGCGTGCTCGCGTTCTCCACCATTTCCAACTTGGGCCTTATCAGCGCCTGCCTAGGCGTCGGCGCGCCCGAGGCCGTGTGGGCCGCGATCTTCCTGATCCTGTTCCATACGGTGGCAAAGTCGCTGCTGTTCCTGTGCGTGGGCACGGCCGAGCATCATATCGGCAGCCGCAATATCGAGGACATGGACGGCATGTTCAGCCGCATGCCGCACCTGACGCGCCTGATGATGCTGGGCATTATGGGCATGTTCGTGGCCCCGTTTGGCATGCTCGTGTCCAAGTGGGGCGCCCTGGTGGCGTTTGCCCAGACCGGCAACGTGCTCATGATCATGGTGCTTGCCTTTGGCTCGGCCGCGACGTTCTTCTTCTGGGGCAAGTGGCTTGCCAAGCTTTCGGGCGTCGACCCCACGGCTCAAAACGTTGAGGTCAATGTCCATAAGACCGAATGGATGGCCCTCAACACCATCGCCGCGCTGCTGATTCTGTGCTGCGTGGCGTTCCCGGTTATCTCGAGCGGTCTGGTGTCGCCTTACTTGGCCATGGTGTTTGGCCGCGTGCCGTACGTTATTGGCAAGGATGCCATGTATCTGATGGTGGTTATCGTGGCTTTTATCGCCGTGGTGCTGCTGACTTCATTCCGCGTGAGCAACAAACCGCACGTAAACGTATATCTTTCGGGCGTGGGAACCGACAATTACCGCCATTTCCGCGGCTCGATGGGACGCGAGGTGAAGGCCGAAAAGCGCAATTGGTACTCGGTGGACGCCCTTGGCGAGAAGCGTATCGGCCCCGCGGGTAGCGTCGTGTGCTGCAGCATTATCTTGTTTGCGCTGCTGTGTTGTGCGTGGATTGGGCCCGAGAGACTTGCCATGAGCGCGCCCTCGGTGTTGCGCGGTAAGTATTTCGAAGGCTCGGGCGTCGTGGGCATCTTTATGGGCACCGTGGCGTTTGCCTTGCTGGCGCCGCTTGTGGGCGGCCTGATTGACGGCCTTGACCGTAAGCTTTCGGCCCGCATGCAGGGCCGCGTGGGCCCGCGCCTGCTGCAGCCCTTCTACGACGTTGCCAAGCTGCTGCGCAAGGCCCCTGCCAGCGTAAACACCATGGACGATACTTACATGGCGTGCGCGCTCATCTTTACCGTCGTGGGCGGCGGCATCTTTGTGTCGGGTTCCAACACGCTACTGTGCGCTTTTATGGTGACGCTCGCCGCGATCTTTGTGGTGCTGGCGTCCGCCTCGACGCAAAGCCCGTTTGCCCAGGTTGGCGCCGACCGCGAGCTGCTGCAGGTTATGAGTTACGAGCCCGCCGTTCTGCTGATGAGCGTGGGCCTGTACCTTGCCACCGACAGCTTTGATTCCATTGCCGTGACGGGGCAGTCAGCCCCCATCATCGTGTACAGCGCGCCCATTTTCCTTGCGCTGCTCGCGGTGCTTACCATCAAGCTACGCAAGTCGCCGTTCGACCTTTCGTACTCGCATCACGCGCATCAGGAGATTGTCCAGGGCGTCGCCACCGAGATGAGCGGCGGCACGCTGGCCAAGATGACCCTTATGCACTGGTGCGAGACCGTGCTGTTTTTGATGTGGGTGGGCATGTTCTTTGTTTGGGACAACCCGGTGAGCTGGGTCGTAGCCTTGGTCGTGATGGCCGCGACGTATTTTGTCGAGGTGCTGATCGACAACACCTTCGCACGCAGCACCTGGCGCAGCTGCTTTAAGCTCGGCTGGGGCGTGGCGCTGGTGTTTGGCCTGCTCAACCTTATGCCCATCCTCGTCGACGTGTTTATTTAGGAGGCGGCATCCATGGATCATAAAATGTCGCGCTCGCCGTGGGTTATTCATTACGACGGCTCGAGCTGCAACGGATGCGATATCGAGGTGCTGGCCTCGCTCACGCCGCTGTTCGATGCGGAGCGCTTTGGCGTGGTCAATACCGGCAACCCCAAGCATGCGGACATCTTTTTGGTGACGGGTTCGGTCAATGCCCAGAACCTGCCCGTCGTGCGCCAGATCTACAACCAGATGCTCGAGCCCAAGTGCGTGGTGGCGTGCGGCATCTGCGCGTGCTCGGGCGGCGTGTTCCGCGATGCCTATAACGTGATCGGCGGCGTGGACCGCGCGATTCCCGTGGACGTGTACGCGCCCGGGTGCGCCATTCGCCCCGAGACCGTGATCGATGCCATCGTGGAGGCGTGCGGCATCCTGGACCAGAAGGAGGCCGTGATGCGCGCCGGCGGCGACCCGCTCACCGTGGGTGGTGCCGCTACCTGGGATGGCGGCGTTGAGCTGGGCGAGGACGGGTTTGTGGCTGCGGGGGCCGGGACTGACGGTGCCGGTGACGCGCCTGCCGGGAAGCCTGCTGCGCCCGCCGCTGGCGACGCACCTGCTGAGACTCCCGCCGCTGCAAAGGAGGTCGAGTAATGCAAAAGGCTATCTATACCACCGTTGGGATCGACAAGCTCCTGCCGCATGTCCAGGCGCTCAAGGGCGTCGGCGCGCGCTTTGTGCAAATGCACGCCGAGCGCAATGTCGACGACGGCACGTATCGTCTGGTCTATACGTTTATCAACGTTCATGCTGCTCAGGAGCATATTGCGCAGGACGGCAGCTATGCGATTGAGAACTTGGTAGTCGAGGGAATCGACCGGTACCAGGAGATTCCGTCCATCAGCTCGTATTATCCGGCGGTATTCCCGTTTGAAAATGAGGTCCACGACCTTTTTGGTCTTGCCATTACCGACATGCAGATCGACTTTAAGGGCTTTTTCTACCAGGTCTCGACCGCTGAACCCATGAGCGTTATCACGCCCGAGGTGAAGGCCGCGCGCGAGAAGGCCATGAAGGTCCGCGCGGCCGCCGAGGCCAAGGCGCGCAAGGCCGCTGCCGAGAAGGCCGCCGCGGCTGCGGCTGCTGCAGGGGAGGGCGTTGCGGGCGCCGGCGATGCCGCGGGCGCCGCTACTCAGCCCGCTGCGGCTGCCGGCTCCGATACTCAGCACGATGAGGCTGCTGCGAAGGCCGCGCTCAAGGCCGCCGAGATGGAGGCAAAGCTCGCCGCCATGGATCCCGAGAAAGCGGCCAAGGTCCGCGCGGCGCTTGCCGCCAAGGCCGCCCGCGACAAGCAGAAAAAGGAGGCGTAAGGTCCATGGCACATCGCTCCGTTATTCCGTTTGGCCCGCAGCACCCGGTGCTGCCCGAGCCGCTTCATCTGGACCTGGTGATCGAGGACGACCGCGTTCTCGAGGCAATTCCGCAGATCGGCTTTGTGCACCGCGGCCTCGAGAAGCTCACCGAAAAGCGCGATATGCATCAGTTTGGCTACATCGCCGAGCGCATCTGCGGCATTTGCGCCGTGGGTCATAGCTGCGGCTATGCCAGCGCCTGCGAGCGCATGCTCGGCATCGAGGTGCCCGGGCGCGTGCAGTATATCCGCACCATTCTGCATGAGCTTTCGCGCATCCACTCGCACCTGCTGTGGCTGGGCCTGCTCGCCGATGCCTTTGGCTTCGAGGCGCTGTTCTATCGTTCGTGGACCCTGCGCGAGCAGATTCTCAAGATCTTTGAGAGCACTTGCGGCGGCCGCGTGATTTTGTCGATCAACGAAATCGGCGGCCTTAAACACGACATTGAGGACTCCGAGCTGGCGGGCATTGTCCAGGCGCTCGATGCCATGCGCCCCGACTACGAGGCCCTGGTGCATACGTTTTTGGACGACAATAGCTGCGGCGAGCGCCTGCATGGCGTGGGCGTGATCAGCAAGAAGGACGCGCTGGAGCTTTCGATGGTCGGCCCGTTTGGGCGCGCCTCGGGCGTGGACTACGACGTGCGCATGTTCGGCGACGGTGCCTATGCGGACCTGGCTGCGTTTGAGCCGATTGTTGCCACCGATGGCGATTGCTATGCCCGCTGCCAGGTGCGTTGTGCCGAGGTCACGCAGGCCATGGACATCATTAAGGAGCTTGTGGGCAAGATTCCGCACGACGGTATCGGCGGGCGCACCAAGCTCACGCCGGCCGACGGTGCCCGCGGCGAGGTTGTGATTGAGCAGCCGCGCGGCGAGGCGTATTACTATGTGCGCGGCAACGGCACCAAGAACCTGGACCGCTTCCGCGTGCGCACGCCGACGTCGCAAAACCTGGCGGGTCTGACGCATGCGCTGCAGGGCGTGCTCCTTGCCAACGTGCCCATGATTATCCTGACCATCGACCCCTGCATTAGCTGCACGGAAAGGTAGGCGCGGCATGAGTTTGCTGACATTTGCCAAGACGGCCTTGGGCTCTATGGTTAAGCGGCCGGTAACGGTGTGCTATCCACAGGAGAAGCTCGCGGCACCCGAGCGCTTGCGCGGGCACATCGTCAACGACATGAACGTGTGCATTTGCTGCGGCATGTGTGCGCGCCGTTGCCCGGCGGGCGCGCTCGCGGTCGATCGCAAGCGCGGAACGTGGTCGATTGACCCGTATGCCTGCGTGGTGTGCGGCGAGTGCATCGAGAGCTGCCCCAAACACTGCCTGACTATGGATACCGCCCGCACCCCAGTCGCAGCGGACAAGACCCCCACGGTAGAAACCAAGCCGGAATAGCGCGTAGACGGGCCGGCGGGGCAAAATTGCCCCGCCGGCCCCGCGCGTGAACGTGCGGTTGGGCCGCCGCGAACAAAACTATGCCGGATTACTACGATAAATCGCCTGCCCCCAACCGCGCCGCATTTGGCAAAATCAAAACCGCAGGTAGACGGCTTGCAGTTTTGCGAAAACGTCACGCGTGGTCGGGGATCTCATTTTTATCGTAGTAAACCGGCATAGTTTTGAAATGCCACCATATCCGTAACAGCCCTTGATCTCCCGTGGACGGAGGAAAACGGATCATTTTGGCCCTGCGAGGGCCGCCACGTGACCCCGCCGCCACGAAACCGGCCCATCTACTACTTTTGAGTGGCAACCCCCAACCATAGCGAAAAACGCAAAAACAAAACTGCAGGTAGAACACCTGCGGTTTTTTATGAAACGCGGTTATGTTCAGGGGTATCGGGCTAAACGTAGTAGATGGGCCGGTTTTGTGGCGAGCGCCACCAATTGATTCCCCGGGGACGGAGGAAAGCGGATCATTTTTGCCTGACGACTCCGAGTCGCACCCGTTTTCCTGCGAAAACGCCGTGTCTCAACTTTGGTGAGACATTTGTCTCACGCCCAAAACCGAATCTGGAACATGTGTCACCTGCCCTAATTTTGTCTCATTCCGTAACTTTAGGCTGATGCAAGGTCTGAGACCGCGAGAAGGGAGACGCGATGAGTAAGTACACGAGGGGTCTCTTGGCGGTGATACTGGCCGTAGTGCTGGTGTTGCCAGCTGCAGCATTTGCCATGCTGCCCGAGGCCAACGCCAGGTCCAGCACCGGAATGGACGGACCGGCCATGACCGGAAAAACGGTCGTCGACCCCGATACCAGCAGTCGCTGGGAAATCTGGGCAGCCGGCCATAGCGGCAATAAAGTAACGACCCAACACGTCGGCCGAATCTGGACCGACAAGACGGTCAAGGCAACCGATAAAAACGAAGAGTCGGATTTTCTGACTACACTTTCAGCGATGTCCTCGACGTCTAATTCAACCGTGACGGTTACCACGCCGCTCGACATCGTGATGGTGCTGGATGCTTCTGGCTCGATGGATGATCCTATGGGTGGCGGAGATCGCACCAAGCGTATCGATGCGCTCAAGAGCGCTGCCAACAGCTTTATCGATCCCATCGCCAAGCAAAACGAGAGTATCGAGGGTGTCGATAGGCAACATAGGGTTGCCATTGTTAAGTTTGCGGGCAAGGAGTCCAACGATATCGGCAACAATATGTATCGCGACGGAGGGTACTCCTACAATTACACCCAGGTTATGAAAGAATTGACCTACTGTTCCGGCAGCAATGCGGATGATCTCAAGAAGAATACAATTAATCAAATTCAGCCTGCCGGCGCCACGCGCGCCGACTATGGCCTAGAGCTGGCCGAGAGAATCACTATCACTTCTGGCCGCAAAGACGCCAAGAAGATTATTGTGTTCTTTACCGACGGTACGCCAACAAAGCAAAATAAATTCGATGCGGGTGTCGCCAACGCTGCCGTGACAGCTGCTAAGAACATGAAGGACGGCAAGGCAACCATCTATACCATCGGCATCTTTGATGGCGCGGATCCCAGCGCTGGTATCCAGGATTCGGGAAAAAGCCAAAAAGAGAACAAGTTCATGCAGGCCGTGTCGAGCAACTACCCCAATGCCACGGCATGGGATACTCATGGTGCACGCGCGGAAAACTCCGACTACTATAAGTCGGCGACCAATGCCGAAGAGCTCAAGAAGGTCTTCGACGACATCTCGCAGGCCATCACATCGGAGCCGCCTTATCCGACCGAAATCCATAAGGGCTACGACGAGACCAAGTCCGGCTACATCACGTTTACCGACGAGCTGGGCGACTTTATGCAGGTCGACGGATTTACCGAAGTCGTCATCAACGGCACGCCGTTTACCAATCCGAGCAAGACGGTCAACAAAGAAACCAAGACCGATACGTACGAGTTCGATGGCAAGGCAAAAGACCTGCTCATTACCGTGCAGCGTGCCGGCGACGACAATCCCCAGAAGGGCGATATCGTAACGGTTAACATTCCTGCATCGTTGATTCCGCTGAGCCACTTTAAGACCGTAGACGGCAAGCTTTCGGTCGACAGCGTTAAGCCCATCCAGGTGAAGTATGCTTCGAGCGTGAAGAGTGTTGCGCTCGACAACCTATTTACGCCTGAGAAGGTCACGGGGCTCAAGACTTACATCGAAAAGAATACGACCGTTGCCGACGATGACAGCAAGACCGTGAGCTTCTACGCAAACAAGTGGAAGACCGGTGCGTTGGGTGATACGGTTGCGACCTTTGAGCCGGCCGATACCAACCGCTACTACTACTTCCAGAAGCAGACTCCCATTTACACCGATAAGGAATGCACACAGCCTGCAAAGATTTCACTGGCAGAAAAAGGCACCTATTACTACAAGGATGAGTTTGAGGAGCAGGGCGAGAACAACGAGGCCAAGTCCGCCACTGCCGTCATCGAGTTTATCGGCGGCGACGCTGCGAAGTTTGACGGCGCCATAGTTCGCGACAAGGACGATAACCTTTCGTTTAGCGTGGGAACCGCGCGCCTGGCCTTTATCGACGAGCTCCACACTACCAAGGACAGCGTGGGCGGCAACAAGACCAGTACCGCGACCGACGTTCTCAACCCCATGTGGAACAACGTGTCCGCCAAGGCGGGTGCTACGCATGTCAATTCCTACTTGGGCAACAACGGCAAGATCAGCTATAAGTACGACATGACGCCGGCAAAGGTTGACACCAAGGCTAGCTTTGGCCTGACCAAGGTGCTCGAGGGTCGCGAGTGGACGAAAGAGGACGCGTTTGAGTTTGAGCTGACGTCCGAGAACAACGCCCCGATGCCCGAGTCCGCGACTGAGCCCGTGACTGTGTCCGTGACCAATGACGATCCGAATGAGGTCAAGGCGGCCATTAACTTCGGCACGATCGAATACAAGGCACCTGGCACGTATGTCTACAAGGTCAGCGAGAAGAACGCTGGGACCACGGTTGACGGCGTTGCCTACAGCGAGAATGTCGCGGAGATCACCGTGACGGTAACGCCCAACAAGAAGGGCGAGCTCAGCGCTGACGTGAAGGTGACTTCGGGCAAGACCGAGTTCAAGAACACCTACACTGCGAAACCTGTTGAGTCCAGTGTCACCGACAAGATTGCCGTGACCAAGTCCCTGACCGGGCGCGACTTGGCGGCCGGCGAGTTCAGCTTTGAGCTCCGCGAGCTCAAGGGCGAGGATTCTAAGCTTATCGAGACCGTTACAAACGACGCCAGCGGTAAGGTGAAGTTCAAGGCCATCAAGTACACTGAGGTCGGCCAGCACACCTACAAGCTGAGCGAGGTCAAGGGCAATGCCGGCGGTATCACCTACGACGACGCGGTCTACACCATCGTGACGACCATCAGCGATAACGGCAAGGGCCAGCTGGTGGCCACGCACGAGCTGAACGACGCCAAGGACGACAAGGACGCCGAGAGTATCGAGTTCAAGAACGCCTACAACACGAATGCCGCCGAGGCACCGCTTGCGGGCATCAAGAACCTGAAGGCCGCTGGCGGCCTGACCCCGGCCGGCATCACCGGCAAGTTCACCTTTACCGTGACCGGCGAAGATGACGCGCCCATGCCTACGAGCACGAGCGTGACCAACGGCGCCGACGGCAGGGTCGACTTTGGCAAGATCACCTTTACGCTCGACGACCTTAACAAGGCTCTGGTCGATAAGCCCGAGAAGCGCGAGCACACCTTTACCTACACCGTGACCGAGTCCGGCGAGGTGGCTGGCGTGACTAACGACGCTAAGTCTTCGCGCACTGTTTCCTTCACCGTGACCGATGACGGCAAGGGCAATCTGAAGGTTTCCCGCAAGCCGGACGGCAACGCGGCCTTCACGTTCACCAATACCTATAGCGTGACGCCTGTCGACTCCAGCGTCACAGACAAGATCACCGCGAAGAAGGTCCTGGACGGGCGCGGCCTCAAGGAAGGCGAGTTCTCCTTTGAGCTCGTCGAGGGCGAGGGCGAGGACGCCAAGGTCGTCGCCACCGGCAAGAACGCCGCCGATGGCAAGATCACGATGAGCGCCGTGAAGTACGACAAGGCCGGAACGCACACCTACACACTGCGCGAGGTCAACGGCGGAACCACCAGCAAGGGCGTCACCTACAGTGATGCCAAGTTCACCATCGTGACGACCATCACCGATAATGGCGACGGCACTCTCAAGGCCGAGCATATCCTGAAGGGCACCGACCCCGCCGAGTTCAAGAACACCTACAGCGTGACCCCGCTCGACATAGAGCTCGACTTTGGCCTGAGCAAGGCAATTGACGGCCGCGACTGGACGGATGGGGACGAGTTCAGCTTTACCATCACCGCCCCCGAAGGCACCCCGCTGCCCGATCCCGCAACCGTAACCGTGAGCAAGAGGGACGCGAAGGACGGCATCGCCGCCATCAAGTTCGGTAAGATCCACTACGCCGCTGCCGGAACCTATAAGTACGAGATTCGCGAGAACGCGGGCAGCACGGTCGGCATGACGTATGACGCGCATGTCGCAACCGCCGAAGTGACCGTGACCGAGGACGGCGATGGCACCCTGACCGCCAACGTCACCAAGAAGGAAAACGGACGCTTTACCAACACGTACCGCACTGAGCTTAACTACACCGCTGCCGGCGGTCTGTGGCTCAGCAAGTATCTGGACGGCCGCCCCATGACCGAGGGTCAGTTCACCTTTACCGTGACACCTGCTGACGACGCTTCGGCTCGCGCGCTCGGTCTGCTGCCCGGGGCTAATAGCTTCAAGTCCCCCGCAGCGGCAGAGGCAACGGTCGGACTGATCGACATTCTGGCTGGTCATGAGGTTATATTTACGCAGGCTGACGCCGGCAAGACCTTTACGTACACCGTGGCCGAGAAGAACGACGGCCAGCCCGGTTACACCTACGACGACGCCGTGCGCACGGTGACGATCGCCATCGCCGACGACACCGCCGGCACGCTCACTGCTACGACGACCGTTTCCGGCGGTCCCGAGGGCACGCATGAGACGGTCCACAAGAGTGGCGAGAGCAAGGTCGAGAAGGCCCTGGTGCCGGTCCACAACAGTTACAGCGCTACGACCAACACGCCTGGCGGCACCGCCGCTCAGGTCGTTGCCACCAAGACTCTGACCGGCCGCCCGATGGCCGACGGCGAGTTCTGGTTCGGCATCGCCTATCAGGGTGAGCTTGTGGCATACGAAAACCTCAAGCCCAATATCGGCGGGCACGTGAGCTTTGATACGCTGCACTACGACACTAAGATGCTTGCTAATCTTGAGGCTGCTGGGCTTGCCCATCGTACCGACAAGGACGGTAAGCTTGCCTGGACCATTAACTACACGGCCTACGAAGATTTATTCGGGCTGCCGAATGGCGTTTCCGCTACAACGTGGAGCTTTGGCTTTAAGGTTATCGTCGTCGACAACGGTGACGGTACCCTGACGGCAACGGTCGACTACGGCGGCGTCGAGCCCTTGTTCGAGAACGTCTACGGCGCCGAAGCCGTCGATGCCGCGCTCACCGGCACTAAGAAGCTCCAGGCTGCCGAGGGCCTGACCCCGGCAGACATCACGGGTAAGTTCACCTTTACCGTGGCCGCCGATGAGGCGGGTGCCCCGATGCCCGAGCGCACGACCGCAACCAACGACGCGGCCGGCAACGTGGACTTTGGCAAGATCCACTTTACGCTCGAGGATCTCAACCGCGCCCTGGGCGTGACGGACGACGCGACCGATAAGGCCGAGGCAGACGAGGCCGACGAGGTCGAGGCCGACGAAGCAGAGGCTGAAGAGGCCGACGCCGACGTTAATGCCAACGCCGACGAGCCTAGCGACGAGTCCGAGCCCGCAGCTCCCGCCGCCCCGCGCTCGCACACCTTTACCTACACGGTGACCGAGTCCGGTAGCGCCCCTGGCGTGACCAACGACACCAACGCCACGCGCAAGGTTTCCTACACCGTGACTGACGACGGCGCTGGGCACCTGAGCGTCAAGCGCGACGGCGGCGACGGTGCGGACTTTACGTTCACCAACACGTACAGCGTGACGTCCACCGATTCTTCCGTGACCGATCAGGTCAAGACCGTCAAGCGCCTGACCGGACGCGACCTTTCAGCTGGCGAGTTCACGTTTGAGCTGCTCGAGGACGGCGTGACTGTCGCTAGTGGTACCAACGACGCCAACGGCAACGTTACGCTGAGCCCGATCCGCTACGAGGCGCCCGGCACGCACACGTACACGCTGCGCGAGGCTTGCCCCAACGCGCTCGGCCTGTACAAGGGCGTCACCTATGACGGCGCGACCTACACCGTCGTGACCACCGTCACCGACAACGGCGACGGCACGTTGACCGCGACGCACAAGCTCGAGGGAACCACCGAGTCGGCTGGCTTTACCAACAAGTATCACGCCATGCCCACGCAGGTTTCCATCGGCGCCATCAAGGTGCTCGAGGGACGCGAGCTCAAGAAGGACGAGTTTAGCTTTAAGCTCGTTGGCGAGGACATCGAGTCCACCGTCACCAACGATGCCGACGGCAAGATCAACTTCGACAAGTTCGAGTACGACGAGCCTGGTACGTACGTCTACACCATCAGCGAGGTCAAGGGCGACGAGGCCGGTATGACCTACGACAAGTCTGTCTTTACCGCGACCGTCAACGTGGTCGACGACGGCGAGGGCAACCTCAAGGCGAACGTCGCCTTTACCAAGGGCGACAAGAGCGTCGAGGGTATCGTGTTCAACAACACGTACAAGAAGCCCGAGACGCCCGTGCCGACGCCCGATCCTGGCACGCCCAAGACCGTGACGAACATCGTCAAGACGGTCAAGGGTTTCCTGCCCACCACAGGTGACCAGCAGGCCGCCGCACTGCTCATGGCATTTGTTATTGCCATGGCCGGCGTCGGAGCCCTGGTCTGGGGTATCCGTAAGCGCTAGGCACGCTGGTAGCGCCCGGGGCCAAAAGGCCCCGGGCGGCCGGCGGGGAGCCAGAACATAGCCCCATCCCCCCACCCCCAGCCGCCACGGAGACGTCTCCCTTCTCCGTGGCGGCACTTTTGTGCGCAGGGGAGGAAGGGCCGCCACGAAATCGGCCCATCTACTACGTTTATCCCCTTACCCCCAACCATGCCAAAAAACGCGAAAACAAAACCGCAGGTAGAACGCCTGCGATTTTCTGGAAAACGGGGGTATGGTTGGGGGTATCGAGTCAAACGTAGTAGATGGGCCGATTTCGTGGCGAGCGGTTCCGGCTGATCCCTTGGGGACGGAGGAAAACGGATCATTTTGGTCCCGCAAGGCTTGCGGAGGCACTCGTGCAGGGCCGCCCGAACAAAACTATGCCGGTTTACGGGGCCGGATTCCGAGTCTCCAACCATGCCGATATTCGTGAAAATAAAACCGCAGGTAGACGAGTCGTCATTTTGCAGAAAACGCGGGTATGGATGGGGGTCCTGAGTTTAGCCCCGTAAACCGGCTTAGTTTTGAAATGGCATTAAATCGATGGCAGCCATTTTGCTATGCCGGAGCGGTCGGCCGTTGGGTAATTACCCTCGCAGGTAGGCGATGGCGATTTGCGTACGGTTGCGCAGGCCCATTTTGGCCAGGATCGAGCTGATGTGGTTGCGCACCGTGCCTTCTCCCATATAAGCCGTGGCGGCAATCTCCTTGTTATCGAGGCCGCGGGCGATGAGCTCGGCGACTTCGAACTCGCGGTCGGTCAGACCGGCAAAGGCCGCGGGCCGGCGAGTCGCACCGGCCTCAGCGTTCGCCCCATCAAAATCGACATCTTCGATCGCCTTGCCCTCGAGCACGCGTTTACCATCCATGACCTGCGCCAACGCTGGCGGAATGGCGGCGACATCGGTCTTGATCAGGTAACCGCGGGCGCCCAGCTTGAGCGCCGACACAATGTACTCGTCATCCGAGAATGTCGTCAGAAACACCACGCGTGCCGCGGGGTCGTGCTCAAGGATCTCGCGCGCCGCCGAAAGGCCGTCGCGCCCCGGCATCTGAATGTCGAGCAGCGCGATATCGGGTGCGAGTTCGGCGTAGAGTGCCACCGCGTCGTTGCCGTCGGCTCCGGTGCCCACCACTTCGATCTGCGGCTGGGCGCCCAGGATAATCTTGAGCGAATCGACTACCAAGCGGTCGTCGTCGACAACTATGAGCCTCATCGGGCGTCATCTCCTTGCTGTTTGGGGACGGTGGCAAACACGCGCCAGCCGGGGGCGCCGGCGCGCAGGCCGGCGGTGAAGGTTCCGCCAAGCGCCTCGACGCGCTCACGCATGGAGACGAGCCCCATGCCTTCTGCGACGTTGCTGCTGCTCGCCGGGGTCGCGTCCGCGCCATCATCGGTAACGATGAGCTGGTAAAACGATGGATGCTCCATGCACCGCACGGTAATGGTTTTGGCATGGGCGTGGCGCATGGCGTTGGAAAGCGCCTCGCGCAGCACCGCCGCAAAGCAGTTGGCGACGTTGGCGGGCGCATGCTCGGCCAAAACCTCAAGCCCAATCTGCGGACCGCCGTCCGAGCGCGCGCCTTCAACGATGCGTTCGAGCTGCACGGAGAGGTTGGTCGCATTGTCGTTGAGCGCGTGGACGCTGGCGCGCACGAGCTGGAGCGCCTCGTCAACGGTGTATTTGACGTCGGCGAAATCGGCGGCAACGCCGGGCTCGTTGGCATGGACCACGCGCAGGGCTTCGGTTTGAAGCGAAGCGCGCGTGAGCTGGTGGCCCACGTTATCGTGGATTTCGCGCGCGATGCGGGCGCGTTCGGCGAGCGTCGCGAGCTCGACTTCGTAGTCCTGGCGGTCGGCGAGGTCGCGGTTGCGTGCCTCGAGTGCCAGGGCGCGTTCTTGCAGCTTGTCGCGGGTGCGACGCATGCGTTCCTGTTCGCGCTCCAGCTGCGCGGTGCGCAGCGACAGCAACGTGGCGGCGACCGAAAGGATGGCGGTTAGCAGCAGCGTTCGGGTGGTGAGCGCGCCGCCGCGAAGGTCCGCGACGAGCGCACAGGCAAAGACAGCGCCGACACCCGGCGCGATCCAGGCGTGCTCACGGCGCACGCGTCGCGCGATGTCATAGAGGGCGAGGGGCGCAAACGGCACAAACGGCGGCACGAAGACAGCCGCGATGACGTAGGCGTAGCTGCCGGCCTCGCTGGCGCGACGGGCGCGTTCTCCCTGCGCGACCTCGGCCAGCGCGGCGATGACAACGCCAAGGCAAAACGCCGCGACCAGGCGAGCATCCACAGCAAGGCCCGTGGCGGCTGCGATGCAGCACGCCAGCACGATCGATTTGTCGAATAGCCTGTTCATACGGGTATTGTACGCGATGCCGCGCACGGGGGAGGCGCCACTCAAAGCAACCGTGACATTCCTCCCACGAGGCGGGGCGGTCGCGTCAGCAGGCTACGCGACCGCCCCGCACTCGTGACAAAGCTCACTGGTGCGCGCCGTCAGCTCCTGCGATGATGCAATCATACCGGGCCACAAGCAACAGAAGGGCCGCCTCATGACAGACATCGTCCACGTCGAAAACCTCGTTAAGCGCTACGACGACCTTATTGCGCTCGACCACTTTAACCTGAGTATCGCCCCCGGCGAGATCTTTGGCCTGCTGGGCCCCAACGGCTCGGGCAAGACCACGTCCATCAACTGCATCCTGCAGCTGCTCGCCTACGACAAGGGCACCATCGAGCTGTTCGGCGAGCGCATGACGCCCGCCCGCTACGACCTCAAGCGCCGCATCGGTGTGGTGCCGCAGCAGGTGGCGGTGTTCGACGAGCTTACCGTGCGCGAGAACATCGACTATTTCTGCAGTCTCTACGTCAACGACCGCAAGCGCCGCCGCGCGCTGGTGGACGAGGCGATCGACTTTGTCGGCCTGGGCGACTTTACCAAGTTCCGCCCTGGCAAGCTCTCGGGCGGCCTGGCGCGTCGTCTCAACATTGCCTGCGGCATCGCGCACAAGCCCGAGCTCATCTTTTTTGACGAACCCACGGTGGCGGTCGACCCGCAAAGCCGCAACGCCATCCTGGAGGGCATCTGCCGCCTGCGCGACGAGGACGCCACGGTGGTGTATACCAGCCATTACATGGAGGAAGTCGAGCAGATCTGCAGCCGCATCATGATCATGGACGGCGGCCGCGTGCTGGCGCAGGGCACTAACGACGAGCTCAAGCGCATGATTCAGATGGGCGAGAAGATTGTAATCGAGGTCGGCGAGGTTCCGAGTGCGGCGCTCGGTGCCGTCGCAAGCCTGCCGCACGTTCTGGACCTTTCGGCAACGGCGGGACAGCTCACGTTTTCGTGCGAAGCGAGCCCGCACAACCTGACGGACATTCTCGATGCGCTGCGCTCGCATGACGTGCCGCTCGGCCGCATCTATTCCGAACCGCCGACCCTCAACGACGTGTTCCTCGAGATCACCGGCCGCGAGCTGCGCGACTAGGGGGCGGCCATGTTCAACACCATCATCACCACGGTCAAGACGCTGCTGCGCCGGCCGAGCACGTGGGTCTGGGGCGCTCTCTTTCCTATCGCGCTTTCCACGATGTTCATGTTTATGTTTGCGAACCTCAGCTCCGACGGCACGGTCGACCCGGTGCCGGTTGCCGTCGTGGCGGACGAGGCCTGGGATGCCTCGACCTTTAAGGATGTGGCAGCTTCGCTTGCCAAGGCAGGCGACGATCAGCTGCTCGATGTGAGCGAGTACGAAGACTTGGCTGTCGCGCGCAAAGCGCTCAAGGCCGGCGAGGTCGCGGGCATCTATACGGTTGATGCCGCGGGCACGCCCAGGCTCACGCTGCTGTCGAGTTACGACAGCTCGCGCGCCTCGTCGGTGCTCACCGACCGCAGCATCCTTGAAACGGTGGCAAGCTCGTATACGCAAAATGTCGAGCTCATGCGCCAGATTGCCCAGGACAACCCGGCGGCGCTCGCCGATCCGGCGGCGGTTGCGCACGCCCTGTCGCTCGAGGGCGGAACCCGCCGCATGAGCCTGACTCGTGCCACGCCCGATGGCACGGTCATCTACTACTACGCGCTCTTTGGCCTGGTCGCGATGATGTCTGCCGAGTTTGCCGCCTTGAGCGTCGTCGATTTGCAGCCTAATCTGTCGGGCCTTGGCGCGCGCCGCTGCGTGGGCGGTCTTTCCAAGACGGCGTCGCTGGCCGGCATTTTTGTCGGCTCGTGGCTGGTTTCCTTTGCATCGATGGCGGTTGCGATCGGCTACGTGCGCCTGGTCGTGGGCGTCGACTTTGGCGGGCGCGAGGGGTTGTGCCTGCTGGGCGGGGCTGCATCCGCGCTTGCCGCCACGGGCCTGGGGCTTTTTGCGGGCACGCTTCCCGTTAAGGGCGGCAAGGCATCCAAGTCGGGCATCCTCACGGGCTTTGCCACCACGTGCGCCCTGTTCGCCGGCCTCTACGGCGAGCCGGCGATGGCGCTTGCCGACGACGTCGCCCGCGCCTGCCCGGCCGAGTGCTGGCTCAACCCCGTCAAGCTCATCTGCGACATGTTCAATCGCCTGTATTTCTTTGAGGACCTGGGGCCCTTCGCTGTTCGCGCCGGCGCGCTCGTCCTGATGGCCCTGGTGTTTGTCGCCGCCGCTACGCTGATCTTTGGAAGGAGCCGCTATGAGCACCTTTAAGACCGCGCTTCGCATGGCGCTCGCGCACCCGTTCTACCTGCTCATCTATACGGTGTTCATTTCGCTGATGGGCGTGTTCATTGCTGCCTCGGTGAGCTGGAACTCGTCGCAGCTCACCGAGTACAAGCCCTATGACGCCAACGTGATCGTGGTCGACCGCGACGACAGCGATCTTTCGCGGGCGCTTACCAAGCACCTGGGCTCATGCTTTGACCTGGTCACGGGCGTCGGCGATGACACGTACGACCTTGCGGACGCGCTCGCCAAGAGCAACAGCGCCAAGGGCAGCGCCGACTGCGTGTTCTTTATCCCGGAGGGGTTTGAGGACGATCTTGTTGCAGCCGCCCGTGCGGGGGAGGCCCTGCCCAAGCTCGACGTGACCTATGGTTCCGGCACCATGGCGGCGGCGCTTTCGTCCGCCGAGGCCTCGCGCTGGATCTCGCTCGCGGGCGCTGCGGCGGCGCTTGAACCCGCTGCCTCCAACGGTGACGTCGCAAGGGCCGCCGAGCACGCGGCCGCAAAGCGCGCGGAGGTCCAGATCGAGCAGGTCAAGGTCGACTCGACTGCTGCTACCACGCTCGAGTCGTACTTCAACTTTGGCGCGTACGCGATCATCTCGTCGGTCATCGTGTCGGTGGGACTGGTGTTTTCGGGCATGAACGAGCCCGAGCGCGTGCGTCGTATGGAGGCCGGCCCGGTCTCCGAGCGCCAGCGTTCGCTCGCCGTGTTTGCGGCCGCCGCCGTGCTCACCGTCTGCATCTGGCTCGTGTCGAGCATGATGGGCGTCGTGGGCTTTGCCAGCGCGGTTGCCGAGGTCGGCGTGGGTCGCGTGTGCCTAGCGCTGGCGGCAACGTTTGCCCTGGCGTGCACGCCGCTGGCTGTTGGCTTTATGCTGTCGAGCCTGGGTGCGCGCGAGGAGCTGCTCAACGGTGTGGGCAACTTACTCGGCATGCTCATGACGTTTTTGGGTGGCGCCTGGATGCCGCTGTCGCTCATGGGCTCGGCCGTGCAGACGGTGGCGCACTTTGTGCCGACGTATTGGGTGAACGACGCGATCGGCAAGGCGCTTGCCTCGGACCTGACGTCTGCCGTGCTGGGCGACATCGCCTGCGACCTGGGCGTCACGGTGCTCTTCGCCGCCGCCATCGCCGCCGTAGGCCTGGCCCTCACCCGCGCCAAATCCCACGCCTAGCTACCTGGTCATCGGGGACAGTCTTTGCCGATTCGCCGGCTCGCCGGCCGGGCTGGCAAGGACTGTCCCAATATGTCGGCACTTGGGGACGTTCCTTTCCTGCCGGCACTCATTGGGGACAGACTTAAATGAGCGATTTCACTCATTTAAGTCTGTCCCCAATGAGTAGGTTGGAAAAAAGCCGTGCACGTCGCTTAAAAATAGTTCGCCCGGGTTTACTATTAGCCTAGAAAAGTAGCAGAAGGCTAACAACGGGGGATAGCATGGCGACAAAGCGTGCCTACGTCCAGGTCAACGGACTCAAGAAACACTATGGCGACGGTGATGCACGCCTGACGGTGCTCGACGGCATCGACACGTCCATCAACCGCGGCGAGATCTGCGTCATGCTGGGGCCCTCGGGCTCGGGCAAGTCGACCTTTCTCAACCTGATCGGCGGCTTGGAGGATGCCGACGGCGGCTCCATCATGGTGGACGGCTGCGATCTCACGGCGCTCAAGCCCGCCGATCTGGGCGAGTACCGACGCCGCGAGCTGGGCTTTGTCTTCCAGTTCTACAACCTGGTGCCCGACCTTACCATCAAGGAAAACATCGAGGTCACGGCGCACCTGTCCAAAAACCCGCTCAATGTCGACGATCTGCTGCGCTCGCTGGGCCTCTACGAGCACCGCAACAAGTTTCCGCGCCAGGTCTCAGGTGGCCAGCAGCAGCGCTGCGCCATCGGCCGTGCGCTCGTCAAAAATCCGGGCCTGCTGCTGTGCGATGAGCCCACGGGCGCGCTCGACTACAAGACATCCAAGGAAATCTTGCGGCTCATGGAGGATGTCAACCGCACCTACGGCTGCACCATCATCATTGTCACCCACAATGCCGCCATCGCGCGCATGGCAAATCGCGTGCTGCGCCTGCGCGACGGCCGCATCGTCGAGGACGAGCTCAACGAGTCGCCCGTTGCGGCCGCCGATCTCGATTGGTAGGCGACGCCATGACACCTCTCGCAAAACGTCTCCCGCGCGAGCTGCGCCGCAATATCGGCAAGTACCTGGGCATCTTTTTGCTTATGTGCGGAAGCATCGCCCTTACCTCGGGCTTTTTGCTCGCGGCGCATTCCATCGGCTGCCTCATTGATGACATGCGCGAAGACTACACGATTGAGGACGGCCGCGTAACTACCTCCTTCGAGGCCACCGACGAGCAGCTCAAGGCTGCCGAAGACGCGGCTGTGGACGTCGGCGGCGTTACGTTCTACAAGAACTTCTCTATCGACGCCATCATCAAAAAGGCGGCTGGCGACGACGGCACCAAGCGCACCCTGCGCACCTACGCGCATCGCACCAAGGTTGACATTGCGTCCTACTGCGAAGGCAGGCAGCCAAAGGCGGACAACGAGGTGGCTATCGACCGCGTCTTTGCCACCAATAACGACCTCGCCATCGGCGATAAGGTCGAGCTCGAGGGGCGCACCTACACCATCTGCGGCATCATGACGCAGCCCGATAGCCAGGCGTTGTTCCTCGACAATTCGGACTTTACGGTGAACACCATCACGTATGGTGTCGCCGAGGTCACCGACGCCGGTTTTGCCGCGCTCGAGGATGCCGGCGGCGCGCCCGCCTATACGTACTCCTTTACCTTTAACGACCGCGACCTCTCCACCGCGGACCGCATTGATGCGGAGCAGGATATGGTCGAGGCGCTGACCGACGCCGATGCGCGCGTCGACGATCTTGTCGATGCCGATTCCAACCAGGGCATTGGCTATGCGCGCGGTGACGTGGATGGCGACTCCATGATGTGGATGACGTTGCTCGACATCATCATCGTGATCATGGCGTTTGTCTTTGTGGTGCTCACCGACGCCACCATCGAGGAGGAGAGCGCCATTATCGGCACGCTGCTCGCCAGCGGCTATCGCCGTCGCGAGATCGTGCTGCACTACCTGGCACTTCCCGCCATCGTGGGCGTGGCCGCGGCGCTTTTGGGCACCGCACTCGGCGTTGTGTTCTTTACCGAGCCCATGCGCGGTCTCTACTACGGCTCGTACAGTCTGCCGCCCTTCCAGGTGTACTGGAGCTGGGGGATCTTTGTGAAGTGCGCCGTGGTCCCCGCCGCCGCGCTCATTCTCATCACGCTGGTGGGCCTGCTCCGCAAAATGGGCAAGACGCCGCTGGAGTTCCTTCGCCACGAGGCGAGCGGCAAATCGGGTACCAAGCGTGGCCTGCAGCTGCCGGAGCGCATGGGCTTTGTTTCCCGCTTCCGCCTGCGCGTTTTCCTGCGCAACCTGGGCAACTTCGCCACGCTCTTCGTGGGCATCGCGTTTGGGTCGCTGCTTTTGCTCTTTGGCCTGGCGATCCTGCCCACGATGACGCACTATGCGGACAACCTCGAGACGAGCCTGGTCGCCGAGCATCAGTACACACTCAAGGCGCCGCTGGAGCTCGAGGGCACTGCCGAGGAGCGCGAGCAGTGGTCGGCACTCGAGCGCTTGCAGTCGGTTGACGGCGCGCTGCTTTCTGCCGCCCAGGATGCCGATGACGAGCTTGACGGCGCGGCCGATGCGGCGCAGACGGCAGCCGATGCCGCGACCGCATCTCCGTCTGCCGAGAGCCTGACCGCAGCGCAGGATGCGCTTGCCAAGGTCCAGGACAAGAAGGATGCGCTCTACGCGCGCCTTGACGATCTTGCCGATGCCCTTGGCTGCGACCGCGACGAGGCTATCGACCTGATCGACAAGGCCTCTAAGATCGACACTGACAACGACGATATCCACCCGGTCAATACGACCGACAACGGCGCGGGCGCAATCGCGCAGGCCGAGAAATATGCCGTTTACCAGCTGCAGTACGACCGTGGCGACGGTAATGGCGAGGAGACGATTTCTGTCTACGGCATCTCGTCCGATTCGCGCTACTGGAAGGGCCTCAACATCGGCGATGGCCGCGTCGTCTTTGGCGGCGGTCTGCTCGATAAGTTTGGCTGGAGCGAGGGCCAGAAGGTCACGCTCAGCGACAAGTACGAGGGCGAGCATTATTTCTTTGAGTACGCGAGCAAGGACTGTGCCTGGGGCTCCAAGTCGGACATGAACATCTATATGAGCATCGATGACTTTAACGAGCTGTTCGACAACGATGCCGCCTACTTTAACGGCTATGTGAGCAACGAGAAGCTCGACCTCGACGCGCGCTACTTTGCCGGCGACACCACGCCCGACGACATGCACGCCGTGGGTGACCAGTTCATCGGCATGATGAGCAAAATGATCGGAATGATGATCGGGCTCGCGGTGTTTATCTTCCTGCTGTTTATGTACCTGCTGACCAAAGCGGTGATCGACCACAGCGCCCGTTCGATCAGCTACATGAAAGTCTTTGGCTATCGCGATAGTGAGATCTCGCATCTGTACATCCGCTCGATCACGCTGTGCGTGGCGGCGTCGCTCGTGCTGAGCCTGCCGGTCATTATTGGCTCGCTCACGGCCATCTTCCGCTCGATGCTGCTCGCCTACAACGGCAATATCGAGATCTACGTGCCCGCTTGGTCCATGGCTGCATGCGTCGGCATTGGCTTTGCGACCTACCTGGTCGTGGCGCTGCTACACACGCGCTCTATCAAGCGCGTCAGCCTGGCCGAAGCCCTCAAGGTGCAGGAGTAGTCATTGGGGACGTTCTTAAACGACTAGTCGTTGGGGACAGTCTTTGCCGGATCGCCGGCTCGCCGGCCGGGCGGCAAGCACTCATTTAAGTCTGTCCCCAATGAGTGCCTAACGACTCGGTGTTGTGCTTGACTTCGACCCCGCTTTAACGGGTACCATCCTCTATGTCTGTAACGCCATATAGACCGAGGGGATAGATCTATGACCGCAACCGCACCCGCAGCACCGGCAAAGGTGTACTTCACCAACCTGCGCACGCATGCTCGCGAGAGCCAACTCGACAAGCTCAAGCGCCTCATCCGTCGCGCCGGTATTGAGCAGATCGACTTTGAGAACAAGTTCGTCGCCATTAAGATTCACTTTGGCGAGCTGGGCAACCTGAGCTTTTTGCGCCCCAACTACGCCCGCGCCGTCGCGGATGTCGTGAAGGAGCTGGGCGGCAAGCCCTTCCTCACCGACTGCAACACGCTCTATGTGGGTAGCCGCAAAAATGCGCTCGAGCACATCGACACCGCCTACCAGAACGGCTTTACCCCGTACGCCACGGGCTGCCAGATCATCATCGCCGACGGCCTCAAGGGCACCGACGAGGCGCTCGTCCCGGTCGAGGGCGGCGAGTACGTGCGCGAGGCAAAGATCGGCCAGGCACTCATGGATGCCGACATCGTGATTAGCCTCACCCACTTTAAGGGCCATGAGCAGGCCGGCTTTGGCGGTGCCATGAAGAACCTGGGTATGGGCGGCGGTAGCCGTGCCGGCAAGATGGAGCAGCACGCCGCTGGCAAGCCGAGCGTCGATACCACCAACTGCGTTGGCTGCCGTGCCTGCGAGAAGATATGCGCGCACAGCGCCATCACGTTTGACGGTACGCGTGAGCGCGAGCTTGCCAACGGCAGCACTCGCACGGTTCACGTGGCTGCCATCGACCACGATCGCTGCGTGGGCTGCGGACGCTGCATTGCGGCGTGCAACCAGGACTGCATCAAGCCCGACTATGATGCCGCGGCCGACGTACTCAACTACAAGATCGCTGAGTACACGAAGGCCATTGTTCAGGACCGCCCGAGCTTCCACATCTCGCTCGCCATGGACATCAGCCCCAACTGCGATTGCCACCCCGAAAACGACACGCCCATCGTCAACGATATCGGCATGTTCGCGAGCTTCGACCCGGTCGCCATCGATCAGGCCTGTGCCGATGCCGTCCTGGCATCCGAGCCGCTGCCTAACACCGAGCTTACCGACAGCGCCGCCAAGATGGAGCACAACCACGAGCATCTGGAGGGCGAGCAGGCCAAGGATCCCTTCTGCATCACGCATCCCGACACCGACTGGCGCGCGTGCATCGCGCATGCCGAGAAGATCGGCCTGGGCACGAGCAAGTACGAGCTCATCGAGGTCAAATAGCGCCTAGCTATTGGACAAAACAAGCGCATTCGTGGCGTAATTCAAGCAAAAACCGCCCGCGAGCACAGCGCTCGCGGGCGGTTTTCCGGAAGTATGCGGCAAATTTCGAGACCGCCGAGCACACGACGTTTTTTGGCAACAAAACCCCTGATAAATTGTTGATAAAACTGCGGTCTGGTCGGCAGTTCCAGATTTTGCCGCATACTTTCGAAAATAGGGGGTCAGATAAAGCCCCGGACGTTGCTTTTTGCCTAAAAATTCTTTCCGAGGAAGTCGTCGACCGTGTTCCAGTAGAGCTCGGGGTTAACTTGCGCACTCTTGGCGTGGGTGGCGCCATGGATGGTGAGCTTTTGCTTGACCTTGCTGGCGCACGCGTCGTAGTTTTGGTCGAGCATGTCGTACGGCACAAAGGTGTCCTGGTCGCCGTGGATAAACAGCATGGGAACCGTCGCGTGTTTGAGTTGCTCCACACTGCTCGCCTTATGAAAGTCGTAGCCCGCGCGCACGTTGCACACCAAGTTTGCTACATCGAGCAAGGGAAAGCTGGGCAGCCCGAACACGTCCTTGAGCTGCAGAGAAAACTCGTCCCAAACACTCGTATAACCACAGTCCTCGATAATGCATTTCACGTTTGCGGGCAGAGATTCCCCCGCGACGTCCATGGCGGTTGCCGCACCCATCGACTCGCCAAAGACCAGGATGCGCGCCTCGGGGTCAGCCTGAACGATCCGCCCAATCCATGCAACGACATCGAGCCGCTCGGGCCAACCCATGCCGATATAGTCGCCGCCGGAGCGCTCGTGGGCGCGGGCGGCGGGTGCGAGTACGTTCATGCCGCGGTCGTGGAATCGTTTGACGTATCGGGCCATGCCGATGGGCTCATCGGTGTATCCGTGTAGGCAGATAGCGTAATTGTGCGTGCTCTCTGGGGCGGCAAAATACCAAGCGGCAAGTTCGGTTCCGTCATCTGCGGTGAGGCTGCTGCTCTCGCGGTTCTCTTTAAACCATGCCCGCGCCTCGGTTCCCTCGGCATCCGGCTGCTCACTTTCTTTGTCGTCCTTGCCGTCCTGCATCATCTTCATGGTGTATGGCGCGCGGGGATTCAGCGCGAAGTCAAACAGAAAGTTGCCGGCAAATCCGAGCAGCGCAATGACAACCACCAGTGCAACGATGCCGGCTATCTTGAGCTTTCGATGGGAATGTGCGTTTTGAGCCATGCGGTATTCTCCTATAAGATGTTAATGCATCAACATTTAATGCAAGCGCATTATGGACGTTCGCCGTTGATGCGTCAACAGGCAAAGAATGGGTAAACAAAGGGTCACGTATGGTGCAAATTTCGCACGCACCCAGACGCTTTGATATAGTGTTGAGAACTCTTTACGTTGGAGGATGTAACCGGCATGTCCGATTCGAGCGACAGTTCCAAGCCGCGACCCAAGGCCGCGGCCGTTCCGCACTACACGGTGGGCGAGGAGATTATGAACTCCGTCACCCATGGTGTCGGCTGTCTGCTGGGTATCGCGGGCCTGGTGCTCCTGATCGTATTCGCTGCCCTGCGCGGCGGTGGCCCGGCCCACATGGCCGCGGCAATTGTCTATGGCGTCAGCATCATCCTCGAGTACCTAGCCTCCACGCTCTACCATGCGATTCAACCCGCGCGCGCCAAGCGCGTGTTCCGCATCATCGACCACAGCTGCATCTACCTGCTCATAGCCGGCAGCTATACGCCGTTTTGCCTCATCACGCTCGCAAACGACGGCGGCGCTGCGCTGTTCTTCGCCGTATGGGCCATCGCCATTATCGGCATTGCCCTCGAGTGCTTTATGCGCGAGCGCCAGCCGCACTGGGTAAGCGGCCTGGTCTATCTGCTGATGGGCTGGCTCGTTGTCTTTAAACTGCCCGCACTCGTGGCGCTGCTGAACCCCGTGGCGCTTGCCCTGCTCGCCGTCGGCGGCGTGTGCTACACCGTGGGCGTGCCGTTCTATATCGCCAAAAACGTGCGCTATCTGCACAGTGTTTTCCACTTGTGGGTGCTCGCCGGCAGCATCTTCCAGTTCATGGCGGTGATCCTCTTCGTAATCTAGCGACCACGCCTGCGCGCCCGCGTCCTCGTTTGGGCGCCGGCGCCATTGCCGTATCCGCAATCAACGTTTTAACCTGACGTCCCGAATCTTGGAGGTTCGAGAAACTCCCGATGGACATAACCATCTCCCTTATCACTACCCTCGTTTTGACCCTCATCAACGGCTACTTCTCTATGTCCGAGATGGCGCTCACCACGGCCAAGCGCGCCGTGCTGGAGCACGAGGCCGAGGAAGGCGACAAGCGCGCCGAGCGTGCCATTAAGCTGGCTGCCGACTCCGACCAGCTGCTCGCCACCATCCAGGTCGCCATCACGCTCGTGGGCTTCGCCTCGTCCGCCGTTGCCTCGACGAGCCTGTCCGACCCGCTCGCCACGTGGCTCATGAGCTTTGGCATCGCGCCGCTCTCCGCCATCGCGCGCGGCCTGGCGCCGGTCATCATCACCGTCGCGGTCGCCTTCGTGTCCATCGTGATCGGCGAGCTTGTGCCCAAGCGCATCGGCCTGGCCAATGCCGAGGGCGTGTCCAAGCAGGTCGTGGGACCGTTGTCGTTTTTCCAAAAGATCGCCCGTCCGCTCGTGTGGCTGACTGGCGCTTGCTCCGATGGTCTGGCCCGCATCCTGCGCATCAAGAGTGCCGACGACCGTCAGAACGTCTCTGAAGAAGAGATCAAGTACATGGTCTCGGAGCAGGACGACCTGCTCGACGAGGAAAAGCGCATGATCCACGAGATCTTCGACCTGGGCGACACCGTTGCCCGCGAGGTCATGGTGCCGCGCGTGGACACCACCATGTGCGAGGACGACGAGACGGTCGCCAGCGTGCTATCCACCATGCGCCAGACCGGCTTCAGCCGCATCCCCGTCTATCACGAGGACCCCGACAACGTCGCGGGCATCGCGCACATCAAGGACCTGATCCAGCCCGCGCTCGACGGTAAGGGCGACCAGCCCATCGCCGGCTTTTTGCGCGACGCCACCTTTGTGCCCGACACCAAGGACATCCTGCCGCTGCTGTCCGAGATGCAGACCTCGCACGACCAGATCGTGGTGGTCGTGGACGAGTACGGCGGCACGGCCGGCATCATCACCATCGAGGACATCGTCGAGGAGATCGTCGGCGAGATCGAGGACGAGTTCGACCCCGACAACAAGTACCTCACGCGCCTTTCGCGCCGCGAGTGGCTCGTCGATGGGCGTTTTTCGTGCGATGACGCGATTGAGCTTGGTTGGCCGCTCGAGGAAAGCGATGATTATGAGACCATCGCCGGCTGGATTTTGGAGCTTTGCGACTCGGTGCCCGACATCGGAGAGGTGTTTGAGGTTGCGGGGTACAAGTTTAAGGTGCAGTCGATGCGAGGCCAGCGCATCTCGCTTATTCGCGTGATCGCTCCGGCCGAAACCGATAAGAAGGATTCCGAGCCTTCGGCAGAGAAGCCGGTGGCGTCGGGTGCGGGCTCTGCGGACCCGCACGATGGCGACGAGTAGGGCAAGGAAGAGTAGGGGAGAGTTATGGCAGGCCTGTTCAACATCCTTAAGGTCACCGTCAGTGAGGACAAGATCTGCGCGCATGTGCTGGTGAACCCCGGCATGCCGCTCATGACCTCGGAGGATATCGAGGCCACGGCGCGCGTGTACTACCTGGTGCCGGCGATTGCCAAGCACCTGTGCCTGGGCGATTCCGGCCGCGAGTTCCAGGACTGCATGGGTCAGACCGAGCTCTGCCACCTGCTGGAGCACGTGACGGTCGAGCTCATGAACGAGACCGGTCTTGCCGGTAGCATCTCGTGCGGCCGCACGCGCGTAAGCGAGCATGACGAGCGTGTCTTTGAGGTCGAGCTTTCGTGCCCCGACGACGCACTGGCCATCGGTGCGCTGTCGTCGGCCACCTTTATGATGGACTGGGCGTACCTGCACGCCGACCAGCCTGCCCCCGACGTGGAAGGCACGGTCGCGGGCCTGCGCAACCTGGTGCTGGGCATGCGCGCCGAGGCCGAGGGCAAAGATCCTCACGAGGCCGTCGCTGCTGCAAACGGCGAAGATGCTGCCGAGGACGAGGGCGCTGACGAGGGCGATGTGCCAGTCGACGCCGAGCCCGTTGCCGATGCGACCGCCGAGCCCGTTTCCACCGAGCCCCAGGGCGTCCCCAACTTTGACGACGAGCCCCAGGTGGCGATTGATACCGAGGGCGCGGTTGCCGAGAACCACGAGGCCTCTGCTGCCGTCTTTGGCGGTGCGGCGACGGTTCCGGCGGGACCTGCGCATGAGGGCGGCCTGCCGCTCGTGGACGGCGCCGGCGAGGACCCGGGTGCCACGGTGGCCATGCCGGCTATGCCTCAGGAGTAGGCCTACGCGTTTATCGCCATCCCGTACCTGCGCCTTTGCCGTACGCAGATGAGCGGAGCGGCAAGTGATGCGCTGCGGGTATAATGGACAGCATTCAAACGGTGGGCACCGACGTGCCCGCAGGAGAGGAATGATCATGGGTAAGACTTTCAGCTTTGTCTCCGGCGCACTTTTTGGTGCCGCTGCCGGCGCTATTATCGGTGTTGCTCTGGCCCCGCGCTCGGGCGCCGAGACCCGCGCCATGGCTGCCGATATCGCCAACGACGCCTGGGACAATATGCGCGACACCTACGAGCACAGCGCCGAGGAGGCCCGTGCTGCGGTGAATGACTTTGGCCCGATGGTCGACGCCAAGACCGACGACCTGCGCGCCAAGGTCGACTTGGCCCGCGAGCGCATGGACCAGCTGCGCGAGCAGCTCAACGACGCCATTTCGGGTGGCAACGTGACGCCTGCCGCCGACGTCGTGGTCGAGAACGCCGCCGAGGCTGATACCGAGGCTGCGGAGCCCTCGACCGAGGCATAATGCGCGCCGGGGATTTTGTCGGCGCCAAGATCTATCGCAAGCCTACCGAGGACAAGCGCACCAAAAAGGACGGCACGCCGCGCAGCCCTAAAAAGCTCGGAAAGATTCACTTTCCGGTCTTTACCCCGGGCGGTACGCGCGTGGTCGGCTTTATGGTCCGCCAGTCCGATATCGCGGGCATGATCGAGCGTCCCGACCGATTCGTAGCGCTCGACGCCATTGGTGTCTACGAGGGCGCCATTGCGGTCGATGACGTTAAGGACACGTACGATGCCGCCGCCGCCAAGCGCCTCGACATCAACCTGGACGATTGCATCATCTGGGTCGGTATGGACGTGCGCACGGAATCGGGCGACGTCGTGGGCTATTGCTCGGACGTCGAGTTCAAGCCACGCTCGGGCATCGTGCAGGCATTCTATGTGACCGCCGGTGCTGCTTCGAGTGTTTTGGTTGGTGACACGCAGGTGCCGCCGACGATGCTGCGCGGCTACGAGAACGGCGCGATGATTGTCTCGGACGAGGTCAAGTCGCTCGGGTATTCGGGCGGCGCGGCCGCCAAGGCTGCCGAGGCCAGTGTCGTGGTGGGCGATAAGGTCAAGAAGGGCGCCAAGGTACTCGACGACAAGGGATCGGTTGCCGTGGACAAGGGCAGTCGCGCACTGGGCAAGCAGCTCGGCAAGACGCGCGGCATGTTCAAGGCCTTTAAGGACGAATACCAAAAGGCGAGCGGAGGCTCGTCAAAAGCTACAAAATAGCGACGTACCAAATGATGGGAGGCAAGCCGGAGACCTGTTGCTCCGGCTTGCTGTGTTTATGGGGGAGGGCACATGCGCCAAAACGGATCCAACTTAAACGGGCGTTCGGGTGCGCGTCCGACGGCGCGCCGCGACCTGGGGCAGCTGCCCAGCGGTCAGCGCCGCCGTCGCCGTAAACCCGGCGCGATGTACCTCAACCATAGCCGCGGGTTTAGCGACCGCAGCGCGCGCATCGGCAACGGGCGCTCGCCGCGCCGACCGTCCCGTCTGCCCTATGCGCTCATCGCCGTGGGTTGCGCACTCGTACTGTTTATCGCTGCCGTCGTGGGCTACGTCAACCGCAGCGTGGACGTGGAACTCAACGGGCAAAAGACCGCGGTGCGCGTGGGCTCTACGCTGCAGAATCTCATCGACGACCAGGAGTTGACTGACACCTACGACGCAGGCGACCTGCTGGCCGTCGATGACAGCGTGCTCAAGCGCCATGGCGGCGAAAAGCTGTCGGTTAAGGTGGACGGCAAGCGCATAAAACAGGGCAAGTGGAAAAGCCGCGAACTTGAGGGCGGCGAGAAGGTGACGGTCAAGGACGGCCGTAACACCTACGAGAAGCATGAGGTTCAGGCTACGGTTATCGAGCCCAAGCTCAAGGTCGAGGGCACGGGTGCTATCGAGTATGTGCAGACGTGGGGCGTCCAGGGCCGCTCCGAGGTGTGGGTTGGTGAGCAGTCGGGCAAGACGCAGGACCGCGGCGAGGTTGTGCCCGCCACCGATTGCGTCGTTGCGTGCGCCAGCGTGGCGCCCAAGGGCAACGAAAAGCACGTGGCGCTGACGTTTGACGAGGGTCCGAGCGGCGCTACCAAGCAGATCTTGCAGGTACTCAAGGAAAAGGGCGTCACCGCGACGTTCTTCCTTTCGGGCGATGCGGCCGAGGCCTCGCCTGCCACGGCCAAGGCGATTGTCGATGCCGGGTGCGAAATCGGATCCAACAGCTACAGCGACGATTCGCTCAAGGGTCAGGACCGTGAGGCGGTACGCGAGCGGATCACGAAAGGCACCGATGCGATTAAGTCGGCGACCGGCGTGAAGACGATGCTGCTGCGTGCTCCCTACGCTGCCTTTGACGAGCAAGACTGGATTGATGCGATGGACCTGGTCTCCGCCGTGGTCTCGTGGAATATTGACTCGGGCGACTGGCTGCTCAACGGTGCCGACGAGCAGGTCTCAACGGTGCTCGATTCGGTGACGCCGGGCAATATCGTGCTGCTCACCGATAGAGACGAATGCGCCGAGCAGACGCTCGAGGCGCTGCCGCAGATCATCGACGGCCTTGTCGCCGACGGCTACAAGATCGTGACGCTCAGCGACCTGGTCAAGACGGACACGTCGCTGAGCAAAAAGCTCACCTCGCTGACGAAGGTCACCATGCCCAAGGACGCCGTGTTCCCCCAACTTGCCGAGGACGATGACACCACAGAGTAGTCATTGGGTAGTCGTTTAAGAACGTCCCCAATGGCTATGTCACGGATGCGTCAGCGTTTGGTATGCCTGCAATGTGCAGCGCATAAATTCGATGCCGCAGGGCGATGCTGATGCTATAGTTACTGCGGTTAATGAGGGTCAAGAGAAAGGTTACAGGTGAAATCCAAACCTCGACCATACAGTCGATGACCCCATGCAGGTGCTTTTTGCGCATGCACGGGGTGTAAGCGTCGAGCGGCGTGCCGCCCGCGCATGCGTATACATATCCAGAAGCCCCCGGACGCCGCACGCGCGGCCGCGTCCGGAGGAATAATGATGGGGAGCACCATTGAATTATCTGAGTGAGATGCTCAAATTGCCGGTCTTGGACGTCGATGGCGAAAAGCTCGGCGTTGTGAACGATTTTGGCATTGCAACCGGCGAAGTTTTTCCGCACGTGACGTCGCTCGCGTTCCGCGGCCCCGGCAAGACGCCGTTTATGATCAGCTGGCGCAAATGGGTCGACCGTATCGATGAGACAGGCGTGTATCTCAACACGTCTGCCACCAATATTCGCTTCTCGTACCTGCAGCCGACCGAGCTCCTGCTGGCGCGCGATGTTCTCAACAAGCAGATCGTCGACACGCAGGGCATGAAGGTCGTGCGCGTCAACGACATCAAGTTTTCCATGTCGGGCGAAAACCAGCTGCGCCTGTTGGGTGCCGAGGTCGGTGCCCGCGGTCTGCTACGCGCCATCAGCCCCGCGCTCGAGCATATCGTCGAAGGCTTTATGAAGCACCTGGGCAAGCCGCTCAGCGAGGATATCATCGCTTGGTCCTACATGGACCTGCTCGACCGCTCGACTAAAAACATCCAACTCTCGGTGTCGCACAAGACGCTCGGCGAGCTGCACCCTGCCGACATCGCCGACATTATCGAGCAGCTCGACCCGCGCCTACGTGCGCAGGTGTTTGCGCAGCTCGATACTGCCCAGGCCGCCGAGGCCATCTCGGAGTTCGATGACGACGAGCTTATGACCGAGATGCTCGAGGGCCTGTCCGACACGGACGCATCGTCGATGCTGGCCATGATGGACCCGGACGACGCTGCCGACCTGATCGACGAGCTCGATTATGAGAAGGCCGAGAAGCTCCTGCGCCTGATGGGCGTCAAGGAGGAGAAGGCGATTCGTAACCTGCTGGGGTATGAGGACAACACCGCCGGCCGCATCATGACCTCGGAGTTTGTCTCCCTGCCCGCCACGGCAACGGTCGGTGACGCCATCGAGGCGATTCGCGAGCTCGACGAGGACTTCGAGAGCGTCTACTACGTCTATACCGAGGATCCGAGCGGCATGCTGACCGGCGTGCTTTCGCTGCGCACGCTGATCGTAGCCGACCGCGACGCCACGCTGGGTCAGCTGGCCTATCGCGACCTGGTCTATGTGTCGCCCGACGAGGACCAGGAAGACGTAACGGACGAGATGACCAAGTATGACCTGGTCGCCATCCCCGTCTGCGACGAGAACCGCCACATCCTGGGTATCGTAACCTTCGACGACGCCATGGACGTTATCGCCGAGGAGCATCAGGAGGACCTGCAGATCGCCGGTGTCGGCTCGGGCGACAGCGCGTCCGACGACTCGACGAACGTGCTCAGCTGGTTCGTGCATCGCCAGTACTGGGTTGTTGTATGGGGCATCGCGTCGTGCATCATGGCGACCGTACTGGGAACGGCGCTCGGCTCCGCGCATCTGGTGGTGTTCCCCATGTGCGCCATGCCGCTCGTGCTGCTGGCGGCCTCGCGCATGGTGTCGTTCGTCAAGAACTACTTCCTGGAGTATGACGGTCACGACGACGAGCCCAAGCCGTATCTGGGGTTCTTCTTCCAGAGTACGGGCATGGGCCTGATTCTGTCACTCGTGACCTACCTGTGCGCCCAGCTGGTGCGCACCGCTGCATTCCCCGATGCGCCCATGTTTGAGGAGCAACTCTTTACCGGGTGCTTTAATATCGCTGCCATCATTTGCCTGGTTGGCAACATGAGTGCCGTGATCTACCTGATGGTGCTGTTCTGGCGTGACGAGCATGACCTCAACACGTCGGGCACCGCCATGAACGTTATTGCCGTCATGATCTCGTGTGTGGCGTATTGCATCGCCGCGGTGCTGCTCGCCATGTCAGTCATGGGTTAGGTGGTCGCGTGCAAAATACCAAGCAAAAGTCGGGCATCAAGCAAAAGCTGACCATCGCGGCCATCTTTGGCGCTATGGGTCCCGGTCTGCTGGCGGCGCTTTCGGGCAATGACGCCGGCGGCATTGCAACGTATTCCAGCGCGGGCGCCAGCTATGGCTACAAGATGCTCTGGATGCTTCCCGTCATGACTGTGCTGCTCATCGTGACGCAGGAGACCGCGGCGCGCTGCGGCTGCGTCACGGGTAAGGGCCTGGCATCGCTCATTCGCGAGCGCTTCGGCGTGCGCAAGAGTGTACTTGCTATGGCGGCGCTGTTGATCGCCAACACGGCTGTGACCATTTCGGAGTTTGCGGGCATCGCCAGCGGTCTTGCTCTCTTTGGCGTGCCGGCGAGCATCTCGGTGCCGTTGGTGGCGCTGCTGGTATGGATGCTTACCATGTCGGGTAGTTTCCAGCGCATCGAGAAGATTCTGCTGCTGGTGAGCTGCGTGTTCGTGACCTATATCGTCGCCGCGTTTATGGCTGGCCCCAACTGGGGCGAGGTCGCGGTCGACCTGGTCGTGCCCAACATTCAAAATGACCCCAGCTACGTGTCGCTCGTGGTCGCAACGATCGGTACCACCATCGCGCCGTGGATGATTTTCTTGGCGCAGAACAACGTGGTCGATAAGAACGCGGGCGAGGACGACATCGTGCTGCAGCGTATTGATACCGTGAGCGGCTCGATCGCTGCTGATATCATTGCGGGCTTTATTATCATCACGACCGGTGCGGTGCTGTTCCCGGCGGGTATTCAGATTAGCGATGCCGCCGATGCCGCCCGCGCGCTGGAGCCCATCGCGGGCCAGTGGTCTACGGTACTGTTTGCCTCGGGCCTGGTCGCGGCGAGCTTCTTGGCTGCCTGCGTGCTGCCGGGCGTTACGTCGAGCGCTATCTGCGAGGCATTTGGCTGGGAGCGCGGTGCCGACCGCAGCTGGGACGAGGCCCCGGTCTATCGCGGCATCATTACGGCCATCATCGGTATCTCTGCCGTGCTGGTGCTTATGCCCGGTGTCGATCTGTTCCAGATTATGATGACCTCGCAGGTCATCAATGGCGTGCTACTGCCCGTGGTTCTGGTGTTCCAGGTGGTTATCGCCGCCGACCGTCACATTATGGGTGCAAACCGCAACGGTCGCGTGTGGAACGTGCTCACTTGGGCGACTATCGCCGTGATTACGGTGCTGACGGTCGTCATGTTTGTCCTGCAAGCGATGGGCTACAGCGCTTAGCGCCTCTTTTGGGCTCCAAACAGGCCGCTGCCATGGGTTACGGCCTGTATTTTGCCTGTTATAGGGGGTTAGTAATATATGAGTGGACAAATAATGCTAAATATGAGTACTGTTGCCTGGCCGATAGCATTTACGACCAAGAAAATAATGAACATAGCTAAGAACCTGTTCATTAAAAGCGGGTCTCCAAGTCCTAAGTCGGCTATTCTGGTCAACTGGAAGGGTCGCGCGCTACCGCAGGGGCGCCATTCTGGGTGGTTTTGCCTGCTACTAAAATGGTAACAGTACTCATATTTGCCCCTTTTTGTCCACGACCTCTTGGAGCCGGCTCGAAAAGAGTGATTTTGGGTTGTTTGCTGCGGGTGTGGGCTTGGAAACAACGTTCGGGGTGGCGAGGCGCCCAGAATTCGGTCGCAAGGAGGGCGTTCCTCGGCTGTGTCAGGAGTGTCCCTAGGTGCCGGCACATAAGGAACGTCCCTAACTGCCGGAGAGGGTGTCTGCCGTGGCGGGCACCCTCTCCGGATGTGGGAAGTTTGCGCTGCAGGTTACTTGTCGGTGCCCAGCTTGTGCGGCTTGAGAGCGAGCGCATTGACGAGCGCGTCGGTGGCAGACTTGACGGCCGCCGGCTGCGGATCGTTGACGTGATCCTCGGGATGCACGGGCAGGTCCTTCTTGACTGCATCGTGGATCAAGTTGAGGTACTCAGTCACGCCAGTGGTCGACAGGTGCGTGCCATCGCCATCGAACAGGTCGTTGCGATTGGCACTGTATCCGTACCAGTCGATAACGCGCACGTTCTTGTAGCGCGTAGCGGCGTTGGCGATGGCCTGGTTGGTAGAGCCAACCCACGGCTGCGGGCTGCGCGTGTTCACAAACACCACAATACGCTTATCTCCTGCATCGGCCATGATGGCGTCGATCTGGTCGTCGGTTACCAAGCCATTGGTTCCCAGCGCAAAGACCACGATCTTGCCGGCAAGGTTCTGTTGGAGATAGCCCTCAAATGTCGCGCGGCCCGCATCAAACTGGCGGCCCTTTTCGGCATCGATATGGCTGTGCGGGAACACGCCGTCAAAGGAATCGACGGCGCGCAGCGACACGGAGTCACCGATCATCAACAGGTCGTAGGAGCCATCGGGGAAGCCGTCGTTGTCCTTGTCGGTGTCGTCGGCTGCCTGTTGGTCGGTGGGCGCGGTGTTTTTGGCTTCCTTGTTGAGGACTTCGGCGCCCTCACCGCTCAGTGCGGAAGTTTCCGGCACAAAGATCAGGCCGCCCAGCGCGATAACAAGCACGATGCCGCAAGTGGCACACACGGGAATATGCGCGCGCACCCAGTTGGCGGGCGTGGTGGTGCCATCGCGGAATTCGGATACGGTGCGCCCAAAGGCGCCCTTTCTAAACGGCGTCTCGATAAAGCGATATGAGCATTCGGCTACGGCGACCACCAACAACACCTGCAAAATGTACTGCCACCACGGCGTATCGTTGATGTTGGCGACCGGGTTCATGAGCAACAGTAGTGGATAGTGCCACAGGTAGATGCTGTACGAGCGCTTGCCAACCCACACGAGCGGCTCGGCGGACAGTGCGCGGGCAACCATTCCCTGGGGCTGCACGCAGGCCGCGATGACCATGAGCGTGAGGATGGAGCATAACAGCGTGCCGCCGCGATACTGGAACGCGGTGTAGCCGTTGGTGAGCGCGACCATGGCGGCAAGGCCAACCAGACCCACGACGCCCAGCACATCGATGGATGCAGGTGAGGACCAAAAACGCACGAGCGCACTCGGCTGAGTCGGGACGGTCTCGGCTGCGCCGTCGGTCGTAGCGTCATGCTTGTTCTCGGCGTTCTTGCCGTGCTTGGCGGCCCCGACCAAGCGGTCGAGCCCCAGGCGATGAGCGAGACGCACCGGCGCCAGGTCGCAATCGGGGATAAAGGCCATCCAGGCGCCCAGCAGCAGCGAGAACACGCGGGTGTCGGTGCCGTAGTACACGCGGCTGGGGTCGGCGGCGGGGTTATAGAGCACCATCATGGCGATGGCGGAGACAGCAGCCAGGCCCAGAACCACGCGGCGTGTGTTGGGCTTGCTCATGTGCATGGATACCATAGCGAGCAGCAGCGGGGGCCAAACCAGGTAGAACTGTTCCTCGATGGCGAGCGACCAAAAGTGCGTAAGCGGCGAGGGGTCGCCCAGGGCGTTGAAGTACGAGACGTTTTGGGCAATTTGCCACCAGTTGTTGAAGAACAGCAGCGACGGCAGGATGTCGGGGCGCATCTTGGTGAGCATCACGTGGTTAAAGATGGTGCACAGCGCGCAGGTCACGAACACCACCGTTACCACGGCGGGGACCAGGCGACGGATGCGGCGAATCCAGAAGCTCTTAAGGTCGATGCGGCCGGTCTTAGCGACTTCGTTGAGCAGCAAGCGCGTGATCAGATAGCCCGAAAGCACAAAGAAGATCGTGACGCCAAGCAGGCCGCCCTGAGCCCACGTGAGGTTGAGGTGATAGAGCACCACCGCGACGACGGCAAGCGTGCGCAGACCGTCGAGCGCAGGGATGTAGCGGGACTTGGGGCGAGCAGGCGTCTGCTCTGCGGCGGGGGTGTTGGCGCGGCCCGCGTTGTTGGCAGAAGCGCGATGGGGGCTCGCGGTGCGTCGCGGCTCGTTGGCACGGCGCTCGCCCTTCACGCGTTCGTGCGGCGCCGGCTCGTTGCCCGTGCGGCGTCGACCGCGCGAGCCCGATTGCGAGAATTGTTCCATAAAACATCATCCAATGACGAGAATAATCAGCACGTATTCATTGTAGCTGCCTGCCCCTGTGAATGCTTGCTGCTGGCGCAAGCTCAAGCGCGCGTCCACATCAAAGTGGACTAAAGTTATAAGGGGTGCGAGAGTGCACAATCGTTGGTCGACGGTGGGCGCAAAGCCTGAAGACGAGGAGGTTTCCATGGCGGATCACAGCATCGTTGCGGTGTTCGGCAGCATGAACATGGACCTTTCGGTGGCGTGCGAGCGCATGCCGCGTGCGGGCGAGACCGTCGGCGGCAGCGGGTTTATCACCAACGCCGGCGGTAAGGGAGCCAATCAGGCCGTTGCCGCTGCGCGCATGGGTGCGCGCACGTGCATGGTCGGCGCTGTTGGGCGCGATACCTTTGGCGATGCGCTTGTGGCAGGGCTCCAGGATGCCGGCGTGGGCGTTGAGTTTGTGGCGCGTCGCGATGACGTGGAGACCGGTACCGCGACTATCATTCGCTGTGAGAGCGACAACCGCATCGTGCTGTCGCCGGGCGCCAACCATGCGCTTGCGGGCGAGGACGTTGCCCGCGCACTGAGGCGCTTGGTGGCCGACGAGCTCGACGGCGATGCCAGCGAGATTGCCCCGGCTGTCGGAAGCGTCTTTATTGCCCAGGGCGAATGTGACCTTGCGGCGACGGCCGAGGCGCTTGCTTGTGCTCACGAGCTGGGGTTCTATACGATCTTTAACCCGGCGCCCGCCTGCGACCTGCCGGCAGGAGCGTGGCCAGCGGTCGACCTGGTCTGCCCCAACGAGACCGAGTGCCAGGTGCTGACGGGCATTCTGCCTACGGATGATGCGAGTTGCGTCGCCGCGCTCAATGCGCTGCTCGACAAGGGCGCCGGGGCTGCGGTCATCACGTTGGGCGGCGCCGGCTCGGTTACGCTCGGCGATGGCGGTGAGCCGCTGCGCATGCCGGCGCTTTCGAGCGCGGTGGTCGATACGACGGCCGCGGGCGATACGTTTATTGGCGCGTTGGCGGCGGCTCGTCTGGAGGGCCTGCCGCTCTTTGAGTGCATGGCGGCGGGCGCTCGCGCCTCGGCGGTGACGGTGTCGCGCCTGGGCGCTCAGCAATCAATTCCCACGCGTGCGGAAGTCGAGCACAAGTTTGGTTTAGACGGTTTGGGTGTAGACGGAGAAGCGGAGTAGAACAATGGCAACCAAGAAGCTGATCCTTGATCTGGATATGGGTGTGGATGATGCGATGGCGCTTGCCTATGCCATCGCGAGCCCCGAGGTGGAGCTCGTGGGCATCACCACGTGCTTTGGCAACGTGCGCGTCGAGCAGTCGGCGCACAACTGCTTGGCGGTGCTCGACCTGTTGGGTCGTCCCGAGGTGCCGGTGTACCTGGGCGCCGATCGTCCCATGAAGGCAACCGAACCCTACACGCCGCCGGCGTCCACCACGCTTATCCACGGCAAGAACGGCATCGGCGGCGCAAGCGTGCCCGCCTCGCCGTACGAGCCGGTGGGCGCGACGTCGGCCGATGGCAATGCGGCGGTCGATTACCTGATTGATGCCGCGCGTACCTATGGGCCCGATCTGGTCTACGTTGCGACCGGCCCGCTCACCAATCTGGCGCTTGCCCTGGAGCGCGATGCGGCGGCGATGATGTCCATCGGCCGCGTGGTCGTGATGGGCGGTGCGCTTACCGTGCCCGGCAACGTGAGCGCGGGCGCCGAGGCCAATATGGCAAGTGATCCCGAGGCGGCCGATGCCGTGCTGCGTTCAGGTCGCAAGCTCACCATGGTGGGCTTGGATGTGACGCACCGCGTGGTGCTCACGCGTCGCGACATTGCCGGCTGGACGGGCTCGGGCACTATGGCTGGCTGCGCGTTTGCGAGCATGGTCGAGCACTATATCGGTTCATACGAAATGAACGCGCCCTACCTGGGCGGCTGCGCGCTGCACGATCCGCTGGCGGTTGCCGTGGCGATTGATCCCACGCTCGTGGGCGCGCTCGGCTGTAACCTGCGCGTTGACTTGCTGGGCGAGTATCGCGGCCGCACCATCTGCGACGAGCACCGTCTGTCCGATCCGGATAAGAGCGCGCTCGTGGCGCTCACCGTGGACGCCCCACGTTTCCTCGTGGAGTTTAAGGCGCGCATGGCCCGCATCCTTGGCTAAACGGTTTCTGTGCCCCGTTCCAGATTAGCTACCGAGTAAATACGCCCGTTGGGGGAATAGTCGCGTCGCTTCGCTTGACAACAGGCTAAACTAGCTATTAAACATTTACTATTCTGTTTAGATTGAATTTGCGGTCGTTTAGTTGTCGAGTCACGGGGCGGTCAGGCCACGATGCTCGACCGCGACCGTTACTAGGGGGAACAATGGCCAAAGCAAGTGTCCGCGAAATCAGCCGCATCACCGGTTTTTCGCCTGCGACCGTGTCCAACGCGCTCAACCGCAAGCGCAGCGTGAGCGAGGAGACCGCCAAGGTCATCCTGGAGTGCGCGCAGTCGCTCGGCTACCAGCAGTCGACGCAGCTCGAGAGCATCCAGTTTGTGCTTGCGCGCAAGACGGGCGCCATCCTGGACGAGAGCACCTTTCATCCCGCAGTCATCGAGGGCGTGGAGCGCCAGGCGCGTCGCCACGGCATGAGCACGAGCTTTGTCTCGCTCGACTTTAGCGACCTGGACGCCGTGCGCCCGCAGGTCGAGGGCCTGATTGCCGATCCGTCCGCTGCTATCGTGCTGATGGGTACCGAGCTGGGTGAGGAAGACTACGCCTTGTTTGCCAACGCCGCCGCTCACCTGATCGTGCTCGACGGCTGGAGCGATCGTCAATACTTTGATTCCGTGGTCATTGCCAACACCGATTCGGTACTGCGCGCCGTGGACTACCTTATCGAGAAAGGTCACAAGCAAATCGGCTATCTGGCGGGCGACCTTCGCATCCGCAACTTTAAGGACCGCGAGCGCGGCTATCGCCAAGCGCTTGAGGATGCGGACCTCGAGGCCAATCCGGCATGGCGCGTCACGCTGGGCACCACGCTCGAGGGCGCTTATCGCGACATGGGCGCGTGGCTCGACAATGCCTCGCACGACGACCTGCCGACGGCTTTCTTTGCCGAGAACGACGTGCTCGCCGTGGGTGCCATGCGCGCGTTCAACGAGCACGGCATTCGCGTGCCCGAGGATGTCTCGATCATCGGCTTTGACGACCTGTCGCTGGGCGCTTTTTCCAACCCGCCGCTCACCACGGTGCATGTTCCCAAGCACGAGGTGGGTGAGATCGCGGTGCGCCGCCTGGTGGGCAACATCCGCAACCCCAAGAGCTACACCTGCAAGACCGCCGTGTCGACCTATTTTGTCGAGCGCCAGAGCGTGCGCGAAATCTAGGCAGAACGGCGTTTGATAAGCGATGCCCCCAGCTCGATTTTGAGCGGGTGGTGCTCGGCCTCGTCGATGATCTCGACGAGGCGTCGTGCGGCGATGGCGCCCATATACTGCGAAGGAACGTTGAGCGTGGTCAGCTGCGGCTGCACGTAGGTGCCGCCGATGTTGTTGTCGAAGCCGACGATGCGTACGTCATCGGGCACGCGATAGCCGCGCTCGATGAAGGCTTTCATGGCTCCAATAGCCACATCGTCAAAGACGGCGACGTAGCCCTGGGCAAGGGACTCGCCCGAATCAATAATGTCGAGCATGCCCGAGTAGGCCTCGTCTAGATCGACGGCGAGCTCGTGGATGATGCCGCATTTTTCCGACCCGGCTAGCTGACCGATGGCGTGCTCGTAGGCGAAACGTCGTTCGGCGAAGTTGCCCAAGGTAATGGGCGTCGTTAACAGGCCGGGGACCGATCCATACTTCGAATACAGGTACTGTACGGCAAGTGTCATACTGGCAGCGTTGTCGATCTTGACCGTGTCGACCCCAACGCTCATGCATGAGTCCAGCAGCAGCAGAGGGCAGTCCAGCGATGCAAACGGCAAAAAATCCGACTCGTACATCTCGGTTGCGAGGATGATGACGCCGTCATATCGTGCCTCGGCGATGTCGGCGATCTGTTGGTGAATGTTTTCGAATGGCGAGTAGTTCACCAGCGAAAACGAGAATCCCGCATGCCTAAGGGCGCCCTCGACTCCGGCGAGCATGTCGGCGAAGAAGGGGGTCGCAAAGATGCGGCGCCGGTTAAAGGCAACCAAGGCAACGGTTCCGCTTCTTTGTCGTTCGAACTTAATCTTGCTAAAGTCGTAACCTAGGGCTTCAGCGGTGCTGAGCACCAGCTGCCGTGTTTTTTCGCTTACGCCGCGTCGATTGTTAAGTGCAAGGGAGACGGCCGCTGCCGAGATTCCCAGCTGATCAGCAATTTGTTTTGCAGTAACGGCCATGGTGGTTCCTAACGGTTGTTAACTTAAAACGAGCTTAACACTCGGCTGTTCATTAAGTTAAATATTTAGTAAGTCAACTTAAGAATCGATAGAAGTTAAGTTGCGTCCCCAGTAGAGTTTGTCTCAACAAACGCAACAACAAGGGGGGACGAGATGATCAGCGTTATTTCCGAAATGCCCGTTACGGATGAGAGCTATCCGTTTTCGAGCGCCGAGCGCTACTGTCATCTGAGCGCGAATGGCTACGTCGAGCGCGAATATCGCGTTGACGGCACCGCCAACGTATATCGCACTGCCGACGAAGATGGCGGCGTAGAGGTCATGACCGCCGATGCCCCCTATTCCAATCGCATTGTCGTCCGCGCACCCAAAGATCCGGCGCAGGCGAGCGGCAACGTGGTGGTCGAGATTATCAACCCCACGTCGTTCATGGAAATCGAGCGCATGTGGATTCTGGGCTACGGCGAGTTTGTGCGCTCTGGTGACATCTATGTAGGCATCACCAGCAAGCCCAATACCATCGCCAAGCTCAAGGAATTCAATCCCGATCGCTATGCCTTTATGAATTGGGCGAACCCGACTCCCGAGCGACCCTTCGACTATGATCCGGCCGAGCTCGAGCGCGGCGGCGCACTTCCCGACATGGACATCTCCTACGAGACGGGTCTGTTTTGGGATATGCTGACCGATCTTGCGTGGCTCCTGCGCGAGGACTCCGACCTCAACCCGATCCGCGATTATCCGCACCAGGCGATCTGCCTTACGGGATGGTCCCAGTCAGGCGCCTATCTGTTCCGCTACCTCAACAGCTTTGCCTATCGCGAGGAGGTGCGCCGCGACGGCCGCGTGTTTGACGGCTATCTGTCCGGCGGCGGCATCCATTCGCTGTGCACTCCCGTCAACCAGTATGAGTGCTGCCGGGACTATGCGCATCACCTGATGCGCGTGGAGCACGTCGAGGAGCCGTTCATCGCCCTTCAGACCGAAAGCGAGAACGGTCGCTTTGAGAGTTGGCGCACGCTTATGCCCGATAGCGATGCCCCCGATTTTAAGTACCGGCTGTACGAGGTGACGGGCGCCTCCCACGATACGCAGTGGAGCTATGTCGACTATTACCAGGACGACGAGGATCTTAAGCGTATCGACCGCCTGCCGGTGTATGTCGGCAAGCATGCCGAGGCAAACGCCTATCCGTCGCAGTATCTCTTCCACGCTGCCTTCCGCAACCTGTTCCGTTGGGTCCGCACCGGCGCCGCGCCGGCAACGTGCCCGCGCATTGAGCTGGATGCAAACGGCGAGAACGTAAAGGATGCCCTGGGCAACACCAAGGGCGGTCTTCGCACCTGCCTGCTCGAGCATCCGTTTGCCCGTTACTCCAACACGAGCCTGGTCGAGCCGGGTCAGGGCACGGTCGATAAGACGAGCGACAAGGATGGGCTGTTTGGCCACATGGAGTCGTTCTCGGCATCGATGCTCAAGGAGCTGTACGGATCGCTCGAAAACTACCGCGCCCTGTGCGAGCGCGATACGGCGATTGAGGTGTCGCAAGGCTTTGTCTGTGCCGAAGACGCCCGGGCGATCGTTGACTTTGCCGTGAGGTCCGCGAGCGAGCGGGGACTGAACTAGTAGGTATTAAGACCGGAGAGGGGTCTGTAATGGATACGACGTTGAACCAAGACGCTGTCGCCGAGATCTGGCGTCCGGTCGTTCTGACGTTTGAGAGCGCCTGTTCGTTCGACAACCCGTTTTTGGATGTTGAGATTTGGGCGGAGTTTGTCGGTCCGAGCGGCAGGGTGATCCGCCGCGAGGCCTACTGGGACGGCGACTGCACCTACCGCGTCTCGTTTGCCCCGACCGAGCTCGGCGCTTGGAACTATGGTATCGAGGCTCCCGAGCAGACCGGTCTTAATGGCCGTGTGGGCAGCGTCGAGGCTGTACCGTACACGGGCGACCTCGACCTGTATCGCCACGGCTTTATCCGCGTCGCGGACAACCCGCACTTATTTGCCTATTCGGATGGCACGCCGTTTTTTTGGCTCGGCGACACCCACTGGGAGTTTGCCTACCGCGAGAGCTGGGACAAGTCGAACCACCCTGGCATGACGAGTCAGTTCCGCGGCATGGTCGACCTGCGTGCCAAGCAGGGATTTACCGTCTACCAGACCAACTTGCGCTCTGACATGGGCGCAGATGGTCGCTACTGGATTGACGGCGGTATGCCCAAGGGCGCAGAGGATCTGCCCAATGTTGCTTTCTACCGGCAGGAGCTTGATCGCCGCATGGCCTATGTCGCCGATGCCGGTTTGGTCAACGCGCTTGGCCAGGCATGGGCGTTTTCTATTCGCGGCGATCATGGCGTGGAGCATCAAAAGCACCTTGCCCGCTATCTGGTGGCGCGCTATGGCGCATATCCGATGGTTTGGACGCTTGCCGGCGAGGTTGCCGGGTATGGCAAAGAAGATCGAGCCGCTTTGATCGACGGATGGCGTGAGGTCGCCTTGGAGATCGAGGCCCGCGACGGCTATGGCCACCTGGCTACGGCGCACTATACCAACGAGCGCCCCTTTGCCGATTACTACCAGGACGAGGCTTGGATGGACTTTACGCTCAACCAGGCCGGTCATGGCGATTACCTGATCAAGGCGAGCGACTACTTTGACTATCTGGCAGCTCATGACGACAAGCCCTTCGTCGAGGGCGAGGCGCTCTACGAGTTTTGCTCGACGCTCGAGGAAATGGGTACGCGCCTGTGCACCGCAGACATGTTGCGTCGCGTGGCGTATATCTGCATGCAGGCGGGCGGCGCTGGCTATACCTACGGAGCCCAGGGCATCTGGGACAACGTGTGGGAAAGTCCCGAGGAGCTCGATCCCTTTATGGCGATCTTCAACCGCTTTGGCATTACGTGGGCCCAGGCGGTAGACGGAGAGGGTGCAGTCCAGATGGGCTATATGCGCTCCTTCTACGAAGAAAATCACTTCTGGGAGCTCGCTCCCTACGAAACGATCGATGCGGGCAACCTGTTTGCCAACAAGGCTCCGCTGGCAACCGCCAACCGAGACCTTTCGCGCATCGTCGCGTACTTTGGCGATACCGTGCGCCGAAAGCTTGCTATCGAGGGCGTGCCGACGGGCGCTGCCTATGCAAGCCGATGGTTTAACCCCCGCACGGGCGCATACCGTGACGGCGAGAACGTCTCTGTCGTCACGGACAGCATCACACTGCCTGACAAACCCGAGGTTGGGGATTGGCTCCTCGTCCTCGAGCTCAAGGCATAACCATATTTCCCTTGGTCATAGGCGGGAAAGAGTCGGCCGCAATTTCCCGCTTGACAGCTAGATGAATCGTTTAGAGAGGATCAGTGAACACGAAATGAGCGTTCTCGATTCGATGCAGGGCTTCCTCGAGAAGCACGTGGGCCCCATTGCCCACAAAGTGAGCAGCTTTAAGGTCGTAAAGGGCCTTATGTCCGGCATGATGGCGACCATGCCCGTTACGCTGGGCGTGGCGCTGCTCTCCATCATCAACGGACTGCCGATCCCGCCGCTGCAGGCGTTCCTTACCGGCACTGGCATGTCGGCGACGATTGCCGATGTGTTGGTCGTCACCATGAACCTCGGTGCCATCTACATGTGCGCTTCGGTTTCGTACTCCTACGGCAAGGTGCTTGAGAACAAGGGCCTTACGACGACGGTTGCGTCCATTGGCGTTCTGCTCCTGCTGATCCCGCTGGGCCATGCCGAGGACGGCTCGACCTTCATCACCACCCGTTACCTGGGCAGCTCGGGTCTGTTCGTGGCCCTGCTCGTGGCGCTGATCGTGCCGAAGGCGCTCAACTTCCTTATGAAGCATATCGCCATTCCCATGCCCGATTCCGTTCCGCAGTTCGTCAACGACTCGCTGTCCCCGATGTTCTGCGCCATCGTCATCTTTACCTCGGCCGCGCTGCTTAAGTGGGGCATGGGCCTGACGAGCTACGGCGATGTCTTTAACCTCATCAACTCCACCATTGCGGTGCCCGTTATGTTCCTGGGCTCCAGCCCGTGGGCCGTCGTCGTCTACTTTGTCCTGTGCAACCTGCTGTTCTTCTTTGGTGTACATCCCAGCGTCCTGATGAGCGTGTACATGCCGGTCGTTTCGACGTGCACTCTGGCCAACGTCGAGGCATACCTTGCCGGCCAGCCGCTTCCGTATTTGCCGTTCATCGTTATGTTCTCCGTGGGTTCTGTTGACGCCCTGGGCATGGAGCTTGCACTGCTCACGGCCAAGTCCGAGCGCTACAAGACGCTTTCCAAGGTCGCTCTGGTGCCTGCCATCTTCAACATCTCCGAGCCCATCATCTTTGGTACGCCCGTCGCCATGAACCCCTATATGTTCATCCCCTACATCCTGCTCAAGCCGGTCGCATGCGCCGTTGCCGCTATTGGTCTGCTGCTGGGTCTTGGCAACGCGTATAACCCGACGGTCAACATGCCGTTCGTCGTGCCACTGCCCGTCACCGACTTCTTCATCGGCGGTCCTGGTCTGGTTGTCATTGTCTGCGCTGCGATTCTCGCCGTTGCCCTGCTGTTCATCCCGTTTGTCAAGATGGCCGACAAGGAGGCCCTCGAGGAGGAGGCCGCCGCAAAGGCTTCTGCCGAGTAGGTCATTGTCCGTAAGTTCGTAGGTTCGGCCGATCGCGTTGATTGCCGAAACATATAAGTCCCTGTGAGGGGTTACAGGAAAGGAACTGCAATGAAAAACATCGTTCTTATGTGCGCCGGTGGCATGTCCACGAGCATCATCATGAAGAACATCAAGAAGGCTGCCGACGCCGAGGGCTTGGAGTGCGAGGTCTCCGCCCACGCCGTCAGCGAGGCTGCCACCATCGGCCGCAATGCCGACTGCATCCTGCTTGGGCCGCAGGTTGGCTATGCCAAGGACGAGGTTTCTGCCGCATGCCCCGAGGTACCGGTCGGCGTGATCCCCATGGCCATCTACGGCATGATGGACGGCGTCAAGGCTCTGGCCCAGGCCAAGGAACTGATGGGACTGTAGGTATGACGGCAGAAGAGATTCAGCTTCAGAGCTTTCAGATCATTGCAGGCGTCGGTTGCGCGCGCAGCTGCTACATCGATGCGATTCACCTAGCTCGTGATGGCAAGTTCGAAGAGGCCGAGGCGAAGATCGCCGAGGGCCAGCAGCACTATGCCGAGGGTCACGCGGCCCACGGTGGCCTTGTCCAGCAGACTGCAGCTGGCGAGAACCTGAGCATCGATCTTTTGGTTGTCCATGCCGAGGATCAGCTTATGAGTGCCGAGGGCTTTGGCATCCTTGCCAAGGAGTTCGTGGACGTCTATCGCAAGATGGGCGCGTAACCACGGGCCTTGCAGCCAGATTACCCCCGCGGGCGGTGTGCTCGCGGGAATAGGGCGGTATTGATTTCGCGTACATACATATGCGGATAGAGAGGGTCCTTCGGGGCCCTCTTTTTGTTCCCCTTGTATGTTCAGTTTGTTTACATACCGTTTAGGCTGATTTATCTACCGTCTACGGGTATTTCGCGCTAAACTTCTAAACAGAAGAGTAAAACATTTAGTAAACAGAACAAAACGAAACACGCGTCTGTTTACTGAACACGTATTAGGGGAGGACGTACATGGATAAGATCAAGCTCGGCTTTGTGCCCACGCGCCGCAGCATCTTTAGCGCGCCGGACGCGATCAAGTATCGCGGCCTTACGGCTGATCGCCTGCGCGAGATCGGCGTCGACATCGTGGATATCGACGACATCAACGACGAGGGCCTGCTGTTCGACGACAGCCATATCGCGCCTATCGTCGAGAAGTTCCGCGCCGAGGGCGTCGATGGCATCATGCTCTGCCACGCCAACTTTGGTACCGAGTATGTTTGCGCCCGCCTTGCCCGCGAGCTCGGCCTGCCCGTGCTGCTGTGGGGTCCGCGCGACGAGCGCCCCGAGCCCGACGGCACCCGTCTGCGCGATAGCCAGTGCGGCCTGTTCGCCACCGGCAAGGTCCTGCGTCGCTTCCAGGTTCCCTTCACCTACATGACCAACTGCCGTCTGACCGATCCCGAGTTCGAGCGCGGTGTCTGGGACTTTTTGGCCGTGTGCAACGTGGTCAAGACTTTCAAGCACACCCGCATCCTGCAGATGGCCACTCGCCCGTTCGACTTCTGGTCCACCATGTGCAACGAGGGCGAGCTGCTCGAGAAGTTCAACATTCAGCTTTCGCCCATCCCCATGACCGAGCTTGTCCAGGCCGTGCGCGACGCCCAGGCCGACGAGCAGGCCATGGCAGCCATGCTCGCCCACATTGCCGACAGCTTTGAGATCTGCATCCCCGAGGATAAGGTCCCCGCTGTGGCCGGTCTTGCCATTGCCATGAAGCGCTTGGTCGAGAAGTACGGCTGCAACGCCGGTGCCATCCAGTGCTGGAACGCCCTGCAGGACGAGCTGGGCATTATGCCCTGCGCCGCCAACGCCATCCTCAACGAGATGGGTATCCCCGTCGTCTGCGAGACCGACATCCATGGCGCCATCACAGCGCTGATGGTCGAGGCCGCCGACCTGGGCCGTCACCGCGGCATGTTTGCCGACTGGACCGTGCGTCATCCCGACAACGAGAACGGCGAGCTGCTGCAGCACTGCGGCCCCTGGCCCTGCAGCTGCGCGGCCGTCAAGCCCAAGCTCACTTACCCGCTGGCTTTCGATCACCCCGGCGCGCTGACGGCCGAGGCCAAGCACGGCGACCTCACCCTTGCCCGCTTTGACGGCGACAACGGCGAGTACTCGCTGCTGCTGGGCAACGCCCGCGGCATCGACGGCCCGGCCGGCATGGGCACCTACCTGTGGGTCGAGGTCGAAAACCTCAAGCGCCTCGAGGCCAAGATCGTCGAGGGTCCCTACATCCACCACTGTGTCGCCATCCACGCCAACGTGGTGCCGGTGCTATACGAGGCGTGCAAGTACATCGGCATTGTCCCCGACCTGTACGATCCCATCGAAGAAGACGTCAAAGCTTACCTGCGAGGAGAGTAGAAATGGCAACTATCGAAGAGCTTGAATCCCTGCGTTGGGACCTTCGCCGCGATTGCGTCGATATCATCATGGCTGGCGCCGGCGGGCACATCGGCGGCGACATGTCGGTCATCGATGCCCTCATGACCCTCTACGCCAACCACCTCAACATTTCTCCCGAGACCGTCGACGATCCCAACCGCGATCGCTTCGTGCTCTCCAAGGGCCACGCCATGGAGGCCTACTACGCGGTGCTCTGCCACGAGGGCTATCTTGACCTCGATGACGTCAAGGCCCGCTTCTCCAAGTTCGGCAGCCCCTACATCGGCCACCCCAACAACAAGCTCAAGGGCATCGAGATGAACTCGGGCTCGCTGGGTCACGGCCTGCCCGTGGCCGTCGGGATGGCGCTTGCCGGCAAGATGGATGGCCGCGACTACCGCGTCTACACCATCATGGGCGACGGCGAGCTTGCCGAGGGCTCGGTCTGGGAGGGCGCCATGAGCGGCGGCAACTACCAGCTCGATAACCTGTGCGCGCTCGTGGACCGCAACCGCCTGCAGATCAGCGGCAGCACCGAGGACGTCATGAAGCAGGATTCGCAGGAGGAGCGCTGGGCCGCCTTCGGTTGGAACGTGCTGTCCATTCCGGGCAACGACGTCCAGGCCATCGACGCCGCGCTGACGCTGGCCGCCGAGACCAAGGGTAAGCCCACGGTCATCATCCTCAACACGGTGAAGGGCTACGGCTCGCCGGTTATGGAGGACAAGGCCGCCTGGCATCATCACCTGCCCAACGATGAGGAATATGCCCAGATCATCGCCGATTTCGCTGCCCATAAGGAGGCTATCAATGGCTAATAAGATCGCCAACCGCAAGGTTATCTGCGACACGCTGCTCGAGGCCGCCGCAACCGATAAAGACATCGTCGTCCTGTGCTCCGACTCCCGCGGCTCCGCGTCGCTCACGCCGTTCTTCGATCAGTATCCCCAGCAGTCCATTGAGGTCGGCATTGCCGAGCAGGACCTGGTGAGCATCGCTGCCGGCATGGCCTCGTGCGGTAAGAAGGCCTGGGCCGCCTCGCCGGCGTCCTTTGTGACCACGCGTTCGTATGAGCAGTGCAAGGTCGACGTTTCGTACTCCAACACCAACGTCAAGCTCATCGGCATCTCGGGCGGCGTGTCCTATGGCGCCCTGGGTATGAGCCACCATTCTGCGCAGGATATCGCCGCTATGAGCGCGATTCCCAACATGCGCGTGTATCTGCCGAGCGACCGCTTCCAGACCGCCGAGCTTGTGCGCGCCCTGGTAGCCGACAACAAGCCGGCCTACATCCGCGTGGGGCGCAACCCGGTCGAGGACGTGTACACCGAGGACGAGTGTCCGTTCCAGATGGATCGCGCCACCTGGGTGCGTCGCGGCACCGATGTGACGCTCGTCGCCACCGGCGAGATGGTCCGCCACGCCGTGGACGCCGCCGATCTGCTGGCCGAGCAGGGAATCTCGGCAACGGTGCTCGACATGTACTGCGTCAAGCCGCTCGACGCCGAGGCCGTGATCGAGGCCGCCGGCGCCACGCGCGCCGTCGTGACCGTCGAGGAGCACAGCCCCTTCGGCGGCCTGGGTTCCATGGTCGCGCAGGTCGTGGGCGAGCATTGCCCGCGTCCGGTCAAGTGCCTCTCCCTGCCCGACGCGCCGGTCATCACCGGTACGAGCCCCGAGGTCTTTGCGCACTACGGCCTGACGGGTGTCGGAATCGCGCAGACCGTCGCCGAGTTCTTGCCCGCAGAGTAACTGGAATGTGACAAAGGGACCGCCCCTTTGTCACATTCGTTTTGAAAGGGGTGGCCATGGGCCGCTACATCATCGGAATCGATCAATCCACGCAGGGCACCAAGGCGCTGCTGGTGGACGAGGGCGGCCATTTGATTCATCGTGCCGATCGCCCGCATCGCCAGATTGTCAACGAGGCCGGCTGGGTGAGCCATGATCCAGCCGAGATCGCCGCCAACGTGCTGGCCGTGGCGCGCGCCGTGGTGGAGGAGACCGGGGTCGATCCGGCCGACGTCGCCGGCATCGGCATCTCCAACCAGCGCGAGACTACCGTTGCCTGGAACCGCACGACGGGCGAGCCGCTGTGCGATGCCGTCGTGTGGCAGTGTGCCCGCGCCCGCGAGCTGTGCGACGAGCTGGCCGCGCGCGAGGGTGTGGCCGAGCTGGTGCGCGACACGACGGGTCTGGTACTCTCGCCCTACTATCCGGCGGGCAAGATGGCCTGGATCCTCGCGAACGTTCCCGCTGCTGCCGAGGCCGCGGCGGCAGGCGAGCTGTGCCTGGGCACCATCGATGCCTGGGTGGTCTGGACGCTCACGGGCGGCGCGGAGTTCCGCTGCGACTGGTCCAACGCCAGCCGCACGCAACTCTTTGACCTGCGCCGTGGCTGCTGGAGCGAGCCGGTGTGCGAGGCCTTTGGCGTTGACGTGGCCTGCCTGCCACAGGTGACCGATTCCGATGGCCTGTTCGGCATGACGGACCTGGGCGGCTTTTTGCCGGCACCCGTGCCCATTCACGGCGTGCTCGGCGACAGCCATGCCGCCTTGTTTGCGCAGGGCTGCCATAGCCGCGGCATGGCCAAGGCGACCTATGGCACCGGCAGCTCGGTCATGATGAACGTCGGCGACGAGTTCGTCGCCAGCTCGCACGGGCTTTCGAGCTCGCTCGCATGGCGCATGGACGGCGTGACCGAGTACGTGCTCGAGGGCAACGTGAGCTACGCCGGCGCCGTCAAGACGTGGCTGCGCGACGATCTGGAGCTCATCAATAACCCCGAGGAAGTTACCGACCTGTGCTACGCCGCCAATCCGGCGAGCCGCGTCTACTTTGTGCCGGCGTTTACCGGTCTGGGCGCGCCGCACTGGGCGAGTGACGCCGAGGGCTGCGTCTTTGGCATGACGCGCACCACGGGTCGCGCGGAGTTCGTGAAGGCCGCCGACGAGTCGATCGCCTATCAGATCTTTGACGTGATTGATGCGATGGTTGAGGATTCGGGCGCGGCGCTGGCCGAACTTCGTGTTGACGGCGGTCCCACGCGCGATGCGTACCTGATGCAGTTTGAGAGCGACCTGGTTGGCTCGCCCATCCGCATCGCGAGCAACGACGAGATGAGCGGCCTGGGTGCGGCCTGGGCCTGCGGCATTGCGCTGGACATGTACACGCGCGATGTCGTCGACGTCTACGGCGCCCGCGGCATCGTGGAGCCGTCGATGCCCGCCGACGAGCGAGCCAAAAAGATCGCCGGCTGGCGCCATGCTGTCGACGCGACTATCGCCTACACTGCCTAGGCGGCTGCGCGGCGCCCAAGGATTTTTCTGGGACGTGTCTCTATAGTTTTGTCAACCGCGCGCTTCGCGACATTTCGGCACGACGCATCCGGGCGCCTTGCGCCCCCGCCTCCTCTTCGGTTGACCTCGCCGCCCGCTAGGCCGCGTACGGGACGGCGTCGCGCATGATCGCGTAGATGACCTTGAGCCTCTTCCTCGCGACCGCCTTCAGCGCCTTGCTGTGCCTCATCCCCCTCGCCCTGCACTCCTCGTAGTACCTCCCGAACCTGTTGTCCGTGCCGATGAGGGAGTTGCAGCTGAATATGAGCAGGTTCTTGAGCTGCCTGTTCCCGCCGCGCTGCGGCGACGTCGACCTGATGCTGCTCCCGGAGCGCCTGTCGCGCGGCGCCACGCCGCAGTAGCTCGCGAGCTCGTCGTGTCCCCTGAACGCGGATATGTCGATCGACGTCACCAGCGCCGCGGCGGTCTTGGGGCCGATCCCGGGCACCGTGAGGAGGCACTCGTAGACCTCGTCGCCCGCCAGCGAGTCGGCCACGAGCGAGTCGAGCTCCTCGATGTCAGCGTCGAGGGAGGCTATCTCCCGGGCGAGTATCCGGACCGCGACGTCCTCGCCGGCCGGCAGGCGCCTTCCCGAGCGCGACGAGGCCAGCAGCGCCTCCCAGAGCCTCCTGGCCCCCGCCACGGGGGCGCCCGCGCGCCTGGCGGCGCTCGAGAACCTGCGCCAGCCGGCGGCGGAGCACCCGGCGGCCCCGCCGAACTCGGCCAGCATCGACACCTGCCATCGGCTAGACGGGTCGACCGCGCCCTCGAGCGCGGGATCGGCCTCGAGCAGGGTCGCGCGGAGCCTGTTCTTCGCGCGGGTCCTGGCGGACGACGCGAACTCGCGCTGCGACGACAGGATCCGCAGCGAGGCGGTCCCCTCGGGCTCCTCGGGCGCCGGCCTGAGGGCGCGGGGCACGCCGAGCGCGGTGCGCGCGATTACCTCGGCGTCGATGGCGTCGGTCTTAGCGATGCCGGGGAACATCCCGCGGGCCTGCTTCTCGGCATATCCGGGCAGGTAGGCGCAGGGGTTCCCGTGCACATGGGCGCGCGCGAGGACCAGCGCGCCGATGTTTCGCCTCTGGTCGACGACGACCAGCGCGCCGGAGCCGGCACGCTCGAGCAGCCGGTCGATGTCGTCGGGCCTGTTGGCCAGCTCGGCCCTGAAGGCGACGCGCCCTCCCACATCGAGCGCGCACGCGCTGTGCGAGCTCTTCCCGACGTCGATCCCAAGGTAGGCCACGGACATCTCTTCAGCAGGCATGGTGTATCCTCTCCCTTGAGCCGGCCGTAAGCCGCGGAGGCGAACACCCACATTACCCGGCCGTGGCCCGGTCCGGGCCCGGCACATCTCTATTCAGTCGTTCCCCGCGGCACCTCCCGCCCCGGCGGCAACACGTCCCGGGCCCTCTACGGGGCAGGGGCTGACGGCCGTCCGGGGCGGTCGGCCAGCGACCACCGGTACGGCTCAATCGTATAGCCATGCAACGGAAAAGAGCCGCCCTTTCGGACGACTCAAACTGTAATGGGGATTAAAAACTCATTGATCCCCGTCCTTGGCAGCTCATTTGGGACGGGGCTTTTTTGACTGGTATGATTGGTGCGACCATTCCAACCAGCTAAAAGAGCCCCGTCCTAAATTGACTATCGAGAGGATCTGCCATGGAGCGTATCGCGAGTTTTTCCGTTGACCATCTGCTGCTTGAGCCCGGCGTGTACGTGAGCCGCATCGACCGCGATCCGGCGACCGGCGCCGCCGTCACCACCTTTGACCTGCGCTTGACCACGCCTAATAAGGAGCCGGTCATGAACACGGCCGAGTGCCACACGATTGAGCATTTGGGCGCGACGTTCCTTCGTAACCATGCCGAGTGGTCGAGCCGTATCGTCTACTTTGGGCCCATGGGCTGCCGCACGGGCTTTTACCTCGTCGTTTTTGGCGAGGTGACGAGCGAGGAGATCTTGCCGCTCGTGCGTGAGCTGTTCGAGTTTGTCGCGGGCTTTGAGGGCGATGTCCCCGGTGCCGCTCCCGAGGAGTGCGGTAACTACCTGGACCAGAACCTCCCCATGGCAAACTGGTTTGCGCGTCGCTATCTCGACCGCGACCTGGCCGATATCGACGAGAAGCACCTGCACTATCAGCAGGCGTAAGGACTTTATCGTCCAAAACGCGCGCATTGGGCGCCTTCGCTTATGCGGGGGCGCCTTTTTGTTGAGTGGTCGGGATGAGCGTTCAAAATCGCTCATGTTTGTTCTAGAATGTTCATACTGTCACATAAACGAACAGGAGCGAACATGCATATCTACTCTGTATCAGATCCCGAGTTCAAATCCTATGGTCGCGTGTGGGATGACGTGCCGTCCAACCTGACCGCCCCGCTTGTCGAGGCGCTCTCTGCCACGCCCATCCCCGAGGGCAGCAAGTACGTAGCAAGTGCGCCGGAGCTCGAGGGCGTCAAGGATGCCGGCAAACTGGGCTTTCTCATGTTTGGCGGCCGCCCCTTCCAGCTCGGCTGGTGCAACGGCCACAACACGCAGCTCAACTGCCTGGAGTATCACCGCGCCAGCGAGTTTAACCTGGGCGCCCGCGACTTTATCCTGCTCGTGGCGCATCGTTGGGAGATCGAGGATGGCAAGCTCGACACCGCGTGCGTCAAGGCGTTCCGCGTGCCGGCGGGTACGGTCGTCGAAGTCTTCAACACCACGCTTCACTACACGCCCTGCATGGTCGACGACGGCGGCTTCCAAGTGATGGTTGCGCTGCCCGCCGGCACCAATGGTCCGCGCCCCGAGGCCGCAGCCGACATGCCCGCGGTCGGCGACAGCTACTGCTACTGGAAGGCCGACAAGTGGGTTCTCTGCCACGCCGACAGCCCCAAGGCTGCCGAGGGCGGCTACGTGGGCCTCGTCGGCAAGAACCTCGACATCACCTGCGACTAGGGGCTTCCTGTTTGTCTCGATCTGTAACATCTGACGGGCCAAATCGTCTCTTCCTGTTACAGATTGAGATAAATCGCAGAGGGTGCCCGAAAGATCTCGATCTGTAACACCAAGCCCGGTTTTGGCGGTCTACCTGTTACAGATCGAGACAAACCCCAACCACCACAAAGGTGCCTGTCCCCTTTGTGGTGGTTGGCGGTTTGGGCGGGCAGGTATCAAAAAGTGTCAGACGGGGGCGGCTGCCGGGCGTCTGTGCGCGAAAAGAAGTGTCGACCTGCGCCGTTGCCGTTGAATAGCGCGCTGCTTACGGGGATACTGAAGCCACGACAAACAGCGTGTGAAAGGAGTGATGCATGGCTTTCCGTAAAGACTTCCTGTGGGGCGGCGCGACGGCTGCCAACCAGTGCGAGGGCGCTTACGATGTGGATGGCCGCGGCCTGGCCAACGTGGATGTGGCCCCGCACGGCCCCGAGCGCTTCGCGGTGGTCTCCGGACAGCGCAAGATGCTCGACTTTGAGGACGGCTATTACTATCCCGCGCAGACCGGCATCGATTTCTACCACCACTACAAGGAGGACATCGCCCTCTTTGCCGAGATGGGCTTTAAGACCTTCCGCATGAGCTTGGCCTGGACCCGCATCTTCCCCAATGGCGACGAGACCGAGCCCAACGAGGCCGGCCTGGCCTTTTACGAGGACGTGTTCCGCGAGTGTCAGGCGCACGGCATCGAGCCGCTCGTGACCATCACGCACTTTGACTGCCCGATCCACCTCATCAAGGAGTACGGCGGCTGGCGCAACCGCAAGCTCATCGACTTCTACAAGAACCTCGCGACCACGATCTTCACCCGCTACAAGGGCCTGGTGAAGTACTGGCTCACCTTCAACGAGATCAATATGATCCTGCACCTGCCGTTTATGGGTGCCGGTCTGGTCTTTGAGGAGGGCGAGAACAAGGAGGCCGTCGAGTACCTGGCCGCCCACAACGAGCTCGTCGCCAGCGCTTGGGCAACCAAGATTGCCCACGAGATCGACCCTGAGGTCAAGATCGGTTGCATGCTTGCCGCAGGTAGCTACTACCCCTACAGCTGCCGTCCGGGCGATGTGCGCCAGGCGCAGATTGACAACCAGAGCAACTATTTCTTCGTCGACGTCCAGAGCCGCGGCTACTACCCGGCCTATGCCGTCAAGAAGCTCGAGCGTCTGGGCATCGATGTGGGCATGACGGATGAGGACCGCGAGATCCTGGCCGCCAACACCGTTGACTTCATCAGCTTTAGCTATTACAGCACCCGTTGCTCCGCCGGTGCCGATAACCCCGATGTCGAGCGCACCCAGGGCAACGCCTTCGCCGGCGCCAAGAATCCCTACCTGCAGGAGAGCCAGTGGGGCTGGGCCATCGATCAGCTGGGCTTCCGTATTACGCTCAACGACCTGTACGACCGTTATCAGAAGCCGCTGTTTGTGGTTGAGAACGGTCTGGGCGCCAAGGATGTTGTCGAGGAGGATGGCTCCATCAATGACGACTACCGTATCGACTACCTGCGCCAGCATATTGCCGCGATGCGTGATGCGGTGACCGAGGACGGTGTTGACCTGCTGGGCTACACCACCTGGGGCCCGATTGACCTGGTGTCTGCCGGCACGGGCGAGATGTCCAAGCGCTACGGCTTTATCTACGTCGACCGCGACGATGCAGGCAACGGCACCCTCAAGCGTTCCAAAAAGAAGAGCTTTCACTGGTACAAGCATGTCATTGAAACGAATGGTGAGGATCTGTCCTAAGGAAGCCGAGACACTCAACTTCAGAGTTTCCTAACCAAAACGCCCGGCGAGCAGTTAATGAACTGCCTCCCATTTCTTGGACACGAGAAATGGGAGGCTTTTTATGCGTGTCGACTTGAGGGTGAAGCACGACATCGAGGCCAGGAGGGCGGCGATCGGGCTCTTCGAGCGAGGCCACGGCTCCGAGTCGGCGGCGAA
>DBFEIO010000028.1:0-98259 GCA_048330275.1 Collinsella sp.
ATGCGCGACGCCGTCCCGTACGCGGCCTAGCGGGCGGCGAGGTCAACCGAAGAGGAGGCGGGGGCGCAAGGCGCCCGGATGCGTCGTGCCGAAATGTCGCGAAGCGCGCGGTTGACAAAACTATAGAGACACGTCCCAAAAAGACTACCCGCGCCAAATGAGCTACTTGAGGAGTTGGGCCATGGCGTTGACGAATTTTTGTACTTGGAGGGTGGGCTCGAGCGGGTAGTGCAAGAAGACCGGCACCTCGCGGCCACATAGGAACGGCACGCCTACAAAAGCCGGGTGCACGCCCGACCACGCCCCGCAAGTGAGCACCGCGTCGCCCTTTTCCTCCGCCTCGTTAAAGAGCGCAAAGTCAAAACTGTCCACGTCGATCACGTCCACGCCGCCATCGGCCAAAAGATCGATGCGCAGGCTGTCCATGGCGTCGTTGCCGTGGCGCAGTACGCGCAGACGCATACCCTCCAAGTCGGCAACCGTAATGCGATTCTTGCGCGCCAGCGGGCTCGTGCGCGGCAGATCGATATAAAACGGCACGTTGACAATGCGGAGCTTTTGGCAGGCATCACCCCAGCGTGGGGTAGAAAAACTCGATTGCACCACATCGACCTCGCGGCCCAAGCTACGCATGACGGTCTCGCGCTCGTCGTAGAGATCGCTTACCGGCACGATTTCAAATCGCAGCGACGGTTCCAGATCGTGGATGCCCGACCACATCGACAGCGTTTGGCGCCCCGGGCACATCATCGACACGCCCAGGCGCACGGCACCGCCATCGCCCGCCGCGCGTCGGGCACGGCGCAGCGCGTCCTCGGACTGCCGCATGATCGAGCGCGCGTCGTCCACCAGCAGTGCGCCGGCCGGCGTCACTTTGACGCCCGAGTGCGAGCGTTCGAACAGCGTGATGCCGAACTCGGCCTCGAAGCCCGACACCTGCTTGACGAGCGCCGGAGTCGACACGCGCAATTGTGCCGCCGCACGCGAGAAGCTTCCCAGCTCCGCAGCGGCCGATATGGCCTCAAGTCGTCGATCGTACACGTCAATCTCCCGTTTTCGCGCCCGTGGCCACATGGTGCCACAGGAGGTTGTTTTCGCAGGTCATGCGCTCAATTGAGAATAAACTGCATCGCACAGTGTAAACCTATGGTTAACGCCATTCTAACAAATATGCAATTCACCTGCGCAAATGCAAAGCATACGATAACCAGCGAAAACCACGTGGGTCGGTTAATGGGAACGGCCCACCGGGAGGCATAAGAAGGGAAGTTCCTATGAGCAATTGGCTTAAGCTCGAGGGCGATGTTTGCGCTGTGACTGGAGCGCTCGGCGGCATGGGCGTCGAGATTTGCCGCGAGTTCGCCCGCAATGGCGCTAACGTCGTCCTGCTCGACCTGGACGAGGAGAAGGTCAAGGCCGCTGCCGCCGACCTCGCTGCCGAGTTTGGCATCCACGCCGAGGGCTACAAGATGAACGCCACCGACGAGGCCGAGGTTCAGGCCGCCGTCGACGCCACCATCGCCAACTTCGGCCGCGTCGACGTTCTCGTCAACACCGCCGGCATTCTGCGCTTCGCAGCCATGGAGGACCTGCCGCTCTCCGACTGGAACGAGGTCATCAACGTCAACCTCACCGGCTACTTCATCACCTCGCAGCGCTTTGGTCGCGAGATGATCAAGGCCGGCCAGGGCCGCCTGGTTCACATCTCCACCGTCGCCAGCCACTCCCCCGAGACGTTCTCGGGCGTGTACAGCTCCACCAAGGCCGGCGTCAACATGATGTCCAAGATGCTGGCCGCCGAGTGGGGCCCCTACGGTGTGCGCTCCAACTGCGTCGAGCCCTGCTTTGTTAAGACCCCCATGTCGGCGAGCTTTTACGCCGACCCCGAGGTCGAGAAGAGCCGCAGCCGCCTCATCGCCACGCGCCGCATCGGCGAGGTCAGCGATATCGCCAACGCCGTCATGTTCCTGGCGTCCAAGCGCTCGGACTTTACCACCGGCGACGCCATCAAGGTCGACGGCGGCTTCTCCAATATGATGGGCGACCTCACCGCCAAGCCCGGCGGCCGCCGCGCCTTTGCCGACAACTACCTCAAGAACAAGGGTGTCGAACTTTGGTCCGACGAGTCCGGCGTCGCAAAGCCAACTGACCAGTAAACAAGCCCGGTAGAAAGGGGCGCGGGGCAAGCACCTCAGCGGCGTTTGCCCCTCCCCCCCCGCATCGATTAGAAAGAGTCCCATGGCTTCCACCAACTCCAACAAGGGTCGCGCCGTCGTGCTTTCCGCCGCGTGCGTCACCATGTTCTTCATCAGCTCCATCGCGCTGTACTCCGTCGTGTCCAAGAACCTGCTCGCCGTCTACCCCGAGTGGTCCAGCGCACTTACCTGGGCTTTCCCGGCCTTCCAGACCATCATGGCCGTGACGGGCATCTTCGCCGGCCGCATCTCCGATAAGATCGGCCCGCGCAACGTCGTGATCGCTGCCGCCGTGTGCTACGGCGCGGGCTGGTTCATGTCCGGCACCGTCACCGAGCCGTGGCAGTTCTACCTGTGGTTCTCGCTCGTCGCCGCCATCGGCAACGGCCTGGGCTACAACCCCGCGCTCACCACCGGCCAAAAGTGGTTCATCGACAAGAAGGGTCTCGCCTCCGGCATCACCCTTGCCGCTTCGACCGCCGGCCCCGCCGTGCTGTCCCCGGTGCTCGCCTCGCTGCTCATCCCGAGCCTGGGCATCTTTGGCGCCCTCAAGGCACTCGGCGTCATCTTCTTTGTGACGATCGCCGCCTCCGCCCTGTTCCTGAAGGCCCCCGAGGCCGGTTGGCTGCCCGAGGGCTTCGAGGCCCCCAAGGGCGGCGCACACGCCGGCACCTTCGGTGACCTCACCCCGGGCGAGATGGTCAAGACCCCGCGCTTCTGGGTCCTCATCGTCACCTTCGCCTTTGCCGCCACCGCGGGCACCCTGCTCGTGGGCAAGGTTGCCTCCATCGCCGCCGTCCAGCTCTTCGCCGACCCCACGAGCGCCGCGGCTGTCGCCCTCGGCGGCGTGGTCGTCTCCGTCAACACCTGCGCCAACCTGGTCGGCCGTCTGTCCTTTGGTCAGATCATCGACAAGATCGGTGCCTACAAGTCGCTGCTCATCAGCCTTGTCGTCACCATCGTCGCGCTCGTCATCATGCCGATGAGCTTTACGCAGAGCATGTTCTTTGTGGCGCTCGCCCTGCTCGGCTTTAGCTTTGGCGCCCTGCTCGTCATCTACCCGCCGCTCACCGGTGGCGCCTTCGGTACCAGCAACATCGGCGTCAACTACGGCATCATGTTTTTGGGCTACGCCGCTTCTACCTGGATCAGCCAGCCCATCACCGCCGTGCTGTATCACGCCGAGGCCGGCAGCGCCGCCTACCAGCAGTCCTTCTACGGCGCCATTGTGATTGCCGCCATCGCCGTCGTGCTCACCGTCTACATGATGGTCTCCGACAGCAAGAAGAAGTCCGCCTAGTTTTACCGATGCGACAAAGGGACAGTCCCTTTGTCGCATTCCACCGGTCACCAGTATTAAGGAGTCGAAATGCCTGAGCTCAACCCCGTCCGCATTGCCGTTATCGGCGCCGGCGCCATGGGCCGCAACCACATCCGCTTTGTCACCGAGGAGCCCGAGGCCGAGCTCGTCGCCATCGCCGACGCCTTTGAGGGCGCCCGTGCCACGGCCGAGGCCGCCGGCGTGCCGTTTTACACCGATCCCGCCCAGATGATGGACGAGGTCAAGCCCGAGGCCGTCATCATCGCCACCCCCAACGACCTGCATCTGGGCGTTGCCCGCGAGGCCGTGAAGCGCAACATCGTGCCGCTGGTCGAAAAGCCAATCTCCAACGACCTCGAGGATGCCCAGGCCTTCGCCGCCGAGGCCGAGACCGCCGGCGTGCCCGTGCTCGTGGGCCAGCACCGTCGCCACAACCCCTTCGTCAACAAGGCCAAGGAGATCATCGAGTCCGGTGAGCTGGGCAAGCTCACCGTGTCGAGCTTCCACTACATGATCTATAAGAATGACGAGTACTTTGATGTCGAGTGGCGCCGCAAAAAGGGTGCCGGCCCGATCCTGGTCAACCTGGTGCACGACGTCGACCTGCTCCGCTATCTGCTGGGTGAGCCCGTTGCCGTCCAGGGTATGCAGTCCAGTGCCGCCCGCGGTTTTGAGACCGAGGACTCCGCCGTGGTCAACGTCCGTTTTGCCGATGGCGCGCTTGCGAGCATGACCATCTCCGACGCCACCGCCAGCCCCTGGAACTGGGAGGCAACCGCTCGCGAGGATCCGCAGTACCGCCCCTTCGACGCCGATGCTTACTTTATCGGCGGAACCTTGGGCGCCCTTTCGCTGCCCCGCCTGCACCAGTTCTCCTACAACGGTGCCTCCAACTGGCACAAGCCGCTGCAGATGGAGATCCCGGCCGTGGACCCGGCGCTGCCGCACAAGATGCAGCTCAAGCACTTTGTGAAGGTCGTCCGCCGCGAGGTCGAGCCCGTCGTGACCCCCGCCGACAACGTTAAGACGCTCACGCTGCTTAACGCCATCAAGGAGGCCGCCGAGACCGGCCAGCTCGTCGAGCTGTAATGCCTTAAGAGCGGCCGCGGCAGAAACCCCATGCCGAGTCCCTCGGTCCGCCACAAATAAGCCCCTCTTCTTTGCCCCGCGAGCAGCCTCCTGCCCGCGGGGCATTTTGCTACGTTTCCAATGATTTTCTGAGACGGGGGGCCTTTTTGCACCTCGGCTTGATTCGTTCGCCACGAAATGTGCCTATCTACTACGTTTAACCAATCACCCTCATCCATACCGAATTTCGCGAAATAAAAACCGCAGGTAAACGGCTTGCCGATCTTCGGAAAACCCAGGTATGGCCAGCCCCTACGGGTAAAACGTAGTAGATAGGCCGCTTTCGTGGCGCGGCCCCAAAAAAGTCTTTTGGGGCGGGTGGTATCCTTGGTAGCCCTGTGCCGCAAACGCACCTTTACCGCAAGGAGTCCCATGGATCTTATCGCCCAGCTCGCGCGCGAGCTCAACCTTAAGGCCGCCAACATCGAGGCGGCCGTCAAGCTCATCGACGAGGGCAACACCATCCCCTTTATCTCGCGCTACCGCAAGGAAGCCACGGGCGGCATGGACGACGTCGCCCTGCGCGCCCTCGACGAGCGCCTGTCCTACCTGCGCAATCTTGAGCAGCGCAAAGAGGACGTCATTCTGCTCATCGACGCCCAGGGCAAGCTCACGCCCGAGCTCGAGCAGCAGATTCGCGAGGCCACGCAGCTCCAGCGTGTCGAGGACCTCTACAAGCCCTACCGCAAAAAGCGCATGACCCGCGCGCAGAAGGCCCGCGAGGCCGGCCTGGAGCCGCTCGCCAACATGATCATCATGCAGGCCTCGGCCAAGGACAGCGCACTCGACGCCGCCGCGGCATACGTCAACGAGGAGGCCGGCTTCGACACGCCCGAGAAGGCGCTCGCCGGCGCCGCCGACATCGTTGCCGAGACGGTGGCCGAGGATCCCGAGAACGTCGCCGACCTGCGCGCCTTTACGCAAAACACCGCCGACATCGTCGTCGAGGCCACCGACCCCGCCGAGAAGACTCCCTACGAGCCCTACTACGACTTTGACGAGCCGCTGCGCCGCATACCCAACCACCGCGTGCTGGCGATCGACCGCGGTGAGCGCGAGGGCAAGCTCCGCGTGCGCGTGAACGTCGATGGCGCTGCCGCCACGGCACGCCTCGGCAGCCGCTGGCCCCGTCGCCAGGGCGTGTTTGCTCCCATCTTCGACGCCGCCATCGCCGACGGTTACAAACGCCTCATGGCCCCCTCGCTGGAGCGCGAGGCCCGTGCCAAGCTCACCGTTCGCGCCCAGACCGAGGCCATCAACGTCTTTGCCAAGAATCTCGAGGGCCTGCTCTCGGCGCGCCCCGTGCGCGGCGCCCGCGTGCTCGCGCTCGATCCGGGCTACCGCACCGGCTGCAAGGTCGCCGTCATGGACGAGACCGGCAAGCTACTCGACCACGGCGTGGTCTATCCCACCAAGCCGCGCCACGACGTCGCCGGCACCAAGCGCGAGCTCGCCCGCCTCGTCAAGAAGGACGGCGTCAACACCATCGTCATCGGCAACGGCACCGCCAGCCGCGAGACCGAGGAAGTCGTCTCGGAGTTCATTACCGAGCAGGCACCCAGCCTTCGCTACACCATCGTCAACGAGGCCGGCGCGTCGGTGTACTCCGCCTCCGAGCTCGCGAGCCAGGAGTATCCCGATCTGGATGTCACCGTACGTGGCGCCATGAGCCTGGGCCGCCGTCTGCAAGACCCGCTGGCAGAGCTCGTCAAGATTCCGCCCCAGTCCATCGGCGTTGGCCAGTACCAGCACGACCTTGACCAGGCCGAGCTTTCGCGCACCCTGGGCCACGTGGTGGAAGACGTCGTCAACCGTGTGGGCGTCGACGTCAACACCGCGAGCGCAAGCCTGCTGGGCTACGTGTCGGGCATTACGCCGAGCGTAGCCAAAAACATCGTGGCCTACCGCGAGGAAAACGGCGCCTTTACCGATCGCCGCCAGCTCAAGAAGGTCCCCAAGCTGGGACCCAAGGCGTACCTCAACGCCGCAGGTTTCCTGCGCATCAGCGGCGGCAAGAACCCGCTCGACGCGACAAGCGTCCACCCCGAAAGCTACGAGGTGGCCACGGCCGTCCTGGAGCGCGCCGGCGTTGCGGCAAGCGAGCTCAGCCGCGGCGGCGTGCCCGATATCGAGCGCCGCCTGGGCAGCATCTCGGCGCTGGCAAGCGACCTGGACTGCGGCACCCTCACGCTCATCGACATCGTCAACGAGCTCAAGAAGCCCGGTCGCGACCCGCGCGACGACGCGCCCGAGGTAGTCTTTAGCCGCTCGGCGCTTTCGATCGACGACCTGGAGCCCGGCATGGAACTCAAGGGCACGGTGCGCAACGTCGTCGACTTTGGCGCCTTCGTCGACGTGGGCGTGCACCAGGACGGCCTCGTGCACATCTCCAAGCTGGCCAACCGCTTCGTCAAGCACCCCAGCGACGTGGTGCGCGTCGGTGACACGGTCAAGGTGTGGGTTGAAAAGGTCGATCGCGACCGCAAGAAGATCTCCCTCACCATGGTGCAGGGGAAGTAAACCGCCAAGCAAGGGTCCCCCCTCTCGCGACGTGCAAAATCGCGAGTATTCTGCAAATTCCACCGTTCCGGATGCCCCTCAGAGACGAAAAAGCAAGAAACAGCCCCCGTTTTAGCGTCATCAGAGCCAAAACGGGGGCTGTTCCATGCTTCACCCAGCTGGTAAAAGCCTTTACCTTGCTGAATACTCTCAATTTTGCACGGCGCAGGCGGGGGTACCTTTGTCCACGGCAGGATATGGAAGCCTATCACCAACCTACCGGTAAGTTCGTGTCGGCAGCCCCGGCCTTTCCTTTGCCTAGCGCGACCCTCGCGAAGCGCGTGAGCGATAGGGAAAGGAAAGGCCGGGGCGAACAACCCGCGATGTAGCCAGCGTTCGCGTTACGGCAGGATATGGAAACCGAGCGAGGCGATATCCTTGGCAAAACCGCGCACGGTATCGAGCGAGACCTCGTACGGGTCACGGCCGATGTTCTTACGCTTGGCCAGGATGCTGTTGGGCACCGTGATGATCTGGCAACCGCATCCTTCCGCCTGGTAAATATTGATAAGCTCACGCGTGGACGCCCACAGGACCTCGCAGTTGGGCTTGGCGGCGGCCTTCTTCACCGACTCCGTCATAAACGGAATGGGATCGACGCCGGTGTCAGCGATACGGCCGGCAAAGAGCGAGATGATGGACGGCGTCTCGGCATCAACGGCCTCGACCATCTCGTCGACCTGCGTAGGCGTAAAGATGGTGGTGGCGTTGACCTTGATGCCATCGGCCGAAAGCTTGCGCACCAGCTCGGCGGTGGACTCGCCCTTGGTAGTCACGCACGGAATCTTGACGTAGACGTTCTCGGCCCAGGTAGCGATCTCGCGGGCCTCGACCTCCATGGTCTCGACGTCGTCGGCAAAGACCTCAAACGAGACGGACACATCGGTGATGTGGGCCAGGACCTCCTTGGCAAACGCGCGGTAATCCGTCACGCCGCCCTTCTTCATAAGGGACGGGTTGGTCGTGAAACCCTGAACGTTGCCGTTCTCGTACATGTCGAGCATGCCCTCGAGGTTTGCACCGTCAGCGAACACCTTGATTGCCATCTGCCTGATTCCTTTCGCTTGCACATGGGCGATAAACTGCTAAACACTTTACCTACGTTTATCAAGGCGTGAGCTGCGGGTTTTCATCTTCTCGGCGAACGGTTTTGCAGTTTTACCATTTTTATATCGACACCCCAGCGGCAAAACGTTTTTGCTGATCATCGCGGTTGATTCCGTTCGCGGCGCAGAGACAGCGCTTCACCGGTGCGTTTTCACAACCACTCCAAAACAAAAAGCGGTGACGCCTCATTTGAGACGTCACCGCTTCCGTGTAGGAGCCGGTTATCGGAGCTCCGCCCGATTAGGGCTTAACGTATGCCTGGATTACTCTTCCTCAACGTGATTGATCACAGCACCCTTGGTGTGGATGAAGTTGGGGACGAAGGCGACGATCAGAAGGACAGCAAGAATCGCGTAGACACCGGTGGTACCGAAGGCCTCGGCAGCGCGGCCAAGCGTAATACCAATGACGGAGAAATCGAAGTCGCCGAACGTAGTGTTCTTGAAGCCAAAGACGTCAAGAACGGGCAGGAGCAGGGCCGGGGCGAAGGTGATGAGCAGGCCGTTGACGAAAGCGCCAAGAGCTGCGCCCTTGCGACCGCCGGTAGCATTGCCGTAGATGCCTGCGGTAGCACCGCAGAAGAAGTGGGGAACCATGCCCGGGATGATGAAGATGCCCAGGGTAGCGCCCACGATGAACATACCGACCACGCCACCGATGAAGGATGCGACAAAGCCGAGGATGACGGCGGTGGGAGCATAGGGGAAGAAGACGGCGCAGTCGACGGCGGGGATGGCACCGGGGATCAGCTTGTTGGAGATGCCCTGGAAAGCCGGGACCAGGTCGGCAAGGATCATACGAACGCCGTTATAGACGATGGTGACACCAACGGCAAAGGACAGGGCACAGGTCAGGGCATAGACAATCACGTTGTCGCCGCCAGCGGTCTTGGTAACGACCGCAGGATCTGCGATGTAAGCGGCGAAAGCGGTAACCAGGTAGAAGAAGGCCATGGTAAGAGCCGTGGAGATGGTAGTGTCGCGCAGGAAGGCGAACTTCTCGGGAACCTCGATCTTCTCGGTGCTGTTCTCCTCGGCGTCCTTAGCAAAAAGCGTACCGACTGCAGCGGAGATGTAATAGGCGAGTGAACCGAAGTGGCCCATGGCGATTTCATCGCCATCGGTAACCTTCTCGGTGAAACGCTGACCAACGGCGGGAAGCATAGCGCTCACGAGGCCCAGGAACATGCCGCCCACGATGACAAGCTGGACATCCTGGAAGCCAGATGCCTGCAGAACGGCAGACAGCAGGCAGGCCATAAACATGCTGTGATGGCCCGTCAGGAAGATGTACTTAAACTTGGTAAAGCGGGCAATGATAATGTTCACGACATAGCCGAGAATCAGGATCATCATGGTCTGAACGCCGAGGACGCTCTGAGCCATCGAAACAACGACCTCGTTGTTGGGCACGACGCCGGTGATGTGGAAACCGGTCTCGATGAAGGTACCCAGCGGAGCAAGGTTCTCCTGAACAACAGCGGCGCCGGCGGACAGCATGATGTAACCAAGAATGGGCTTCAGGGTGCCCGTCATCACCTTGTGGGCAGGACGCTTAAGCGCGACAAGGCCCACAAAGGCAAATAGACCCATAATCCACGCTGGCTTGTTCAGAATCGATTGGATAAACTCAAGTATGGGAAGGATGGCTTGCATCTGCGCTTCCTTTCTCTCTAACGTGGGCGCGTTTCCCTCTTCCACAGGGAACCGCCCTTTTTTGTGCCGCTTTAGGCGTTAGCGGCGGCCGCCTTGATTGCCTCGAGGGCGTCTTCGCGGATCTTCTTCTTGTTCACATAGCTGCGAACGATCACAACGTTGCCGTGGAGCTCGGGGGCGAGTTCTTTAACGGTGATGAACAGATCCGGATTTGCGGAAGAAGCACCGTTCAGGTCCATAGACTCAACGTCGGCCTTGATGCCCTCCTCCTCGCAAAGCTCCTCGACTTTGCCAGCGAGCATCAGGCTGGACCCGATGCCGTTTTCGCATACGGTGATGATATGCATGGCAACCTTCCTCTCCTACACGTGACGGTTTTCCGTCTATCCAAAAGCGGCGACGCATCGCCGTGCCATTAAGGCCTAAAAGAATGAACGCATGGTCTCCAAAACCTGCTCGGGCGTATCGCATGCGCTGAGCTTGGCAACGCAGTCCTCGTCCTCGAACATCTGCGAAAGCTCCGCCAAGCAGCCAAGATGAGCCTTGGGGTCGGGTGCGCAAATACCCACGAGCACGTGAACCGGATCGAAATCCTCGTGTCCAAACGCAATGGCAGGGTCAAGCGTGACGATACAGATCCCCGCTTCACTCACATTGCCATCTGCCTGAGCGTGGGGCATGGCGATGCCCTCTTCCAAGACCATATAGGGGCCGAATTTGTGAACCGATGAAATCATGGCGTCAACATAGCTCTGGTCGCATTTGCCAGCGTCTACGAGCAACTTACCGCATGCCTTGATCGCTTCCTCCCAGTCGGAGGCCTCGACGTGGCAGGCAACAAGCTCGGGCTTAAGAAGATCGGTCAGCATGCTCGTCCCCTACTCCTCGGGCAGGATATGAAAACCAAGCGCCTGAATGTCGCGGGCAAAGCCCTTGACCGTATCAAGCGAGTACTCAAGCAAATCTTTCCCGAAATTCTTGCGCTTGGCAAGAAGGGCATTGGGGACCGTAATGATCTGACAGCCAACGGACTCCGCCTGGAAGATATTGAGGACCTCGCGCGTAGACGCCCAGAGAACCTCGGCAGCAGGCTTAACGGCAGCCTTCTTTACGGACTCCGCCATGAGGGGCAGCGGATCGACGCCGGTATCGGCAATGCGACCGGCAAAGATGGACAGAATAGAGGGGGTCTCAGCAGAGACGGCATCGACAAACTCGTCGACCTGCTCGGGCGTGAAGATAGTGGTGACATTCACCTTGATGCCGTCGGCAGAAAGGCGCTTGACCAGCGCGGCAGTGGACTCACCCTTGGTGTTGAGCGCCGGGATCTTAACGTAGACGTTGTCTGCCCAGGTTGCGATCTCGCGAGCCTCGGCTTCCATACCCGCCTCGTCGTCGGCGAATACCTCAAAAGAGACCGACACATCAGTAATGTGCTCAAGAACCGTCTTGGCAAAAGCGCGGTAGTCGGTCACGCCGCCGGCCTTCATAAGGGAAGGATTGGTCGTGAAGCCCTGAACGTTGCCATTGTCATGCATGTCAAGCATACCCTCGAGGTTAGCGCCGTCGGCAAACACCTTGATCGCCATGTTCGGTCCTTTCTCATCTAACACTATTGCTATCGAAAGCCTTCTTCTTTGTTTCAAAAGCTTTTCGGTTTTCTTTTATAAACCATTTCAAAAGCTATCGAAAGCTCAATTGTCAACTTTCCGTGAACGGTCGAATATCGGGCGTGAACGTACTTCTTTTGGGCGGCACCTTCAGAATGAGACTCTTTATAGCCCGTTTACGTGCGAACTATCTGCTACGCATGCATTTGTGACATGCCATTCCGTTCTTTTGATTCATTCGAATTTGCCTTGTTCTTTTCATATCGATACGTTATATTTCGATTACGAAAGGCGCATCTTTTACCTTTTGTTCAAAAGGAGCGGCATATGGCATCTACTTCAGACCTTTCACCGGCCGAGCGTCAGCGATTTATCATGAATTGGCTGGCCGAAAAGCCAAATATCTCGGTATCCGACATCGTTCGCCGTTTTTCGGTTTCGGAAGTCACCGCACGACACGACCTCATCTCGCTGGAATCCGAAGGCAAGCTGCGTCGCGTACGCGGCGGAGCGGTATCGCTTTCTCGCTCCAACGCAATCTCGTATCCCGAGGAGCGCATCAATGTCCAAGTCGAGGCCAAGGAAGCCATCGCCGCAACCGCAGCAACTCTTGTTGATGATGGCGATGTTCTGGTAATTGATATCGGCACCACAGGCTTTTACTTCGCTAAGGCCCTCATGGACAAGCGTGAGATCACCATTATCACCGGCGATCTTGCAATCGCGAACTACGCCAGCTTCAATCTCCCCAATGCCTCGGTAGTGCTGCTGGGCGGCTCCGTGCGCAAGGGCCACCTCTATCTCGCGGGCGCACTAACGCTCGACTGCATGAGCAAACTACATGCCGACAAGGCGTTTGTCAGTGCCGACGGATTCCACCCCGACCACGGTTTTACCGTCGAGCACGACTTCTCGGCCATGATCAAGCATATGTACCTTACCAACTCAAACCAGGGCTACATGATGGTTGACCAGGGAAAGTTCAATAAGACCAGTTTTTATCAGTCCGCGCAGATCGATGACCTCGACGGCATCATCGTTGATGGAGACGACGAGGGCATCATGACGGCGGCGATCGAGAGCAGTCGCAGTCATCCCAAGCTCTATATTGCAAAATAGCTCAAATGGCCGGGTCGCCCCCACTGCGGGCGACCCGGCCATTTATTAAATCAACCCAAAATGGCGCATCGCTGTGACGGTGCCATCGTGTGCGACATCGTCGGTCACGTAGTCGGCGACTGCCTTGACCTCGGGCATGGCGTTGCCCATGGCTACAGCCGTCTCGACGGCGGCGAGCATACCCAGATCGTTGCCGGAATCGCCAAAGCCAAAGGTGCGCGCGTTGCCGGTGCGACCCAGGTATTCCAGCGCTCGCGCCACGCCCACGCCCTTGTCGATGCCCTTGGGGCTCAGCTCGCGATTCTGACCACCGGTGTTGCACAGCTCAAACTCGCGCTCGATAAAGCCGTCATCGTTGGCTACGCGAGCCAGGTCGTACGCGTTAATGCACACCTTGCCTACGCGCAAGCGGCCATCGATGCGCATCTGATCGGTGCCATGCACCACGCCGGCGCCTAGCAGAAATGACTGTTCGACACCAACTGGCTCAAGTGAATAGGTGGCACCGTTCGTCTCGAACAATGCCTCGCCGCCCGCCACAGTAATGCGACGCGCGAGCTCCTCAACAATGTCCTCGTCAATGCAGTCCTCGTGTGCCACGCGGCCCTCGACCTCGAGCGTGGCCCCCGCCATGGCAACGATACCCGCCGGGTTCAGCGCGCGCAGGCCATCGGCAATCAGCCACAAGGGGCGACCCGTGCAGATAAATGCCTGGTGACCCGCATTGCGCAGGCGACCAAATGCATCGACAACGGCCTTCGACGGATGGATTGCATTGAAGTCCTTATCGGTCATATCGTCGGGATCGAACGACGTCAGCGTGCCGTCCACGTCAAAAAAGAGCACAGCGGGTTCGGGACACGCATCAATCATATGGGTTCCTTTCGAGGATAAGGGCAAACGAAGCATCCATCATATAATGGAGCGACGCAACCAGAGAGGTCACCCATGGAATTTTACGCAAGCTGCCCCGAGGGCTTTGAGTCCGCACTCGCCGATGAGCTTAAACGCCTCGGGCTTTCGCATGTCCGCCGCCTGAAGGGCCGCGCTACATTTGAGGGCGAGCTCGAAGAAGGCTACCGCGCCTGCCTGTGGTCGCGCCTGGCCAGCCGCGTGTTTGTGGTGCTCGGGCGCTTTGGGGCACAGGATGCCGATGAGTTGTACGACAGCGTTTACGACATCGCCTGGGAGAACATCGTCCGCCCCGGCGCCACCATCGCCATTACCGCCCGCGGCGTGACCGAGCAGCTGCGCAACACGCGCTTCTCGGCCCTGCGTGCCAAAGACGCGCTGTGCGACCGCCTGGCCGAGACCACGGGACGTCGCGCCGATGTCGATGCCGCCGACCCCGATGTTCACCTACTGCTTTCGCTGCGCCAGCGCCGCGCGAGCATAAGCCTAGACCTTTCGGGCGACCCGCTGTTCAAACGCCTGCCGCCCGCTGCGACTCGTGCCGGCGAGGGCGCACACGTGTTGCGCCCCGACTACGCCGCCCTGGTGCTGGCGCAGGTCGGCTGGACCGCACTATGCGAGCGCGAGCTGACGGCCGACGATTACGAGAACGAAGCCCTTCCCACGCTGATCGATGCCTCGTGCGCCGGCGGCGGCCTGCTGCTGGAGGCCGTGAACATTCTGACCGACCGCGCCCCGGGCGTCGCACGCGAGCGCTGGGGCTTTGAGGGCTGGCAGCTGCACGATGCCGCCCTGTGGGAGCAGCTGCTTGCCGAGGCGCGCGGGCGCGAGGCGGCAGCGCGCGAGCGCCAGGCGCGCATCGTGGCCGTGGATGTTGACCCCGCCGCCCGCAAGACCGCTGAGCGCATGGTTAAATGTGCCGGCTACAAGCGCTTTGTCGATTTTTGCGCCGCCAAGTCCGCCACCGTACTGGACCACGCGGGCGCTGTCGCCGGCGCCGCCGTGGTCGCGGATACGAACGAGACACCGCTTTCGCTCATGCATGACACCATGACGCTCATCGGCGAGTTGCGCCGCGCGCCCGAGCTTGCCGCGGCGCCGGTCGCCGCGCTCACCCGCGACGGATTGCTGGCCCGCGCGCTCCACACCGAGCCCGAGCGCTCGATCGCCGTCATGCCCAACAACGAAGAGGCGACCGTCGAAGTCTGGCCTTCGCTCGACCACGCCGCCGCAGCGTTTGAGGCTGCGACCAGTGCGGATGCCGAGGCCGAGGCTGCGGATGCCAACGAAGTCAACGATGAAGCCGCCGCTTCCGCCATGCCCGAGCCTGCCGCCATGCTCGACCTGGGCGACGGCAAGCCGCTGCCCGTGCTCATCCCCGAGTCCGAGCAGTTCGCCAACCGCCTGCGCAAGAATGCCCGTCTGCGCCGCAAGTGGGCCAGGCGCGAGGGCGTGAGCTGCTACCGCGTCTACGATGCCGACCTGCCCGACTACTCCGCCGCTATCGACCTGTACGAGGGTTGCCCGCAGACGCCGGGCCGCTGGCTCGTCATCGCCGAATACGCCGCGCCCAAGACCATCGACCCCGCACTGGCCCAGGCCCGTATGCTCGACATTCTGGCCATCGCGCCGCGCATCCTAGATGTTCCCGCCGAGCATGTGCACGCCAAGGCCCGCATGCGTTCGCGCGGCGGCTCGCAGTACGGCAAGCAGGGCGCCGGCAAGGGCGGCTCGGGCGAGCGCGCCAATATCGCGCGTCGTCGCCTGCCGCTCATCGAAGAGGGCGGCCTCACCTTTGCCGTCAACTTTGACGACTACCTGGACGTCGGCATCTTCTTGGACCACCGCGTCACCCGCAACCTGGTGCGCGAGCACGCCAAGCAGGCGCGCCGCTTCCTCAACCTGTTCGCCTACACCGGCACCGCCACCTGCTACGCGGCCGATGGCGGCGTCGAGGAGACCGTGACGGTCGACCTCTCCAATACCTATCTGGACTGGGCCGAGCGCAACATGCGCCAGAACGGCTTTGTGGGGCCTCAGCATCATTTTGTGCGCGACGACGTGCTTGCCTGGATTCGCGACCAGCGCCAGACGCGCAACCGCTGGGACCTGATCTTTGTCGACCCGCCCACGTTCTCGAACTCCTCCAAGATGGGCCGCCGCACCTGGGATGTCCAGCGCGACCATGTTGAGCTGTTGGCCGGCGTATCGCGCCTGCTCGCGCAGGGCGGCCATGCCATCTTTAGCTGCAACCTGCGCGGCTTCCGCCCCGAAACGCGCAAGCTCGCGCGCGTGGGCGTGGTGCTGGAGGACATTACGGCGCAGACCATCCCCGAGGACTTCGCGCGCAACCAGAAGGTGCACCACTGCTACATCGTGCGCCGCCTGCCCATCGAGGACGCCATGGCCGAGGTCGGCTTTAGCGCCGAGGAAATTGCCGAGCGCGTCGAGGAGCTGCGCAACCCCGAAGCCCGCAAGCCTCGCGCAACGGCGCCCGCGCACGCGCAGGCAGGCGACCGGGGGCCGCGCGGCAACGGCAAGCCTGACTCCGCCGGCAAGCCCAAAAAGAAGAAGTTCTACGCCAGCAAGCCCAAGGGCAAATAACAAAGTTGCGGTGGAATACGGACTGTTTTGCCTGGAATTAGGCAAATTTAGACCGTATTTCACCGCAACTCATATTGGGATGGTGGTTGGCGATCTAGCCTTGGGTGACTAGGCGGTAGCCAATGCCTACATGGGTTTGGATGTAACGCGGATGCGCGGGGTCGGACTCGATCTTCTTACGCAACGTGCCCATAAAGACACGCAGGCTCGCCAGGTCGCTCTTGGTTGCCGTGCCCCAAATCTCGTGCAGGATAAACTGGTGCGTCAGCACCTTGTCGGCGTTGTGCGCCAGCAGGCACAAAAGCTTGTACTCGATCGGCGTCAGATGTAGTTCCTCGCCATCCATCGTGGCGATGCCGGCATCAAAATCGATATGCAGCTCACCGGTATCGAACGAGCCCTCGGAGGCAACGCCGCCCGTCTGCGCATACGAAAGGCGTCTGAGCGTCGTGCGGATGCGCGCGAGCAGCTCCTCGACCGAAAACGGCTTGGTCAGATAGTCGTCGGCGCCGGCATCGAGCGCACGGATCTTGTCCGCATCCTCGCTGCGCGCCGAGACCACGATAATCGGCATGCCCGACCACGTGCGCACCGACTCCACCACCTTGACGCCGTCCATATCGGGCAGGCCCAGATCGAGCAGCACAATGCTCGGCGCCTGCGACGAGGCGGCGGCGATGGCGGCATGTGCGGTCTCCACGGCCATATGGCGCAAGCCGTGCGCCTCGAGCGCGGCGACGATAAGGTTGCGGACGGCGGGATCGTCCTCAACGACCAAGATGAGCGGTTTCACGGCAGAGTTCGGCACGGCGCTACTCCTTATCAAACGAAACATCGGCGGCGGGAAGCTCAATCGTAAAGACCGAGCCGTGCGGGTCCGCCGCGGCAACCTCTATGCTACCGCCATGCGCCAACGCAATGGAGCGGCAGAGCGAAAGACCCAGGCCCACGCTGCGATGGCTGTCGGCAAGACCGTGGTTGGCGGTGTAGAACGACTCAAAGATTCGCTCGCGGTCCTCGGGTGCGATGCCCGGCCCGTCATCGGCAACCGAGCACGCCACGCGTCCGCCGTCGACGTCAATCGAGATCACGATATGCGAGCCCTCGGGCGTATAGGTGATGGCGTTGTTCACCAGGTTTACCACCAGCTGCACCATCAGGCGCGCGTCGACGTTGACGAGCGCCGGCTCATCGCACGCCACCACCTTAAGGTCGTGCTCGCGCACGGCCGGATTTACATGGCGCAGTGCCTCCTCGACGATATCGTCCATAAGCTCGAGCGTGGTCGACAGATGCATGCCGCCGCCCTCGAGCTTGGTGATGGCAAGCAGGTTCTCGACGGTGGCGTTGAGCCACAGCGCATCCGAGCGAATGGATAGCAGCAGGCCGCGGCGCGTCTGGGCATCGAGCACCGCGGTGCCGGTCGAGCCCTGGTCGAGCAGCACGTCGGCATTACCCGAAATACTGGTAAGCGGCGTGCGCAGATCGTGCGAGATGGAGCGCAGCAGATTGGCGCGCAGCTGCTCATTTTTGGCAAGCACCGCCGCCTCCTCGCGGGCCTCCATGGCGCGAGCGCGATCGAGTGCCAGTTCGCCTTCGCTCACGATGGCATCGGCAAGTGTCCGCTCCTCGTGCGTCAGCACGTCGGGCTCGGCAACGATAGCCAGCACGCCCACCACCGAGGCGGGATCGCCCGCGCGCACCATGGTGTCGCCCGAGCGCACGGTCAGGTAGATGCCGTAGAACGCCGAGCCGCCGTAGGTGGCATCGAGCGGCGTTCCCACATAGGCGGACGCCGAGAGCCGCGGCGGCATCTGCGGCGCCAGTTCATGCACCGGCGCGACATCGCCCACGGCCGTGTATGTCGCACGCGGCAGCAGGTCATCGCCCTCGGCGTCGGCGCTGTACCACACGACCGGGCAGCCCGAAAGACGCGCCAGCTGCGTTGCCATGGCGTGCACAATCTGCTGCTGATCGGCACAGCGCTGCAGCATGCGGTTGGTCTCGAGCACCATCTGCGTGCGGCGGTCGCTGGCGGCGGCCTGCGCCAAGGCGCGGCGCAGGGCCAACGCGATCGAACTCGACACAAGCGAGACCGCAAACATGATGAAGAACATGCCGGGATAAACACGGTCGATAAACGACAGCGAGTAGCGCGGGTCGACAAACAAGAAGTTGTAGAGCGCCACGGCGGCAGCCGAGCTCAGCAAGCAATACAGGCGGCTCCAGGTAAAGAACGCGCACAGCTGCACGGCGAACACATAGACGATCATGATGCTCGGCGCGAGACCCGGATGGTCGAGCAGCACGCTCGTAATCGTCGCGGCGACCAGCAGCCCCGCCGATACGCAGGCGTCATACAGAGGGCTGCGACGCGTCAGCGTCGTGCGCCGCCACCAAAAGTTCTCGGCAATATCGCCGTCCGCATGGACGTCCATCAGCGCCCCGCCCCTCTCTCAAAAACAAAAACCACCACAAAGGGGACAGTGAACTGCCTCCCATTTCTTGGACACGAGAAATGGGAGGCAGTTCACTGTCCCCTTTGTGGTGGTTTCCCCTTGTGGTGGTTCCAAGTGTATAGCCTTTGCAGCCTGCGGTCGTTAGACAAACAGCACGTGCGCGAGCAGTGCGCACACGCACGCCGCGACAAACACCAGCGCCACGACCGAAATCACGCGATCGGCCATGTCCATGTTGGCCCGATTCGTGAAGAACCGATCTTCGGCGGCGTCGATACCCGCCTCGCGGACGTCAAGCGTCCTTGCATCCATGTTTACCTCCCCGGCCTCATGCTTATCCATCAAAAACCAACTCCGTGTAGCCGCCGACGTCTACGGCCGCTCGTTGGGAGCCAGGCGTTGCATCTTGTTCACGGCCTTGAACTTGGTGAACAGCGGCACGTACTCAAAGCTCACGTTGGAGTTCTCCAGGCCGTACCAGCGTGCAGGCGTGCCGGCGGCGCGACGAATGATGTACTTGAGCGTGATGGCCGTACGCTCGCTCGGCTCCACATCGCTTTCGGGCGCCAGAAGCTTACGGATCAGGACGAACTTGAACGTACCGATGTTGCCCGGATCCTTGTAGACCGAGTAGTCATGCGTCTGCGCCGGCAGCTCGCCGGTGGCAGCCAGGTCCTGAACGACCTGACGCAGGTAGGCATTGACGCGCTGGTTAATCTTGTAGCCCAGGTACAGATGCACGCGGAACACGTAGTCGGTGCCGAACGTCTCGACCGAATAGGCAAAGGTATGCGGCTCGTCCATGGTCTCGACGTTCACGAACCACCAGGCGCGAGCACGCTTGGGATGCTTGTCCAAGATCGAGTAGACGATATCACGGTCGATGTAATCGGTATGGGTGTCCTTGGTCAGGTACACGATGTTGTCGCTCATGCGCTCGTAACGGTCGTCGTCGCGCAGGCGCTTGAGCTGCGGCAGATAGCTGCGCAGCGGCAGCAGCGTAAACTGGCGCTGCTCGACCGCCGTGCCGTTGTACCAGCACACCATAATGCCCATGATGAGTGCAGCCATGAGGATGGTGAAGTAGCCGCCGTGGAAGAACTTGGTGAGCGAGCTCACAAAGAAGAAGCCTTCGAGCAAAAGGAAGAAGGCCGCGAAGATCCACGGAGCAACCTTGAGCTTGCGCTCCTCGTGCAGGTAGAAGAAGAGCAGCAGCGTGGTGCACATCATAGTCAGCGTAATGGCAAGGCCGTAAGCGGCCTCCATGTGTGCCGAGTTCTGGAACAGCAGCACCACGATGACGCAGCCCACGAGCATGACGTTGTTGACCATGGGGATGTAGAGCTGGCCTTTGGTCTCGGCAGGGTAGAAGACCTGCATGTGCGGCATGAGGTCCAGACGGCTGGCCTCGGACACCAGCGAGAATGCGCCGGTGATGAGCGCCTGCGAGGCAATGATGGCCGCGACGGTGGAAAGGCCTACGGCAAACGGGCGCAGGCCCGGGGCGAGCATCTGGTAGAACGGGTTGAGATCGGCAATGCCCATGAGCTCGGGGTTGGCAGCGTTGTTCATAAGCCAAGCGCCCTGGCCCATATAGGAAAGCAGCAGGCAGCACTTAACGAACGGCCAGGTAGCGTAGATGTTGCCGCGGCCGACGTGGCCCATGTCGGAGTAGAGCGCCTCGGCACCGGTGGTGGCGAGGAAGCAGCTGCCCAGGATCATGATGCCCGCGTGGTTGTTGGGGCTCAGCAAAAAGGCGATGCCGCGCACCGGGTTGAGGCACAGCAGCACGGCGGGGTGCTGGAAGACAAAGAACAGACCCGTACCGCCCAGGAACAAAAACCACAGCGTCATGATGGGGCCAAAGGCGTGGCCAATCTTGGCCGTGCCGATGCGCTGCACCAAGAAGAGCGCGATGATGATGGCGAGCGTGATGGCGACAACGCGGCCCTGGTCGTCACCGAGCACGGCATGGACCGCCGGAATGGTGCGCAGGCCCTCGATGGCCGTGGTCACGGTAACGGCAGGCGTCAGGATGCCGTCGGCGAGCAGCGCCGCGCCGCCCAGCATGGCGGGGATGATAAGCCACTTGCCGCAGCGCTTGACCAGGCTGTACAGGGCAAAGATACCGCCCTCGCCGTGGTTGTCGGCGCGCAGCGAGATCAGCACGTACTTGACGGTCGTCAGCAGCGTGACCGTCCACACGACAAGGGAGAGCGCGCCGAGCACGAACTCCTCCGTAACGCTTCCGATGCCGCCGTTGCCGGCAACGAGCGCCTTGGTTACATACATAGGGCTGGTGCCGATATCGCCATACACCACGCCCAGCGTGACGAGCATCGCCGAGATGCTCACAGGAATCGCAGCGTGCGAGGCTGCCTCCTTGGCCTTTTGTTCCATAAGCCGGTTTCCTCCCAACTTTAATGTTCGAAGGGATTATAGGCAATCGGCCCATGTTTTAATGCACTGTTTTCCCAGCTAGATAAACATTTATACGGCCTTTAGGCCACCGCAGCGATATGGAATGTGACAAAGGGGCTGTCCCTTTGTCACATTCGTCATTTTCCGAGCCAATTTTTGAACCACCACTCCATGGAGCGGCTCATCTCGGCCATAAAGGGACTCGTGTGCTTGCGGGTATAGATGTCCACGACGCGCTCCCCCACCTCGCGGGCATGCGGACGGAACATCGCGTCCATCTCGGCCACCTGCGCGTCCATAGTCGCGTCGTCCGCACGGCGGTAGCGTTCCTCGTGCACCAGGTTCACCACGGGGTGCGCGATTGCCGGGCGCTCTTTGCGGGGCGTGCCGATGATGAGCATCGACAGCGGCATGGTATACGGAGGCAGATCCAGCAGCTCGGCCACTTCCTCGGCATTCTCGACGATATCACCGATATAGCAGCTCCCCAAGCCCAGAGCCTCGGCGGCAACCACGGCGTTTTGCGCGGCGATCACGGCGTCCTGGGCCGCGATGGCAAAGTCGCCCAAACCCGGCGCGCGGCGGGGCGCCTTGCCCGTACGCTCGACAAACTCGGGCTCAAAGCAGCCCACGTGCTCAAACAGATCGATCCACTTGGCATAGTCGACCACAAATATAAGTGCCCAAGGCGCCTTGGCGATCATGGGCTGGTGATCGCACAGGTCGGCCAGACGGTCCAGCGTAGCCTGCTCGCGAATGCTCACGATGGAATACATCATCATGGCGCCTGCCGACGGCGCACGGCTCGCCGCATGCAGAATCGCCGCCCGCTGCTCGTCGGTCACCGCCACGGGCCGGCCGTCGTCATCGCGCGCGAAGGCACGCGTAGACGAGCGATGCTCCAACGTGTCCAGCACTGCGTTGCTCGTAGTCTCGACCGGATAGCCGCACGTATCGACCGCCGCTCCGTCGCCGCCCATGTCCGCCTTGCAAACCTGCTCGCTCATCGCCCTACCCTCGCCATTTCTTTAAGAAGCCTTTACGTTTCCGTGTAATTCCCGTCCATTATCGCGCAGGTCGCCGCTACATTGCGCAACACCGCCACGCACGCGCGTTATTATGGCTGGTTGTTGTGCGCAGTCACCAAATGCAGCGCATATCTTGGTAACAATCGGGTAAACCCCCGCTTTCGTAGGTTTTAGTTTGTGAGGAGTCTCAGCATGTTCGCTGCCGCCATCTCGCTCGTCGGTCTTGTGGCGACCGTCTACCTTGTTTTGCGCGAGGCCAAGGCCATTCGCGCTCAGTCGGGCACCGTCGCCAAAAGCGCTCTTGGGTGGAGCGCCGCCTTCGGCCTGTTCCAGCTCTTTTTGACCATTTGGGGTGCCATTGGCCTCGTCGCCCAAAACGAGCCGCTCGCCTTTGTGATGCTCATCCTGACCAACGCCATCCTCACCGGATGCGCTTGGGCCAGCATCGCCCGCGACCGCATCGCCCCGCGTGTCTTTGCGTTCGCCGAGCCCGACGCCCCCGCCCCCACCGGCAAGCTCGCCCGCCTGCGCGGCACCTTTGTGGGCAAACCGCTCGTCGCCGCCGTCCTGTGCCTGCTGCTCGCCGGCGTCTTTGCGCTGCTGGGCATGGAGGTCTCGTCCAACCACGACTTTACCTGGGTCTACCCCCTGTGCATCCTGCTCGAGTGGGCCATCATCGCCACACTCATGACTGGCTTGTTCTTCCTATTCCAGCGCCACGGCGCAGCCCCCGCGGTCCTGGCCTTTGCCCTCTTTGTCCTGGGCATTGCCGAGTTCTTTGTCATCACGTTTAAATCCATGCCCATCCAGCCGGGCGACCTTTCGGCCATCTCCACCGCCGCCGCAGTCGCCGGCACCGGCTACACCTTCTCGATCTCGCTGTTCTGCGTGCTATCCATGGGCTTTACCGCCATCGCCATGCTGCTGTGCGAGTACGCCGGCCTGGTCGCGCCGCACCGTCAGAAGGGCGCCGCCAACGCCAAGCGCATGTTGCTCACCAACCTGCTCGTGGCGGTGCTGTGCCTGGGCGGCGTGACCGCGCATGTCACGCTCATCGACTACTACAACACCCTCGGCATCACCGTCTACACCTGGCGTCCGCTCGAGAGCTACTGGCGCGAGGGCTATCTGCCTGCCTTTATTAGCGCGGCACAGTCCATCAAGCCGCCCAAACCCGCCGACTATTCTGTCGATGACGCCAAGGCCACGCTCAAAAAGTACGCCAAGGCCTACGACAAGTCCGACGCCGCCAAGAGCGACGAGCGCGCCGCCGCAAAGGAGCAGTTCGACAGCGAGAAGCCCACGGTCATCGCCATCATGAACGAGACCTTCTCGGACCTGTCCATCTACCAGAACATGCGCGCCGGCTACGAGGGCCCGCAGTACTTTAAGAACCTGTCCAACTGCCTCAGCCGCGGCAAGCTCTATGTGAGCGCCTACGGCGGCGGCACGGCCAATACCGAGTTTGAGTTTATGACCGGCAACTCCATGGCCAACCTGGGCTCGGGCGTGTACCCCTACACCATCTACAACATGGAGACGACCGGGAACCTGGCAGAGCAGTTCAAATCGCTCGGCTATTCCACCACGGCCATGCACCCCAACCACGCCACCAACTGGAACCGCGAGAACGTCTACAAGGACTTTGGCTTTGACCAGTTCCTGTCCATCAACGACTTCCAGGGAGCCGACACCCTGCGCGGCATGGTGACCGACCAGGCAACCTACGACAAGATCCTTGAGCTGCTCGATCAGAACGCCGATCCGCAGTTCATCTTCGACGTGACCATGCAGAACCACTCGGGCTACGACACGGGCCTGCTGCCGGTCGACAAGCAGATGCACCTGAACATCGACACGACCGACCTGGACGCCAAGACCGTCGAGGACGGCACGCTCTCCGATGTCGACGAGTACGTCTCGTGCATCGAGCAGTCCGACCAGGCGCTGCGCTACTTCCTCAACGCCTTGAGCAAGCTCGACCGCAAGGTGGTCGTGGTGTTCTGGGGCGACCATCAGCCGTTCTTCCCGTCCAAGTTCAACGACAAGTGGTTTACCGGCGAGGATGATGCCACGCACCAGGAACGTCTGTGGCAGACCGACTACATCATCTGGGCTAACTACGACGTTGCCGGTTGTAACCAGACGAGTGAGGTCGACGACCTGTCCACCAACTATCTGTCCACCCAGCTCATGCAGCTGATCGGCGCACCGCTGACCGACTACCAGAAGGCGCATATGACGCTGCGCGAGTCGCTGCCCGCCATCAACTCCGTGGGCTACGAGGACGCCAGCCTGCGCTGGGCGCTTTCCTCCAACGTCACCGGTGACGATGCCGCCGCCGCAGCCGCCACCAAGGCGCGCGAAGATTACGCCAAGATGCAGTACTACGAGATGTTCCGCGACGGCAAGAACGTGTACACCGAGCACTTCCAGACCGAGGCCAACGAGACCGACCCCAACCTGGCGCCGGGTACTACTAAGATCAAGTAGCGGGTCCTTCGACCTGGTTCGTCTGCCCGGCGGCGCGGAATGTTAGGTTCCCTGCTCGAGCAGTCCTGCTCGCACGGAGAGCACATTAAGTGCTCTCCGGCTCGTGCGGAACTCGTGATGAACCTTACATTCCGCGCCGCCGGGCAGACGCCTTGTTGTTGGGACGTGGCTTGTCTTGGGAGTATCTGCAACATATATAGATATAGATGAGTTGAAGGCCACGTTGTGTGGCCTTCTTTGTTTGCGGAAAGCGCGTCCCGGAATTCTTGTCTGGAATGGGATGCAGTTTCCGCTTGGGACCCGATTGGGAAAGTGCGTCCCACTTTGGGGGCTGATTCTGGGACGTGGTTTCCGGTTGGCTCTCATTGGGAAAGTTCATCCCATTTCTCGGCCTAATTATGGGACGCAGTTTCCCGTTGAGGACCCTTTGGGAAAGTGCGTCCCGGTCTGGGCGCTCAAACTGGGATGGATTTTCCGGATGAGGGCTTGACGGAAAATGTGTCCCGTTCCGGGCGCTAATTGTGGGATGCAGTTTCCGCTTGCGGAGTCTCCACTCAACAGAAAACCCGGGTGGCCTGTTTTTTGGCTACCCGGGTTTTTGGGTTGTCGATATGTTCGACTGGCTACTAGTGGGTCTTGCGGCGCTTGATCAGCATGATGAGGGCTATCACTACGAGCGTTGCTCCCGCTGCTGCTGCGGTGGCGACTAGGGCGAATGTTTGGTCGCCGGTGTTTGCGAGGTTCTTCGCTGTGGTCGTAGTCTTGACCTTGGTGTCGGTCTTAGCTCCGTTGTCGGACTTGGGCTTGTCCGGGTTCGTCGGGGTCTCAGGAGTCTCGGGGTCCTTTGAGCCTTCGGAATCGGTTGGGCCGGCGGTGTTTACCAGCGTATGGTCCAGGAACTTCTTGGCGCCCGCACTTGCCTGTGAGAACAGGCGGCGCGTGCGGATCGGGGTGGCGTTCACCGTTGTGGGCGCCGTCTCCTCGGCCTCGATATTCACGAGCGTCGTGCCGGTGTCGAGGCCCACGTCGTTGTATCCCACGTGGCAGTAATACTGCGCACCGTCATCGTCTGCGGTCAGGTCAATCTCGAGCTTTGAGGCCGTTCCAGCCGCGAGGTTGCCATCGGCACCCACGAGCTTAAACTCTGTCTCGCCGCGGCCCTTGCGGTACCACATATAGGTCGGTGCCAGCCCTGTTTCGCTATCGTCGGCACCGAGTTGCTTCACATGGCCAATCGCCGAGAGCGTCAGGTGGCTTCCCGCCGTGCGCTCAACCGAAGAGTCGTATCCAAGATCCGACCCCTCCGCAGCATCCGCCGCAGGTCCGCTCACGGTCATCGTCATGCCATCGGGCATGGTCTTGACCGTGATGATTGCCGAGCGAATACCTGTTTCGGTCGTGGATCCATTCTTAACGGCGGCGATGGCGAATCGATACTCCGTATTGGGCTGCAGCCCATCCCACTTGAGCGAGGTCTGCGTGTTGTCGGCAATCTTCCAGCTATTGACGACCGCATCCGCCGCATTGCTCTGCAGCATGCCCACGCCGTAGCTAAAGCCACTCTTGTTTGCGAGTACATCGTCCCAGCTAAACGTAACGCTGGTCGAATCGACGGCGTTTGCCGTAAAGCCCGTCACGGCCGGCGCGTCGGGCATCTCGACGTCCTTAACGTCATAGCCCACGATCCAGAACTGGTCGGTGTCCTTGGTGCCGAGCTTGTCGCCCGAGTCTGCCTCGAACTTGTCGACATCCACCGCGTTGACGCCCAGACGCCACACAAAACCGTACTTGCCCTGCGCGGCCTCGGGCAGGTTGTCGACGGTGCCGCCGTATTCGGTCGATTCACTCGAGGAGTTACCCGTAGTAAAGCCGGCGTTGGCACCAAAGCACAGGCCGCCAAACAACTCGTGCTTTGCGAGCTTCGCGCCCATGACAACGCTGCCGTTCAGCGTCAAGCCGAGCTCGAGCTCCTGCTCCTTGCCCTCCTCGACTTCGATGGTCTGCTCAATGCTCGCCCCCGACTGCGCGGCGGCGCCGTTAAACCCATCGTGCGTGTAGGCGCGCGTTACGCCAGGCTTGCCCAGGCCAAAGGAATCCCCAACGGGAGTCTCGCCGTTGAGCGTCGTTTGATAGGTTCCGGGTTCTCCCGACCGGTTGGTCAAAAAGTAGCTGAGCGGCGTCATATTGTGCTGTTTGGCAATGCGGTCATAGGCCTCGACATTAACGACCGAGGTCTGCGCGCCGAGCGACACGGGCGCCGCCATCACGCCCTTGCCACCAGTTTCCTCATTTTCGATCTCATACTCGTAATAGACCATCGGAATCGTGTAGAGCACGGCCTTGTCACCCTCGCCGGCATGCGACTCATAGCTTACGCTTGCGCTGACCGTGCGCTCGCTCCGGTAGTCATAGCATCCCTCGGCGGCAAAATCGACTGAAGCATTCATCGCGACCAGGGGCGGACCGGTCTGCACCTCGACGGCAACGCCCAACTCGGCGCCAATGGTATAGCCCTGGGATGTCCCCGTGCCCTTTTCCTCTCCGTATGACGTGCCGCCCAACACCAGATAGCCGTATGCCTGCTCCAGATCCTCAACATAGGGCGCATCCTGCAGCACGGCAAGCACGCGCGGGTTGGTATAGACCTTGTAGCGGTCCTTGTACGTGATCTTGACGCTGTCGTTGTCGACATCGGGCAGCGCGAGCGAGATAAATGTGCCATAGGTAGTGCCGCGACGGTTGCTCTCGCTAATCACCTGCTCCTCGCCGCGGCGCACCTTTCCGTTCTCGTCGAGCGAAAAATGCGAGGCGGTCATCCAATAGTAGTCATCGTTCTTGCGCAGGTCCTCGTCGCGGTGCTTGCCCACCACGGCGATAAAGCTCTCGTTATAGCGGTCCGAACCCGAGACGCTGCCCGCCTTGACGTCGCTGATCCACACCTGCTCTATACCCTTGTGGTCATGCTTGTTGCTGCTGTTGTATTGCTGGCCGCTCATGCTCATGGTTCCGACCATGGACCCCAAGCCCTGAGCCCCGCTCTGTGCCGTGTTGCAGGCAAAGTCGCGGAACACATCGCCGCCCACGAGCACCTCGTCGACCGCCAGCTGCTCGGACAGGCCGTCAAGGTTGGCAGTGGCAAGGGCAATAGGCGCCAAGGTGCACGGATAGCGCTTATCCTGAGCGCTATCCTTCCATGCGCTGTTGGGCACATGCATCAGCCCATAGGAGGCGAGGAGCCCGTCTCTGTATTCCTTGCAATCGGAAAGCTTGAACTCGCCAGACTCCGAGTCAAAATACGCGTAGCGGTACAGCGCGCCGTACAGCCCCTTGCTGCCGTCAGAAGCGCCGTAATCAAAAGCGCTGCGTTGCCAGTCATAGCCCGCAAGAATAAGGCCCGTGACGGTTTCACCCGTCTTCTTTCCTTCTTCATCGTAGGCGGCAAACGTGCCGAACGTCGCATTCGCAGCGACCATGGTCTTGCCGTTCGCGGAGAGGGAGATTGCGCCCGCGTCGCCCAGAGCATCGACATGGACGAGCGCACCCTTGGATGCATCCCACGAAAACAGCTCGCAATGCGTCGACTTATCAATATTCTTCTTGCCGTAGGGTGCCGAGACCACGATGGCGAGGTCATCGCAAAAATCGCGATCGAGGTCGCCGGCCGCTAGCGAAACGACAGGAGCTGACTGAAGCTGCGTCCAGGAGTCGTTCCCGCCCTTGTTGTGCGTGGTGTAGTCCGCGGCGTTACCGGCATCGATCTTGACGACGCTTTGCTTCCAGTTGCCGCCCTCCAAGTCATACATGTCGACTACAGCCTTGCGCACGCCGTTCTCGTCGACATAGCAGCCCGCGTAGACAAAAAGCTCGTCGACGCCGTCGCCATCGACATCGCCCGCCTCGACATCAAAGACGGCGTCGTGCTCTTGCAGGTAACCGGCATCCAGGTACTTAAAACGGCCTTCGTACATCATATTAGTGTTGACCGTCACCGGCAGGTGTGTGTCGAGAGTGCGCGTACGCCCGTTGCTAAACGAGTAGAGGACCAGCTCAACCTTTCCGGCGTATGACTTGCCGTCAATCGTCGTGGAGGAACTGTCGCCGTAGGCACGGAGCTCGGCAACGCGGCTCTTTTTGCCCGTGCTGGCGTCGCTGCAGAACTCAACACTCGTGGCGTGAATGCCCGAGAAACCGTTGTTGTCGTTGGCGAGTACTGTTGAGGACTCATTGTTGCTTAGGTACGACCAGGTGCCGCCACCGTAGTCGCTATGCTTGTAGAGATCGCTGTTCGTATCGAAGTTGTTGACGTTTTGCCAGAACTTTGCGGCGCCCCACACACTTCCATAGCCATCGGTGAGTTTGCTGCTGCCGCCAATGTCACCGCGCTCGACGTTCTCGAGCTTGTCGCGCAGAGTGTAGCGATTGCCATGGCTACCGTTAGCTGCCATATAGACCTCGCTGCGCGTGGCAAACGTCGTGGGGGTATCAGTGGAATAGGGGCCAACGGTATCGGCCGGAATGTCCTCGCTCGTACCCAGACCCAGGGCTTGATAATCCTGCTCGGTCATATCGGTGATTGCGGGCGCGTCTGCCGCCTGGGCAACCTGGGGCGTGGCCGTGAAGCAGGCAACGCTCGTTGCGATCAACGCAGCAAGCGCCGCCGTCCCAACAAGCGGAATTTTCGACAACCGGCGAATGTGGGGGTGTAGAACGTACATGGGGGCCTCGCTTTACTCGAGTGGAGTGGACTCATTTTTGCAAATGATACGTCCGATGCCCGATATCACGTGTCTCATTTTCGCCAACGGCGTGTCTCATTTTTGAGAATCCGAGATGCCGCGGAAATCTTATCCCAGCTCAAAGGCCATTTCTGGGATGTATTTTCCGTCGAGTGCCTCATCGGGAAACTGCATCCCATTTCAAGCGTCGATTCTGGGACGCACTTTCCCCTTAGACCCTCAACCGGAAACCGCATCCCACTTTGAGCGCAAATTCCGGGATGCATTTTCCGCTTGAGCCTCATTGGGAAACGGCGTCCCACTTTGAGGGCTGATTGTGGGATGCATTTTCCGGTTTTGCTCTCATTGGGAAAATGCATCCCGTTTCTTGACCGAATAATGGGACGCAATTTCCCGTTGGAACGCCTTTGGGAAAGTGTGTCCCACTTCGAACGCCCAGAGTGGGACGCACTTTCCGCAAAGCGCCTCAACGGGAAACTACGTCCCATTCCAAAGGCAAATTCCGGGACGCATTTTCCGAAAGCCTGCCCATCCGGAAAGCCCGTCCCACTTTGGACGCATCCGGGCACGGAACCATCGACCTATCAGGCCTCCCATCAATAAAGAGGCGTCCTCCCGGACGGCGGGGCACGAAGTTCATCGCGAGTTCCGCACGCAAAGAAGGCCACTTAATGTGGCCTTCGTCTTGCGCAGAACCGTAGAGCAGGGAACTTCGTGCCCCGACGCCCGGGAGGACGTTTCATTTAGAAAGATGGACCGACCGCCGTCAGCGATGGGAGCTACTCCCCCAGCACGGCCTTTTTGGCGGCTGCAGCCATATTGTCCAGATCTTCCTTGGTGGGATGGTCCTTCGCGGCAACCCAGTTGTCGAGCAGCATCTTAAATCGGGCGTTGTCGGGATCTTGCTCGAGCATGGCCTCGTAGCGCTGCTTGACCACGGGGCCCATCTTGCCCTGGCACATCGCCCAACCCGCAAGCTCGGCATCCCCAGCCAAATTGGAAGTTACGCGGTCGATAATCTGCTGATAATAGCTCTGGTCGGCCCCAAAACCGCAGGTGCCAAACAGAAAGACGCGCTTGCCGTGCAAGGCGGAGAGCAACGCCGCGACCGAAGGCGTGCACGCGCCCTTGTCGCACCAAAAACCGACGAGCACTGTGTCGGCCGCGCAGGCGCCCTGCGCCTCGAGCGCAACCTGATCTGCATCCGCATCGTCGCTCAACGCCGCGGCATGGACAAACTCAACGCCCGCAGCCTGCAGAGCGCGCTTGATCGCACCCGAAACCATCCTGGTATTACCGCTCTTGCTGTTAACCACCAAAGAGCACGTCATAGTCACGTTGCCTCGTTTCCCCCAAAACTAAAGCCACTAATGCAATTTATTAGATGAATATCTTAGTACTAACGTGACAGATGTAAACCACCTTCTGTCGATTGGCGACGCAGACGACATCTTTGGACAGATTTCGAACAGTATGTACTTCGGATTGAAACCGCCGCAGAACGTTTCACGAATGGCCGAAAAACTGTTTCACAAAACGCCGTCAAATTGTTTCATATAATATCGTCAATTTGTTTCACGAAATACCGTCAAATTGTGTCATGGTTTTTCGTCAAAATGATTTACGCGCTGGTAAGATGCTATAAAACAAAATGTTTCTCTGAATGGCGGGAAGTACGATGACTAGGTATATGAGTAGATGTATCGATCGCTCAATCGAACGCGATCTTGGCATTTTTGGTGCCGTGCTCATTCAGGGACCGAAGTGGTGCGGAAAGACGACTACGGCCCAGCGATTCGCTGAATCATCGCTGTCTCTCTCCGACCCTGCCGGAGACTTTGCCGCACTGCAGCTTGCCAGGATCGACCCAGCTCAAGCAATAGTCGGCGCAACGCCGAGACTCATCGATGAGTGGCAGGAAGAGCCAAAACTGTGGGACGCAATACGTTTCGAATGCGATCGTCGGACCGGTGAGCCAGGGCAGTTTTTGCTTACGGGGTCAGCAACACCAAACGACGCCGACCAACCGATGCACAGCGGCATCGGGCGCATATCACGCTTGCGCATGGAAACAATGACTCTGGCCGAACTCGGAGTTTCCTCAGGGGCGGTCTCGCTCGAATCGCTGCTTAACGGATGCCCCATCAAAGCGGCACTTGGATCCATCAACGGCATCGCCGATATCGCCGATTTGCTATGTCGTGGTGGTTGGCCTCAGGCGGTTGGCAAGACGACTGCCGATGCAATGCGTATATCCGCTGCCTACATCGACGGTGTCTGCGAATCGGATGTTTCGAGGGTTGACGGCGTGAAGCGTGACCCGGAGAAAGTCAGGGCTCTTCTGTCTTCGCTTGCGCGCAACGAATCCACTCTTGCCGGCGAAAAGTCTCTTGAGAAAGACCTCGGCGGTGATGTATCGAGAAGTACGCTGCGGCGCTATACGGATGCCTTGCGCAGGATACACATCATCGATGATATCCCGGCTTGGCATCCGGCGCTCAGGTCTCCGGTAAAGCTGCGGCAAAGTGCGAAAAGGCACCTCGCCGACCCTTCGCTTGCCGTCGCACTGCTCGGAGCAAATCCGGGGTCATTGGCATCCGACCCGAAGACGCTGGGACTGCTCTTCGAATCCCTCGTCCTGCACGACCTTAAGGTCTATGCAGCCGCAAATGACTCATCGGTGTCCCACTACCATGACGCCGACGATCTCGAGGTCGATGCCGTTATACGCAGGCGCGATGGAACTTGGATTGCCGTGGAAGTAAAACTCGGAAGTCCGCAGATCCCCGAGGCATCTGCAAACCTGCTTCGACTCGAACGCAAACTTGTCGAGCGTGGCGAGAGACCACCCGCGGCCAAGCTCATCGTCATCGGGTTCGGCATGCCAGCCCATACAACGCCCGAGGGCATTATCGTTGCCCCCGTTGACACACTCGCGCCCTAGCGCTGCATTGCATGCCCCACGGGCTTGCTCACTGGGCGAACTGGCTGCGGTAGAGCTCGGCATAGAAGCCACCTGCCGCTAGCAGCTCGTCGTGCGTGCCGCGCTCGATAATCTCGCCGTCGCGCATCACCAGAATGCAGTCGGCGTTGCGGATGGTGCTCAGGCGGTGCGCCACCACAAAGCTTGTGCGGCCAGCCATGAGCTCGTCGAATGCTGCCTGCACCTGCAACTCGGTGCGGGTATCGATGCTCGAGGTCGCCTCGTCCAGCAGCAGGATAGCCGGATCGGTGAGCATGACGCGCGCGATGCACAGCAGCTGTTTTTGACCCTGGCTAAACGTGCCGCCGTCCTCGCCAATCACCGTGTCGTAGCCTTTCGGCAGCTGCACGATAAACTTGTGCGCGTGCGCGCGCTTGGCAGCCTCGATAACCTGCTCGCGCGTGGCATCCGGGCAACCGTAAGCGATGTTTTCCGCCACCGTGCCCTCAAACAGCCAAGTGTCCTGCAGCACCATGCCAAAGGCACGGCGCAGGCTTGCGCGCGTGTAGTCGCGCGAGGAACGGCCATCGACCGCAATGCGACCGGCATCGATATCGTAAAAACGCAGTAGCAAATTGATGAGCGTCGTCTTGCCGCAGCCCGTGGGGCCGACCAGGGCAAAGCGCATGCCGGGCTTGGCCTCGATGCAGATGTCCTGCAGCAGCTTGCGGTCGGGCACGTAGCTAAAGTCCACATGCTCAAAGGCGACCTCGCCCTGCGGCGCGGCAAGCTCTACGGCGTCCGACGCGTCGGGCTCCTGCTCGCGTGCATCGAGCAGCGCGAACATGCGGCGCGCCGAGGCATACGCCGTCTGGATTTGCGTAATGACGTTGGTGACCTCGTTGAACGGCTTGGTGTACTGGTTGGCGTAGGACAGGAAAATCTGCACGCCGCCCACCGTGAGCGCCGCCGGTACGCCCGTGATCACGCCCACGCAGCCGATCACAGCGACCACGGCATAGATGATGTTGTTGATAAAGCGCGTACCGGGGTTAGAGAGCGAGCCCATAAACTGCGCGCGTTCACCTGCCGTATAGAGCTCGGCGTTGAGCGCGTCAAAGCGCGCTTGGGCGTTCGGGCCGTAGGTAAACGCATCAACCAGCTTCTGCTCGCCCACATACTCCTCGATATGGCCGCCCAGTTGACCCTGAATACGCTGCTGGGCCGTAAAGCTCTTGTTGGAAAGCTTGGCGATGGCGCCGGCTGCAAAAATGGAAAGCGGCGTGACGAGCACCACCACGAGCGTCATGGTCAGGTTGATGGAGAGCATAAACGCGAGCGTACCCACGATGGCAATGACGCCGGTAAAGAGCTGCGTAAAGCCCTGCAGCAGGCCGTCACCCACCTGATCGACGTCGTTGACCACGCGGCTCATGAGGTCGCCGTGGGCATGGCCGTCGATAAAGCTGAGCGGCATGCGGCTGAGCTTGTCGCTCGCCTCCACGCGCATGTCGCGCACCGTCTCATAGGACAGACGGTTGACGCAGTAGCCCTGCAGCCACTGGAAGGCCGCAGCACCTACCACGACAATCGCGAGCTTGGTAACGAGCGGCAGCAGCGCATCGAAGTCCACCTGCCCGGCGGCGACGATCAGGTCGATGCCCTCGCCGATGAGAATAGGTGTGTAGAGCTGCAGAATCACCGAGATGGCGGCGCTCACAAACGACGCCGTAAACGAGACGCGGTGCGGACGGACATAGCCCAGCAGGCGGCGGGTCACCGCGCCCACGGGATAGCGCTCGGGATCGCCGGGCTGGCGCGGACCGTCGCCCAGGTCGTTAAGGTTATCGTTACCGGACACATTGGCCGTCATCGTGGCGACCGAACCGGAGGAAGTATACGGATTCATTTAGCAGCCCTCCTTTGCGCAAACAGATGCAGGGGCGGACGCGGGCGCCGCGCTCCCCTGCTGGCCCTCGAGCTCCTCGCGGCGCAGCTGCGACTGGCAGATCTCGCGATAGAGCTGGCAGCCTGCGTAGAGCTCGTCATGCGTACCCAGGCCCGCGACCGAGCCGTGGTCGAGCACGCAGATCATGTCGGCGTCGCGCACGGTCGATACGCGCTGGCTCACGATGACGGTCGTGAGCGGCAGCCCGCCCTCGGCGGCACCGCGCACGCTACGCTCGCGGATGGCGTGGCGAAGCGCCGCGTCGGTCTTAAAGTCGAGCGCCGAGGCGGAGTCATCCATGATCAGGACCTGTGGCGAGCCCACCAGGGCGCGCGCGATAGTCAAGCGCTGGCGCTGACCGCCGCTGAAGTTCTTGCCGCCCGCCTCGACCGGGGCGTCGAGCCCCTGCGGTTTATTGCGCACAAACTCGCTGGCCTGCGCCATATCGAGCGCCGCCCAGAGCTCCTCGTCGGTCGCCGCCTCGTCGCGCCAGGTCAGATTGCTGCGAATCGTACCGCTCACCAGCGACGCGCGTTGCGGGACGGTCGCGACCACATGGCGCAGCTGGTCGAGCGGCCAAGTGCGCACGTCGGTACCCATCACGCTCACGCTGCCGGTGCCCGCATCGTACAGGCGCGGGATGAGCGAGACGAGCGTGGACTTGCCGCTGCCCGTGCCGCCGATAATGCCGAGCGTTTTGCCCAGCGGCAGCTCCAGGGTCACATCGCTCACGGCATTTGCCGCGCCCACGCCAAACGAAAAACTCGCATGGTCAAAGCTCAGCGCGGAGACCAGAACAGCGCCACCCGCCAGGTCGCTCGGCTCGGGCAGTGTGACCGGCTGGTTGCCCCCGTCGGTGATGCTCGGCTCGCAATTGAGCACCTCGTTGAGACGCGACGCACTGGCGCTCGCCTTGGTAAAGACCACGACCAGGTTGGCGACGTACACGATGGAGGTCAGGGTCTGCGTCATGTAGTTCACAAACGCCATGACCTGGCCCTGCGTAAGCTCGCCCACGTTGACCTGGATGCCGCCCACCCACAGGATGGCGCACACGCCCAGGTTCATCACAAGAAACGTGACGGGATTAAGGATTGACGAGAGCTTGCCCACCGCGATGGCGGTATTGGCCTGGTCATCGGCGGCTTGGGCAAAACGCTCGCGCTCGTGGTCCTCACGCACAAAGGCGCGAACAACGCGGGCACCCGAAAGCCCCTCGCGGCAGATAAGCGCGATGCGGTCGAGCTTTGCCTGCAGCTGCCTGTAATACGGAATGCAGCGCGCCATGACAAACCAAAACACCAGGCCGATGGCGGGCGTGCAAATCAAAAAGATCATGCCGAGCTTAAGGTCGATGGCAAGGGCCGCGCACATAGAGCCCACCGCCAAGAAGGGCCAGCGGATGAGCATGCGCACGCCCAGCGCCACGGCAAGCTGCACTTGGTTGACGTCGTTGGTGATGCGGGTAATAAGCGACGGCGTGCCAAAGCGGTCGAGTTCGGCATAGCTCAGTTTGTTGATGTGCTCGTAGAGCGCGCCGCGAATGTCGGTGCCCATGCCCTGCGAGGTGAGCGCCGCCATCTTTTGGCAGACAAGCGTAAACGAGATGCCGATCACAGCCATGGCGCCAAGCACCATACCGTAGTGGATAACGGCGTTCACGTCGTGCGCCCCAATGCCCTTATCGATCATCTGGGCAATCACCAGCGGCGTCAGCAGGTCAAAGATAACTTCGATCAGCTTGCACGCTGGGCCGATCACCATATACCGGCGAAACTTACCACCAAAACGCCTGAGCAGCTCAATCATGTATAGGCGCTCCCTATCATCATCCACATTCAATTCGAACCATGATAGTACCGCCACCCCAAAAGAAGCGTAAACAACTCGTCATTTCTAATGGGATTCGGTTTCCAAAGAAGCGGAAAGGCACGCGCACACCCAGCCAGTGTCGGGTCGACCACTTGGTATACTTACCTTAGTGCTACCAAGTTAGTCGCCGACCCTTGAAATGAGGTGCCGAGATGAACGACATTCTCGCAAGAAGAGCAAGACGAGCAACTATGGGCATCGCCCTTTCCGCGGCACTTGCCGCGGGGATCGCCCCCGTAACGGCGATCGCGGCAGAAACCAGTTCCCCCACCGGTGCAGTTGCCTTGCAGACGGAAGATGCGGCCGCCGCAAAAGAAAAGGCGTACGCGGCCATGCAGGAAGCGCTCAAAAACCTCGAAGCCGCAAAAGACGCCGCAAGTTCCGAGAAACTTGCGGGAATCGATGCTGACATTGCCGCTCTTCAAGAGATCTACGACAAGCTGGTGGCGGAAGCCGCCAAATACAGGGGACCCCTTCCCGCCATGCAAGCGAACGTCGATGCAGCCCAAGACAGATACGATGAGGCCCGCAACCGGACAAGCGGCCTTCAGGCAAAATTAGATAAGGTGCTTAAGGACCTCGGCGACGAGGAGCCTAGCAAAGCTATTAGCGAAACCATTAAGCAGCTGCGTTCGGAGATCATGGCGGCAAAACGGCAAGAAGAGTTTTGTGAAGAGGAGCTTGACCGAGTTCGGCATAGGCTCGAGAGCCAGGAAAGAGTGATTAATAACCTTGAAAGTGATGCGAAGAATGTCAAAGCCCATATCGACGAGGACATAGCCAAGCGAGATGCGCTCCTCGGCGATTTGGAAAAGGCACAAGCGGCCTATAACGACGCCTGCAAGGCATACGAAGAGGCAAAAGCCGCAGCAGATAAGGCCACCTCGCCCGAGATAACGCAACCCACCGAGACAGTGCCTCCCTCCGGCTCGGCGCAACCGGGCGAGACGGCACAGCCCGCCGGCTCGCCCGCGACCGGCAAAGACGCCGCACCGAGCTCCGCCAAGCAGGCGAACACGAGCAGCGGCAAGCAAGCAAATACGACCGCCGGCAAGCTCGCAAACACAGGCGACACAGCGCCGAGCGCAATCGCACTCGCAGGAATCGCTGCCGCAGGCCTCGGAATAACCGCCACAGCCACACGCCGCATCAAGAACTCAGAATAGCCGACAGAGCATTCTGCCTTCACCAATCCACAAGCCCAGAGACAAAAAGAGGTCCGTTTCCCCAACCCAGGGAAACGGACCTCTTTAACTGCAAAATCCAAGCAACAGCACCGCCGCCTCTTGAACCACGTAGCCACCGCGCTCCAGACAACGCCAGCGAGCAGCAAAAGGCACGGGATTAAATTATTCAGATAAATGTGACCCTTCAGGCGGTTTTGGTCGGCTACCCGCGAGTGCCGGCAGGGCGCTTGGTAGTCGAGCGATCCCGCAGGCGAAGCCGAGGACCAGCGAGACACCAAGCGCCCTGCCGGCACTCGCGGGTAGCCGCGGCACCAAAAAACGCCTGCGCACTCGATGGATTCGGATGCCCGACAGAGGCTCCTTATGGCTGCTTCCTTCCGGACCTGACCAGATTCGGAACATGTCGTCATCCGAACCCATCGAACGCGCTAGGCGCTCGGTATATCTTACCTGCTCCCGCCCGCCACGGCAAGTGGGGCGAACCCATCGGATGGATTCGCCCCACTCGTCCATATCGCTAGCGGCGCCTGCGGTACAGGACCGCGCCGCCCGCGACGGCCAGCGCGCCGATGCCGGCCATGACCGCGAGCGCTGCCGCCGGCAGGCTGCGGTCGCCGGTGTCGGGCATGCCGCCCTTGGAGCTGCCGTCGCCGGAGCTGCCGCCGGAGCCGTTATCTGAACCGCCGCCCGAGCCGCCGCCCGGCGTGCCGGGGTTCTCGGGGGTGCCGGGGGTGCCGGGATTCTCGGCGTAGCTGTTGGTGAAGACTGGCGGCACGTTGGCGTCGCCCTCGTAGGAGACCTTCGCCGACAGATAGCCCGTCTTGGTGCCGTCGGCCGCCTCGTCGCTCACCGTGACGACGATCTTGCGCACCGCCTTGTCGTAGGTCACGTGCGCCTGGCCGTCGTCGACCTCGCTCACCGTGAAGGTGTAGGTGCCGGCCTGCTTGAAGGTCAGCGCATCGAACGTGACGCTGCCATCGGCGGCATTCTTGGCGGTCGACATGACCTTGCCGTCCCGGCTCTTGAGCTCAAAGCTAAACTGTCCCGCCTTGAGCTCGGCGCCCTTGAGCACCTTGGCGGCGCCCAGCTTGAGGGTGACGGGTGCGGCCTCGTAGCCGTTGGTGAACGTCACCGAGTCGTCGCCCGTGGGATTGCCCTCGGCATCCGCCAGCTCGTGCTTGACGGTGAGCGTGCCGTTTCCGGCGTCGGCAACCGTCGTGCGCACGCGGTACGCCGCCCTGTCGTACGTCACGCCGCCCGCCGTGCCGGCGACCTCGCGCAGCTCGTAGCTGTGCATGCCGGGCGCGGTGTAGGTGACGGGGCTGAGCGCGACCGTGCCGTCTGTGGCGTTCTTGCCCGTCGCCGCGACGCTCTCGCTGCCGTCGGCGGCGATCTCGACCAGCTGGAACTCGAACTCGCCCTCGGCCAGGTCGCGGCCCTTGAGCTTCTTGCTCACTTTGATCTGGTCGGTGACGGAGCTCGGCGTCGGGCTCACGCCGTAGGTGTTGGTGAACTCGAACGCGCCCTTGCCCTCGGGCGTGCCCTCTGCGGGCAGGACCTCCGCGGCGAGCGTGCCCGCGTTGGTGTCCTCGACCACCTTGACCGTGAAGGTCCTGGTCGCCGTCGCGTCGTTGGCCACGCCGTCGACCGAGCCGGACTCGCTCACCCGGTAGGCGAACGTCTTGGTGCGCAGGCCGTCGCCGTCGATCTCGACGTCATCGAGGTCGCTCGGCTGCTTAAACGTGACATGGCCCAGCTCGACGTTGCCGGCGGCGTCGTTGGTCGCCTCGGTCACCGTCTTGCCGGAGGCGTCGACCGGCGCGGGCGCGCCGTCCAGCGGCTCAATCTTAAAGGTGTACTTGCCCGCGATGTCGGCCTGCGTGAGGCCGAGTCCGGCCTGGCCGAGCGCCAGCGTCTTGGTGCCCGCGAGGTCGACTGTCGCCTCGTTGGTGCCGTAGCCGTTCGCGAACGACAGCGTGCCGCCGGAGCCCTCGGGGTAGACCACGCTAACGTCCAGCCCGCCCATGCCGTCATCTGCCACCTTGACCGCGATGTCGAAGCTCGACGCGGCCGCCGTCACGCCCGCGGGCAGCCGGTCCGTTCCGTCCTCGGATACGGTATAGGGAATGGCCCAGGAGCCGTCGGCGGCCCTGGTGGCGGTGCCGTCCGCCACCATCCGCCCGAGAGCGTCGGTGGTGTAGGAGATGGGCGAGAACGCGAGTCCCGCGGCCTCGCCGTCGCCGGAGGCCCGGTTGGACGCGGTCGCGACCGCGTTGCCCCGGGCATCGCGGACGGAGAACGAGAACTCGCCCGCCGCCGCGGCGCGGCCCGTCAGCGTCTTGGTGGCGTTAATTGCCGCGTTGCCCTCGCCGCCGAGCGCGCCGGTGGCCTCGTAGGAGTTCTCGAACGCGACCGTCACGGGCGCGGGCGCCGCCGTGGCGTCATCCGCCGTGGAGACCTCGCTGCGGGCGACCTCGACACCGTCCCTGGCAACCGTGGTCGTGACCGTGAGCTTGCCCGTCGCGGCGTCGTAGGCGGGCGCGATGGTCACCGTGCGCGGCGCGGTGTCGTTGGTGTAGCCCTCGCCGCCGAGCTTGGTCTCGGCGACGGTGAAGCTGTAGACCTTGCCCGCGTCGGCGTCGGTGAACTTCACGTCGCTCTCCGCGGCACCGCCGATGAGGTCGACTAGGTCGGCCGCGCCGTCATCGGCCGCGGCCACGGCGTAGGCGTCCTTGTCGGTCTTGAGGCCGAGCCTGGCGGCCGTCTCGGCGTCGGCGGTCACGGTGAAGGCGAACTGCCCCGCCTCCATGGCGCGGCCGGAGAGCGTCTTGGACAGGCGCACGCCCGCGCGGGCCGAGTAGTCGAGCTCGGTCGTGTAGGTGTTGACGAAGTCGCCGCCGCTCACCTCCGCGATCGCGGGCGTCGTGGCCGCGAGGTTGCCGGAGCCGTCGTCGGTCACGGTCACCGTCATCGTGGCGACGTGGCCGTCGTAGGCCACACCGGCGATGGCAGAGCCGTCATCGGGCCTGACCTCGCGCACCGTGTAGGTGAAGGTCTTGGCGCGCACGCGCTTGCCGCCGGTCTCGACGAACCCGGCATCCTTGATGTCATCGAGCGTGTAGCGGATGGAGCCGAAGTCGAAGGCGACCCTATCGCCCGCCTTGGTTCCGGCGGCGGCCGTCACGCTGACGGTCTTGGAGCCGTCGGCAGATCCCTCGGGCATGGGAGCGCCGCCCTCGCCCGCAAGCGCGAACTGGAAACTGTCGCCCTCCGCCCAGTCGCGGCCCTCGAGCGTCTTGGCGAAGAATCCCGCGGTGGAGACGTCTCTGCCCTCGGTGACCGTTCCGTACGTGTTGGTGAACGCTGCGAGCGCGCCGTCCTCGGTCACGGTGCCCTCGGCCCCTTCGGCCGTGGTCGTATAGCCCTCGACGGCGTCCTCGGCCACGGTGTAGCGCGCGCCCACGGGCAGGCCGGCGACGGTCTTCTCCTCGCCGTCCTTAAGCGTGAAAGTCGCCTTGCCGTCCGTGAAGGTCACGGCGTTCTTGCCCTTGCCGAAGGTGCCGGAGACGGGCTCGCCGTCCCTGTCGGTCAGCGTGACCGCAAAGCCGAACTCGCGCTGGCTGTCGCCGCCGACGACCGTCTTCTTGACGGTGAGGCTGCCGGTCTTGGCGGTGTTGGTAAAGATGGCCGCCTCGACCGTGCACCCAGCAGCGTCGCCCGCATCGTCGGTCAGCTGTGCAATCTCGGTCTTGGCAGACAGCTTACCGGCACCGTCGTCGGTCACCGTGACGGTGGCACGATAGGTGGCCTTCGAGAACGTGAGTGTCGCCTCGTCACCCGACTGCTCGGTAATCACATAGGTATAGGTGCCGGGCTTGGTGTACTCGATGGTACCGAAGTTGCCGACCTGGGCATCCTTGTGCAGCTCAATCGTCGACACGCCGTCCTTGGCACCCTTGGGCATAGGTGCCTCGCCCTGGGCAGTCAGCGTCATGGTAAAGGCATCCGATGTCATCCAGTTGCGTCCGGAGATCTTCTTTTGCACCTTAAAAGCGTTTTCCACCTTCGTGGACTCCACGCTGTAGACGTTGGTGAAGCCCACCTGCGTCGCCTGTCCGACGGTACCCTTCTGGGGGTTCGCCTTATCTACAACCGCAAAGCCGTCCTCGCTCGTCATGAGCTCACCCTTGGAGTCGAGCTCCTGTACCTCGTAGCGAGCGCCCACGGGCAAGGTAACCGTGACGGAGCCACCGGCCTTAAGCGCGATGGTGTCACCGCTCTTGATCTGTCCGCTTACATAAGTGCCATTGGTGCCACTGGGGCGACCGGCGTACGCAAAGGTGCCGGCCAGAGGCGTTGTGCCATCGGCCTGGTAGAGCAGCACCTTAAAGGTAAATGCCTTGTTGGGCGCGGTGATGCCTTCGGCGGCCGTGACCGTCTTGCTCAACGTCAGGCGCCCGTCAGAGACCTGATCGGTGGTGGTGTTGGTCTTGACGGCAGGTTTGTTGCCGACCGCCACCGACGCCTGGTTGGAAATATTGCCCGAAGCGCCACCGCTCTTAAACGCATCCTCGGTCACGCGAACCTTAAACTGAACCGTGCCCTCCTGGCCGGCGGGAACGTCCGTCAGCTTCCAGGTGAGGTTGCCGTCGTTGTCCTTGGAGCCGGCATCCTTGTGGTCGCCCGCGAACTCCACGAACTCGGTCCCCGCGGGAACGGTATCGGTAATCGTCACCGTGGCAGGTGCGCCCTCAGTGTTCTTGTAGCCGATGGTGTAGGTGAGCTCATCGCCCAGCGCCACACCCGACCCCGTCGAATCCTGAGCATCGCTCTCGGACTTCTTGGGCACGTAGTTGGTCGTGGTGCCGGTATAGCTCTTGTTGTCAACCGTTACGGTAGCTTTGTTCTCAACGGTGCCGACCGCACCCTGGGCATCCTTCACAGCGTCCTCGGTAATCTTGACGCGCACGCGCACCGAACCGTGGCTGCCCGCGGGTTGCTTGCCCAGGTCCCAAGTAAGCGACTGGCCGCTCGCGACGCCCTTATCGGCATACTCGCCCTCAAAGGCCTCGAGCACAACGCCGGCAGGAAGCTTGTCGGTCACGGTCACGTTGGCCGGAACCAAGTTGCCATTGGCATCGGCCTCGGTGTTGACCCAGTTAATGGTGTAGACGTAGGAGTCGCCCACGGAGAGCAGCTGCCCGTCGATGTCCACATCGGGCTTCGCGACCGTGCCGATCGTCTTGACCTTGTCACGCGTGTTGTGGAAAACGATCTTGCCGTTCTCGGTACCATCGCGATAGGTCACCTTGAACGTCAGCTTGCCGTTGTTGTTGTCGGTCACCTCGAGCAGCACCCGACACGTCGCGGACGTATCCACGGGACGCACGCCCGCGGGCAGGTTGGCCAAGCGCTCCTTTGCCACCAGGTTAAAGCTGTAGGTGGTGGTGTGGTCGGCATTGTGGCGCTTGGTGGCAACGCCATCGTTGACGGCGCGGGCAAGGTCAATCGTCTGCTCATGAGTTTCGCTGGTAGCATCGCCAAGCTTAAAGTAAACCTTGCCGAAGTCGACCGTAGCGGTACCGTTCTCGCCCGCCTGGGTCTTGCCCTCATCCATCTTTTCGAGCGAGCCGTTGGCCTTCTCGGCATACAGGTCAAACGTATACTGGCCCGCCTCGATCTTGTCGCGGGAGTCCATTACCTTCTCGGCAGTAAGGCCCTCAAAGGTTCCGGTCGCGATGTAGCTGTTGGTGAAGGACACCTGGGCCTTGGCGGTACCGCTCTCGGGGCCAAAGGTCTTTTCATCCTCAGAAAGCTCGACGTTCTTGGCGTCATAGTGCTTGACCGTGGTCACGGTATAGAGCGAACCATCGCCACGCTTCTTAATAACCGCAATCTCTACCTTCCAATAGGTGGAGTCGTACTGATAGCCGTGCTTGCCGCCACCATTCTCGACAACCTTGTAGGTGAACGTCTTGTCTGCATCTTCCGTCGCGAAGGTCAGGCCGCCCAAAATGTCGGTATGGGACGTGCCATCGGCCTGCGGCTCATCGTTTGTCACGGTGAGCTCGTCCTCATCTGCGCGCAGCAGCTTGTTGAGCTTAACGGTCGAGGCGTTGTCTTCGCCTGTTACCGTAAAACCAAACATGCCGGCATGCAGGTCGTGCCCATTGAGCGTCTTGACGATCTCCAGACCGCCCTGGAGCTCGTAGCTCGTTGAAGTTTGGTAACTATTGGTGAAGATGAAGCCTTCCGAGCCGGTCGTGCCATCGGCACGCGTCACAAGCTTGCCGCCCTCATCGGTTACGGTAACGGTCACGGTATAGATGTGCTGATCATACTTCCACTCGCCGAGGCCGCCATTCGGGGCCAGCTCGTTAATAGCAAACTTATACGTGCCCGGCTTGTTAAAGGTGAGCTTCGAAAAGTCAATCTTTTCGTGCTCCCCGTCCTTGAGGGCCGCCGTCGTTTGCTTCTCCTCAGCATAGCCGTTGTCCACGCTCATCGAAGATCCGGTGATGAGCTTGCTGTTGATGGCAGTCTTGGTAGCATCGTCAGCCGCGGTCATGGCAAAGGTGAACTTGCCCGGAGCATCGGCGCCGGCAACCACCTTCGTCACGGACGGAGTGTAGGTTGCCGCCTCGGTGACCGTATAGGTGTTCTTGAATTTGACCGTCGCGACACCGGTGGACGTTGCACCCGAGGGGTAGATCCACTGACCCTCAAGCTCGTCGCCACCGTCACCCGGCTTGCTTACCGACGTCGTGACCCTAAGCGTGCCGTCGCCGTTATCCGCTACGACGGCCCTAACCGTATGGACCGTCTTGTCGTACGTATAGCCCGTCGCCTTGTCGTCAACCTCACTCACCGTATAGGTGAACGTCTTGCCGGCATCATTTTGAGTGAAGGTCAGCCCGCCCGCAGGTACCAAACTCACGGTCTTGGGAGCATTAGCCTCGACACTTGCGGTCTCAAAGACCTTGCCGTCCGTGGAAATGCCAACCTTGCTGGCAGATGTCTTGTCGGCAGGCTTGACGATATAACGGAACGTGCTCTTAGGCGAGCCAAAAATGGTCGCGTCCTTGGGATACGTCAGCGTCTTCTCGATCCGCAGGCCGCCAGCGGCGCCATAGTCGAGGCTTGCCGCATAGCGGTTCACAAACGAGACGGTGGGCGTCGTGGCACCGGCCTCGCTTGCGTCATGCTGCTGCACGTAAGTATCCGGTTTTTGCTTGAGCTCGACGATCTTTTCGTCCGTCAACTTACTCGCATCGGTGCCATCGCCCAGCAGCTCCGTCACACCCGCGCCCTTGAGCACGGTCGTCACGGTATAGAGCTTAGCGGGGTCGTTCTCGCGTGCAAGAACCTTGACGAGCACGATAGCGTCACCAGTGTAGCCGGTGTCATAGGTGTAGCCGGCAGCCGCAGGCTGGTTCTCGTGGATGCGATAGGCAAACGTACGCCCCAGGTCCTGTTCCGTGAGCTCACGGGCAAAGAGCTTCTCTTGCCCGCTTGCGCTCACCACGGCACCGGACACGCCGGCCCCCGCAACCTTATTGGACAGGCTGGCCTCGGCGCCGTCGACCGATGTCTGAACGCCGTTGTACCAAAGGCCCGTCACGGCAAAGGTGAACTGGCCTGCGGTAGAGGCGCGACCCTCGAGGGTCTTGCTGATCGTCACGCCACCAAAGGTGCCCGATGCATGGTACGCGTTGGTGAAGGCAGCCTTGTCGGTTACGACCTTGTCCGCTTCGGAGGCACCGGTGTTGGCGTAGGTCGCGCTCGACACGCGTAGCTTGCCCGCGTGGTTGCCCGACTCGTCCAGGTCGGTCACCACAACGGTCGCGCGTGCGGCGTGCTTGTCCATGGACATGCCCGCTTGGCCATCCTGCGCAGCTTTCTCGGTGATGTTGAAGCTAAAGGTGCCTGCACGGTTGAACGTCACGGTCGGGGCGGCTTCGGTGCCAAAGGAGAACGAGGCCACGCGTCCCGACGCGGGCGTGCTGGCGACAGCCTGGTTGGCGTTAACGGCAACAGCTCCATCCTTCACCGCCTGCTTCGTGGTCTTGCCCAAACCGGTCGTACTGGCATCATCCGTAGCGGCAGTGAGGTTAAAGGTATAGCTCTCGCCCTGGTTCCAGTCGCGACCGCTCACGGTCTTTTGGCCCTGCAGGGTCTCGCTCGTGGGCTCCACGCTATATATATTGGTAAAGGAAGGTGTGGCATTCTTGTCCAGCTGCTTTACCGAGTTGTTTTCTGCGGCCTTGTAGTACTCGACCGAGGTCTGGATGCCGGCACCCTTCTTGGCGTTGCGCACCACGGCGTAGTAGACCGACCCGTCGTAGGTCATGCCCGCAACGCTGCCGAGATTCTCAGTAAACCTGTACACGTAGGCGCGTCCCGCATCCGCCTTGGCGGTATAGGAGATCGCCGGCCACGTCACCGTGCCGTCGGCGTTGTTGCCCACGGTTGCGGTGTTGCCCTCGGCGTCCTCGGGCATGGGGGCCTTGATGCTCGTGTCGACCTTATCGGGATCGAACGCTGCATTGTCGTCCGCATAGCCGCCCACACGCTCGAGCTTAAAGCTAAAGGCGTTCTGGGAAAGCGGGAAACTCCCGGCGTTGTCGGTCAGGATCTTTTGAGCATGGATGATGATCTTCGCTTCGTGTGTATCGTAGTGGTTGGTGAAGGTTGCGACCTTATCGGCAACATCCGTCTTGGTGTCGGCACCCGCGTCGTCGCACTCCTGCACCACCTTCACGCTCGCAACGGCCAGAGCACCGGCATGGTTATCCTCCACCACGACTGTCGCGGTATAGACGGCAGCAGAATAGCTTATGCCGTCCGCACCGGCATCGGAGCCGGGGATAACCTCCTTGATGGTATAGGTGTACGTGCCTGGCTTGGTATAGGTAATATCGCCAAACGTCGCCGGCTGGTCGTTGGTGAGCTCGACCGTCGCCACTTTGCTCTTGGCACCGCCGGGCATGGGAACGCCGTCGTCGGCTGTAAGCTGCGCGGTAAAGGAATCGCCATCGGCCCAATCGCGACCTTCGAGCACCTTCTTGGCGCTCAGACCGTTTTTGGCCTCAAGTGTTACGCAGTTGGCGCTGTAGTTGTTGGTGAACTCAAGCGTGTTTTCAGCGGGAATCTGTCCGCCCGCAAGCGCGACAATCTTGCCCTCGATGGTGTTGCCAGTTCCCGACTGCTCCTCGCCACCGACCTTACGTTTCACGAGGCTAAAGCCGGCCGGAAGCACCGACTCGTCGGCAGAGCCGGTAACAGTGTTAACGATGCTCGCCAGCACGTTGCCGCTGGACTCCTCGCCCTTGGTGGTGAGCTCGCTCACGCTATACTTGTCGCCCTGCTTAAGGTCGTATACGCGGATGGTCTCGCCGGCCTTGATGGAATGGGTGTCGCCGTTCTTGAGCGTGAAAGATTTGCCCACAGCTTTGCCACTCGCATCGAACACGCGCGCCTCGTAGCCCTTCTGGGACTCCGGCAGGGTGAACTTAAACGTAAACGTCAGATCCTTGTCCTTGTCATTCGCATCCTTAGTGGGTGCAGTAAGACCAGTATCTGCCGTCACCGTCTTGGTCACCTGCAGACGCGCCACACGACGGTCGGCATATTGCACGGCCGTTGCCGTGGTAAAGAGATGATTGAGCTGAAGCGTGCCCAGATCGGTGCCATTGGTGGCATCATCGTCTTGATAAAGGGCCATGCGGTTGATGCCCGTATCGGCAAAGATGGTCGCCAGCTGGCCGTTGCGGTCGCCACCGTCCTCGACATAGCGCAGGATGGTCTTGGTACCTTGCGTCGTCTTGTCATAGCGCATATGCATCCAGTTGCCCGCAAGAGAAGGCGTCATGCCTTGGGCGGTGCACGTCTGGCCCCATGTCAGGTTTCCGTTGGCGTCAACGGCCGCACTCTGCAGCTTGCCCTTAATGTGCGTAAGCGTGTTGTCGATGGAGTCGGGAGAGCCAAACTGCGCCAGGGAAGCAATCAGCGAACCCGGGCCGCTCATGCTGAGCACACCGTCGCCTTCCTCGCCGGCATCCACATACACACCCGAATCGTCCACGATTACCTTGGTGATGGTGTTGTTGATCTCATGGCCATCTGGACTTACAGACTCACGCAGGTAGTACGTACCCTTGATAAGGGGCGCATGATTTGTCGAATCGAGCGGGAAGCATGCAGCACCCTCAATGTCATACGGATAGGTCATGCCGCTTGCCTTCACGGTGTCATACGGCGAGGCGTCGGTTTTAATGGCATACGTGCTGGGACTATCGCCGGTAACGTCCTCGGCCTTGTACAGCTCAAACGTCGCGTCGTTCACGGGCTCGCCCAGGTCGTCAACCTTCTGCACAAACAGGCGGTTCTGAACGTTGGTGAGGTGGATCACCGTAGAGAACTGCCTGTTTATCGTTTGATATTGGACCATAGAGGTGTTGTCGATGGTTGCCTCCGCCAGAGACGATGCCGTGGTGTGATACACCGCCACGGTATATTCGGACTGGGACTTGTCCGTCATCATGGCGGCGTACTTCTCGATATCGCCGGGCAGCGACCTGACCGTTACCTCATAGTCGCCCTTGGTGTTGACGCCAAAGACGCTCGTATCTGCCGATTTGGCAGCCTCGACCGCGCCCTCAATGCCGTGTTTGGAGCACAGCTTATAGCCATTGAGCGGGTTGCCCGTGACCGCCGTCCACGCGTCTTCGCTTGTGTGGTCCTCGCTCGCACCGGTGAGCTTGAGTACGACGGCAAACGTCGTACCCGAGCTAATGGCGTTGCCTTTATTGTCTTGCGTATCTTTATCTAGGGAAATAGTCTCCTTAGCGGCCAGATAGCCGCCGTTCAGCCACATGCGGCTACCCGTCCATGACTTGCCGTCGGCCGTGGTAACCGTTGTTTGCGGCGCAACCACCACGCCACCCGTGCCACTTGCCGCGGCCTTGTACTGCAGGTGCAGCTCGCCTGGCGTTGCAGTGGTCGATGAGGTCAGGCTCGAGCGGTATCCCTTGGGCAGGCTAACCTCTTTGAGTACAAAGTAGTCGTGCTTCTCAGCATGCTGGCTATCGAACGAAAGAACGGAACCGTCCGACTTCAGAAGCACCAACTGCCCATTGGCGTCCGTCGTGCCCTGAGCGATGGGCTCACCCTGCGCGTTCCAGTTGGCATCTGACTGATACAGAGCAAACTCGGCACCCTGGACTGCCTCACCGTTTTGGTCGACCTTCGCGACCTCGGACGACGGCAGGGTGGTGAGGTTGAACTTAAGCGACATGTTCGATGCGCCCGCACCACGCTCCAGGTAGAAGAAGCTCAGCGTGTGCTTGGTGCTGTCGCAGAAGGTGTTGTCGCGGAAGTTGGTGGTATCTGCGCCGGCGGCTTTGAACATTGCTTTGATGGTAGTATCCGGAAAATACTTTGGTGAACCATTTGCGCCATCAATATGTCCAACGCGCACCACACCAGTAGCGAAGTTAATATCAAGCGTCGCCTTCTCGTGGATGCCACCCAGATCGCCCACGAGCACGCCGTCGATATAGACCCAGACGTCATCGTCACCCGAGAACTTAAAGACCATGTCATTGTTATCGGTGGTCTTGCCACCCGCAGGCTGGACGAACTCCGTGGTCATGGACATGCCAAAGTGGTGGTTGAGCTTATCGTTCGTTCCGTCCGTTATTCCTATAGGAGAGAGCCGGCCGTTCCTCTCTTCAAAAACCTTGTCAGCCGAGTCAAAGGGGAAGAACTGACCCCGATTCGCATCCGACACGCTGTCCTTATATACGCCCGCCTTATTGTAGACGTCAAAGGAGTTAGTCGTGAAGTTATACACAGCATAGTTGCCGTCAGAGCCGTACGAGTCGTAAACGTAATAGCCATCCTTGAGCTGGAAAAGGCCTTGTACGTTGTTGTAAACGGCCTTGCCGTCCTGCTTGCCATTTGCCTGGCTGTCGTTATTAAAGAGATAATCGAGCGACTCGTCTTTGTACGTACCGTGCGTGTTATACGAGGTGTAGGTGCCAGCATTGATCGACGGATAGCCCTTTACCAGTGTGTTCTTCACAAACGAAAGACGTCCAAAGCCGCCAATAACACTTTTTCCCGTCCATTTATTAATGCCCGATCCGGCGCCGCCATTGAACTTGAGCTGATGGTCTTTATTGATGCCGGTGTTGTCATTCTTGTTGTCGTTGTTTATGTTCTTCGAGCTGTCGTTGTCGCCGTTCACGACCCAGTAGTCGAACAGATTGACCGTAGTGCCGGTGGGATTCACCGTCTGCACGGTATGGTTGCTAAAAGGAACCGCTTGATCGGCCGACGCACTCGTCGCACCAAACATGAGCGCACACGCCGCCAGCGGGACGGCCAAAACCCTCAAGGCACGCTTTGCGGTATTGGTTTTCTTGCCAAAAGGCTTTAGCATTTCTCGAGCTCTCGCACACACGCGATTCATGAAGGCCCTCCCCAAATCCATGAGGACGGCAAGCAGCGGCTCGCTATATATGTGTGTCGTCCCCATCGATGCAAATATACGCCCCCCCCCGCGCAGAAACGCAAGGCGGGACATCGCAATATACTTAAAATTGTAGCAATTTAAACGACCCACTATTCCGCGTCAGGTTGCCACTCGGTCGTCAAATCGAACCATTCGCGCCATCAAAGGGGTTCGGCGGGATAAAAACCGTCGGCAATCTTTATCCCCACAGCCCCACAAGGCAGCTAATTTGGGACGGGGCTTTTTTGACTACTTGGGCAATCAGATCGGCATGTAGTCAAAATAGCCGTCCCAAATAGACTGGTCTGACGCTGCGCCACGAAAAGGGCCTATCTACTACGTTTAGGCCGCAGGGGTCAACCATAGCCGGCTTTTTCGAAAATCGGCAAGCTTTCTACCTGCGGTTTCATTTTTGCAAATTCCGAGATGGTCGAGGGTGTTCCGTTAAACGTAGTAGATGGCCGCATTTCGTGGCGGACGGTCCGACCCAAGGCACAAGGCGGCCAGCCTCGGATGACCATTCACGAAGTTGCGGTGGAATACGGACTGAATTGGCCCCTTAAAGGCAAAAACACTCCGTATTCCACCGCAACTCATAGGGAGATAGGCCTTAGAGGCGGGCGAGGTCGTAGGATCGAGACGCTGCTTCGCCGGCGCAGATGAGGTTGGTTGCGGCTTCTTGCGGATCGAGTGCCCGCTCCAGGTCCATGGGCTTGCGACAGATCGGAAGCGCCAAGTCGACGCCCTGCCCATACACCGCATCCAGGCTGTCGTCACGACCGCCCACGACGGCGACCACCGGTTTGCCATATCGCTTCGCACGACGGGCCACGCCCACCGGCGCCTTACCGGCGGCGGACTGCTCATCCATATTGCCCTCGCCCGTTATGACGAGGTCGACATCGCGCACGCGCTCGTCAAACCCCACGAGGTCGAGCACCGTCTCCACGCCCGAGCGCAACTCGGCACCGAGTGCCAACAGCGCTGCTCCCAGACCACCGGCGGCACCGGCGCCGGGCACACCGAGCACCGAGCCAAATGTCCGTGCACCCTCGGATGTGCGCAACAACCCCTGGGCTCGAGCTCCGGCAATCGCAGCGTCGAGCAAGCGACCGTAGCCGACCATCCAGCTGTCGCACCTGTTCAGCGCCTCGGCATCATCCGCCGGCAGACCCTTCTGTCCGCCGAACACCGCAAGCGCGCCGCGACGCCCTACGAGCGGATTCTCGACATCCGAAAGCACAACGATACGAGCGCCATCCAAAGCCTGCAGCGCTGGCGCCAAATCAACGCTCGCCACCTGCTCAAGGCCGGCAAGACCGGGGGCGACATCGCAGCCCCGATCATCGACCACACGCGCGCCCAGCGCCTGCAGCATGCCGGCGCCACCGTCGTTGGTGGCGCTGCCGCCCAAGCCAATATAGATAGTCTTTGCCCCGGCACGAACCGCACGGAGCATCAGCTCGCCCACGCCATAGGTTGTAGCAACCAGCGCCGACAACTCCGTGCAAGGCGAATACCCAATGCCGGCCGCCTCGGCCATCTCGATGACCGCGGACTCGCGCTCGACATCAACCAGCATCCGGGCAGGCACACGCTCGCCCAAGGGACCTGCAACCTCGCAGGTCACAAGCTCGCCACCGCAGGCGGCAACGGCGTCGAGCGTTCCCTCGCCACCATCTGCCAGCGGCAATGCGCGCACCTCGGCATCGGGCCACACACGGCGCACGCCTTCGACAACGGCCTCCTCCGCCTGTGCACTCGAAACGCTACCCTTAAAGGAATCAATCGCCAACAGCACACGGCGGGGCCGGCGGCACGCGGGGCCAAAATCAACCGCCGCGCCAGCATCCTCACCGGCACCTGCAAGCGCTGCGGCATGAGCGGCGTGTGCTTCAAGATCGGCCCCACAACCGCAGCCAGCACCATCGGTGCCACGTAGCCCACTAAAATAGCTGCTCAGCACCTCACGACACTCGTCTGCCAGCACGCCGGCGGTCACGTTAAACCGATGATTCAGGCGCGAGTCGGCATTCAAATCGTATAGGGATCCCAGCGCGCCCGCCTTGGCATCAGCCGCGCCATACACGCAGCGCCCCACGCGCGCGTTGACCATAAGCCCCGCACACATGCAGCAAGGCTCGAGCGTTACATAAACTGTGCAATCGGAAAGGCGCCAGCGACCGAGCGACCGAGCGGCAGCGCACAGGGCCGCGAACTCTGCATGAGCCGAAGGATCCTGATCGAGCTCGCGCCGATTGTGCGCCCGCGCGACAATCTCGCCCGCGCGCACCACCACGGCACCAATCGGTACCTCGCCCACCGCCGCGGCGGCTCGCGCCTCCGCCAGCGCCTCGCGCATGAACTTCTCGTCGATTTCGGTGATCGTCATCGTTCGCCTTCCCTGTTGCAAATTCAAAACGATGCTATCATTACGACTCACGGAGAGATGGCAGAGCGGTTGAATGCGGCGGTCTTGAAAACCGTTGAGCGCGAGAGCGTTCCGGGGGTTCGAATCCCCCTCTCTCCGCCACTTCTAGTGATGTACCGGCGTCATGGTCCGCTCAAACAGCGCATCGACCACGTCGGCCATCTCGGGTCGACGCTCAAGATCGTGGCCCGATTCCCACCATATCGTAAAAAGTCGAATAATACCGCCGGCGACAAACTCGGACGTCGTCTCGAGTGACACGGGGGCCAGGGCATCCTCGGCAAGCACGTTCATCACACGCTCGCGGATGGAGCGGGCAATACGGTCGCAAATAACGTTGGTCAACATGCCCGACATGCTGCTTGCCAAAATGTTATCCATGAGTTGCTCGTGCGCCAGAATCAAATCCATGGCATCGTCCAAAATCGCGTGTCGAAGCGCGCGCACGTCCTCGGCAGACACCGCGCCGGCCTCATCGGGCTGTTTTTGCGGCAAGCCCGACATGAGCTCATCGATATAAAAGGCAAAGTAATCGTTCTTGTCGCGAAAGTGCTTGTAGAACGTCGTGCGGCGAATCATGGCGCGGTCGCACAGCATGGCAACCGTCAGGTCCTCAAAACGATGCTCCTCGAGAAGCTCGGTAAAGGCATCGAACAGGGCACGATAGGTTTTCTTGATGCGAAGGTCCACTGGTATCGCCATCCTCAGGGCAAAGACAACACTCGTCAATCTGTCGCATATCTTACACCTGTACCTCGCACGCTTTGCCCCGGTGCCAACCTCACCGAAAACATAACGCTTACCGGAAAGTTCGGCACGGCAAAACGTTGCGGGTATACTAGTAGCGTTATACCAACGGCAGCTGGCGCATGCCGCCGCGGCCATTCGAAACGGAGACATCATGATTACCGTCATCATCGGCATCGTTGTTGTCATTGTGATTGTCTGCGCCATCGCCGGCATCTACAACAACATGGTCACCAAGCGTAACCGCATCGATAACGCCTGGCAGAACATCGATACGCAGCTGCAGCGTCGCAACGACCTGATCCCCAACTTGGTCGAGACCGTCAAGGGCTACGCCAAGCACGAGCAAGAGACGCTCTCCGCCGTGATCAGCGCGCGCAACACCGCCGTCAAGGCCACCACGCCCGAGGCCAAGATGGAAGCCGACAACGTGCTGACCGGTGCGCTGCGCCAGCTCTTTGCCGTGGCCGAAGCCTATCCCGATCTTAAGGCAAACACCAACTTTACGCAGCTGCAGGCATCGCTCGAGGATACCGAGAACAAGATTAGCTATGCACGCCAGAGCTACAACGATTGCGTGCTCAGCTACAACAACGCCATTCAGACGTTCCCGGCTGTCATCTTTGCTGGCATCTTCCAGTTTAAGGAGCGCCAGGGCTTCGAGGCCGCCGAAGCAGCCCGCCAGGCCCCGACCGTCAAGTTCTAGTAGTTTGGCAGCGCATCCTAAATCGGCTATATGCATAAACCGCCCCGTCGAATGCATACTTCGACGGGGCGGTTTCCTTTTTCGCGAAGGTCCCCCTCTAGGCGCCGTGCATTTTTAGGAGTATTCAACATAACCAAGGGCTTCGGGCGCTACGATAAATGCCAAAGACCGCGAATATCCCTGCAAATCAAACGCTGTCAGCCCATAACCCCGCCTATTATTCGCGGAAAGCATCGACGAGCACGGATTTTTGCCCGAACGTCGGTATGCAGGGGCCTTCGATTGCAGAATATTCGCAAAAATGCACGTCGCCACCACCCCCACATGGCGCGAACCAAAATCAAAACCACCCCTAAAAGGGGTGGTTTGCTCTTAGGGCATAACCCTTGGATTGCCGGCACGCGTCTAAAGGCGCCGGCCCTCACGGGGTTCGGGCCGCACTGCAGGTTGACCCGTGACGGGCCGGTCAAACCGGCGCTATTTGCGCCCCGGCCCCCTATCGAAGGGGTCCTCGTACTCCTTGACGCTCAGCCGGTCGAGCGCGATGTCGGCCTTCTCCTGCTCCCGGATGTACTTCGCGATCGTGGCCTCGTTCAGGCCGACGGTGGACACGTAGTAGCCCTCGGCCCAGAACTTCCTGTTGCCGAACTTGTACCTCATGTTCGCGTGCCTGTCGAATACCATCAGCGAGCTCTTCCCCTTCAGGTAGCCCATCACGCTGGACACGCTGCACTTCGGCGGTATCGCCAGCAGCATGTGGACGTGGTCGGGCATCAGGTGCCCCTCGATGATCTCCATCCCCTTGCACCGGCAGAGCTTCCTGAAGATCCCCCCAAGGTCGGACCTTATTTGGTTGTAGATGACTTTGCGCCTATACTTCGGCGTGAACACGACGTGGTACTTGCACATCCACTTCGTGTGCGACAGGCTGTAGGCCTTCTGGGCCATACGCCACCACCGCCCTCTCGACTCGGATTCCTTGCGGCCTGAACAATCGCAAGTGTCCGGCGAGGGGGCGGCTTTGTAAAGCCGGTTGTCCCCACCCGCATAGCGGGTGGTTTCTGATGCGGCGCGCTGCGCGCCCCGCACAGGCTAAAGCCTTTAACAAAAGCGCGGCCTAAAAGGCCGCGCGCCATCTTTAATTCAGATCTATATTGCCCGTAACGGCAGCGCCGAGGTAACGCAGGCCCGAGGGCAACCTTCCTTTCCGGCGCACTCCGCAGGACGAAAGAACCTCCGCCGCACGAAGTGCGCAGTGGAGGTTCTTTCATGTCCGAGGACGCGCCGGAAAGGAAGGTTGCCCTCGGGCCGAACAGCTATGGCAGCTTACGCGACGGTATAGACCCAGTTGTGCTTATCCTCAACAGCACCAGACTGGATACCGGTCAGGGTCTCGCGAAGCTTCTTCATCACGGGGCCGATCTCGGTGCAGCCAGCCGGGAAGGTCACGGTCTCGTCGGCACCGTAAACCTTGTTGTCGATCTCGCCCACCGGGGAGATGACGGCAGCGGTGCCGCACAGGCCGCACTCAACAAAGGTGCCGGCCTTGACCTCGGCCCACTCGACGGGACGCTCGTCGACGGTAATGCCCAGGTCCTTGGCGACCTGAACGAGCGAACGGCGGGTGATGGAGGGCAGGATGGAGTCGGTGTGCGACTGCGGAACGACAAGGGTGCCATCCTCCTTCACGAACAGGACGTTAGCGCCACCGGTCTCCTCGACATAGGTGCGGGACTCGGAGTCGAGATACAGGTTCTCGGCATAGCCCTCGCGATGGGCCTCCATCGTGGGCTTGAGGGACATGGCGTAGTTGAGGCCGGCCTTGATGTTGCCGGTGCCGTGCGGTGCGGCGCGGTCGTACTCGGAAACGCGCAGCTTGACGGGCTTGAGACCACCCTTAAAGTACGGACCGACCGGGGTCACGAGGATGCGGAACGTGTACTCAGGAGCGGGAGCCACGCCGATCACGTCACCGGAGCCGATCATAAACGGACGCACGTACAGGGTCGCGCCGGAACCGAAGGGCGGAACCCAGGCGGCGTTGGCAGAAACGACCTGCTTGACGGCCTCAACGAACTTGTCCTTGGGGAACGGGGGCATCTCGAGGCGCTGCGCAGAGTTGTACATACGCTCGGCGTTCATGTCGGGACGGAAGCAGACGATGCTGCCATCCTCGGCGGTGTAGGCCTTCAGGCCCTCAAAGACCTCCTGGCAGTAATGGAAGATGCCACCGCACTCGGAGACATGCAGGGTGTGGTCGGTAGTCAGACCGCCCTCGTCCCACTCGCCATCCTTCCAATGAGCCTCGTAGCTGTAATCGGTCTTCATGTAGCCAAAGCCGAGGCTACCCCAATCGATATCCTTCTTCTCGACAGTCATATGTCGCTCCTTACATACACAGTTGCAAACTCGCGAACCCGCACGCAAGGACCGAGGCCGACCGCGTCGCAACGTCGCACGCCCGGAGCGTAGAGCCGGACGGGACACGCGAACGGCATCAAAGCCGATGGCACGTCGATTCGCATGCACGAGATTGTACTCCGCACGCGCGTCGGATAAAACGCTTTTCTTTAACTAACTAAAGTATTTTCATTTGACCGAAGCAAAAAGGCCCGCCACCGTAAGCGGTGACGGGCCTCAACGGCACGGTTTGCGCGCCGGCTCGATCTATACGTTCTTTTTGCCCAGCTTAGCCTTAACCAAGCCGACCACGGTCGGGATGATCGACACGGCAACGATGCCGACGATCAGCAGCTCAAAGTGCTCCTGCACAAAGGGAATGCCGCCAAAGAAGTAGCCCAGCAGCGTAAAGAGCGTCGACCAGGTAATGCCGCCCAGCACGTTAAAAATGACAAAGTTGCGCCAGTGCATGCCGCCCATGCCGGCGATAAAGGGCACAAAGGTGCGGATAAACGGAAAGAAGCGGCCCAGGAAGATGGCCAGGTGGCCCCACTTATCCAAGAAGTCCTCGGACTTTTTGATGCGCTCGGGCGTCATGGCCTTGACCTTGCCCGAGGCAATGATCTTTTTGCCAAAGAAATGGCCGATCATAAAGTTGCACTGATCGCCCAAGATGGCAGCAGCCCATGCGACGGCCAGCAAAGCCACGATGTTAAAGCCGCCGTTGTGGGCAAAGAAGCCCGAGGCGAACAGCAGCGAATCGCCGGGAAGGAACGGGAAGAACACCACGCCCGTCTCGATAAAGATGATCAGGAACACGCAGCCGTAGGCCATGAGCGGGCCGGCGGCAATCCAGCTGGCGATCGCAGTGCGTGGATCCTTAAGCAGCTCGGCAATGAAATTGATAAAACCCATGAAGTAAAACCTCTCAGTTGTGGGCGCGGACACGTCCAAGTTGACCAGTATACGGTTGCGGCGCGACCATGCACACGACCCCACAAAAGCATGACTCCATTACCAGCAAGTTTGCATAACTGACACCTGTCACGCAAAGCCGTGAAAGATTGCTCTTCCTAATCCCTAGCGAATCGCTATACTTTATTGAATCGCATTGCCATGGCGCTAAGGGAGGGCGGCCGGTGAGCTTTATCAATACCATTCGCGAGGACATCAAGACCGTCCAGGCGCAGGACCCCGCCGCGCAAAACGGCCTGGTCATTTTCCTTTCGTACCCCGGTCTTCACGCCAAGTGGAACCACGTACCCGAGCACTGGCTCTGGGAGCATGGTCATCGCTCGCTCGCCCGCGTGCTCTCACAAATCACCCGCCACATCACCGGCGTCGAGATTCATCCCGCCGCGCAAATTGGCAAGCACTTCTTTATCGACCACGCCATGGGCGTCGTCATCGGCGAGACCACCATTGTGGGCGACAACTGCGTGCTCTACCAGGGCGTCACGCTCGGCGGTACCGGCAACGAGACCGGTAAGCGCCACCCCACTCTGGGCAATAACGTCACTGTGGGCACAGGCGCCAAGGTGCTCGGCAACATCCGCATCGGCAACAACGTCAAGATCGGTGGCAACTCGGTCGTCGTCAAAGACGTACCCGATAACTGCACCGTCGTGGGCGTGCCCGGGCGCATCATCAAGCGCAACGGCTGCCGCGTGTTCGAGGAGAGCTTCGATGCCAAGCAGCATCGCGAGTACATGCCCGATGATGCCGCCGAGCAGAGTGCCCTCAACCGCCAAGGCATCACCGAGAATGCCCGCCGCGTCAAGGAACTCGAGCGAGAGGTGGCCGAGCTCAAGGCCCTCGTCGCCAAGCTCGTGGACGAGCACTAGGAACGCGAGCGGCGCAAAACAACATCGACACCGACGCAAAAGGCGCGCCAGGGAATTCATCCCCGGCGCGCCTTTGCGTTGATGGGACATGTGGGACTGTCCCTTTGTCACATTATGCGAACTGGCTCAGATAGAGGTCGGCGTAGGCACCCTCGGCAGCCAGCAGCTCCTTATGCGTGCCCTGCTCGATAATGTTGCCGTGATCCATGACCAAGATCAGGTCGGCATCCACAATCGTCGACAGGCGGTGTGCGATCACAAAGCTCGTGCGCCCGCGCATAAGCGCATCCATGGCACGGCCGATGGCAAGCTCGGTACGCGTGTCCACGCTTGAGGTCGCCTCGTCCAGGATGAGAATCGCCGGGTTGTTGAGCAGCACGCGTGCGATGGTCAGCAGCTGACGCTGGCCCTGGCTGATGCTTTCGGCATCGTTGGCCACGCGCGTGTCGTAGCCCTGCGGCATGGTGCGCACAAAGAAGTCGACCTGCGCGGCACGAGCGGCGGCCACAATTTCGTCGCGCGTCGCCTCGGGGCAGCCGTAGGCGATATTCTCGGCAATCGTGCCGTCGAACAGCCAGGCGTCCTGCAGCACCATGCCAAACTGCTGCCGTAGCTCGCCGCGGTCCATGCGGCTCGTATCCACGCCGTCGAGCGTAATACGCCCGCCGTCAATCTCGTAGAAGCGCATGAGCAAGTTGATGAGCGTCGTCTTGCCTGCGCCCGTGGTTCCCACCACGGCAATCTTCTGGCCCGGCTCGGCGGTAAACGACACGTCGCGCATAAGCGGCTTGTCGGGCGAATAACCAAAGCGCACATGCTCAAAGGAGACGCGGCCCTCCACGCGACCCGGCAGCTTGGCGGCCTTGTCCGGCAGCGGATCGGCCTCCATCTCGGGCTCATCGAGCAGGTCGAACACGCGCTCTGCACTCGCCAGCGCGCTCTGCAGCGAGTTGAAGGTAAACGACAACTGCGTCATGGGCTCGGACGCCTCGTAGATAAACTGGAAGAACGCCTGGAACACGCCGACGGTCATGTGACCGGCAACCAGCATGCTGCAGCCCACAAGCGCAATAACGATCTGCGCCAAACGGCCGATAAAGCGCACCGCGGGGCCGACAGCATTGATCATAAAGTCGGCCTTGGTGCTCACACGAGCCAGTTCCTTCGAAGCCTCGTGCACCTCAGCGGAGCTCTGACGTTCGCGGTTAAACGCGCGGATCACCAGACGGCCCGAATAGCCTTCCTCGACCGCACTCGTAATCTTGGACACCCACTCCTGGCGCTCGCCCGTCACATCGTGTGTGCGGCGCGAGACGACCTTCGTCACCAGCAGCGACAGTGCCGTAAAGAACAGAAAGACGAGCGTAAGCTGCACGCTGAACACGAACATCACGCTCACAGCACCAACAACCGTGCCGATCGACACGAGCAGCTGCAGCAATCCGCGCTGCATGCTCTCGGACATCTTGTCCAGGTCGTTGGTCGCGCGGCTGACGACCTCGCCGGGACGATGCGCGTCAAAATAGGCGAGCGGCAGACGGTTGAGCTTTTGCGCGATGCGGTTGCGCAGGCGCAGATTGAGGCGTTCGGCCACGCTCGACATCAAAAAGCTCTGGAGCGCGTAGAACGAAGCGGCGGCCGTCCAAATCAAAAAGTAGATGAAGATAGTCCTGCCGCAGTTCTCCCAGGTGATGCTGAAGGTGGCGTTGTTGACAAACGCTACCTGAATGTGGCCCCACAGCTCATCGATCACGCGGGCGCTATATGCCGGCGCGGCAGTGTTAAAGATGACATAGAACACAATGCTCGCGAACACGATATAGAAGCGCCAATGGTCGCCGGCAGCCTCACTCCACAGGCGGCGCACCGTCGCCCAGGTATCCCGAGGTGTCTCGTCCTCGTCTTCGTCGTCCACGTCGCGCATACGCTCTGCCTCGGCGCGGGCGCGCTCGTCCTCGGCACGTTCGTTTTCCTCGTAGAGCGCTTGGCGGCGAGCCTCGCGCTCGGCTGCAGCCTTGGCGGCGTCATCCAGCTCGGTCGACGCGGCAGCCGTTTCCTCGACCAGTCCCGCGGCAGCGGCGTCATCAACGCCGCCCTGCTTCTTGAGCTCCTCGGTCATGCTACTCACCTCCCTTCATCTGCGATTCCGCGATGGCGCGGTACACCTCGCAGGTTTCCATAAGCTCGCCATGCGTGCCCAGACCCACAACCTCGCCATCCTTGAGCACGACGATCTGGTCGGCGTGCAAGATCGTCGAGATGCGCTGCGCGATGATGAGCACCGCAGCGTCACGCGTCTCGTCTTGCAACGCATGACGCAGGGCGGCATCGGTCTTAAAGTCCAAGGCCGAAAAACTGTCATCGAAGATGTACAAATCGGCCTGCTTCATGAGCGCGCGAGCAATGGCCAGACGCTGGCGCTGACCACCCGAGAAGTTCGTACCGCCCTGCGCCACCGGGGTATCGAGCCCCTGCGGTTGGTCGAGTACAAAGGTGCTCTGGGCAACCTCAAGCGCGTGAAGCATGTCGCCCTCGGTCGCGCCTTCGTTACCAAAGCGAAGGTTGCTCGCCACCGTGCCCGAGAACAGCCACGCCTTCTGCGGCACATAGGCAATGCGCCCGCGGATTTCGTCTTGCGTAAGCTCGCGCAGGTCCACACCATTCAGGCGAATGGAGCCCTTGGTGGCATCGTGGAAGCGCAGCAGAAGCTTTGCCACCGTCGATTTGCCCGAGCCTGTCGAGCCAACGATCGCAGTCGTCTGACCGCGACGGCAGGCAAAGCTCAGGTCGCACAGGGTGTCCTCGTCGGCATCGTCAAAGCGAAACGACATGTGGTCGAACACGGCCACCGCATCGGCTTCGTCTTGGGGCTCGCGCGCCCCGTCATCCAGCGTGCGCTCGCCATCGACGATGCTCGGCTCAATCTCCAACACCTGCTGCGCACGGCTTAGGCATGCCGCGGCGCGTGGCAGCGTCAGCACCACCATCTGCGCCATCATCACAAAGAACAGGATCAGAATTGCATACTCCAGCACCGCCGAGATACTCGCAATCTGCATGGCGTGGGCGCCTACGCGGTTGCCGCCCACCCACAGCACCGCCACCTCGGCGATGTTCATCAAAAAGAAGCTTGAGCTGTCGAGGCCCACAAACAGGTGGTTGACTTTGATGGCGTTGGCGGCGTATTCGCTAAACACCTCGTCCAGACGCCGTTCCTCGTGGCGCTCCTTGTTAAACGCACGGATGACGCGCACGCCCACAATATTCTCGCGCAGCACCACGTTCATGCGGTCGATAAAGCCCTGTAGGCGCATAAAAATCGGCGCCGCGTTGGCAACCGTAAAGACCGCCGCCACCAGCACAATCGCAACGACTACGCCCAGAAGCGTGCCCATGGCGGGATCGATAAACCAGGCGAATATGATGCCCGCCACAGCCAAAAACGGCACGGGCAGCACCAGCTGAATCGTCTGCAGAATCGCCTGCTGAATCACGTTGATGTCGTTGAGCGAGCGCGTGATCATCGATCCGGTGCCAAAGCGCTCAAAATCGCTGGCCGCGAGCTCGAGCGATTTGTCGTACACGGCATTGCGGATATCGCAAGCCACGTTGGCGGCCAGGCGCGCCGAAAGATAGCAGCCCAGCACCGTGCCGCCGCTAGCCATGCTGGTCGCGATAAACATGTATAGGCCGTTGCGTAAAATGTAGTCGACATCGCCCGTGGTAATACCGGTGTTGACCATGTTCGCCAGCATCGTGGGAACCAACAGCGTACCGACGTTATCCACCAGCAGCACCAGCAGCGTCACTGCGACAAGCCCTCGATATGGCTTTAGAAACCTCATTAACAGTCGCACGACTCCCCCTCACCTTGATTCTCGGCTTGGCTCTCGGCAGCGATATGCTGCTTAAAGGCATCGCACTCATCGCCGAGCACCTGAGAGAATTTGCCGATCAAGCGCATAATCTCGCGCTGCTCACATGGCTCAAGCGCGCCAAAGGCTCGCTGCTCGGCCTTGAGTGCCGGCAGCGCATAACGCTCGGCAAATCGCCTGCCCTCTTCGGTCAGGCTCACAACCTTGTTCTTACGGCTGCCTTCGGCAAACTCCAACGCTGCGAAGCCCCGCGCCGTCAAGGTTTTAATTGCCGAGTTGATGGTCTGCTTGCTGTAGAACCATTCGCTTGTCAGACGGCTTACGGCAATACTGCCGCCCGCCGTGCTGGTATCGACGAGCATCCAATAGGCGCAGTCCGAAAGGCCGCAGGCGCGCGAGAACTCCGAATAGATATGGTCGAGTCCATTGAGCAACCGATCAAAGTCGACCAGCGTAACCGCACTATTCATCTATCCCACCATTCAATTGTCCGATTTTTGACCAATTATGTGTCTCTAGATTAGTCCGAGTTTTGACTATCGTCAACAGGCTCTCCGCAAATGCGTGCATTTTTATGGCCTATCGGCAGAAAAAGACCGCCGGCGCGGGGGCGGCGCCAGCGGTCACGTGAAAATCGAGTTTTATTGCCTGTTAAGCGGCGACGGCCTCATAGACCGTAGCGCCCGAGAAGCTGTCATGCAGGCTCTTGCCGGCAATCCACGGCAGCTCGACGACCTCGCAGACCGTGTTGACCAGCTCGGAGCAGTCAGTAAAGTGGCCCTTGTCGTTGAGGGCCTCGCAATCCTGAACACGCCAATAGCCATCGGTGTGCGTGATGTAGTACTCGTGATCGTTGATCGACACGAAAGCGCGCGTCTTGGAACGCAGCAGCTTCAGAAATCCTTCGAAATCGGTCTCGACGACATCTCCAGCCTGGAACATGATGTTACCTCCTGGCCCGGCGCCACCACGGCGCATTGATAAACGTTGGTACTCCTTTAGTAAAACCTTTATCAAAGGTTATGCGTTCGTCATTTAGGCAAGTGGTAAAAAACCGCAGGGTAGACGGGATAAAACGTTTAACCATCCCATTGGTTTGTCACATTCTGAAGGTACTTTTATGCAAACCTACTTTCCCAATTGGAATCTATCCTTTTGGCCGGGCAATTGACCGTCTATCGTTTGAGCCCGACGGGTATGAACGGGGCATCTGCAACGCCACCGCAAGGAGACACCATGGAGACTATCGAAGCACTCATTCACCGCCGCAGCTGCCGCAAATACAGCAATCGTCCCGTCGAGGCCGAAAAGCTTGCACGTATTATCGAAGCCGGCCAATATGCACCGAGCGGCATGGGCCGCCAGCCGGTGACGTTTGTCGCCGTCACCGACCCCGCGACCGTCGAGCGTCTCTCACAGCTCAACGCCCAGGTCATGGGCAGCAACAGCGACCCCTTCTATGGCGCCAAGACCGTTGTGGTGGTGCTAGTTGACCGCAGCGTGCCCACGCATCTGGAAGACGGCTCGCTCGCCATGGGCAACTTGCTCAACGCCGCCTATGCGCTGGGTGTCGATTCGTGCTGGATTCACCGCGCGCATGAGGTCTTTGACTCGCCCGAGGGCCTGGAGCTGCTGGCCAGCTGGGGCCTGCCCGCCGACGGCAGCCTGCGCGGTGTCGGTAACTGCATTCTTGGCTACGCCGAGGACACGCTACCCGAGGCAAAGCCGCGCCGCGACAACGTCGTCTACGTAAGGTAATTCGTTCCGCCGTTCTACCGAACGGCGGGCTCGTTGACGCTGCGCGGGCCGCATTCACGCCAATCTGACGTTCAATTTCGAGGGCGCGACCAGAAGGTCAGCGCCCTCTCATTTCACGTCACCTTGGCGCAAATGCGGCTCGCTCGCTTTTGGCGACTGGCATCGAATGAGCCACTGTCTTGGGCAGCTAAAAAAGCCCCGTCCCAAATTAGCTGCCCCACTCACAACTTATCTTGCCGATGGAGTTGTCGTCGTTTCGTTCATCTGGGCCGTTTCGGCGCCATCGCCCTGTTCGTCCTCGTCCTTTTGCGCATCGGCGATGGTGGAGGCCGCCGCGACGATACCGCGTTGGGGCGCGACGCCCGTCTGGGCCTGAGCGCCCTCGACAACTTCTGTACCTACATGCGCGAGCTCGGGCGATTTAAACATTGCGTCCAAGTTGGCGCCACCGCCGGCGTAGCCAAGCGCAGCGAGTGCGATGACGATCACTGCAACGGCGGCCACGATCGGCACGTAGCGATGCCAGCCGGCGGGATTGAGCCCGCTGCGGCGAGCCGCCCCGCGGCTGATGTAGCCGAGCGTTCCGTCGTGCTTGAGCTTTGAGCCCACCACGCGTTTGCGGCCCCACAGCGAGGACTCTGCCTGCATTGCCAAGCGGGCGCTTGCCGAAGGATAGCCGTATTTAGTGCGCTTGAACGAGCCATCAAACCCCGAGGCGTGTTTGCCCCACGTCACCGATGTCGTGCGTCGGTTGACCGGCGCGGCACTCCGCCTTCTGCGGCTCGGTTTTGAAGTCTCAGCCATATGCCCTCGCACGCCGTAACCAAATCGAAACAATAACGCTTTGGACTGTAGCACACGCGTCGCGCGCGGTCACGGGCGCCTCGCTCAACGGTCATCGTCCTTCAGCAAGCGCCACAGCGTTGTACGGCTTATGCCCAGCACCTCCGCCGCACGGGTTCGGTTGCCGTGGAGATGGTCTACAACCAGATGCGCGATATCTCGCTCGGTATCGGCCAGCGGTCGCAGGATATACAGGTCACTTTCGAGCGTCGGGGCGCCAAAGGTTGCGGTCTTAATCACGTCCTCTTGGGCGAGCACTTCCTCCGCCACAGCGCGGTCCACCGTGCCCGTCCCCGCCAATATATACAGTCGTTCCGAGACCTCGCGGAGCTGCAGATAATTGCGCGGCCAGCGGTAAGCATCGAGCGTCTTCGTCGCCGCGGCAGACAGCGTGGGTGCTGCCGTCTCAAATGCATCAGCGAGATATTCCAAATAGCGCGCAACCTTCGTCGACGCGGCTCCCTGCTCGGCGATTGCCGGCGCCACGCTCACCGCACAGGCGAAACGCTCGGTCACAAACGCGGCTTGATCACTTTCTCCGCCGCCCGGCATGTCATTCGCTGTCAGCACCACATGGCAGCGCGTCGCCAACGCGGTGTCGGCCATCGTGGAGACCAGCTCGCGGAGGCGCTGGGGGCCAACCGCGTTCCAGCCCTCAATGCAAAGGGTCAGCCCCATTTGGAACAACGGCGATTCGGCGCTTTTGAGCACATGGCGCCAACCGCGCTCGGTGAGCTCATCGAGCGCAACGGAAACAAAGGGCTGACCGGCAAAAGGACCGTCCAGATAGAGGCGCTTGGCGATCTCGACCTGACCCGCTCCCAGCTCGCCCTCGAGCATAAGGGGCACACCGCGCGCGTAACTCTCTGCAACCGGCGCAGCCACCGAGGCCGCCCCCTCAACGATGCCGTACGCGCTCGATTCGTAGCGGGCCTCAACCTCGTCGGCGTTGAGCCACTCGATGCCCGCATGCGCCGCGGCACCGCGCACCTCGCGGACCACGACGACCCAAAGCCCCCCGCCCTCTTTGTCGGTGGGGCGAACGGTCAGGCTCAGGCGCGTACCCGCACGCCCCATAACCAGACGCGCGCCGTCTCCTATACGGTCGAGACGCTCAGCGACAAAAACCGCCACATCCCGCTCAAGCGCCGCGTCATTCATGGTCGAGATCGCGACGTCCCCACGCGCATCGATTGCCAATGCCGAGGCCCCGGCAGCATCCAGGGCCTCGGTCAAGATGTCCAGCTTGGCATCGCTATCCATGATTTGCCCCTGTCCGCGGCGACATGCAGCCGCCGCCGGTCGCACGACCGAGTGCTTCAAAATTGAACGATATTGCTCACCAAACACTATAGGTCAGAAAGCGCCGTCCTGCGAGTATAGGTGTTGCCCCGCATCGCCATCCTGGCGGGGCGATAAGAGCTCTTCGGGACTTATAAACCTGCGGACAAGCCATACCCGCAAGAGCTCCTATCGCTCCACCGTGAGAATGCGCTCACCAGCACGCAGCACGCAAACAAGCTGCTTCTCTACCAGATTCCCAGTACGTGTTGCATTCCCAAACTCATGCACGCAATGCCAATCCAGCAGCAAAAGCCCAGCGCGATGGGCTTGCCGCCCTTTTTGACCAGCTCGACGATATCGGTATTAAAACCAATAGCCACCATGGCCATCACAATAAAGAATTTCGACAGCTCCTTGATGGGCGCCGTGATGGACACGGGAAGCTGAAACACCGTGGTGATCACGCTCGCCAGCACAAAGAACAGCACAAACATGGGAAACGCGCGTTTAAGCGAGAACGTGCTTTTGGCGTCGCCGCCGGCCTTGCGTGCCAGATGCATCTGCCAGCATGCGAGGACCAACGTGATGGGAATAATGGCCAGCGTCCTGGTGAGCTTGACCACTGTGGCGCTCTCGAGCACATTGGCGCCGGGATGCATGCTGTCCCAAGCGCTCGCCGCAGCCGTTACGGACGAGGTGTCGTTGATGGCGGTACCGGCAAACAGGCCGAAGCCCTCGTTGGTCAGCCCGAGCATGCCGCCAAGCGTCGGAAACACGAGCGCCGCGATAACGTTAAACAGGAAGATGACCGAAATGGCCTGGGCAATCTCGCGATCGTCGGCATCGATGACGGGTGCGGTCGCGGCGATGGCAGAACCGCCGCAAATCGACGAACCCACACCCACAAGCGTCGCGATCTTGCCCGGCACGTTCATAACGCGGCAGAGCACAAAGGCGATGACAAGCGAGGTCGAGATTGTTGCCACGATAATCGGTAGCGACTGGGCGCCCTTGGACAGAATCTGGGAGAGGTTCATGCCAAAGCCAAGCAGGATAACCGCGTACTGCAAGACTTTTTTGGACGTATAGGTAACGCCGGCGGTGAGCTGTTCGCGACGATTCTTGGGAAAGACGAGCGCCAGGACCATGCCAAAGAGGATGGCAAATACCGGACCGCCGACCACCTCAATTTGTTTGCCGAGCAACGTCGCGGGAATGGCGATGATCAGGCAGAACAAAACGCCTTTCCAGCGCTCGCGTACGATGTTTGCCAGTTGCATATGGGATTCCTTCTTTCTATTTCACGTTTGCGACGGCTTATGATACGGCAACATTGAGCGCAGCCTTGCGCAAACACAGACTAAGATGCCGCAATAGTTCTCGGGCGACAGCCGAATTACCCACCGCGGAGAGCTGATTCGCGGCATAATTAACAACTGACATATGAGTTTGATAGAACAGTTGCGAGGCGCTATGGAAGAATCGATGCACGTCGGCGAGCAGGAAACGAGCCTACAGGACCAGTCCTACCACACCATTCGACGCAAAATCGTCTATCTGGACTACAAGCCGGGCGAAAAGCTGGGCGTCAAGCAACTTTGCGATGACCTGGACATGGGTCGCACGCCCGTGCGCGAGGCTTTGGTTCGCTTGGCGCAGGAAGGCCTGGTGCGCACCGTGCCCCAGAGCGGCACCTACGTCTCACCCATCAACCTCACCCTTGCCGAGAGCGCCTGTTACATCCGCGAACATCTGGAAAAGCAGGTGATCGTGGAGTGTTGTGCGCGCGCCACGTCGGCCGGTATCGAGCAGCTCGACCGCGCCATCGCGCTGCAGGAAAAGGCCATGGCCGAAGAGGATCGCATCGGCTTCTTTTTGAGCGACAACCTCATGCATCACATGATTTTTAGCATCGCATGTCGCAGCACCGTGTGGTCGTGGCTCGAAGAGACCAATGCCGACCTGGAGCGCTTCCGCTGGCTGCGCGCCGCCACGCAGGTTCTCGACAATCAGGACATCGTGAACGAGCACAAGCAGATTCGCCGCGCTATCGCCGGTCGCGACCCCATCGAAGCGAGCTTTTTGGTCAGCAAGCACCTGCACATGATGTTCCGCAATCAAACCGAAGTTCTGGACCAGTTCCCCGAGTACTTCGAGACCAGCAAGCTCCGCTAACCTGCCAAAAAGGGACAGGTTTATTTTGGCAGGTTTTATCTGGGCAAATGCAACAAGGCCCGGCTCCGCTGCAACGGAGCCGGGCCTTAGTTGTTAGGATGACGGAACTCGTTTACTCGACAGTAACGCTTTTCGCCAGGTTTCGGGGCTGGTCGACGTCGCAGCCGCGCAGGATGGCGACCTCGCGTGCGAGCAGCTGCAGAGGAACGCTCGCCGTGATGGGGCTGAACACGTCGCGGACTGCTGGCACGCGGATAATGCAGTCGGCGATCTTGTTGATCTCCTCGTCGCCCTCGGTGGCAACGACGATGACCTTGGCACCGCGCGCCTTGCACTCCATAAGGTTCGACACGGTCTTGTCGTAGGTGGCACTCTTGGTGGCCACAGCGATGACAGGGAAGCCCGGGTCGATCAGGGCAATGGGGCCGTGCTTCATCTCGCCGGCGGCGTAGGCCTCGGCGTGCAGGTAGCTGACCTCCTTGAGCTTGAGCGCACCCTCGTAGGAAATAGCGGCACCCATGCCGCGGCCCACGAACAGCGCCGACTGCGCATCCTTGCACAGCAGGGCAGCCTCATGCACGGCATCGGTCTGCGTGTCCAAAATCCACTGGATCTGCTCGGCAGTATCGGAAAGCTCGCGGAACAGCATGCGTGCCTGTTTGGTGGTCAGGCGGTACTTGACCTGCGCCAGCAGCAGGGCCAGCAGCGTCAGGCTCACAACCTGGCCGATGAAGCTCTTGGTCGAGGCGACCGCGATCTCCTTGTTGGCCTTGGTGTAGATGACGCCGTCGCTCTCACGCGCCACGGGGCTGCCCACCACGTTGGTGATGCCGAAGACCTTGGCACCCTTGATGCGCGCGTCGCGAATGGCGGCAAGGGTATCGGCCGTCTCGCCCGACTGGGACACGGCAACGACAAGCGTCGTCGGCGTAATGATGGGGTTGCGATAACGGAACTCGCTGGCCGCCTCCACCTCGGTGGGGATGCGAGCCCAGCCCTCAATGAGATTCTTGGCAATGAGGCCAGCGTGATAGCTGGTGCCGCAAGCGATCACGTAGACGCGGTCGATGTCGTTGAGCTCCTCGAGCGAAAGGCCCAGCTCGTCGATGTCGAGCTCGCCGGCCGGCGTCATACGACCAACCAGCGTGTCGCGCACGACGCGCGGCTGCTCGTGAATCTCCTTGAGCATAAAGTCGGGATAACCGCCTTTTTCTGCCATGTCCAGGTCCCAATCGATGTGGGTGACCTTGGGCTCGATAACGTTGCCGGCCTCGTCGGTGTACTCGACGCCTGCGGGCGTGAGCTTGGCAAACTGACCGTCCTCGAGCACCACGACATCGCGGGTGGCGTCGATGAGCGCGATGACATCGGAAGCAACATAGGAGCCGGTTTCGCCCACACCGACTACGATCGGGGAATCCTTGCGGGCCACGGCGATCACGCCGGGCTCGTCAGCGCACACGGCAGCCAGACCATAGGCACCGACCACGTGGGTGCAAGCCTCGCGCACGGAGGCCATCAGGTCGTGCGTCTCGGCATAGGCCTCTTCGATCAGATGCGCGAAGACCTCGGTATCGGTCTCGCTCTTAAAGTGGTGGCCGCGGCCCTCCAGCTCTTCGCGCAGCTCGGCAAAGTTCTCGATGATGCCGTTGTGGACGATGGCGATACGACCGTCGCAGCTGGTGTGGGGGTGAGCGTTAACGACGGAGGGCTTGCCGTGGGTGGCCCAACGGGTGTGGCCGATACCGCAGGTAGCGTCGCTGTCAATGTTGGAAAGCTCGCTCTCCAGGCCCGCAACCTTGCCCACGCGGCGAATGACGTCGAGGTGCGCCGCGGCGCCCTCGCCCACCTCGAGCGCGACGCCCGAGGAGTCATAGCCGCGATACTCCATACGCTTGAGGCCTGTGACCAGGATGTTCTTTGCAATATCAGAGCCGGTGTAGCCGACAATTCCGCACATAGGATAAATCCCTTCGTCCGCTTGACTGCAAAACGTCCACGCACAAGGGGCGCTGAGACGTACAACGTTCGAGTATTGTACTCACGCAAACGCAAGCTGATATACCAGAAGTGGTATCTCAACTTAGATACCACCCGATGCACACATGCCCAGCCGGTCCAAACCGCCACAATGGGGACAGGCACCTTTGTGGTGGTCGCGCTGGCAACGGCGTTTCCCCAGATAAAACCTGCCAAAATAAACCTGTCCCTTTTTGGTAGGTTTGGGATGCTACAATCTGGCTTGTACTTGAAACGCATCAAAGGGGCCGCTATGGCAAAGGTAAAAATCAGCGACGTCGCGCGCGAGGCCGGGGTTTCGTTGGGCACGGTTTCCAACGCGCTCAACCACCCCGAAAAGCTGCGCCCCGAGACCCTCAAGCTCATCAACGAGACCATCAATCGCCTTGGCTACCTGCCCAACCAAAGCGCCCGTCAGCTCGCGGGCGGCGCCACCAAGTCCTTTGGCCTGGTGCTCCCCCGTCTCGATCACGGCTTTTCGCTCCAAATCGCCAGCGGCGCCCACAACGAGGCCCGCAAGCACGGCTACGACTTGCTCATCGCCAACGCCGATAACGACGATATTCTCCAGGACCATTACCTGCGCTACTTTATGGGCACCCAGATGTCCGGCGTCATGGTTCAGCCCATGGCGTCCCCCGACTGGCATCCGGCCATGACTAAAATGCCCGTGCCGATCGTCCATCTGGACATCCATTGCTCCGAGCCCGGCTACTACGTAGCGGCCGACAATGAGGCCCAGGGTCGCATCATTGCCGAACTTGCTATCGCCCGCGGCGCGCACCATATTGTCGTCGTCGGCCGAGCAGCATTTATGCAACTCACCCTGCGCGTCCTTGGCATTCATAAGGCGCTCGCCCTGCACCCCGATATCAAGATCGAAGTCATCGACGCCGGCGAATGGAATACCGCTGCCGACGGCTACGGCATCGGTGCCCAAATCGCCGAGCGCCCCGCGGACGAACGTCCCGATTTTGTCGTCGGCCTGACCGATGTGTTGGCCTCGGGCGTCGTTTCGGCACTGGTCGACAAGGGCATCTCCGTCCCCGGGCAAGTACGCGTGGCCGGATGCGACGGCAACCCGCTCGCTTGGAGCGGATCGGTCCCGCTCACTACGGTAGCGCCCCCGGGCTACGAGATTGGCCGCAAGGGTGTCCAACTGCTGATGGAGCAAATCGAGAACAAGGCCCCGGCAAAGATCAAGCATATCCGTGTCGGCTCCGCAGCGCGTACCGTCACCGCAGTCGCCGCCGAGGATATCAACCGCCAAGAACTGGTACGTCCGTTCCTACTGGAACGCGCCAGCACCCAGGCAAGCAGCCAGACCGACGCCACGGCCATCAACCTCGGTGCGTATCTATAGCACGCCCGCGAGTATGCTAAGTCGCCGCTTAAGCAAAAGGGGCCCGACCATTGCCGGACCCCTTTTGCTTAAGCGCAAACGTGAGCAATCGCTCGTTTCAACGCCGCAATTTTCTAGCGCACAGTCTTGATTGCCGCCGCCAGGTCGAACAACGTATTGAGCACGGCCTCGCAGCCATCCACCACGTCCTGCGGCAGCGGCACGATATCGGGGACGGCAAAGACATGGCAGCCGGCCGTAATGCCCGAGACGCAACCGTTGCGCGAATCCTCGACCACGGCACATTCCTCGGGAGCAAAGCCCGCGCGCTCGCAGGCGAGCAGATACATCTCGGGGTCGGGCTTGCCGTGCACGACGTCCTCGCCACACGTTACCGTTTCAAACTTGTCAAAGAGGCCAACCATCTTAAGGTTGCGCTCGGCCGTAACGAGGCGCGACGACGTCGCTAGACCCACGTGATAGCCCGCAGCCAGCAGCTCGTCTAGGCACTCGGCAGCGCCGGCCTTAAGCTCCAGCTCGGTCTTGACCATCTCGTCGCGAATCTCCTTGTGGCGGACATAGACCGCCTCGGTGGTTTCATGGCTGCCGTAATGCCTATCGAGGATGTCCATGACATCGGGCAGCGTGCGGCCGATAAACTGATGGATCAGCGCTTCATCAATCGCGAGCCCCAGCTCAGCGGCGCCTGCCTTCCAGGCCTTAATCCCCAAACGCTCGGTATCGACCAGCGTTCCGTCCATGTCAAAAATAACAGCCTTGATCATATCGGCCCCCTCACCGGATTGTGTTACTACCACTCTACCGCACTTACAAACTTGTATATAACGTATATAGCATATTGCACTTTCGTTACATAGATAGAAGACTTATGGCAAGTAACGCATTAGGATTATAGTTTTCGACCGAGTACTCAACGATAAGGATCGTTTCATGATTTTAGACACCACGGCACCCGCAGAGGAGCTTCAAGACAAGCTATCGGCGCTCGAACAGCTGCTTTTGGCATACGGGCGCGTGGCTATCGGGTTTTCCGGCGGCGTTGACAGCAGCTTTTTGGCCGCCGTATGCGCCCGCATCATGCCTACCAATACCCTCCTCGTCCATCTCACCACGCCACTCATCGGCACGCCCGAACAGGCTTCGTTTGAGCAGTCCGTTGATGGACAAGCCAATGAAGGGGCACATTTTAAGCTCCCCGTGCTCAATCTTTCGGTGGATCAGCTGCAGCTCCCCCAAGTAGCCTGCAACGATGCTAATCGCTGCTACCACTGCAAGCACGCCGGCTTTACCGCCATCGTCAACCACGCCAAGTCGCTCGGCTTTCCCACCGTCATCGATGGCAGCAATGCAAGCGATCGCGGTGACTACCGTCCCGGCATGCGCGCGGCAGAAGAGCTCGGCGTACGATCCCCTCTCATGGAGGTCGGCTTTACCAAGGACGAAGAGCGCGAGCTGCTGCGCGCATGGGGTTATCCCGTTTGGAACCTGCCGGCGGGAGCATGTCTTGCCACGCGCGTCCCCACGGGCGAGGAGCTTACGCGCGAGAAGGTCGATTTAATCCGCGCCTGCGAGGATTACCTGCACGATCTTGACTTGGCTCAGGTCCGCGCACGCCTGGTCGGCGGCTGCATGCATATCGAGGCCGCACCCGCAGATGTCGCCAAGATTGCCACCCTCGGCGGTGCCGCCGTCGACGACAAGGGCAAGACCCCGCTGCCCGCCGTTATCGAGTCCGCGCTGCGCGAGCTGGGCTGCGGCCATATCTCCCCCGAGGTCACCCCCTACATTCACGGTGCCATGAATCAGTAACCTGCCAATAAGGGACAGGTTTATTTTGGCAGGTTTTATCTGGGGAAATATCGCGAGACAATCGCCCCTCCAGCACCCATCTGGCCTCGAGAGACACTAGAGAGGCGACCCGGCTGCATCTACTTCTTCCGATATCGGCGGTTGCGGCTCGTCGATGAACCCATTACTTCGATGAGCCCTTTATCCGCCATTTTTGGCAGATGGTAGCGGACGGACGAATTGTGGCATTCCGTCTCTCTAAAACAAGGCGCTTATCTCTCTAACTTTAGAGAGATAAGCGCCTTGTTTTAGAGAGACATTAAGAGAGATGTATCGAATTCGCTGCTAGATTGCCTAATGCTATCTCTCTAACCAACCTTCTCTTTAGAGAGACATTTAGAGAGACGAGTGCGACCTCTCTAATCATGGGCTCCGCTCTTTAAGGTGCACACTTCCTAACCGTGCCCTAAGTTGCGGTGAAATAGTCCCCGATTAACCTGCCAAAATGGGACGGGTTTATTTCGGCAGGTTTTATCTTGGGAAACGCGAACAGGGCCGCGACACCTATATGGCGTCGCGGCCCTTTTCCTTGGAGAAGGATCGATTGATTGAGCGGGATGACCGTTCTAGTCTTCGAGTCCGCTATTAATGAGCTCCGCAATCTCAACGGGATCGGTGCTCGCGCGCACCTTGTCACGGAAGCCGGCGTCCATCAGCATCACGGCAGCCTTGGAGAGCAAGCGCAGGTGCGTGGTTCCTGCCTCGCCGGCAGGCACGTACAGCGCGAGCGCAACATCGACGGGCACACCATCGAAGCTCGGCCATTCAACGGGCTCGACCAGCTTAAGCACGGCAACGCCCGGCGTGTGGATAGCATCGCTTTTGGCATGTGGAACGGCAAAACCGGCGACAAGGCCAGTCTCGGCCTCGTTCTCGCGAGCCATGAAGGCAGTCTCTACGGCAGATGCGTCGTCAGCAAAGCCGAGCTCGACGGCCTGATCGGACAAATAATGCAGGGCATCCTCGCGCGAGGCGGCGGTATACCCTATCGTCACTTGGTTGGCAGATACAAATCCCATGGAAACCTTCCTTACAACACAGACCTGACCGCAGCTTCGATGCCGTCGGCGTCCAAACCGTACTTGTGCAGCAAATCGACCGCAGGGCCGGACTCGCCATACACATCGCGCACGCCGACGCGACGCATCGGCACCGGATACTGCTCTGCGAGCACCGAGGCAACGGCCTCGCCAAGACCGCCGATAATCGAATGCTCCTCGGCAGTGACCACGCGACCGGTCTTCTTGGCGCTGGCTACAACCAGGCGTTCGTCGAGCGGCTTGATCGTATGCATGTTGATGACCTCGGCATCGATGCCATCGGCAGCGAGCGCCTCGGCAGCCTCAAGCGCCTCGGCGACCATAAGGCCACAAGCGATGATGGTCACATCGGACCCCTCGCGCACGACCACGCCGCGACCAATCTTGAACTCATAGTCCTCGCAGTCGTTGATGACCGGTGTTGCCAGGCGGCCGAAGCGCATGTAAACCGGGCCCTCAAACTCATAGGCGGCGCGCACACAGGCACGAGCCTCGACGTCGTCGGCGGGAACGACCACCGTCATACCCGGAATCGTGCGCATGAGTGCGATATCCTCGCAGCACTGGTGCGTGGCGCCGTCCTCGCCCACCGAAATGCCGGCATGAGTAGCGCCAATCTTGACGTTGAGGTGCGGGTAGCCGATGGAATTGCGGACCTGCTCGTAGGCGCGACCGGCGGCAAACATCGCAAAGGTGCTCGCAAAAGCAACGCGGCCCGTGGTCGCGATGCCGGCGGCAAGACCCATCAGGTTGCTCTCGGCGATGCCCACATCGAAGAAGCGGTCGGGGCAGGCGGCCTTAAACTTGCCGGTCTGCGTGGCGGCGGCAAGGTCGGCGTCGAGGACCACAAAGTCATCGTGCTCGTTGGCGAGCTCGACAAGTGCCTCGCCATAGCTAACGCGCGTAGCGACTTTCTTGACGTCTGCCATTAGAGCTCCTCCCCTGCTGCTGCGAGCTCGGCCATGGCCTGCTCAAACTGTTCATCGTTGGGTGCCTTGCCGTGCCAGCCCACCTGGTTTTCCATAAAGGAGACGCCCTTGCCCTTCACCGTCTCGGCGATAATGGCCACGGGCGAGTCGCTCACTTTGCGGGCCTCGGCAAAGGCGGCGGCAATCTGCGCCATGTCGTTACCGTCGGCGAGCTCGATCACATGCCACTTAAAGGCGCGGAACTTGTCAGCGAGCGGCATGGCCGAGTTGACTTCATCGATCGTGCCGTCAATCTGCAAGCCGTTGTGGTCGACGACGGCAACAAGATTGTCGAGCGCATGGTTGCCGGCGAACATGGCCGCCTCCCACACCTGGCCTTCCTCGCACTCACCGTCGCCCAGCAACGTGTAGACACGGTAGCCGTCGCCCCAGTGCTTAGCGGCAAGCGCCATTCCAACTGCAGCAGAGATGCCCTGACCGAGCGATCCGGTGGACATATCGATGCCAGGGGCGTCGTTCATGTTGGGATGGCCCTGCAGTCGGCTGCCAATATGACGGAGCGTCTCGAGCTCTTCGACGGGAAAATAGCCGCGATTTGCCAACACCGAATACAGGCCCGGCGCCGCGTGACCCTTGGAGAGCACAAAGCGATCGCGATCGGCCTTGTGAGGGTCGGCAGGATCGATATTCATTTCCTCAAAGTACAGATACGTCATGATGTCGGCAGCACCGAGCGATCCACCCGGGTGTCCCGACTTGGCCGCGTGAACCGCAGTCACGACACCCTTCCTGACCTCATTGGCGACCTTCGCCAGCTCCTGGTTGGTCATACGAATTCCTCTCTTGAGAACAACCCCGGCACCGGATGACGCGATGCCGGGGCAATCCACTCGTTAAGCCTGAGCGACGACCTTCTGCCAGTCAGCCTCAAAAGAGGCGAGGCCCTGGTCGGTCAGCGGATGATGCAGGCACTTCTTGAGAGCGGCCATGGGCACGGTCGCAATATCGGCACCGAGTAGCGCGGCCTGGGTCACGTGGTTGGGCGTACGAACCGAGGCGGTGATGATCTCGACGGTGTCGTCGACGTTCTTGCCCGTCCAGTCGTAGTTCTTAATGCAGGTCACGACGTTGTCGAGCTGCGAGATACCGTCCTCGGCGATGTCATCGAAACGACCGACAAACGGGCTGATGTAGCGAGCACCGGCATTGGCGGCCATAAGGGCCTGCGTCGGCGAGAAGACGAGCGTCATGTTGACGCGCACGCCAGCATCGGCCAGCGCACGGCAGGCGGCAAGGCCGGCCTCGCACACGGGAAGCTTGACCACGATGTTGGGGGCGAGGGCGGCAAGGCGCTTGCCCTCCTCGATCATACCCTCGGCAGTGGTAGCGGTAGACTCGGCGGAAACGGGCAGGCCCTCGCAGAGCTCGGCAATCTTGAGCATATGCGGCTCAAAGTCGGCAAGCTTGCCGCCGGTCTTGGCGTACAGGGACGGGTTGGTGGTAACACCGGCCAGGCAGCCCCAGCTCTTGGCCTCGGCGATCTCGTCCAGATTGGCGGTATCGATAAAGAACTTCATGGTGCAAACTCCTTCGAAGGAATCCAAAACTCAAAAAATAGGACAAAGGGGATGTCCCTTTGTCCTATGTGCCGGGCCTGCGGCTGGGACATGCCCCAGGCCCGGCGTCGTGTAGGAAAAGCTACTTAGTCCTCGAGAGCCTTCTCGATGCGGCTCGTGACGCCCTTGAGGTTAAGACCGACGACGTACTGCTTGATCGGGCGCTTGATGTGCTCGATCACAAAGCGCTTGCCGTCGATGTCCTGGGCAGCGAGGTTGCGATAGAGCTTCTCGACCTGCTCCTTAACCTCGGGATCGTTGAACGCATAGTGGCCGGAGACATCCAGGATCTTCAGGCTGAGCTCATCGTCGGCAAGGATGTCATCGACCTGCAGGTTGACGTCGTCGCCAGTCATCCACTTGCGCCAGCGCTCGGTCTTGATAGCCTTGACCAGCAGGGTGTGATACAGGTCGGAGGGGTCATCGCACAGACCGTTGTCGACCAGGATCTGCTCGGTGGCGCAGAGCTTGAGGTAGGCGCGGGTCTCCTCGGTGCCATACTGCGGAGCGACGTTGGAGGCGGTCACGTGTGCCGGGATGTGCTCGAGCAGCGTCGCGTCGTCCAGATAGTCGGCGTTGTGCTCCTTCAGGCCCACGCCATAGCGCTTGGCCATATCGGCAAGCTCGCGGGCGTTCTTGAAGTTGTAGTGACCGACCTGCTCCGTCCAGCGGGTAAGGGTGCCGGTCTGGCCGACGATAAAGGTGGGCATGGGGCAGCCGCGCTTCTCGAGCTCGGGCTGCAGCTGAGAAATGAACTCCTCGTACTTATCGGTAGAGGTCAAGCCGCCATTGGTCTCCTCGGTACCGACCTCATAGGCGACCTCGGGCAGGTTATGCTCGCGACGGTACTGCTCAAGGTAGTCGATAAGATCGATCGTGCGGCGAAGCACCACGTCGAGCGGAATAACCTTGCCGATCTGATAGGGGTCCTTGGTGGGGTCGACCATCAGCAGGTCAAAGCCCGCCTCCATGTCGGCGACGAAGGACTTGCGGGCGAGCTCCATGGCCTCGTCCTCGGGCAGGTGGGCGTTACGCTCCTCGTCGCGCTGCCACGGACCGCCGTGATCGCGGCACAGGTAGTACGGACCGGTGTAACCCACCTCGTCGGCAACCTTCTTGATGTCGGCGGCAAAGCGCGTCTGGTCCCAACCGTTGACGTAGCCGGCGCCCATCTCGTCCATATCGACCTGGTTGCGGCTGGCGATAAACATGGGCGGGAAATCCTCGTCCTTGGCAAGCTCGAACACGGCCTGAATCAGGTTGGGGCTCATGGGGCCAATGCCGACCATGGTTGCGTGATCGCCGCTATCCTGCAGCTTGAGCATGCCCTGAACGGCCTGACGGATGGTGAGGTTGGACATTTTGTTCTCCTTCTCCAGAGGTTTTTTGACAAAAGTTCCCTGGGACCCAGATGTGGGCCCTATCAGTACGGATGGATTTTGTTGTGTAGGGGCGGTTGTGCGGAGTCAAATCCATCCCTCCGCACAACCGGAGTCCTTAAAGGTTTACTTGGCCTGCTTATCGAGCGTGGGCTTCATGGCAATCAGGATTGCAGCGGCGACCACGGCGCCAATCACGATGTCCAGGCAGAACAGCGCGACGTTGTTGGTGGCAAGGGCGACGATAAAGCCACCGTGCGGGACGTAGCAGTCGATGCCCTGGAAGGCGGCAAGTGCCGCACCCACGGCAGAGCCGATGCAAATGCCGGGCAGGGTGTGACCGAGGTCCTTGACCGCGAAGGGGATAGCACCCTCGGTAATACCGATGCAGCCCATGAACAGCGCGGAGATGCCCATCTGGCGGTCAGCGTCATCGAACTTGTTCTTGGCGATGAGCGCAGCGAGGCCACAGGCGATCGGGGGAACGGCGACGGCGACGCGGAACATACCGTTAGGACCGTAGATACCGGAGGCCATGATGGCCATGGTGAAGGTCGAGGCGGTCTTGTTGATGGGGCCACCCATATCGAAGGCGGTCATAACGCCAATGACCAGACCCAGGACAACTGCGGAACCGCCCTGCAGGCTGCCGAGCACGCCGGTGAGCCAGTCCATCACAAAGCCAAGCGGCGTGGCCAGGATGTAGATATAGGCCATGCCCAGGACAAGCGAGGTCAGAATCGGGATGATCAGGATGGGCATGATGGTCTGGATGGTGTTGTTGACCTTCCAGGTCTTCATCCAGCGGACAAAGTAGCCGCAGATGACCGCCATGATCATGGCGCCCAAGAAGCCGGTCGAAACGCTGTTGCCGTTAGGGGTAACGACTGCGTTATTGACCAGGTAGCCCAGGACAAAACCGGGGGCGAGCGCGGGCTTGCCGGCCATCGAGTAGGAGATGTATGCCGCAAGCACCGGGATCATCATGGAGATGCCGGCCATGCCGATGGTGTTAAGGCTCACCATCAGCGGGTTCGTAACCTCCATGCCGTTGGCGCCGGCGGTACCGGATGCCAGCGAGAAGGCAAGAAACACGCCGCCGATAACGACGATGGGGATAAAATAGGAAACGCCGGTATTGAATGCATTGAGCAGCGTCTTGCCAGGATCGGCAAAGATAGACTGCTTGGACGCCGGTGTCGGGGCCTGCGGGGCAGCGGAGACGGCCTTCTTCTCTGCCTTGGCCTCGGCCTTGGGCGCGTCAACGGCGCCACCCGTCGCCTTGATGATCTCAATGGCCTGGTCGATGATCTTTACCGGATCGGCGATTACATCAGAGGTGCCGACCTTCAGGAACTTGCCCTCGGCCATCTTCTGCTCAAAACGGTCCTCGGTCTCGACACCCACGTCGACGGACTCCAGGACCAGGTCGGCGGAGTCCACGTCTTCCTGCGTGAGCTCATTCTCGATACCCAGGCCACCCTGAGCCTCGACCTTGCACTCGATGCCACGGGCGGCGCATTCATCCTGAATCGCCTTCTGGGCCATATACGTGTGGGCGATACCCACAGTACAGGCGGCAACGCCTACGATCTTCATTGCTTCCCTCTTTTCATAGAGTTGCGTGCGCAAGACACCGTTTGCGGAGGCCTCCGGAGCATCCCCTGCCGTTTGGACTTGCTGTCTTTTCGACAAGAACAATATAGGTGCTCGTTTTTCTTAATGCCAGCTTATTTCGGTAAACGCGCAGGCAGAGCGTTGGTTATGCGATTTAGTTATGCTTTTAACCAAAAATGAATCCTGCGATTTTGCCCTCGATTTCAAAAGTCAAGAAGTATTTGATTTTCTCGGTAGACGGCAGATGCGCATGCCGGTCACAAATTTCGACCCCACCCGTATGCCGCATTTGTTGCATACTCATATGAAAGGAAAAAGCCGCTCACCGAAGCGTATCCTTCACCAAGACTCAAAGTCATCATGTTGGAAAATGCTCATCTGTCGGAAGGAGTCGCTGTGGCAAAACAGCGCGTTACGATCGCAGACGTCGCTCGAGAGGCGGGAACCTCGACGGCAAGCGTCTCGTATTACCTCAACGACAAACGAGAAAAGCTTAGCGAGAAGACGCAGAACAAAATCGCGCGCGTCATTAAGGAACTCGGATACGTTCCCAACGCCCAAGCGCAGACGCTCACCGGCAAGCAAACCCACGTCATTGCCATCATCATTTTGGATAACACCAACAAATGGGCGGGGCTCGTTCTCAATGGCATGGAGCAGGTCATGCTCCCCGCGGGCTACCAGACGGTCGTTTGCACGAGCAACTTTAACCCCGAGACCGAGCTCATGTACGTCGACAAGATGCTCTCGCTGGGCGTCGATGGCTTTATCATCCAGCCCACGGCAAACTTCAAAGCCGTGCATGACCGCATTAGACGCGCCGGCAAGCCGGTCGTCTTTTTCGATGCGGCCATCTATAGCCCAGGTACCAGCTGGATCAAAACCAACCTTTACGACGGCGTGTACAACGCCACACAGGCACTCCTCGACGCCGGCTACGAAGATTTCTTTTCCATTGCCGCCAACATGACCGAAATGCGCACCCGCATGGAGCGTTTTCAGGGGTATGCCGAGGCGCTGGCAGCGAACGGGCAGCTCTACAAAGCGATTCCCATCGATCACAACAAGCCGTCAATCAACGAGCTCACTGAATACTTTAAATTCAAGTTCAATCCCGCCAAGCGAACCCTTATCTTCGTGCAAAATCAGTGGGCACTTCCCCGTGTCTACAAGGCCCTCCAGCCAATGGCCCATCTGCTTCCGCAGCAAATCGGCCTTTTGGGACTCAACTGCGAAGACTGGACTAATCTCACCACACCGACCGTCTCCACCATCATCGAGCCCGTCGACCAAGAAGGTCGCGAAGCAGCCGAGATGCTGCTCGCCCTACTTGACGGAAGCAGCGAACCCGGCGAGCAGCGCATTCTCGAGTGCAAGCTCAACTGGCTCGACTCCACCTCGATCTAGACCGCGGGACAAATGAATCAGTAGCGTTTGTCTCAAATCTTAAGTATTTGTTCGACAGAACGGCCCTTGCCGGCTCCTGCTAGACTGGTAGATTCCCAACCGTCCATCCAGGAGCCTCAATGTCGCGCAAGTCCACCTACAAGCAAGTACTTTCCATCGGCACCGCCGTGGTGCTGGGGTTTGCGCTGTTTACGGGATCGCTCGACGGAGCGCCCAAGCTGCTGTCGCCGCAAAGCGATGAACAGGCGGCGGCTCTGGCCGAAAAACAAAACGAGAGTCCCAGCCGCACCGACGACGAGGCGGACCTGGTCGCCCGGCTCGAATCGGGAACAGCGAGTTCCTCGGACTCTCAAAATAGCCAAGACTCTGGCGATGGCTCCGATTCCGCCGCAACCGACACCGGTGGCGGCGCTTCCGCGAACAGCGCCGCCACCCCCATCGACGAGGTCGAAAACCCCGACCTCAACCGCGCCCGCGGTGTTTATCTCAGCAGCATTCCCGACTATGCCGGCAACCCCTACGTTGCCCTTCGCGCCGACAGCACGCACCCGCTCGGCACACCATCATTCACGCTCGATGAATACGAGCGCGCTACAGAAGAGGGCTGCTTTAAGAAGTTCTCCAAGCTCGACAGCCTGGGCCGCACCCGCAAAGCACTCGCCTGCGTGGGCCCCGAATCACTCGGTCAAGGCGAGCGCGGCGATATCTCGCGTATCCATCCTGCCGGTTGGCACCAGCAGCGCTACGACTTTATTCCGGGCCAGAGCCTCTACAACCGCTGCCACCTTATCGCCTGGTCGCTCTGCGACGAAAACGCCAACCGCAAAAATCTCCTCACCGGCACGCGCTATCTCAACGAAACGGGCATGCTGCCGTTTGAGGAGCAGATTCTCGGCTACATCCGCGACACGGGCAACCATGTGCTCTACCGCGTCACGCCCATGTATAACGAAGAGGAACTTGTCTGCCGCGGTGTGCGCCTTGAGGCGCAATCGGTCGAGGACCACGGCAAGACCCTGTGCTTCCACGTGTACTGCTATAACCTACAGCCGCACGTTCAGATCGACTACGTCACCGGCCGCAACCAGGCCTCGGGGAACTAGCCCCAAGCCACGACAAGAACCGATTTGCAACCCCACCGGGGACCAAAAAGGGCCGCCCTGGATTGCCCAGAGCAGCCCTTGCATCGGCATGCATGTTGCAGGCAAAGTCCCACGCTACTTGGCGCGGCCCTCCTCATAGCGCTCCACGAGCTTGGCCTGAACGTCATAAGGCACCTGCTCATAGCCAGCGGGCTTCATGGTAAAGTCACCCGTGCCGCGCGTGATAGAGCGCAGGCGCGTCGAGTAATCCGTCAGCTCGGCCAGCGGCGCCTGGGCGATGACCACGGTGTCTCCGCGCTCATCGGTCTCCATGCCCGTCACGCGACCGCGCGATGCCGAGATGTCGCCCATCACGGCGCCGGCGTAGCTCTCGGGGATAGTCACCGTGATTTCCTCGATGGGCTCCAGCACCACCGGATCGGCATCGGCGCATGCCTTGCGCAGGCCGATGCGAGCCGCCGCGCGGAACGCCATCTCGTTGGAGTCGACGCTGTGATACGAGCCGTCGTACACAGCCACGCGAATGCCCGTGAGCGGATAGCCGGCAATAATACCGTCCTTCATGGTCTCCTGGACACCCTTGTCCACGGCGGGGATCAGCGAGCGCGGAATACGGCCACCTACGACCTCGTCCACAAACTCATAGCCATCGCTCGTGCCGTCGGGCCCAATGAGCGGCTCAACGCGCAGCCAGCAGTCGCCATACTGGCCGGCGCCACCGGTCTGCTTCTTGTGGCGGCCCTGAGCGCTCGCCGTGCGGCGGATGGTCTCGCGATACGGGATGCGGATCGGCACGCTCTTGGCAACGACCTTGGTGCGGTCCTCCAGACGGTTGAGCAGCACCGAAACCTGCGCCTCACCAACGGCGGAGATAATGGTCTGGCCGGTCTCCTCGTCGCGGTCGATGCTCATGGTCGGATCGGCCTTGCAGGCCTTCTCGATAAACGTGTAGAGCTTCTCTTCGTCGCCGCGATTCTCGGCCTCGATGGCAATGCGGTACTGCGAGTTGGGGAACTTAAACGCCGCAGCCTCGACCTTGCCGGTAATCGAGAGCGTATCGCCCGTCTCGGCCGCCAGCTTGGGTGCCACGATGATATCGCCGGCATAAGCGTGACCGACCTCGGTCATGTCGCGGCCGCACATCACATACAGGTGAGCCAGACGGTCGCCCTTGCGGGTACGCGCGTTAATCAGCTCAAGACACGGCTCAAGCGTACCCGTCAGCACCTTGATAAAGCTGATGCGACCCTGCTGCGGATCGGCCAAGGTCTTAAACACAAACGCCACCGGACGGTCATCGTCGCTCGAAATCTTGAGCGAATCGCCGTCGATAAGCGGCATCTCACCGTAGTCGGTCGGCGCCGGGAAGTACGTCGCGATGTCGTCCATCAGCGAGTTGACGCCCTGCTCCTTGATGCAATCGCCCGCAAAGACCGGCACAAAGATGCGCTCGGCAATCGCCTTCGACAGCAAGCCCTCAAGCTCCTCCTGCGTCAGCGTCTCCTCGCCTTCCAGGTACTTCATCATCAGCTCATCGTCGGCCTCGGCCACCAACTCGCACAGATGGTCATGGGCCTCCTCGGCCTGGGCACGATACTCCTCGGGAATCTCCGACTCAACGGCTTCGGTGCCGTTGCAATGGCGCGCCTTCATGCGCACCAGGTCGATGATGCCGTCAAAGTCCTCGCCCTCGCCCCAGGGAAGGGTCACGGCGCCCAGGCGCGTGCCAAAGCGCTCTTGCAGCAGGTCCATCGTGGTCGCAAAGCTGGCCTCGGAGCGCGACAGGCGGTTTACGAACACCGCACGCGCCAGACGCAGGTCCTCGGCGGCATACCAGAGCTTAACCGTCGTAGGCTGTGGGCCGGCCTCGGCGTCGACCACAAACAGAGCCGTCTCGCAGACGCTCATCGCGGCAAAGGCGTCGCCGATAAAATCGGGGTAGCACGGGGCATCGAGCACATTGATGCGCGTGCCCTTCCAGTCGATCGGCGCAATGGTCGTCGAGATGGAAAACGCACGCTTAACCTCTTCGGGGTCATAGTCGAGCGTGGGCTTGGTGCCGTCGTGGCCGCCCAGGCGGGCGGTCTTGCCGGAAAGGTGGAGCATGGCCTCGGCGAGTGAAGTCTTGCCCACCCCGCCTTGGCCTACGAGCACCACGTTCCTTACGTTGCCGGTCTTGGGAGCACCCATGATGACCTCCTTGCAGGGCCGCGCGCAATGCGCGACGCCAACGGGGAGAGTTCGCGGTCGGTGCCATCCCGGGAGCAGCATGGTCGGCAGCCGAGCCGACTCACCCTCCAAATGTCCTATGCCACCACCCTACCCTCACGGGCGACCGTCCATGCACACCTTTCGGCACACGTATGAATACAGGCGGCGAGAGGAAGAGACAAGCTTGTGAGGCGATTATTGGACCCCGCCGATATAAACAAAAAGCCGCCACAGACCGTAAGACCTGTGGCGGCTTCGCCTCAATTAATAGTTGAGTAAATACCTGAGCCTATCCCTCGATACGGCTCAAGAACTCACGCGTGCGCCGCTCGCGCGGATGGTCAATGACCTGCTCGGCAGGACCCTCCTCGACAATACGACCGCCATCCATAAAGACCACGCGGTCGGCAACATCGCGCGCAAACTGCATTGCGTGGGTCACGATCACCATCGTCATGTTCTGCGCAGCGAGGTCTTTGATGACACGCAGCACCTCGGCCGTCAGCTCGGGATCGAGCGCCGAGGTCGGCTCGTCAAAGAACAAGATCTCCGGGTCGAGCGCTAGGGCGCGGGCAATACTCACGCGCTGCTGCTGACCGCCCGAAAGCTCACACGGCACCTTGTTCTCGTTACCCGTAAGCCCCATCTGTGCAATCAGCTCGTGAGCGCGAGCTTCCGCCTGCTCGCGCGGGCGCTTGAGCATGCGGATTGGAGCGTCGGTGATGTTTTTCATCACGGTATAGTGCGGGAACAGATTGTAGTTCTGGAACACCAGACCAAACCGCGAGCGCGCCTGTTTAGGTACATCGCCCTTTGCGTACACCGCGCCCGATCCCACATCCGTCGCAACCGCAAGGTCGCCAAACGAAAGCGAGCCGCCGTCGAGCGTCTCGAGCAGCGTGGCACAGCGCAGCAGCGTAGACTTACCGCCGCCCGAAGGCCCGATAACAGCCACGACCTCACCGCGCTTGACTTCGAGTGAGATATCCTTGAGCACCTCATTGCCGCCAAACGCCTTACGCGCGTTCGATATATTCATTACCGTTCCGGACACGGGAACCTCCATGTGTTTGAGAAGTCAGCGAGCGTGTGGATGACGAGACAATGTGCTTCGAAAGAGGAGCGCCGCGTACTTCTGTACGCAAGCGACGGCTTGAGAAGCAGATTGGCCGTCAGACACGCGCGCAGCGTCGAGCAGTCCGCCGTTCGTTAGAACGGCGGAACGATCTAGTCATGATAATAGTCCAGCTTCTTTTCGGCAGCGCCCAGCAGCATCTCGACGACGAAGTTAAAGACCCAGTAAATCAGCGCCGCAATCGCAAACGGCACCATGCTCACCTGCGAGGCGACCAGCGCCTTGGCCGTCGAGAACATCTCGCCCACGCCGATGGCGAACGCCAGCGACGTGTCCTTGACCAGTGTGATGATCTCGTTGCCCATCGCCGGCAAAATGCGCTTGGCGACCTGCGGCATCACGATATACAGAAACGTCTGCATGCGCGAGTAGCCCAGCACCTCGGCGGCCTCATATTGACCGCGCGGAATCGACTGCAGGCCCGAGCGATAGATCTCGGCAAAGTAGCCGGCGTAGTTGATGATGAACGCCACGACGCACGCCGTCCACTTGGAATCGGGCGTGAGCGAAATGCCAAACACATAGTACGGGGCAAAGTAGATGGCAAACATCTGCAGCATGAGCGGCGTACCGCGCATGACCGAGATATAGATGCGCGCAATCCAGCGGAGCGGCGCAATTTTACTCATGCGCATAAACGCCACGGGGATTCCCAGCGGAATCGACCCGAGCAGCGTCAGCACAAACAGCTGCAAGCTGACCAAGAATCCCTGGCCAAGCATCTGCATCATGACCTGAATAGACAACCCAAGCTCTCTTTCACAGTAACGGAACAGCGAACCCAATGCTAAAGCGGGTTTTCCAGGTGCCCGAGTTTGCCGTGAAAGAGGAGCGCCGCGTACTAAATGTACGCAAGCGACGGTTTGAACGGCAAAATCGGGTGCCTGGGAAAGCCGCTATTTGAGCACCCAGTTGTCGAAGGAAAGACCATAGCTTGAATACTTGTCGCACAGGTCCTTGACCGTGCCATCCTCGTAGAGCGCCTTGAGCGACTCGGTCACGGCATCGGCGGACTTGGTGTCGCCCTTCTTAAAGCCAACGGCGTAGTGCTCGCTGGACAGCGGCTTGTCGAGCTGCGTATAGGCATCGGGCTTGGCGGCAAGCTGATACTGAGCGATCGAGAGGTCACAGGCCACGGCGTCGACCGCACCGCTCTCGAGCTGCATAAACGCCGTGTTGTACTCACCGATGGTGTCGAGCGTGGCAAACGTCGCGGCCAGATCCTTCTGGTCGCCCTCGAGCACGTCCTGCGCGGCGGAATCAGTCTGGGTAATCACGGTCTTGCCGGCAAGATCGTCCCAGCTCTTGATACCCGCGTCCTTCTTGACCACGAGCACCTGCTCGTTGAGCATGTAAGGTTCGGAGAACGTGTAGTCGTCCTCGCGGCCCTCCATGGTAAAGCCGTTCCAGATGCAGTTGATGGCACCCGAGTTGAGCAGCGTGTCCTTGGCATCCCAGTCGATAGCCTCATACTCAACGTCCCAGCCCTGCTTGTCGGCAACGGCCTTGGCAAGGTCGAGGTCAAAACCGGTGTACTCGCCATCGTCGCCTACAAAGCCATACGGAGGATAGGACTTATCAAAGCCCACCACGAGCCTCTTGGACTCCGCAGCGCCCTTCACGTCCTTGGCTGCGGCAGAACCGGCAGCGGAGCCCTTGCCGGCACCACCGCCGCAGCCGACAAGACCAAGGCCAAGCACCGTGGCGAGCGAGCCGGCTAGACCAACAAACTGACGACGAGACATATCGGTATTCATGGTATTCCCCCTTGATGGCACTTTAGTTAGGTAAAGTGAGTCATGTAACGTTCAGAATCATACACTTTACCTTGATGGAGCACAAGGTTGGGGCTCCCGGTTGGGCGGCACCCGGCGCGGAGTTTAATTTGCTGCTCTACAGTCCTGCTCACGACGGAGAGCACATTAAGTGCTCTCCTGTTCGTGCGGAACTCGCGACAAATTTAACTCCGCGCCGGGTGCCGCCCAACCGGGAGACAACGTGCTCGGGGCCTTAAATAGGCGTCCTCTCCAAACGAGCTCGTTAAATGCACGGTACAATTGCTTCGGACTTTTCTTTTTCTTTAATAGTGGGGTTATTGATGGCAGAATCTCGTGCGGAGCGTAAGGCTCGTCGTGCTTTGATCGAGGCGGCTGAGGGGTCGGAGGAGAAAAAATCTTCTAAGAAATCCAAGTCGTCTCAGGATGCGAAGGGTAAGTCGGCGAAGGGCAAGGCTAAGGCCAAGCGCCCCAGTTCTCGTCGGAGCGAGGACAAGGCATCTCAGACTCGCTCCAAGCGCTCGCATAAAGATCCGGTTTCGTCTGCGCGTAAGGCTGTGGACCCCAAGTCTCCCTGTTCGATCATGAAAGCTTGTGGTGGGTGTACGGCGCTCAATCGTCCTTATAAGAAGCAGTTGGCGGCCAAGCAGGCTGCTGTGGAGGAGCTGTTTGCTGAGCTCTGTGAGCGCGAGGGTGTTGCCGTTGACCCCATTCGCGGTATGGGTGTTACCCTGGGCGACCCGGGCAAGTATCCTGCTCCGCGCGGTTTTCGTCATAAGGCTGCCACCCCCTTTGCTCCCGGCAAGGAGGGCGCTGTCCGCTGCGGCTTCTTTGAGCGCGGCACGCACAAGATCGTTGCCGTACCCGAATGCCCCGTCGAGGCACCGGGCGCCCGACAGATTCTTAACGGCATCGCGCGTGAAGCTGAGCGCCTGCACATTCCCGCCTTTAACGAGGACAAGCATCTGGGCTTGCTCCGCTATGCCGTCGTTCGTTGCGGCTGGCGCACCGACCAGATCATGGTCACGCTCGTGACCGCTCAGCGCGACTTGCCGCATGCGCGGGAGTTCTTTGAGGCCGTCGCGGCGCTCGATCCGCATATCGTCACCGTCGCCCAAAACGTCAACGGACGCCCCGGCAATGCCATCTTGGGCGAGGAGACTCGTATCGTCTATGGCGCCGAGTGCATGCGCGACCAGCTGCTCGGCTGCGACTTCGACATCTCCCCTACCGCGTTCTATCAGACCAATCCGCAGCAGACCGAGCTGCTCTATCAGCTCGCGATTGACGGCATGGGCCTGCAGCAGGGTGACATTCTTATGGACGCTTACTGCGGCAGCGGCACCATCGGTCTGTGCGCCGCGAAGGATGCCCAGGACAGGGGCGTCGGCATCATGCTGCTTGGCGTGGAGCGCAACCCGGCAGGCATTGCCGACGCACGTCGCAATGCCGAGCTCAACGGCCTCACCCGCAGCGCTTGGTTTATGGCCGACGACGCCACCGATTACATCCTGGACGCCGCCGACAACAACGAGCGGATCGATGTCCTTTCCATCGACCCGCCGCGCGCCGGCTCCACCCCCGAGTTCCTCGAAGCCGCCTGCGCACTCAAGCCGCGCCGCATCACCTATATCAGCTGCAACCCCGTGACCCAAGAGCGCGACCTGCACCAGCTCCTCGACGGAGGCTATCGCCTGCTCAAGATCACGCCCGTCGACATGTTCCCCCATACCGACCACACCGAAACCGTAGCGGTCCTCGAGCGCCGCTAATCCACCCCGGTAGATTTTCGAGACAAGAAAGGGGGCGGCCCGTCTGGACCGCCCCCTTCGCTTGGTTTATGAGCTCCGCTACATCCCCTTGCGCAGGTCACACACGCCGGCTGCCGCCATCTCGCGCAGCAGCGTCTCGCGGTCGCGCGTCACGATCAAATCCAGCGGGAAGTGAATCTCGTCGAGCATCTTGCGCGCGTGATCGAGCTTGCCAATGGCCATGCCAATGTGGGCATCGGTCGACACGCCAATGCCCACGCCCAGCTCGGCGCAGCGCTCGGCGATCTTGCGGCATACGGCCCAATGCTCAGTGTCGTTGCCATGCTCAAGACTATGGTTATTGATCTCGATAATCTTGTGCTTGGCCTTGGCCGCCAGCAGCACCTCATCGATATCGAACGGCACGCCCGAGCGCCCCGTGTGCCCCAGCATGAACACCTTGGGATGATCCAGGGCATTGATGTACATCTCGGTCGTCTGGGCGAGCGTCGCGCCTTCGGCAAACTGCGGGTTATGCACGCTTGCCACCAAATAATCCAAATTACGCGTCACCAATTCGAACAGTGAGTGTTGACGACTGTACGAATCGCCGGCGATATCAAGGTCGACGGGAATATCCTCGCCAAACAAGCTGCCGTCCAGCGAAACGATATCGGCCTCGGCACCACGCAGCACCAGCACGCCGCTCCAAATGCGCGGCCAGATATCCTGGTTAATAAAGAATTGGAAACTGCGCAGGTCATTGGGACAAGGCGTAACCATCGAGCTTAAATGATCGGCGGAACCGAGCACCTGAAGGCCGCGCTCTGCCGCCCAATAGATGTTCTCCTCGATGGTTGAGTACGCATGCGCGGAGAACATCGTATGAGTATGGATATCACAGGAAAGCAGGTAGGGCATCAGGTCTCCTTGTCCAGCATGGCCGTCGCGTATATTCATTGTACGCATAGCTTTCGGCAGTCGTAAAACTGCTTCATCCCAATCACACAACGGCATAGACAACGGGGCCTGGCTTAACACCAAACCCCGTTTCACGTAAAACATTGTAAGCAGAGCGCTTTACTTTTAACGATATTCGTCGGCCAGCTGCTTCCAGGCAGGCAGCGAGTTGACGATTGTCTCATAGCTCACGCAGTAGCCCAGGCGGAACCAGCCCGGCATGCCAAAGCTATCCGAAGGCACCGCGAGCAGCTCATACTTCTTCGCGCGCTCGCAGAAGGCATTTGCATCGGGCTCCAGCGCTTTCACCCACAGGTAGAACGCGCCATCCGGCTCAACATAGGTGTAGCCGTACTCCGCTAGTGCGTCGGTAAGCGCGGTGCGGTTGCGCGCATAGGCCTCGACATCGCTCGGTTCATCAATGCAGTCGATGATTACACGCTGGAAGAGGGCCGGTGCGCACACGAAGCCCAGCGTGCGGGCGGCACCGGCAACGGCCGGCATTAGACGAGCTGCCTGAGGATTCGTATTGGGAACCAGGATCCACCCGACGCGCTCGCCCGGTAGCGAAAGCGACTTGGAATACGAGTAGCACACGATGGTGTGCTCGTAGATCGAAGGCACCCAAGGCACCTCGGCGCCATAGACAATCTCACGATACGGCTCATCAGAGATGAGCATAATCGGATTCTCGGGATCGCGCTGAGCGTTGGCCTCGTGCAGAACATTGGCCAGTCGCGTCAGCGTGTCGCATGTATATACGGCACCGGTCGGATTGTTGGGAGAGTCGATGATGACAGCCGCCGTCTTATCGCTGATCGCCTTGAGCACGTTGTCCACGCTCAGCTGGAACGTATCTTCATCGGCGAGCGCCTCAACACACGTACAGCCGGCTTTCTCAATCCAAACGCGATACTCTGGAAAGTACGGGGCGATAACAATAACCTCGTCGCCCGGGTTCGTAACGGCGCTGAGCGTGCAGGTGAGCGAAGCCGCGGCACCCACCGTCATAAAGACGTCCTTGCCCTCATAGCTCGTGCCAAAACGGCGGTTGAGCGACTCGGCCACGGCGGTACGGCACTGCGGCAGACCCGGTGCAGGCGTGTATCCATGCAGCTGGTCGCTCGGCAGTTCAAGCGCCTTTTTGATGGACTCCGCGACGGCAGCGGGAGCAGGAACACTCGGGTTGCCCAGCGAGAAATCGAACACGTTTTCCGCACCGATTTGCGCCTTGCGCTCAAGGCCATAGCTAAAAATCTCACGGATGATGGAGCTTTCCGCACCGCGAGCATACATAGTTTCGTTGATCATCTGTTCCCCTTTCGCATAGGCGCTATTGTACGCTTTAGTCGAGCAAAGCACCGCAGCAATGTTGATTGGGGACAGACTTAAATGCGTGAAAACGCTCATTTAAGTCTGTCCCCAATCAACAGATGGCCCCATATCGCTCAAAAGAAAAAGCCTCCGCAGGTTTCCCCGCGGAGGCTTTCGTGACAAAGATTACTCGTCGACGTCAGTATTGCCGTCGGCCTTCTTTTCGTCAGCGCTCTCGGCATCGTCAGCATCATCGGATGCGGCCTCTGCATCTTCCTGCATGGCCGCCTGCGCAAAGGCCGCGGCATCAGCCGCCAGCTCCTCCTCGCTCATACGAGGCGCGCGCTTTTTGGTCGGCATGCCGGCCGCATTGGCATTGCGCTCCTCCTTGGCCGCCAGGATATCGCCCTCGCGCTCAAGGTAGGCATCCCACTCGTTGTCGAGCAGGGCGTTCACGGCATCACCCTCGACGGTCTCGCGCTCAAGCAGCACCTTCGCCATCAGATCGAGCTGATCGCGACGGGCATCCAAAATCTCGACCGCTCGGCGATGGGCTTCGCGCATGATGCGCTGAACCTCAATATCGATGCGGCGCGCCGTCTCCTCGGAGTAATCCTGGTGATCGGCGTAATCGCGACCAAGGAACACCTGATGCTGCGCCTCGCCAAACACTTGCGTGCCCAGCTCCTCGCTCATACCCAGACGCGTAACCATCTCGCGCGCCATCTTGGTCGCGCGCTCCAGGTCGTTGCTCGCACCCGACGTGATGTCGTCGCACATGAGCTCCTCGGCGACGCGGCCGCCCAAGAACACGGCGAGCTCGTCGAGCATCTCGTTCTTGGTCTTGAGGAAGTGATCCTCCTGCGGAAGCTGCAACGTGTAGCCCAGAGCCTGGCCGCGGCTGACAATCGAAATCTTATGAACCGGGTCTGAGTGCTCCAAGATGTGACCCACCAGGGCATGCCCGCTCTCATGGTAGGCAATCGTGGTGCGCTCGGCTTCGGTCATCACGCGACCCTTGCGTTGCGGTCCGGCAATCACGCGCTCCATCGACTCCTCGACCTCGTCCATCGAGATCACAGAACGATGACGGCGAGCGGCCAGCAGCGCAGACTCGTTGAGCAGGTTCGCCAAATCGGCACCAGTAAAGCCAACGGTCATCTGGGCGAGTTTCTCAAACTTAACGTCCTCGTCCATCGGCTTGTTCTCGGCATGCACGCGCAAGATCTGCTCGCGGCCCTTTACGTCCGGACGGTCGACCGTGACCTGGCGGTCAAAACGACCGGGGCGCAGCAATGCCGGGTCCAGAATATCGGGACGGTTGGTTGCGGCGATCAGGATGACCGACTCGCTTTCCTCAAAACCGTCCATCTCGACCAGCAGCTGGTTGAGCGTCTGCTCGCGCTCGTCGTGACCGCCGCCCAGACCGGCTCCGCGCTGACGTCCCACGGCATCGATCTCATCAATAAAGATGATCGACGGAGCCTGGGACTTGGCCTCCTTAAAGAGGTCGCGCACGCGGCTGGCGCCGACGCCCACGAACATCTCGACAAAGTCAGAAGCCGAGATGCTAAAGAACGGCACGCCCGCCTCGCCGGCAACGGCCTTAGCTAGCAGCGTCTTACCGGTACCCGGAGGGCCCACCAGCAAAACGCCGCGCGGAATCTTGGCACCCAGTTTGCGATAGCGGTCCGGATCGCTCAGGAAGTCGCGAATCTCCTCGAGCTCCTCGACGGCCTCGTCCACGCCGGCAACGTCCTCGAACTTGACCTTGGGACGCGTAGCCTCGTTGGTCTTGGCATTGGTCTTGCCAAACTGCATGTTCCTATTATTGGCGCCCATCATCTGACGCATAAAGTAGAACATGATGGCGATCAGGGCAATCGTCGGCAGCACGCTCATCGCCAGGTCGCCCCAAAAATCGGGGTCGTTGGTGTTGACGATGTACTTGGTATCGGGGTGCTCCGCCATAAGCTCGGCAAGCGAATCGGAGCCGACATAGGTCGAGGAAAAGCTCTTGAGCTCGCTCGTATCGCCCTTGTCCTTTTTCGTCTTCCAGTAATGACCCGCCACGCTTCCGTCTTGAACCGTATAGGTCAAATCTTCGACGCGATCCTGCTTAATGGCGTTGACCATCTCGCTCGTCGCGAGCTTTACGGTATTGCTGGAATTGGCAAAGCCGGAGCCCATGTTAAAGAAGGCGTAGCCCAGAAGCGCGCAAGCCAAAATAAAATACAGCCAGCCCGTACGCGTGGGCTTCTTGCCTCCGGGCATCCCCGGGATCTTAGGCTCCCGGGGAGTCTGGGAATTGTTATCGTTACGGTCGTCGGGCATCTTACGAATAAACCTCCGGTTTCAAAATGCCCAGATACGGAAGGTTACGATAGCGCTCGGCATAGTCGAGGCCGTAGCCCACCACGAAGGCATCGGGGCAATGGGTTCCAACATACTTGGGCGTGACGGCCGAGGTACGGTCCTCAACGTCCTTCCACAGGAAGGCGGCGACCTCCAGAGAAGCGGGCTTGCGGCTCTCGAGGTTCTTCATCAGGTACTTGAGCGTCAGGCCCGAGTCCAGAATGTCCTCGACGATCAGCACGTCGCGACCGCGGATGTCGATATCCAGGTCCTTAATGATACGCACGATGCCCGAGGACTTCACACCGTCGCCATAGCTCGAAACAGCCATGAAATCGATGTTGGTCGGCAGCTCGATCTTGCGCATCAGGTCGCCCATAAAGACCACGGCGCCGCGCAGGACCGCAATCAGTACCAGATCCTTACCCGCGTAGTCGCGCGTAATCTGCTCGCCTAGGCGAGAGACGATACCGTCGATATCCTCCTGCGTAAACAGAACCTTCTCGATATCCGGATGTTGAGAAGCCATGACAACCCTTTCTTGTGCTTATCGCCCACACACCGCCGTATGGACGCGAACTTCATATTTTAGCAGCGCACGGGGTATATTTTCCAGCCCGTACGCCATCAGCGCGGGAATACCGTCAACGTCGCACAGAATAGCTGGCGTGGGACGCTACTCCGCATCGACCACACGAAGCAGATATGCCACGCGCGTTGCGGCCGTGCATTTAAAACGCTCGTCCGTGCGAACGCCTGCGACCCATACCACGGCACCTCCCGGAGCCGTTCTCACCACAGGAACGCCTGCGCGCTCAGAAACGGGAATACGAGCCTCGTTGAGCAGGTCGGATACCTTCTTACTTCGCCCACTCATGCCCAACGGACACATCACATCCCCCGGCGCGGGACCGTCTACCCACAGACGCGCCAAACGCGCCTCGGCGGGAATCTCCCCGCACGAGCCGGCGAGCATCCGTTCGCTATCGCGATCGGCAAAGCCCAGCGTCGCGGCATCCACCATCGCGGCCGCCCCTCCGGCACCCGCGAGTTCGCGGGCACGGCGCACGATATCACGCCCCGGCTCGACGGCCATCGGCTCTGCCACCAGGATGCGACCCGCCCCCAGCGGCAATCGACCGGGAATGGTGACCCAATCGGCAACTAACCCCTCGCGCGCCGCCGGAGCCTTGAATGACAGCATGCCAAACTCCACGCGCGCATCGATTCCCGCCGGCAGCGTGACCGAACCCGATCCTTCGGCGACACAGGCGAGCACGCGCTCCACATGCCGCATCTCCGGGCGAGCGTCGGGGTCGATACGCTTAATTGCCAGTCGCACCATGCGCCGAGCGATCACCACCTCGGCCGCGGCCAGTCGGCGAGCGTCAAGGACCAGTGCACCCGCCGCCTCCTTACGCAGACAGCTTCGAAACGCCTGTGCGGAAAGCTGGGAAAGAAAGGCGTCCTCATCGCCTAAGATTTCGCAGGCGGCGCCAATCGTCTTACAGACGCTCGCGTTGCGCTGCGCCACCACCGGCATCACTCGATGGCGCACGTAGTTACGCAAGTACGACACGTCCTCGTTGCTCTCGTCCTCTCGCCACGGCTGACCATGCACCTGCAGATAGCCCACGAGCTCACCATGGGTCAGGTCGAGCAAGGGACGCACCACGATATTCCTCCGGCGAGGAATGCTCGATAGACCAGCGGGCCCCGAACCCTTAATCGCGTTCATCAAAAACGTTTCCGCGCGATCCGAAGACGTGTGTGCGGTGCAGATACGAGCCGCCGTTCGCGGTGCCCCCGTCTGGGCGCAGAGCTCGCGAACATACCTCCGTGCCGCGGCATAGCGCACCTCGCGGGCAGCCGCCTCGATATTACCCGATTCATCATCAAAATAGGCATGCTCAACACACAGCGGCAAGCCATATTGTGCGCATAGGCCGCGCACGAAGGCCTCGTCCCCATCGGATGCCTCGCCGCGCAGATGATGGTTCACATGCAGCACGTGTAGTCGCTCGCGCGCGATGGGGGCTACACCACGCCCATCCAGAATATCCAACTTTGATGTGCATGCCATAAGGAGCAAAGCCGTCGAGTCCGCACCACCTGATACCATGAGCACCACGGGGGCAGCCGTCTGCCGCGTTGCCAGGGCCCTATCATCGGCCCAGGATGCAGCATGGTGTCCATAATGCTGAGATACCGTTGGCATTTGCTTCCTCCTCTATTCGTTCGCACCCATTGTATCCTTTGGAATCTTATGTCTCGTCTGCACCTTCATATCCTTGGCAGCGGCTCAAAAGGCAACTGCGCGCTCATCGAAGGCCCCCGGGGGCTCATCATGATTGACGACGGTCTTTCTCGCCGCGAGACATTAAAGCGCATGGCAGAACTGGGGCTCTCGGCAGACAACGTCTCGGCTCTTCTCATCACTCATGAGCACAGCGACCACATCAAAGGTCTCGATGTCTGGTGCAAGCACTGGCACGGCCCCCTCTATGCCAGCAGGGGCACACTTTCGAGCAAAGAAAATCTTTCGTATCTGTCTGTCGAGGAGTTCGATCCCGGTGACACCCTATCCATTGCCGGCATCCACGTGCAAACCTACTCAACATCACACGATGTCATCAATCCAGTCGGCTATCGATTCGACACCCTCGATGATTCTATCGGCTTTGCCACCGACACCGGAGAGCTATCGAGCCAAGCCATGAACACCCTCAAAGATTGTCGAGTCCTCGCGCTCGAAAGCAACCACGATGTGACCATGCTGCGCGAGGGAGAATATCCCCGCTTTCTTCAGGAGCGCATCCTGTCTGCAAGGGGGCACCTCTCCAACGACCAAGCCGCCGAAGCCGCGCGCGAACTCGTTACCGATCGCACCGAACAGCTCATTGCCATGCATATCAGCCAAGATAATAATCGCCCGAGCCTTACCGTCAAAAGCTATGCCAAAGCTCTAGCCGCAACATTGGATGACGAGGTCGGCAGCTCCGCCACCCTTCTCCAAGGATCGCGAAAACTCTCGATACGCCCCGCAAGCCAGCATCGGCCAGCAACCATTCATTAGATTATCCTAGACAGCAAAAGGGGCCGGGAATCGCTTCCCAGCCCCTTTTGTTATCTCTTAATAGCACAGAACGCCAACGAAGTTAGTCAATGGAGATCTTCGTAACGTTCTTCTTCTCGACGATCTTGGGAACCGTAACGGTCAGGATGCCGTCAGCGTACTTAGCCGAGAGGCCCTCGCTCGAAGCGTCCTTTAGATACACGCCACGAGTTGCGCTGTACGAGCTGAACTCCTTCTGCAGGAAGTTCTTGCCCTCGTTCTCCTCGTCTTCCTCGACATTCACGCTAATGGACAGACGGCCCTCGTTAAGCTCGACATCGATATCGTCCTTGGCGACGCCGGTCAGATAAGCCTTGACCTCATAGCCATCGCCCTTATCCTCAACATCAACGGGGAACGCCTTAGAGGCAATAGAGCTGTTCGCCAAATCACTCATATCATCAAACAGATCGAACAACGAGCTTGCAGAGGGACGAACGCCAAAAACCGAACGATAAGGAACCATGCTTGCCATGTTTACCACTCCTTTATAGGACTGCCGAGTCATCTTCTAGGTGACTGGGACTTCTTTTGACGCTCATATATATGCCCACCCGGTGCTCATATATACACCGACTATAAAGTTTTTTAAGTCCAGTACTATAAGTATATCTAAGTGCATCCGACTAAGGTTTTAGGAAGGTTAAGGTTCTTTGAACCAGAGCTTAAATTACGAGTATGTCCACAGCTACAAATAACAAGGGGCTTACAATGAGCGCATACGCGTTGTTGGTAACGAGCTAAAGGGCATCATGGACGACCAAAACCAGAACAATATGTTTATGCCGACGCAGGGGGAAGATACTTCCAAGCAGCCGTCACGGTTCCATCGCCCTCACATCTCGCAAGAGCCCATTAATGATCCAGAGCCCGAGTATGTGACAAGAAATCGATATCGAACGCTGGAGGATGCCCAAACGGGGCGTAAGCATATGGGCGTCGCATCGGGCGATCCCGTATATCTGAAAGATGCACCATTATCAAAAAACAGCGCAATCAATGACGATCCGACGAAAAAGCCCGTAACTCGGCATCAAAGAGGTCCTCGACCTAAGCAAACCTTAACGCATTCGGCTCGTTATCTCGAGACGCCAAAACAAGGGAAAACGATCTTCGTTTCATCAAGTAAACGACGTAGGCAGCATCGACTCCAATTCTTGCTTTTGATCATTGTGGTCGTAGCAGTTGCCCTTGTGATTCGATTTATTGTCTTTAAATAAAAGCTCATTACCCATAAGCCCAACCGGGTTACAGGTGAAATGCAACTACATTGTGATGTATTAACGCAAAAAGGGGGAGGCCGCGAGGCCTCCCCCTTCTCCATTCTCGATGACGGCTCGGTGCCGTCCACCGGTCAGCGGCGCCCTGGCCTCCCACGGGCTGGCCCCGCAGTACTCTCGGCGCGATGGGGCTTAGCTTCCGGGTTCGGAACGGGACCGGGCGTGCCCCCCATGCTCTGGCCGCT